>NZ_JBVHEO010000004.1:0-617785 GCF_055562815.1 Streptomyces sp. NPDC016677 | reverse complement strand
CAGCGACTCCGACAGCGACGTCACCGACCCGAGTGACGACCTCTGGGACGCGCAGAGCGACACCTCGGACGGCACCGAGCTGACCGTGCCGGACACGACGCAGGACGACTCCTCCTCGTCCGACGGCACCTCCCACTCCGGCGACGGCGGCAAGGGCACCTCCGCGTCCGGTGACAGCGACCGCGACCGCGACGGGCTGAACAGCGCGGGCCGGCCCCCCACCCAGTCCTCCGACCTGGACACGGACGTCACCGGGGCCGGCATCAACGGCAACGGCCTCGACATCAAGAGCGGCATCCCGGACCTCTCGAACGTCACGACCGGAGGGAACACCGCGCCCGGTGGCAACACGGCCACCAGCGGCAACACCGGAACCAGCGGAAACCCGACAACCACCAACGGCACCCCCCGGCCCGGCAGCACGACACCCCAGCCGCGCAGCGAGAGCAACACCCAGGACGTCGACACGACACCCCAGCAGTCCTCACCGCAGGACGCCGACAGCGACGTCACCAACGTCCCGGACACGCAGAACGTCATCGTGCCCGGGGATGACGGACAACGGCGGTTCATCGCCGCCCAGGTGACCGCCGCCGATCTCCCGGAACACCTGCCGGGGGTGGCCCCCGACACACCGGTGAGCGCCCAGGACCTCGACCGTGCGGGCGTCTCGCTCACCTTCGAGCAGCAGGCGCAGGCCGTCCTCAGCGGTGACCCGCTGTCCCTGACCTTCAGCGACCTCCCCGTGGTCGACCAGGTCAAGGTGCTGATGACCAGGCCGGGTCCCTCGCCCGAGGTCCTGGACACCGCGGCCGGCCTCGCCGATCAGCCGCATCAGGAACTGGGACTGCCGGACCGTACGAGTCCGGACCTTGTGAGCGAGGGGCCCGGACCCTCCGCGACGTCCGAGGCCCCCAGGCCCGTCCCCACCACCGGCGCCGCCGACCCGCGCGTCCCCGCTCCCTCCGTCACGGAGTCCGCGGTCCCCACCGGTGCGCCCCTGACCCCGCTCGTGGACCCGCCCGCCCCGGGGTCGCCGGCCGGCAGCCTCGGTTCCGTCGACATGGACCTCGGCACTCCCGAGCCCGAGGGCCGGCGCCCGGACCAGAGCCCGGAGTACGGGCCCGACCCCGCGTACGCCGCCGAACTCGCCCGTGTCTTCGGGGCCGGCATCACCGGCAACCCCCTGCACCCCTCCCTCCTGGACGCCGTCGGCCGGCTCGACGCCCTGCGGCAGGCCGGCCACGGTCCCGCGCTCGACCCCGGGCCTCTGGATCTCGACGCCGTCGCACGGCAGGTGCTGCTGCTCGACCCGGGCACCCCCGTCACCCACGACCACCACGGCGACCTCTTCCGGATCGCCCTGGACCCGGCGATGGAACAGGCCTCCACGCTGGCGGCGTTGGCCGCCTTCGGGCTCGCTCTCGGGGGCGGGCTGGCCACGCCCAGCGCGCTCACCGGGCAGGACGGCACCCCGTACGGCCGGGTGTGGAGCGGTGCCCCGGGGGCCGGCCACGGGCTGGATGTGGACCCCGACGCCACGAGCGTGCGGGTACGCCTCCCCGACGGACGGGAGGAGACGAGCGCCCCGCGCCCCGCCCCCTGGAGTCCGGGGGCGGGACAGCCGCGGCCGTACGTCGTCATGGCGTCGGGCAACTCCCACGCGATCCTCGTCCGTGCCAAGGACGGCGCCCGCGTCTCCGCGCCGCCGGCCGTCCTCGCCGAACTGCTCGCCATGGACCCGGTGTTGTCCGCCCTGCCGCCCGAGGTTCCCGTCCTCCTGGTCGTGCCCTACGCCGGTGGCCGGCAGCTGGAGCTGCCGCGTGCGCTCGCCGACCGGCTGGGGCGCGAGGTGTGGTCCACCAGCGGTCAACCGGTCCTGGGCCGCCGGGACGAGACCGGTCGGGTGCCGCTGGCCCTCCTGGACCGGCCCGGCGTCCCCCGGGGGGACTGGATCCTCAGCCGGCCCGGCGAGGTGGTGCCGGAGGACCGCGCGGACGTTCCCCAGTGGGAGCGCCGCATGATCAGCCACACCATCATCGCCGACGAGAACGGCCACCCGCAGCTCGGCCGGATGGCCTTCAACCCGGCCGAGCTGGCCGGTGTGCGCGAGTACCGGGCCCGCAACGTGCACCGGATCACCGGCTTCGCCCGGCGGCACCCCGGCTCGCTCGGCGCGACCGCGCGGACACCGCTGACCGTGGGCGCGGGCTCCGGCGAGCAGGTCTACCACCTGATCATGCACGCCTCCCCGCACACCGTCTCCGTCCCGCAGGAGGACGGCAGCACCTACCACGCGTCCGGCGGGGAACTCGCCGGCTGGCTCTCCCGCCGGCCGAGCGTGCGGCGCCTGCGCGAGCAGGACTGGATCTACCTCGACGCCTGCTGGACCGGCGGCAGTTACCAGCGCGGCAGGACCGGGACCTCCGCCGACCTGGCCAGCCGTCCGCAACCGGCCGCCGACCCGCTCACGGAGGTCCCCATCGCCCAGACCGTGGCCAACGGCACCCGCAAGCGGGTACGGGCGGTCGACCGTCCCGCCGGCCACCACCACGACCCGGGCGACCCGTCGGACATCTGGCTGGAGGCGTACACCGACGCGCGCGGGCGGGGCGGTCAGGTGCGGGAGTTCCATCCCGAGCCGTCCGACGACGAGCTGGCCGCCCGCGCCCGGACCGCGGGCCTGCACACGGGCCCGGACCCGGTGCCCGCGGAGACCATCACGCGGACCCTGCGCCTGGTGCGCGCCCTGCGGCTGGCCCTGGGCCCCGGTATCGACGGCGACCCCTCCTACGGTGATCTGCTCCGCGGCATCGGAGCGCTGGAGACGATGCGGCAGTCCGACCCGGCCCTGCTCGGCACCGGGCCCTTCACCATGGACCTGTTCCAGCGGTTGGCCTTCGCGCACCTGCGCGACCACGGCGGCGGCCCGGGGCCGGTGGACGCCACCGCCTACCGGAACCTGCTGACCCGGGCGGCCACCGCGCCCCCCGGCACCGCGCTGAGCCGTTTCGCGCGCGTGCCCCAGCTCGTCGGAGTGGCCCGGCAGACAGGGAACTTCGACGACCTGCCGGGGACGGTCCGCAAGGTGCTCCGCCTGGACCCCTCCGAACCGGTCGGCGAGGCGGAGGTGTCGCGGCTGTACTGGGCACAGGTCAAGGCCTTCGAGTGGCTCCACGGGCTGCCCGACGTCACCGCCACCGCCGCCCGCGTGCTGCACCTGCCCGCGCCCGACCCCGGGCGCCGCGCCCAGCTGGGCTGGCTCGCCACCCGGGCGATCGCCGCCGGGCGTGACCCGTCCGATCCGGTCGAGCTGGCCGCCTTCCACCTGGAGGAACTGGGTGCCTTCGCGCCGGAGAGCCTGCTGGCCGGAACCGACGGGCGGCCGGCCGGCCGCAACTGGATCTCCCCGGTGCCGGGCGCTCCGCTGGACGGCTCGGTCGTCGGCACCACCGCGCCGCGGCCCGACGGCACGCACCGGCGTACCGGCAGCCAGGCGGCTCCTTGGGCCGGTTCCGGCCTGAGCCCCGCCTACGTCGTCGCGGCGGACGACGCCGGGCACGGCCGGGTGTGGCTCACCCTGCCCGGCGGCGTACGGCTCGCCGTGCCGTACGCGGAGTTCGCCGAGCTGATCGCCCACGATCCCGAACTGACCGGCCGGAACCTGTGGAACACCGATGTCGTCCTGGCCGTCCCGCACGCGGGCGCCGCGGCGTCGCCGCAGGCCGGTGTCGCGCAGCCGGGACCGCTGCGGCTGGCGGTCGCCTCGGCCACCGCCCGGTCCGTCTGGGCGCACGCGGGCACCGTCGGCCTGGGGCGCGACGGGAACACGGGTCCGCTCACCGTGGCCGCGGAGTCCGGCGCCGCCTGGACCCGCACCCACCCCAGGGACCTGTTCCCGCCCCAGCCGTCCGCGCCCGCCCTCCCGACGGCGTCGCCCCTCTCCGCGCAGCGGAACCTGAGTACGACACCTACCACGGCCCTCGCCGAAGGCGTCTCCTCGGCGACCCCGACCCCGGCCCCGACACCGACCCCGACGTCCGCGGACTCGGACACGTCCGTCACCACGCACGGGACGACCACCACGGCCACCACGGCCACCACGGCCACCACGCACGGGACGACCACCACGGCCACCGCCCGCAGGCGGATCACCACGCCGGCGAACCGTCGTCCGCTGCCGCCCATCCCGGAGGACGGTCCCCCTCCCGAGCCGCCGAACGCTCCCGAGCCGCCGCATCCTCCCGGGCCGCTCGGCCCGCCGGCACCGCCCGTACGGTCCCGCAGCGTGAACCCGCCCGGCTGGGTCGGCCGCGACCTCGACCTGCGGCGCCCGCCGCGCGTCGACCGCGACCTGCCCCCCGCCCCGGTGGACGGCGGCGGGCCGGTGCGGTTCTCCGACGGCTCCCGGCTGCCCGCGTACATGGGCGGTGTCGCCGCGCTGTATCCCGGGCTCCCGCCCGAACTGCTGCGGCGGTCCTACGCGCTCGGCCAGAGCGACAGCGTGCTGCGCGGCACCGATCAGGTCGCGGCGGAGATCGCCGGGCAGCTGGGCCGGCGAGGGCCGCGTCCGGGTGCGCCCGACAAGCGGTGGGGCAGGGCCGCACGGAGCCTGGAGGAGGACGTCCGGCTGCGGCTGCGGGAGCGTCCGCAGGCCTTCTTCGGCGACGGCCAGCAGTTCACCTACCGGACCGCGAACGGCCGCACCCGCGTGCTCCGGGTGACGGCCCGGCCGTACGGCAGGTGGGACCGGTTCACCTTCGGCTACGCCAACCCGGTCAAGGTCGACACGATGGCGCGCACCACGGCCACGACCGGCCGCACCGCCGTCAACAGCACCTCGACCTCGCTGGTGCCGGCCGTCCCGCTGGGGCCCGTGAAGCTCAAGTACACGGTCTGGGGCCGGGCCTTCTTCCGTAAGAACTGGGGCAAACAGGTCCAGTACGGTCTGCAGAACCAGACCATGAACCAGAACGAGACCCGCACCACCGACGGCTCGCACGCCCATCTCGACGACGTCTGGTACGACATCGAGGTCACCGACCGGCTGGGCCGGCCCGTCGACGCGGCCGGCCGGAGCCTGCCCGCCGGCAGCCGGGACGGCGTCGCGTTCGGCTTCGCGGTCCGCTCGGGGCTGATGGCCCGGATCGCCGACAGCCTCACCCAGGACAAGCCGCCCGCCGACCGGCTGCCGGAGCGGATGGACCTGGGCGGCCGGCCCGCCTACCGGCTCGTCAACACCGAGGCGTTCGGCCCCATGGCACACGTCCGGGACTGGACGCTCCAGCGGCTCGGGGTCAAGTCGGACACCCTCGCCGGCGCGCAGCTGACCGACTTCTTCTCCACCGACGGCTTCCAGCGCATGAGCCGGGTGCAGAACGCCGGCCGCACCACGACCCCGCCACTGTTCCGTGACTCCTCGGGTTCGGCACCGCTCGGCGTGTTCACCGTGGAGGTGCGCTCCGGTGAGGCGCGGCTCATCAGCGAGACCACCGCCGCGGAGCTGCGGGACATCACCCAGGCCACCGTCCGCAACGAGCGGCTGGTCGGCCACAGCAGCAGCACCGAGGTCGGCGGCGCGCTCGGCCCGTCCTTCCAGTTCTTCGGCACCGGCCACGGCAAGTTCGACCTGCGGATGCTGCTCGGCGCCCAGGTCCGCTACGGCAGCTCCCGCGGCCGTACCGGCTCCACCGGCGGCACCGGCTCCGTCAAGGCGGCCGGACAGGCCAAGGGCAACCCCACCGGTCTGTACTTCGTCCAGAAGACGGTCACCGTCACCGCGCCGCCCGGCACCGAGGAGCCGCGCACCCGGACCTTCCACACCTGGGCCGTGGAGCGGATGACCCGCACCGAGGCCCGCCGGCTGGCCGGCCTGGACCGGGGGCTCGCCCGCGACACCGAGCCCGCCGTGCCGCCGTACCTGGCCGCGGACCGGCCGGCGACCCTCGGCATGGCCCGCCCGGAGGAGTTCACCTTCGACGACGGCGCCTTCACCCGGACCGTCGATGGTGCGGAGCGCAGCTTCCCGGAGCACTTCGCGGAACAGGTGCTGGCAGCGGTCGCCCGCGCCTACCCGGACCTCGTCGCCCCGCTCGCCGAACTCGACCCGGGCAACCCGCGCTGGCGCGGCCCGAACCACTTCCAGATCGTGCTGAACAACACCCTGGAAGTGCTGAACACGCTCAACCACCACGGCATGGCGGGCAACCTCGAAGCGATGATGACCACCGGGCTGCGGATCGAGCTGGTCGACTCCGGCCGGATCGGCCGCGGACTGCGGTACGTGTGGATCGACGCCGAGCTGACCGGACGGCGCTACGAGGGCCGGCAGAAAGACCTGCGGCTGCGGTTCAGCGCGCCCGGCAGCGAGAACCTGGGTGGCCGGCAGAGCGGTGGACGCGGTCTGCACGGCGGCCTGGAGGGCCTGCTCTCGTTGCGCGACTCCCACACCGACGACATCGGCGGCCCGTCCCAGGCGGGCACGGGCAGCGTCGGTGTGCGGTACGGCGTCCGCAGCGACTCCGACAGCGTGTACGGGCCGAGCGTGACGCACGAGGCGATGGCCATCGGCACCAAGGGCGCCGACCTGTACAGCTACCGGATCGCCCTGACCGCGCGGCGCGGCGGTTTCTGGCGGTTCCGCAGCCTGCTGCGCGGTGTCCTCTTCCTCAACCTTCTCGGCACCCAGCCCTTCGTCTTCCGCGAGCGGGAGACCGGCCTGCTCGGCACTCCGGGCACCGCACCGGCCACCGCCACGCCGTCCACCGCCGCGCCGGACCCGGTGCCGCCCGGCGCGGCGGTGGTCGGCCGGGTGCTGCTCAGCATCCCGGTGGAACACGTGCCCACGCGCGGCACGGGGCGCACCCCCGGCCCGCTGCACGGTGTTCCGCTGCCCGTCCCGCGCCGGTCGGCCCGCGATCTGGCGCTGACCACGCGCACCCTGTTCGACCAGGCGGCCCGCCGTCGCACCCCGGACCACCACAAGCACCCGTTCCTGACGCTCACCGTCACCTCGCACCCCGGGCTCGCCGATGCCGCGGAGCAGGTGCTGAAGGAGGCGTCCGGCGGGTCGTGGCTGCTGACGCAGCAGGGCGCTCCCGCGCACGACGCCGCGCTGCGCGCCTTCCAGAGCCAGTACCTCACCGCCAACTTCGACCAGACCTCCACCCCCACCGGCTGGCGGGCCTCCGGGCTGTGGGCCAAGGCGCCCTACCTGAACCGTTCCTCGGTGCTCGCCCACCGCACCCAGGTCGTGCCCGGCAGTCTGAGCGCGCTGACCGGTCCGGTCGGCATCGACACCGAGACCACTCTCGGCGGCGCCACCCAGGTGGCCGGCCGCAACAGCCGCACCAGCACCCTGTTCACCGGCGGCCAGCTGGTCTTCCTCAAGTCCCACGCCACCGGCCCCGGAGTGACCGGCAGTTACGGCGTCGTCGTCAGCCCTTACCGTCTCGACCGCTCCCGGGCGCGGCAGGTCTCCCGGATCGCCCTCGCCGAGATCAACCGCAAGGACTTCAACCGCCAGGTCCTGGTGACCGGCGACGTCCAGCACGAGATCGCGGCGGCGTCCACCACGGTCGGCCGGAGCGCGACCGGCTGGCGGCACCTGCCGCGCCGGCTGGCCGGTGCCGCGGGCCGGCGGGTCCTGGTCAACGACGGCTGGACGGCGCACATCCCGGAGAAGAGCGCCTACCGGCTGGGGCTGCTCAGCGACCGCTGGGGCGACGTGCCGCGCTACACCCGGCGCACCTGGTCGCCGCAGCCGTGGCTGCTGGACAATTCCTTCGGCGGCTTCACCGTCAACGCCCTCAACACCGCGCCCGTCCTGCGGGACTTCGACCGCAGACTCCGTCCGCTCGGGCTGTCCAAGGCCGACCGGGACACCGTTCACCGGCTGGTCTCCGACCGTGTGGTGCGCGCCCTCGGCAAGGAGATGACCGGCTCCGGCCTGTCGGTGCCCGCGGAGATCGGCCGCTGGGGCTCGGGCACGGCGCGGATGTGGGTCGGCTCCCGGCAGGTCGGGGTGCGGGCGGAGCTGATCCCCGTCAAGGTGCCGCGGTCCACGGTCAGCGACGGTGACGGGCCCGGGTTCGCCGGTCTGGGACACAGCGTCGAACTGGAGGAGCACCGGCAGGCCGTGGAGACGGTGGCCGAGACCCGCGGCCGGGCCTCCGGGGCGAGCGTCGGCACGACGGTCACCGAGGCCGTCCACACCGGGGACCCGGTGGCCCGGGCGGCCGGCCCGAGCTACTCCGAGGTCGGCGCCACCCAGCAGAGCGTGTCGCAGACCCGCTCCGACGGCAGCGTACGGATCGCCACCGCCACGACCACCCAGGCCCACGGCGAGTACGTCACGCGTTACCGGCTCCGCCTGAGCCTGGACCTCACGGACACCGGTGCCCCCGAGAGGCCTGACGGCGCCGGTCGCGGCGGGCCCTGGAGTTCCCTCGGGCGGCGGACCGGGCGGTGGTGGCGGAAGGTCACCGGCCGGGCCCGGCTGTCCGTCGAGGCCGAGGGGGACGTCGGCGAGCTGATCGAGCACTACCCCCTCAGCCTGATGCGCCCCGACCCCGTGTCCGCCACCCCGGAGCCGGCCGGCGCCGAGACGGCGCCGGACCCGCTGGCGGCGCCGGAACTGCCGCCGCCCGGCGCGCCCCGCAAGGTCGCCGTGCCGCGCACCCTGGGTGCCGGGGGCTGGCGCGACGTACGGCACCCGGGCGACGGGAGCACGAAGCCGTTCACCCTGCCGGAGGACGGGTTCAAGGTCCGCCGGATCGTCGGTCTGAACCGGCTGCACGAGGCCAACACGCTGGCGCTGGCGTCCGCGTACGACACGGGTCTGAACCTGCCCGAGCGCGGCACCCCGAGCGCCGAGCTGCTGGCCCGCGCTGCGGACACCCCGTTGACCCGGGCCGGCACCGGAGCGGCGCAGAACCTGGAGGACGGGACGGGCAACGGGGCCCTCAGCGCGTTCTACGACCGTACTCTCGACGCCGACGGCTACCGCGTACCGGGCCTGACCGACCGGGGCTTCTTCGGCGGTGCCGACGGCGAGCTGGCGATGTACTCCAAGCCCGACCTCGAACGGGCCCAGTTGCTGGCCGTCGCGGACGGCATGAAGCACGAGGCCCCCAAGCGTGACACGCAGGGCGGCGGCATGTCGGCCGCTCGCGTCGGCACCACCGAGTCCTCGCTGGGCGGCGGCCCTCTCGTCTCGTCGCAGTCCAGCGGCACCAACCAGATGGGAGCGACCGGCCCCGGCGACTCCTCGACCGACTCCGACACCCTCGCCCAGCAAGGGGACCGGCTCGGCTCGGTCAACGTCAAGCCGGACACGACCCGTTCGCTCCTCTTCGCCGTGCCCACCACCTGGCTGAGCGTCGCCGGGGTGCACCACCACGTCAAGGACAGCCGGGTGGCGCGGGCCGTGCGCAGCCCCTTCGGCAACCCGCAGCGGGGACCGCAGGCGATGGAGACCGAGACCACGGTCCTGGCCTGGGTGCGGGAGGACGTGGCCCGGGACCTCGGCCTGATCGACGACCGCGGTTTCCCGCCGAAGGCGGCCAGGGCGTGGGACGCGGTCACCAAGGCCGACAAGGAGTGGACGGCCGCGGACAAGAAGTACTGGGACCGGCGCCGTGACGAGGGGCCGAGGCTGGAGGCCGCGCTGGCCGGGGCGGAGCGCACCCTGGCCGCGCTCGCCGCCCGTGACGTCGACAGCCTGCCCGGGATCGCCGCGGCCCGCGCCGCCCTGCGCCGCGTCACCGACGAGATCGCCTCCGCCGAGCCCGAGCACGACGGCTGGGCCCGGCTCCAGGACGAGCAGCGGGAGAAGGCCGCGGCGCGTCTGGACGACCTGCTGCGCGCGGCCGCCGCGGAGGTGTCGGCGGCCCGCGCGGCCAGGGACGCCGCCCAGCGGCGACTGGACGATCTCGGCCAGGAGCTGGCGGACCTGCGTGCCACCGCGGAGGCGCTCGCCGACGAGTACGCCCGGGTCCGCGAGGGAGCCGACCGGCTCACCCGCTGGCACCAGCTGCACGCCACGGAGTCCGGCCGTCGCACCCTCGGCAGCACGCCGGAACCGGCCGAGGTCACCTTCACTGCACCGGCCACGGACGGGAAGAAGAAGGCGGAGAAGGCGGAGAAGGCGGAGGGCGACAAAAAGGACGACGGAAAGAGGGACGACGGGAAGAAGGACGACGGCAAGAAGCCGCCGAAGGGCGACGGTGTCGGTCGGGAGGGGCGGCCCGCACACTCCCGGCCGCCGTGGCAACCCGGCGACGCCCACCCCGCCGTGACCTTCGACGCCGCCTCCGACCACCGCACCCTGACCGCCACCGAGTCCGACGGCCGCATCCGCAGCTACGACCTGCACCGGCCGGACGCCGACGGCAACGGCTTCTACGCCGCCCTCTCCCACGCGCTCGGTGACGGCCGGCAGCCGGACCGGCTGGCGAGCCGGATCTCCATGAGCCGCGCACTGCCCGCTGACCCGCACCTCGACCCCGAGGCGGCCTTCCGCTCCCGCGAACTGGAGCTCAGGGCCGGTCTCGCGGGTCCGCGCAACGCCTCGACGCGGGACGCCATCGAGGCTGCCGGAGGACGCCTCCCGGACGCCGTGCGCGACACGCTCACCCCGTTCCAGCGGGAACGGCTGGTCCGGCTGCACCTGCGCCAGGCGAGGCACTGGGACGGCACCACCGCCGGCCTCGCGGCGTCCACCGCCGCGCGCACGCTCGGCGTGAACCTGACGGTGGTCGACGAGGACGGCTCCCACCAGCGGTTCTCCGCAGGTCCCGAGACGTCGGCGCCGCGGGAGGTGACCCTGTACCGGCAGGGGGACACCTATCTGGCCGCCCTGCCCCGGCCCCTCGACCCGGCCTCCGTCACCCCGCCGGCCCCGCCGAAGGCGTCCCCGCTCACCGGCAGAACCGGCGCGCAGGGTCTCACCGGCGCCGGAACCGGCGCCGGGGGCAGGGCGAAGGCGCCCCGCCCGCTCGCAGGTCCCCTCGTCACCACCGGCGGCCGTTCGTTCGTGCTGCGCGAGGTGCCCGCCGACGGGGACTGCCTGATCCACGCGGTCCTCGACGGCCTCGCGGCGCAGCGTCCGGCCGCCCCGGCGGCCGGGCTGACGGTACGTCAGCTGCGCGACCGGCTGGTGCGCTGGTACGCCGGTGACCCGGCCGCCGCCGGGCTGCGCGCCCAGCACGCCGAACGGGACCCGCTGGAGACGCTGGTCCAGGACCTCTTCCCGGACCTCACCAGCCTGCTGGACATCCTGGGCGAGACCCGCCCGCCGGACCTCACCCGCAGGCAACGCGAGCGCGTGGACGCGCGGTTGACGGACGCCGCGCAGCGCCGTCGGCTGCTCGGCCTGGCGGACCTGCGGGACGACCGGGCGCTCCTGGCCGACCTGCCGGGCGACGCCGTACGCACGCTGCTGCCGGCGCTCACCCCGGAAGAGGTGACGGCGTCCGTGGACCCGCTGCTCGAACAGCGTCTGGTCGCGCGGGAGCAGGCCGACACGCTGCGTACCCGGCTCCTGGACACGCTGCGCACGGCCGGTCCGGCGCCCGCCGCCGACGCCTTGTGGCAGCGCGTCCGTACCGGACCGCTCGGCGGGGTCGGCCCGCGCGGCATCCCGTACGACCGGGGCGAGTTCCTCGCTCTCGGCCACGACGACCTCGTCGCCCGCGCGCTGGCCGCGCCGGACCTGTGGCACACGCCGTTCTACGACGAGGTGCCGCTGCTGGTGGCCCGCGCACTCGACGTCGACCTGGTCGTCGTCCAGCCCGACGGCACCGGCGGCTTCGACGCCCGTTCCCTGGACCCGGAGGCTGCCGGTCCCACCCTCCACGTGCACTACAACGGCAGGGACCACTACCGGTCGCTCGTCCCGGACGGCACACCCCCGCGGCCGGCCCCGTCTCTGCCCGCCCCGCCGCAGGCACCGCCCGCACCGGAACCCGACCGGGCCGACCGTGCCGACCGGCCCGACCAAGCCGACCGGGACTGGCTGGCGGAGCTGGCCCGTCGGCACGGGGCGAGCGAGGTGTACGCGCGCCGGCTCGCCGAGCAGCTGTCCGCTCCCCTGCTCGCCCGGCTGAGGGCCCGGGACCTCGAACGGGACGGCGGTTTCGGGAACCCGGTGCGGCCCAAGCGCGTGAAGGACGAGGAGCGGGACGACCAGGGCGACGTACGCGTCAATCCGCTGTGGACACCGCTGGACGACATCGACCCCGACCTGCTCCTGACGGGCAGCCGGGACGCCGTGTGGCTCTACACGGTCACCCGGGACGGCCGGGTGCTGGTGGGCAGCGAGGAGCCGTCCGCCGTACTGAGCGAGGACCAGGCGGACACCCTGCTGGCCGGCCTGCGCACGAAGCGCCCCGGTCTCACGGCGGAGCAGCTGAAGGCGGAGCTGGACGGCCTCGGACACACCGGCGTCGCCGCGGAGTTCGGCGCGGACGGCCGGACGCGGCCGGGGGCGAGCCGGGTGTCCGGCGAGTTCCGGTGGAGCCCCGCGCTGCGCTCCTGGACGGTCAACGACAAGTCCGGCCGCTACATGAGCAAGTCGGTCCGCCCGGGCGTGGCTCCCGAGACGGCCGCCGGCTGGCTGGACAACGTGGCCGGACTGTTCACCGAACGGCTCGGGGTCCACGTCCGCCCCGACCAGGTCAAGTCCGCGGCACCGCCGGCCGCCCCCGAGCCCGCGGCCGGTTCGGCGGCCACCCCTTCCGCCCCCGTCACCGCGCTGGTCCTGACCCAGCCCGCCGACGCCGCCGACTGGCTGCCGGACGCGCTGGCGGCGGCGGTCCGCGACCGGGCCGCCGACCGGCTGGACCTGCCCGGCCTGGGCGCGCTGCTGGCAGGTCCCGACGCCGGCGACGCGCTGCACCGCTGGGTGGAGTTCCGGCTGGCCGCACCGGACGCCGCGGCACGCGTGCCGACGCGGCTGTCCGGTCCGGGGTGGGCCGGCTCGCACACCACCCTCACGCCCGGCGAACTGGAGTCGGTGGGCGTGACGCTGCCGGAGGACCAGCGCGCCTTCGCGGCACTGACCGGCGGGCTGCCGGCCGCGGAGGTCACGCTCACTCCCGCCCAGCGCTACCGGCTGCTGCGCCGGTGGGGCGAGGCCGACGGGGCCGCGACCGTCACGGAGGTGGCGGCCGCCGTGGCCGCCGCGGACCTGGGGCTCGGCCTCACGCTCGTCCGGCCGGACGGGAACGAGATCCACTACGGCCCGTAGCCCCGGCCGGTCGCCGAAGGCGGCGATCCCCGCCGCGGCCGGCGAGCGTCCACTGCCCCCACCGGCCGACTGACGGCGACCTCCCGGCAACCTCTCCGCCACTCGCGGCCCCTAGCCTGCCGAACGCCATGACCACAGCACACGACGACAGCGCGTCCCACCGCATCGCGTCCCACGGCATCGCGTCCGACGTCCTCCCCCCGCCCCCGGCGCCGCCGCCCGGTGCGCCGGCGGACGTCGAGGAGGTCGCGCGGCTCGCTGCGGACCACTGGATCGGCTCGGTCGACCCGGGCTGGCACGCCAGCGCCCCGCCACCGGCCTCGGCGGTGGCGGGGCGCTGGCGCTCGGGTCTCGACGGCACGGTCGAGGAGTGGGAGGGCAACGACGCCTACCGTCCCTCTCCCGAGGCTCTCGGCTGGCCGGAACCGACCGATCCCGTCGACGCCGCGCTGCACCTGGCGGTCACGGGCTACGGTCCCGTCGACTCCGTGGTCCACGCCCTCGCGGAGGCCCGGCTGATGGTGCTCACCCTGCCGGACGGTTCCCCGGTGGCGGCGACGTCGGCGGACGGCGGCCCGGTGGTCCCCGCCTATACCGCGCCCCCACACCTCGACGCCGCCGGGGTCTTCGCCTTCGTCCGTCTGTCCGTGCCCGACCTGCTGTCCCGGCTCCCCCCGGACCACCGGCTGTACCTGAACCCGACCTCCCCCGCGGGCACCGTCCTGGACCTCGACCACGAGACCCTGACGAGGGCGCTGACAGCCGCCGCCCCCGCGTCCCCGGCCGCCCCGGACCCCGACCCGGCTCCCCGGCGCGTGGAAACGGTCGGCGAGTCGGTGCGCGGGTTCACCGCACGAGCCACCGGGCCGGGGCGGCCGGAACCGGCACACGGTCCGGTGGGCCACTGACCGGCGGGCCACCGCGGACCGGTCACGTATCTTCACTCGCATGCGCTCCTACACGATCGGCCAGGCGGCACGGCTGCTCGGCGTCAGTCCCGACACCGCGCGCCGCTGGGCGGACGCGGGCCGGGTGGCCACGCACCGGGACGAGGCCGGGCGGCGGCTCGTCGACGGCCGGGACCTGGCGGCCTTCTCGGTCGAGCTGGCCCAGTCCGGCGGCGGCGAGGAAGACGCCTCGTACACCTCCGTCCGCAACGCCTTCCCCGGCATCGTCACCGCCGTGAAGCTCGGCGATGTCGCCGCGCAGGTCGAGATCCAGGCGGGTCCGCACCGGCTGGTGTCGCTGCTGACCCGTGAAGCCGTGGAGGAACTGGGGCTGGAGGTCGGCATGGAGGCCACCGCCCGCGTGAAGTCGACCAACGTGCACATCGACCGCGCGTGAGCGGCACCTGACACCCTCACTGACGCATCTGCCAACTTCATAGCCCGCAGATCACGCTGATGCGAACTCGTAGGAGACTTCGAGCTTGCATCTGCGGCATTATCATCGGGACATCCCGCTGTCAGGAGTCCGAGGGAGTGGACCTGTGATGACCCGTGCCCGTGCTCGTGCCCGTGCCCGTACGCTGCCGGCGGCCGGAGCGGGCGTCGCCGCGCTGCTCGCGCTGAGTGCCTGCTCCTCGTCCGACGACTCCACGACGGCCACGCCGGACTCCTCCGCCTCGGACCAGCTGTCCGGCACGGTGACCGTCTTCGCCGCGGCCTCGCTGAAGGAGAGCTTCACGACGCTGGGCGAGACGTTCGAGAAGGCCCACCCCGGTACGAAGGTGACGTTCAGCTTCGGCGGCAGCGACTCCCTCGCGGCGAGCATCAACGGCGGCGCTCCCGCCGATGTCTTCGCCTCGGCCAGCCCCAGGACGATGAAGATCGTCACGGACGCCGGGGACGCGGCGGGCACCCCCGTCACCTTCGTCCGCAACCAGCTGGAGATCGCCACCCTGCCGGGCAACCCCGACAAGATCGCCTCGCTGGAGGACCTCACGGCCTCCGGTCTGAAGGTCGTGCTGTGCGCCGAGGAGGTGCCGTGCGGTGCCGCCGCCAAGACGGCCCTCGACGCCAGCGGTCTCGAACTGACGCCCGTCTCCTACGAGCAGGACGTCAAGGCCGCCCTGACCAAGGTCGAGCTGAAGGAGGCCGACGCGGCCGTCGTCTACAAGACCGATGTGCACGCGGCGGGTGACAAAGTGGAGGGCGTGGACTTCCCCGAATCCGCCGAGGCCGTCAACGACTATCCGATCGCCCGGCTGAAGGACGCCCGGAACAGCGCGGGCGCCGACGCGTTCATCGACCTGGTGCGGTCCGCCGAGGGGCAGAAGGTGCTGGCCGAGGCCGGGTTCCTGAAGTCGTGACCGGGGCCGACGAAGCCGTACGCGCCCGGCGCCGGCGGGCCCGGGCCCAGGTGCGCGGCGTGCCGCTGCCGCTGCTGGTGCCGGCGGTGATCGGGCTCGCGTTCCTGATCGTGCCGCTGATCGCCCTGCTCGTACGGACGCCCTGGTCGGGGCTGCCCCAGTTGCTGACCAGCGCCGAGGTGTGGCAGGCGCTGCGGCTGTCGCTGCTGTGCGCCACGGCGGCGACGGCGGTGAGCATGGTGATCGGGGTGCCGCTGGCCTGGCTGCTGGCCCGGGTGGAGTTCCCCGGGCGCGGTCTGGTGCGCTCCCTGGTGACGCTGCCGCTGGTGCTGCCGCCGGTCGTCGGCGGTGTCGCCCTGCTGATGGCGCTCGGCCGCAACGGCATCGTCGGGTCGTGGCTGGACGACTGGTTCGGCCTCACGCTGCCGTTCACCACCACCGGCGTGGTGATCGCGGAGGCCTTCGTCGCGATGCCGTTCCTGGTCATCAGCGTCGAGGGCACCCTGCGCGCCGCCGACCCGCGCTACGAGGAGGCGGCGGCCACCCTGGGCGCCTCCCGCTTCACCGCGTTCCGCCGGGTCACGCTGCCGCTGATCGCGCCGGGCATCGCGGCCGGCGCCGTACTGGCCTGGGCCCGGGCACTGGGCGAGTTCGGCGCGACGATCACCTTCGCGGGCAACTTCCCGGGCCGCACCCAGACCATGCCGCTCGCCGTCTATCTGGCGCTGCAGAGCGACCCCGAGGCCGCCACCGCCCTGAGCCTGGTGCTGCTGGCCGTGTCCGTCGCGGTCCTCGCCGGGCTGCGCGACCGATGGATGACCGCGGGATGAGCGGCAGAACGTACGGCGGGACGAACGGCAAGGTGACCGGCGGGATGAGCAACCTGACCGACAGCGCGGGCGCCGCACGCGGCGGCCTCGACGCCCGTCTCGTCGTCGAGCGCGGTACGTTCCGGCTGGACGTGGAGCTGGCCGTCGCGCCGGGCGAGGTGGTCGCCCTGCTCGGCCCGAACGGCGCCGGGAAGACCACCGCCCTGCGCGCCCTCGCCGGCCTGACCCCGCTCACCGACGGGTGGCTGCGGCTGGACGGCGCGGCGCTGGAGCGCACCCCGCCGGAGCTGCGCCCGGTCGGCGTCGTCTTCCAGGACTACCTGCTCTTCCCGCACCTGACCGCGCTGGACAACGTGGCCTTCGGGCCGCGCTGTCAGGGCGTGGGCAAGGCCGAGGCGCGGGCGCGGGCCGCCGCGTGGCTGGAGCGGCTGGGGCTCGCGGAGCACGCCGGGGTCAAGCCGCGCCGGCTCTCCGGCGGTCAGGCGCAGCGCGTCGCCGTCGCCCGCGCGCTGGCCACCCGGCCCCGGCTGCTGCTGCTCGACGAACCCCTCGCCGCGCTGGACGCCCGTACCCGGCTGGAGGTCCGGGCCCAGCTCCGGCGTCATCTCGCGGAGTTCGAGGCCGTCGCCGTGCTGGTCACGCACGACCCGCTGGACGCGATGGTGCTGGCGGACCGGCTGGTGGTCGTCGAGCACGGGCGGGTCGTGCAGGAGGGCAGTCCGTCCGGCATCGCCCGCCGGCCCCGTACCGACTACATCGCCCAGCTGGTCGGCCTGAACCTGTACCGGGGCGAGGCCGACGGGCACACCGTCCGGCTCGCCTCCGGTCCGTCCGTCGTCACCACCGAGGAGCTGTCCGGGCCGGTCTTCGTGGCGTTCCCGCCGAGCGCGGTCACCCTGCACCGGGACCGGCCCACCGGTTCCAGCGCCCGCAACCTGTGGCACTGCGAGGTCACGGGCATGGAGCCGCACGGGGACCAGATCCGGGCCGCGCTCCGCGGCGAACTGGCGCTCGCCGCGGACCTCAGCGCGGTCGCCGCGGCGGAACTCGACCTCCAGCCGGGCGCGGAGGTCTGGGCGACGGTGAAGGCGGCGCAGACTCACGCGTATCCGGACTGAGCGGCCGCCGGGTGCCTGTCGAACGGCCGTGGGGCGGGCTCATCCCGCCAGCGGGTTGGGCAGCGGCAGATAGCGGGCGGCGGCGCCGTCCGCCCCGGTCCAGCGCAGGAGGAGGTTGGTCTTGCCGGGCAGGGTGGGCGCGGTCAGCAGGGCGGGGATCTCGGGGAGGGCGTGCCCGGCCAGTTCGCGGCGGACGGCGGGCCAGGGGTCGAGGCCCGGGTGCCGTTCGGCCAGCGCCCCGGCGATCTCGGTGAGGTGGTTGACGACCAGGCAGTACACCAGCCGCTCCCAGCCGGCCTCCCGGGACACCTCCGGCAGCAGCTTGACGCCCTCGGCGTCCCGGAACAGGGCCTGTACGGGCGTCCCGTGGGCGTCGACCGCGACCAGGGTGTTCTGGAGGTGGGCCTCCAGGACGACGCCGTGGTCGTGGAAGGCGGTGAGGGCCGGGGGGACCACCTGGGCGAGGTACGCCTCCCACCAGGCGTCCGGGTCGGCGGTCGCGGCGAGCGGGCTGCCCGTGAAGCCCTCGGCCAGGCCGGCGGCGAGCAGCGGGGTGGCGCCGGGCAGCAGGTGGCCGTGGAGTCCGTCGCGGACCAGGACGGCGAGTTCCTCGAAGGCGAAGGCGGCGGTGCGGTAGCCGGTGTCGCCCAGCCAGGCGGCGGGGCGGGCCTGCGCGGCGAAGGCGGCGCGGGCCGCGGTGTCCGTGCGGCGCAGCCTGAGCAGGTCGTGGCGCCACAGCCGGCGGATGTCGTTGGTGATGCGCACGTCGAGGCTGAACTTGAGGAACAGGTCGCTCCGCGGCACGTAGAGGGTGCGGATCGCGGCCGTGGGCCAGGCGGGGGCGGCGGTCTCGCCCAGCCGGATCAGGCGGCCGTCGGCGAAGGCCGGGGCGAGGGCGTCGGCGACCAGGGCGAGCTGCCAGGGGTGCGCGGGCAGCAGCCGGTAGCCGGGCGGGGCCTCGCCCAGGGCGTCGAGGGCCCCGGTCCCGCCCTCCTCGACGACCGTGTCCGCGCGCAGGGCGAGGAGGGTCAGCGGGAAGCGGGCGTGCGCCTCGGGGGCGTAGGGCAGCCAGGCCGCGGCCGGGCCGCCGCCGCGGGCCTTGGGCGCGGGGTGGTGGGAGTGGCCGATGAGCAGGGCCTGTTCGGAACGGAGGTACGGGTCGGCGGGCGGCTCGGCGGCGGCGCGGGCGGTCAGCAGGGCGGCCACCGCGTCCCGGCTGTCGGTCATCTCGGTGGGCAGTTCGTGGTTGGGCAGGCCGGTGTGGAGGAGGAGTTCCTCGGCGACGAGTTTGACCAGTTCGGCGTGGTCGACGCGGCGCCAGCCGTCCGCCGTGCGGACCTCCGGTTCGGCGGGACGCCGGCCGCCGCGCACCCGCAGCAGCCGGCCCGTGCCCGGCAGCCGGTACGTGGGCCGGTCCCCGGGGCGGGGGCGGGTGCCTGTACGGGGGCCGTAGCCCGTGTCAGGGTGACGGCCCGGCAGGCGCTCGGCCACCTCGCGCAGCAGGCAGTTGAGCAGCGGCACCGCCGCACAGGCGTCGGCGAGCGCCGCGACGTCGTCCCGGGTCACGGCGTCGTCGTCGGCGGGCGGGGGCAGGACATCCACGCGTTCCACTCGTTCCCTACGGTCTGTCATGGGCGGAGAGGATCAGTATGTCTGGCCTCGTCACCGTGGCGTGACGCCCTGTTCGCAACCGAGTCGACCGAGTCCATGACCGAGCCCGTACCCGTCCCCACCCGCGTTCGTACCCGAGGAGCCCGACCGTGCACCGTCCCCCCACCGCCGAGGCCGAGGTCGCCGAGGAACTGGCCGCCGTCCGCCCCGGTCTCCTCCCCCGGTTCACGGCCGGACTCCCGGGCGCCCGAGCGGCCGTGCTGTCCCGGCTCTGGCGTGCGCTGGTCCATGACCCGCTGCCGTGGATCGCCCGCCGGGAACCAGCCGCCGGGGGCCTCGTCCTGCGCCTGCGCGACGGCCGTCGGCTGTACGGCCCGGCCGCCGACCCGTATCGCACCGACGCCTACGTCACCGCCGTCCGATGCGACGAGTGCGAGTACGCCGATCCGGCGCGGCTGATGACCGCTCTCGCCGTACCCGGTGCCGAGGGGTTCGCCGCCGAACTCGGGCACAGCGTCGCCTCGTTGGCGCTGTCCCGGGCGGGGCGGGAGGCGCGTCCCGCGTGGCCGGGGAGCGGCTGGGAGTGGGAGCAGCGCGTGGTCGACGGGCACCCCTTCCACCCCAACTGCCGTTCCCGGCCGGGCTTCTCGGTGGCCGAGCAGCTCGCCTACGCGCCCGAGCACGGGCCGGTGGTGTCGCTGGGGCAGGTGCCGGTGCCCGTGGAGGAGTGCCTGGTGTCCGGCGACTGGCCGGCCGGGATGCGGGACGGGGGGCGGCTGCTGCTGCCGGTGCACCCGTGGCAGGCGGCGCATGTGCTGAAGGGGCCGGGCGGTCAGGCGCCGGGGCGGCCGGGCGAGGAGGCGGCGAACGGGCTGGGCGAGGAGGCGGCGAACGGGCTGGGCGAGGGCGGCCCCCGGCTCGACGCGCACCCGCTGATGTCCCTGCGCACCCTCGCCGTGGCCGGCGGCACGGGGCCCGGCCCGCACGTCAAGACCGCGCTGAGCGCCCGGCTGACCTCCTCGGTACGGGACATCTCCGTCGCCTCGATCGCCGCGTCGGCGACCCTGTCGGCCTTCGGCGAGCTGCTGGCCGCGCGCTGCGAGGGGCTGCTGCACATCACCCGCACGCTGGGCGCGGCCACCGCCCACTCCCCCGATCTCGCCGCCGTGCTGCGGGAGTCGCCGGACGTGTACGGGGGGCCCGGTGAGCGGGTCGTCCCGGTGGCGGCGCTGGCGACCACCTCGCTGCCCCGGACGCCCGGCTGGACGGGACGGCTCGCCCGGCTCACGCTGCGGGTGGGGCTGCGCGCCCTGGAGCTGGGCGTTGCCCTGGAGGCGCACGGCCAGAACCTGCTGGTGGTGCTCTCCCCGGCGGGCGAACCGCTCCGGCTGGTCTACCGGGACCTGGCCGACCTCCGGGTCAGCCCGGCCCGGCTCGCCCGGCACGGCATCCCGATGCCGGACCTGCCCGCCCGCATGGTCACGGACGACGTCACGGTGCTGCGCCGCAAGCTGTTCGGGTCCCTGGTGGCGGGCGCGCTGGCCGGTACGGCGGGTTCCGGGCCGGCGCTGCGGACTGCTCTGGAGACGGCCGTACGGGACCTGCCGCGCACGCCGGACCTGGCGGCGCTGTGCGAGGAGGCGCTGCCCGCGAAGGCGCTGACGCTGATGCGGCTGTCGCCTCGGCGGCCGGGCGACCAGTGGGCCGCGCTGCCCAATCCCCTCCGGATGTGAACCCGCCGGCCCCCGCCCGTTTTGGATCACGGCACCCCGGGTCAATAGGATCCGCCGATGATCACAAGTAAACGGCTGGCGGCGGGTGTCTGCGCCCTGCTCGCCGCGCTGACGGCCGGGCTCGCCCTCCCGGCCCCGGCGTCCGCCGGCGAACCCACCGGCGAGGACGCGCCCCAGGTCGACCTCGTGCTCGACGTCAGCGGCTCCATGCGGACCAAGGACATCGACGGCGGGACCCGGATGGCCGCGGCGAAGCAGGCGTTCAACGAGGTGCTCGACGCGACCCCCGAGGAGGTGCGTCTCGGCATCCGGACCCTCGGCGCGGACTATCCGGGCGACAACCAGAAGACGGGCTGCAAGGACACCGCCCAGCTCTATCCGGTCGGTCCGCTGGACCGCACGGAGGCCAAGACGGCGGTGGCGACGCTGACGCCGACCGGCTGGACGCCGATCGGTCCCGCGCTGCTGGCGGCGGCCGGTGACTTCGGCGACGGCTCCGGGTCCAAGCGGATCGTGCTGATCAGTGACGGCGAGGACACCTGCGCGCCGCTCGACCCGTGCGAGGTGGCCCGCGAGATAGCCGCCAAGGGCATCGGGCTGACCATCGACACGCTCGGCCTGGTCCCCAACTCCACGATGCGCCAGCAGCTCAGCTGCATCGCGGAGGCGACCGGCGGGACGTACACGTCGGTCGAGCACGCCGACGAACTGACCGACAAGGTCAGCCAGTTGGTGGACCGGGCGGCCGACCCGGTGGTGACGCCGGTCGCCACCGAGGGCGCGGACCGCTGCGCTGCGGCGCCGACACTGAAGTCGGGTCTGTACACCGACCGCGAGGAGTTCGGGCAGCAGCGCTGGTACCGCGTGGACGTGGCCCCGGGGCAGGAGCTGCGGACCTCGGTGAGCGTGTCGGCCGACCGTGCCGTGAGCCCCTCGTACGGCGTGCTGCTGCGGGCGGTCACCGCGCACGGCCGGGAGATCGTGCGCGGCGAGGCCGCGGGCGACGGGCGTACGGACGTGATCTCGACGGGGCTGCGGTACCCGAAGGCCGAGGTCGACGAGGACGAGGAAGGGCAGGGGGACGCCACCGAGACCGTGTGTCTCGAAGTGGCCCACTCCTTCTCGGCGGCCTCGGGGGTGAAGACCACCCCCGGTCTGCCGCTGGAGCTGACCGTCGACGTCGTGGACGGTCCGAGCCAGGCGTCCGACGTGGCCTCCTTCGGGCTGGGCCGCGGCTGGTGGCTGCTGGGCGCGCTGATCGTGGTGGGCTTCCTCGCCGGACTGGTGTGGGGCTGGGTGTCGCGCTGGCGCGTCGCCGTCTGGAGGACCAACTGATGCGGATCACAGGACTGGTGGGCGCGGCACTGCTGGCGCTCGGACTGGCCGCGGCACCCGCGGCGGCGGACTCCTCGCCGAGCCCTTCGGCCGAGGACGGCGCGCCCACGCGGGCGGGTACGTCGTTCCGGACGGCGACGGAGATCGACCAGGGGCAGCGGGCGACCGCGAGCGGCTCCGCGGGCGACTACCTGTACTGGTCGTTCCCGGCGGACGCCGGACAGCGCCCCACGGTGAAGGCGACCGTGAAGCTGCCGGACACGCACGCGTCCCAGACCTGGCAGGTCGACGTGTACGACGGGCTGCGCCGCCGGCAGGCCTGCCAGTACGGAGCCCAGACGCGCACCGCGGCGGCGGGCACGTCCACCCTCGAACTGACCTGTGTCCTGCGCACGGTCCGGGCCTGGTCCGAACCGTGGGCCAATGATCCGCTGCCGGGCACGTACTACGTCCGGCTGACGGCCCTGGGCCTGCCGACGTCGGACCTCGGTCTGCCGGTCGGCACGGAGGTCCGGGCCGACTCCGAGGACATGGGCGGCGCGGCGGCGGTGGACGGCTCGCTGTCCGAGCCGCTGGTGCCGGGGATCGCGGTGACCTCCGCCCAGGACGACGAGGAGGAGTCGTCGGACTCCGCCGTGCTGTCCGCGATCGAGCCCGAGGACGGCTGGTCCTCCGGCTGGTGGTCCGACCGGTGGGTGTGGACGGGCGTGGGCGCGGTGCTGGCCGCGCTGGCGGGCATCGGCGGCTACGCGCTGACCCGCGGCTCGGGCCGGCCCCGCGGGGTCCCGCCGGGGGTCTGACACCGACGACCGCTCTTCCAGGAAGGCCCGCCCGCCCGGCGGGCCTTCTCGCGTACGCGCGGTCCTCGCCGGCGGCCCGAGCGGCCGGCCCGGAGGGCGTCCCTAGGCCGCGGCCTCCCGCAGCGCCTTCGCCAGTACGCCGTCCCCCGTCACCTCGACGCGCCCGGCCCGTACCGCGTCGGTCAGGCTCGTCTCGCCCCGGCCGACGGCGGCGCAGGTGCCGGCGTCCAGGGTCAGGCGGGCGTCGGGTTCGCGGGGGGCGGGGCCCTCTCCGTAGGCCGGGCCGTCCGTGGCGCCGGCGTAGAGGTGGAAGACGCCGTCGTGGAAGTCCCCTTCCTCCAGCCGCACCTCGACGACGCCCTCGCCGTCCAGGGCGCTCAGCAGCGGCAGCGCGAACCAGTGGGCGCGCAGGGCGTCCGTGGGCCGCCGCTCGTCCATCTCGCCCGCGCCCCAGCCGCCCAGCGCCTGGAGCACGGGCAGCAACTCACGGCCGCGCGCGGTGAGTTCGTAAACGTAGGCCGCCGCGGGCGGGGGCAGGCGGCGGCGGGTGGTCAGTCCGTCGCGTTCCATGTCCTTCAGCCGGGAGGCGAGTACGTCCGTGCTCACGCCCGGCAGGTCCGCGTGCAGGTCGGTGTAGCGGCGCGGTCCGGCCAGCAGTTCCCGGACGATCAGCAGGGTCCAGCGGTCGCCGACGACGTCGAGGGCGCGGGCGGCGGAGCAGTACTGGTCGTAGCTTCGGCGGCGAGGTGACATGCGACGCAGTGTAGACAATGTGTTGGACTTTCCAAGCGTGAACTTGGTAAAACCAAGCAACACCAGATACCGGAGGGGAAGCGGCGCATGGAGTTCCGGCAGTCGAACAAGCTCAGCGAGGTCTGCTACGAGATCCGCGGCCCGGTGATCGAGCACGCCGACGCGCTGGAGGAGGCGGGCCACAGCGTGCTGCGCCTGAACACCGGCAACCCGGCGCTGTTCGGGTTCGAGGCGCCGGAGGAGATCGTCCAGGACATGATCCGCATGCTGCCGCAGGCGCACGGCTACACCGACTCGCGCGGCGTCCTCTCCGCCCGCCGCGCGGTCGCCCAGCGCTACCAGACCCTCGGCCTGGAGGTCGGGGTGGACGACGTGTGGCTCGGCAACGGCGTCTCCGAGCTGGTGTCGATGGCCGTGCAGGCGCTGGTGGAGGACGGCGACGAGGTCCTGATCCCCGCCCCCGACTTCCCCCTGTGGACGGCGGTGACGACCCTCGCGGGCGGCAAGGCGGTCCACTACCTGTGCGACGAGCAGGCCGACTGGTACCCGGACCTCGCCGACATGGAGTCGAAGATCACCGACCGCACCAAGGCGGTCGTCGTCATCAACCCCAACAACCCCACCGGCGCGGTCTACCCGAAGGAGGTCCTGGAGGGCATCCTCGACCTGGCCCGCCGGCACGGCCTGATGGTCCTCGCCGACGAGGTCTACGACCGCATCCTCTACGACGGCGAGGTCCACCACTCGACGGCGGCCCTCGCCCCCGACCTGGTGGTCCTCACCTTCTGCGGACTGTCGAAGACGTACCGGGTGGCGGGGTTCCGCTCCGGCTGGCTGGTGGTGACGGGTCCCAAGCAGCACGCGCGCGACTACCTGGAGGGCCTGACGATGCTGGCCTCCATGCGGCTGTGCGCCAACGCGCCCGCCCAGTACGCCATCCAGGCCGCGCTGGGCGGCCGGCAGTCCATCCACGAGCTGACCGCGCCGGGCGGGCGGCTGTGCGAGCAGCGGGACGTGGCGTGGGAGAAGCTCAACGAGATCCCGGGCGTGTCGTGCGTGAAGCCCAAGGGGGCGCTGTACGCCTTCCCGCGCATCGATCCCAAGGTGCACCGCATCCACGACGACGAGAAGTTCGTCCTCGACCTGCTGCTGCGGGAGAAGATCCAGGTCGTCCAGGGCACCGGCTTCAACTGGCCGGCCCCCGACCACTTCCGCATCCTCACCCTGCCGCGGGCGGAGGACCTGGAGGCGGCGATCGGGCGGATCGGGCGGTTCCTGGACGGGTACCGGCAGTAGACCGGCCGTAGCCTTGCGGTATGGGTGATCTCTTCCTCGTACGGCACGGCGAGACCGAGTGGTCGCGGTCCGGGCGGCACACCGGGCTGACGGACGTGCCGCTGACCGAGCGCGGCCGGGAACAGGCGCGCGCTCTGGTGCCGTTGATCCGCTCGCACCGGATCGGGGCCGCGTTCGTGAGCCCGTTCCAGCGCGCCCGGGAGACGGCCGAGCTGATCGGACTGCACGGGGTGCGGATCGACCCCGACCTGCACGAGTGGGACTACGGCGGCTACGAGGGGATCACGACGCCGCGGATCCAGCGGGACCGGCCGGACTGGTTCCTGTTCACGGACGGGGTCGCGCCCGGTCCGCCGGACCACCCCGGGGAGACGCCGGAGGAGGTCGGGGAGCGGGCCGACCGGGTGCTGGGGAAGGTGGACGCCGCGCTGGCGGACACCGAGGGGTGCGTGGTGCTGGTGGCACACGGGCACTTCCTGCGTGTGCTCACCGCCCGGTACCTGGGCCTGCCGGCCTCCCACGGGGCCCTGTTCCAGCTGGCGACGGGGACGCTGTGCCGGCTGGGCGCCGAGCACGGGCGGCCGGTGATCGCGGCCTGGAACGTACGGCCGGGGCCGCCCTCGTAACGTGCCGCGCCGCGAAGTTACCCGTGCGTTCCGCACGGCGGAGTGGTGACAGCGGCAACTGTGCAGGCCCCTGCGGCCCGTGGCACCGTCGGAGCAGTCAGCGGCCGATGGGAGGGAGCGGGCATGAACAAGGGCTACGCCGTGTACTGCGACGCGGACCCGTGTTTCTACGACGCCCCGCACCGCGTCGCCGCCCGGCCGGGCAGCGGCGGACGGGCCCGGTACGCCCTGGCCTCGGCGCCCGTCCCGGAGGGCTGGCGGCGCAACGAGTCCGGGGACTGGCTGGCGCTGCGCCCGGCCGGCGCCGGACTGCCCGACCAGGGCTGGAAGATCCATGTCTCCGCCTGTCTCGACAACGCCGAGTCGGTCCTGGAGCGGGTGTGGCGGCACTGTGTGGCCGGGGGTACGGCCTTCAAGTTCGTGCCGAGCCGTTATCTGCTGCACCAGCGCAACGCCAAGTACGCGGACCGGGCCGGCAGCGGCAAGTTCATCACCGTGTACCCGGCCGACGAGGAGCGGTTCGAGCGGCTCGCGGGTGAGCTGTCGCGGCTGCTGGCCGGTGAGCCGGGGCCGCACATCCTCAGCGACCTGCGGCTGGGCGAGGGCCCCGTGCACGTGCGGTACGGCGGCTTCACCCGGCGCGAGTGCTACGACGCCGACGGCGAGCTGCGCCCGGCGGTGGCCGGTCCCGACGGGGTGCTCGTGCCCGATCCGCGCGGGCCCGTCTTCCGGGTGCCCGAGTGGGTGACCGTACCGGCCTTCCTCCGTCCGCACCTGGACGCCCGCTCCGCGACGACCGTGGCGGACATCCCGTACACGATCGAGTCGGCGCTGCACTTCTCCAACGGCGGGGGCGTCTATCTCGGCCGGGACCGGCGCACCGGCGAGCGGGTCGTCCTCAAGGAGGCCCGGCCGCACGCCGGTCTCGCGGCCGACGGCGCCGACGCGGTGACCCGGCTGCACCGCGAACGGCGGGCGCTTCAGGCGCTGTCGGGCCTGGACTGCACACCCGAGGTGCTGGACCACCTCACCGTCGGCGAGCACCACTTCCTCGTCCTGGAGTACCTGGACGGCAAGCCGCTCAACACGTTCTTCGCGCGCCGCCACCCGCTCATCGAGGCCGACCCGGGCCGGCGGCGGCTGGCCGAGTACACCGACTGGGCGCTCGATGTCCACGCCCGGGTGGAGAAGGCCGTGGCGGACGTCCACGCGCGGGGCGTGGTCTTCAACGACCTGCATCTGTTCAACATCATGGTCCGGGACGACGGCGGTGTCGCCCTGCTGGACTTCGAGGCCGCGCACCACGTCGACGAACCGGGCCGGCAGACCGTCGCCAACCCGGCCTTCGTGGCGCCCGCGGGCCGGCGGGGCGTGGCGGTGGACCGGTACGCGCTGGCCTGTCTGCGTCTCGCCCTGTTCCTGCCGCTCACCAGCCTGTTCGCCCTGGACCGGCAGAAGGCGGCGCACCTCGCCGACCTGGTGGCCGAGCAGTTCCCGGTGGACCGGGCGTGGCTGGACGCGGCGGTCGACGAGATCACCGACGGTGCGGCGGGCGCGTCCCCGGCCCGTGGGGCGGCCGGGCCGGTGGTCCCCGTCGCGCCGGGTGACTGGCCGCGCAGCCGGGAGTCGATGGCCGCGGCGATCCACGCGTCGGCGACCCCGTCCCGTACGGACCGGCTGTTCCCCGGGGACATCGCGCAGTTCGCGACGGCGGGCGGCGGGCTGGCGTTCGGCCACGGCGCGGCGGGGGTGCTGTACGCGCTGGCCGTCAGCGGCGCGGACCGCGACGAGGACGAGGAGCAGTGGCTCCTGGACCGGACCGAGCAGCCGCCCTCGGGGATGCCGCTCGGTTTCCACGACGGACTCGCCGGGATCGCCTGGACGCTGGAGCACCTCGGCCATCGCGACCGCGCGCTCGGCCTCGCCGGGCTGCTCCTCGACCAGTCCTTCGACGCCCTCGCCCCGGACCTGTACGGCGGCACCGCCGGGCTCGGCCTGGCCCTGGACTCGCTGGCGGCCACGACCGGGGACGCCGCGCTGCGGTCCGCCGCCCTGCGCTGCGCCGACCTGACGGCCCGTGGAGTGCGTGACGGCTCGTCCGCCCGGCCGCGCGCGGGGCTGCTGCACGGCGCGACGGGCGGCGCCCTGCTCTTCCTGCGGCTGTACGAACGCACCGGGGACACCGGGCTGCTCGACCTCGCGCGCGACGCCCTGCGCCGGGACCTCGCCCGCTGCGTCCGGGGCGCGGGCGGCGCGCTCCAGGTGGACGAGGGCTGGCGCACCATGCCCTACCTGGGCGCGGGCAGCGTGGGCATCGGGATGGTGCTCGACGACTACCTGGCGCACCGCCACGACGAGGAGTTCGCGCGGGCGAGCGACGAGATCGTGGCCGCGGCGCAGGCCATGTTCTACGCCCAGCCGGGCCTGTACCGGGGTGTGGCCGGGATGGTGCTGCACCTCGCGCGCACCACGGCCACCGGACCCGGCACCGGTGCCGGGGCGGTCCGGCGCCAGCTCGACGCGCTGTCCTGGCACGCCCTGTCGTACCGCGGCCGGCTCGCCTTCCCCGGTGAGCAGATGATGCGGCTGTCCATGGACCTGTCCACGGGGACGGCCGGCTGTCTGCTGGCCGTCGCCTCCGCGCACGGCGGCCCGCGCGCCGGGCTGCCGTTCCTCCCGCCGCCGCGCCCCCGCGCGGCGGCCCCCGACTCGGCCCCGTCCGGGGTCGTGACGCAACAACGGCACCCGTTGCCGCACCAGAAGGAGATGTCATGAACCTGTTCGAACTGCAGTCGCTGGAGACCCCGAAGGACGAGGCCATGGGCGACGTCGAGACCGGCAGCCGCGCCAGCCTGCTCCTCTGCGGCGACAGCAGCCTGAGCGTCACGACCTGTAACTGACGACGCCGCTCGGCACCGGCGCCCCGGGTTCCCGCCCGGGGCGCCGGGTGCGCGTCCGGCGGAAGGAGGCCCCTTGGGAACCGGTGGCGCGCGGCCGGGGCGGACACCCGAACTGCTGGTGCTGCTGTGCTCGGTGGGGGCGGCGGGGGCCGCGGTGGCCCAGCCCCTCGTGCTCGGCCGCACCCTGGACCTGCTGCTGCGCGGCGCGGACGCGGGCCGCTGGCTCGCGCTGAGCGCCGGGCTGCTCCTCGGCGAACTGCTGCTGGACACGCTCACCGCGCTGTTCACCGGCCGCTGCACCGCCGGCTGGACGGCCTCGGTCCGCTCCCGCGCCTTCGCCGGACTGCTGGGCTCCGTACCCGACCGGGCCCGGGAGTTCAGCCCGGGGGACGTCGGGACCCGGCTGACCCTCAACGCCGCCGCCGCGGGGGGTGCCCCGGCCGCCCGGGCCGCGCTGGCGGCCTCGCTGGTCACACCGGCCGGCGCGCTGGTGGCGCTGGCCTTCGTCGACGTATGGGTGGCGGCGTGCGTCCTGGCCGGGCTGCCCGCGCTGGCGCTGGTGCTGCGGGCGTTCGCGCGGGACTCCGGCGCGTCGGTCGCCGCCTATCAGCGCGTCCAGTCGGAGATCGCCACCCGGCTCCTGGAGGCCCTGGACGGCGCGGCGACGATCGCCGCGGCGGGGACGGCGGCACGGGAGCGGGAGCGGGTGCTGGCGCCGCTGCCCGAACTGGGTTCGCTCGGCCGGCGGATGTGGGCGCTGCACGGCCGGGCGCTGGGCCGCAGCGGCGTCCTGGTGCCCCTGCTGGTGCTGGCCGCCACCGCCGTCGGGGGCCTGCGCCTGGCGGCGGGCGCCCTGAGTGTGGGCGGCCTGCTCGCCGCCTGCCGGTACGCGCAGCTGGCGGCCGGCGTCGGCGGGGCCGCGTCGTTGCTGGGCGCGGTCGTGCGGGGCCGCCAGGCGCGCGCCCGGACCCGGGAGCTGGAACGGCTGCCCGCGCTGGCGTACGGCACCCGGCGGCTGCCGCCGGGCGGACCGGGCGCGCTCGAACTGCGCGGGGTGCGGGTGGTGCGCGACGGCCGGGAGGTGCTGCGCGCCGACGACCTGCGGGTGCCGGGCGGCGCCACCGCGGCGGTGGTCGGCCGCGGCGGGGCGGGCAAGTCCGTACTGGTGGCCGTGGCGGGGCGGCTGACCGACCCCGACGAGGGGCGGGTGCTGCTGGACGGTGTCCCCCTGGACCGGCTGAGCCGTCAGGCGTTGCGCGGCGAGGTCGCCTTCGCCTTCGAACGCCCGGTGCTGGGCGAGGGCACGGTCGCCGAGGCGGTCGCCGCGGGGGCGCGGCGGGCCTCGCCCGAGCGGGTGCGGGGCGCGCTGGCCGCCGCCGGCGCCGACGGCTTCGTACGCCGGCTGCCGCGCGGTGACGGCACGCCGCTGGCGTCGGCGCCCCTGTCCGGGGGTGAGCACCAACGCCTCGGACTCGCGCGGGCCTTCGCGCACGCGGGACGCCTGCTGATCATGGACGACGCGACGTCCAGTCTGGACACGGCCACCGAGCACGAGGTGGACCGGGCGCTGCGCCGCTCCCCGCGGCCGGGCACCCGCCTGGTCGTCGCCCACCGGCCGTCGGTCGCCGACCGGGCGGATCTGGTGATCTGGCTGGAGGAGGGCCGGGTGCGGGCCGTCGCCACCCACCGCGAACTGTGGCACACGGCCGACTACCGCGCGGTCTTCGCCGCGGGCGGCGCGGGCGCCGTGCCTTCCCCGGCACGCCCCCCGGCATCCGAGCGGGCACGGCCGTGAACTCCGCCGACCGGGGCGGCGCGGCACCCACCGCGCGGGACGGCTCCGGGGCGCTGCGCCGGGTCAGGGGGCCGGCCCGGCGGTTCCTCGGCCGGCGCAGGAAGGTGCTGGCGCGGCTCGCGGCGTGGTCGGTGGTGGAGGCGGGGCAGGCGTTCCTGGTGGGGTACGGGGTCGCCCACAGCGTCGATCAGGGGTTTCTCGCCGGCGACACCCGCGGGGGGCTGCTGTGGCTCGCGCTCGCCCTGGTCGCCGTACTGTCCGGGGCGCCGGTGATCCGGGGCGTGTTCGCCGGGCTGGCCGGGCTGACCGAGCCGCTGCGCGACGGGCTGGTCCGGCGGGCCGTCGACCGGTCCCTGGCCCGGGCGCTGCACGGGCCGGGCGGGGCCGACCGGGCGGCCGTCTCCCGGCTGACCAACCAGGTCGAGATCGCCCGGGACAGCTTCGCCGGTCTCGTCCTCACACTGCGCTCGTTCGTCTTCACCGCCGCCGGGGCCCTGCTCGGCCTGCTGTCCCTGCATCCGGCGCTGCTCGTGGTGGTCCTGCCCCCGCTGCTGGGCGGTCTGGCCCTGTTCCTGGTGACGCTGCGGCCCATGGCGGCGGCACAGCGTCGTGCCCTGGCGGCCGACGAGGCGCTGGGCGACCACGCGGCGCGGACCCGGGCGGCGTTGCGTGATCTCACGGCCTGCGGGACCGGTCCCGACAGCGCCCGGCACGGTGCCCGCCTGGTCGCCGACGCCGCCGCGACGGCCCGTGCCCTGGCCGGCTGGGCGGCGGTGCGTACGGCGGCGCTGGGCGTCGCCGGGCACCTGCCCGTACTGGCGCTGCTGGCCGCCGTGCCCTGGCTGCGCGGCCGGGGCGTGACGGCGGGCGCGCTGCTGGGCGCGTTCACCTATCTCGTCCAGTCCCTGCTGCCCGCCCTGCACACCCTGATGACCGCCCTCGGCGCGGCGGGCGCGCGTCTGCTGGTCGTCCTGGACCGCATCACCGGGCCCGGGCCGTGGCCCACGGCGACGGGCGGCACGGGGGCGGCGGGCGCGAGCGGCGCGGAGGCGGCCGGCGGCACGGGCACGGCGGGCGGTACGGGGGCGGCAGCGGACGACACAGGCACGACAGACCGTACGAGGGCGGCAGCGGACGACACGGGCACGACAGACCGTACGGGGGCGGCAGCGGGCGACACGGGCACGGCAGACCGTACGGGGGCGGCAGCGGACGACACAGGCACCACAGACCGTACGGAGGCGGCAGCGGGCGACACAGGCACGGCAGACCGTACGAGGGCGGCGGGCCGCATGGCGGCGTCATCGGCGTTTCAGGACAGGCGGACGGAGGGAGAGACGGCCGTGGAGCTGCGTTCCGTCTCCCTTTCCTACGGCGCCCGTGCCGAGCCGGTCCTCGACGCGCTGGACCTGCGCCTCGCCCCCGGCGAGCACGTCGCCGTCGTGGGGCCCAGCGGCATCGGCAAGTCGACGCTGGTCCGCCTGATCGCGGGGACCCTCGCGCCGGACCGCGGGGAGGTGCGGGTGGCCGGACAGGCGGTGACCGGCCGCGCCGCCACCGACCTGGCCGCCTCGCGGGCCCTGGTGCCGCAGGAGGCGTACGTCTTCTCCGGCACCGTGGGCGACAACCTCGCCTATCTGCGTCCGGACGCGAGCCGCGCCGACCTCGACGCGGCCGTCGGGGCGCTCGGCCTGCGGTCCCTGGTGACGCGGCTGGGCGGGCTCGACGGCCCGCTGCGACCCGCCGAACTGTCCGCCGCGGAGAGGCAGTCGATCGCGCTGGCGCGCGCGTTCCTGTCCCCCGCTCCGCTGCTGCTGCTCGACGAGGCCACCTGTCACCTCGACCCGGCGGCCGAGGCGCGCGCCGAAGCGGCGCTCGCCCGGCGGCCGGGCACGCTGCTGGTCGTGGCGCACCGGCTGTCGTCCGCCGTGCGGGCCGACCGGGTGCTGGTCCTGGACGGCGTACGCGCGGTGTGCGGCACCCACGCGGAGGTACTGGCCCGTTCGCCGCTCTACCGGGACCTGACGGGCCACTGGAACGCGGGGCCGCACCGGGAGACCTGACGGCGGCGCGTCACGTCCAGCCGGCGTTCTGCAGGATGCGGATCGCGTCGGCCCGGTTGCGGGCGCCGACCTTGCGGACCGCCGTGGCCATGTAGTTGCGTATGGTCCCCTGGGACAGGTGCAGACAGGCCGCTATCTCGGCCATCGGCGCCCCTTGGGCGGCCAGGGACAGCACACTCAGCTCACGGCTGGTCAGCGGCATCTCCGCGCCTTCGAGCAGGGCCACGGTGAGCGTCGTGTCGAGGAAGCGCTCCCCCTTGGCCACCGTGTGCACCGCTGTGATCAGCCGCTGGGCCGGGGCGTTCTTGTCGACCAGTCCGAGCGCGCCGGCGTCGAACGCCCTGCGCAGCACGCCCGGCCGTCTGGGCGTGGCCAGGACGACGAGCCGTTCCCCGCACTCCGCCCGGAACGGCGCTTCCCGCGCCCCTTGCGCCCCTTGGGGCCCTTGAGGCCCTTGAGGCCCTTGCAGGCACTCGCCGTCCACTACGCACACGTCCCTCGGCAGCGCCTGGCGATCCGGCACACCTGCGCGCGGGGACAGGGACGACACCTCCAGCGCGCCGTCGGATCTGAGCAGTTGCACCAGCGCCGACCGCAGCAGTTCCTCGTCGTGCACCACGAGAACGCGGACCATGTCCCACCCCTTGTCAGCGGCTGTCCGGGCAGGGCAACCGACTCGACTCCTCCCGCGCCAGGAGCCATGTGCCCTGATTCGTACCGAGGGAACACCATGCGGAAGGGCGTACGAGGCTCATCGGAGTCATTCCGCCGTTCCCCGCGCTCAAAAGGAGGCGAAACGGCGACGCGCACGCGGACGAGATCCGGCCGGGACACCCGCCGTCCAGGGGGCGGCACCGGCGGGTGCGGCGGCGGACGCCCGTGCCGCAGCGGCGTCCCGGTGACCTGCACGACAGCACACGCCTCCCCGGCCGGCGGCCCAGCCGGGGCACGGAGGCGCCGAGCGGCGGACCCCTTCCGCCCCCGACCGGGGCGGCCGGAAAACGCCTCCGCGCAATCTGGCGCGAACCCTTCGCCCAGCTGTTCGCTGTTCGCACCTACGCGCCCGGTATCCACACCGCGACCGGATCACCCTTCGGCACAGGAGCCGCAGGACCGGCAGAGATGGGGTGCCGGACGGATGGTGATGTCAGCGGCTCCCTCTCCTGGTGCTGCTCCGCCGGGTCCTCAACGGCGACTCCTGCCTCGCCTTCCTCGCCGAACCGCTGCCGGCCGAGTGCGGCGACCGGGCCCGGCGCCGCTCCGGGCGCCGGATCAGGGCCGTGGCCTTCCCGAGGCAGAAGTCGCTGCGGGAGTTCGGCTTCGACGCCGACCCCAGCGTCGATGCCGCCGTTGTCCACGCTCGTCAACGAACTCGTCGAGGCCGCGGACGAGCAGCTTTTCCGTCATCAGGCGGAGGACGTCCTGCCACGCGCGCTCAGCGCTTGTCCACGACGAGCCCGCCGTTCAGGATCACCATGCTGAGGTCCCGGAGGTTGCCGATGTCCGCGGTGGGATCAGCGTTCAGCACGAGCAGGTCGGCGCGCTTGCCGGGGGCCACCGTGCCCAGGTCGGGTCGGACACACTGCCGCGACGCGCCGCTGGTGCCTGCGGCCAGCACCTGGGTGGGCGTCATCCCGGCCGCCACCATGAGTTCGGCCTCGTCCAGGGTGTTGGCTCCGAACAGGCCCCGACCGCTGAAGGTGTCGCTGCCCAGCGCGATGTGCACGCCGGCCTCAGCGACCTTCTTGAGATTGCCACGGGCGTCCGGGTGAGCGTCGTCGATCCAGAGCGTGGGCGTGTAGGTGATGCCGTGTTCGAGCATCAGGTCGATGAGCGAGTGGTCGGTGAGGGGCTCGACGGTGACACCGTGCTCCAGGCCGTCCGCCCCAGCCTCGATCGCCTCACGTGCCGCGGCTTGCTGGGTGGTGTGGACGGTGACCCGGAGGCCTCGCTCGTGCCCGGTCTCGATACCCGCCCGAAGGACATCGAGGGGAAGCCGTTCCAACTCGACACCACCAGGAAAGGCAGGATTCTGCCAGAGGTACGCCGGCCCGCCGGAGTGTGCGCACGCGCCTTCCGACAGCAGTTTGATCGCGTCCACCTTGCGGTCGGCGAGGTGGTGCACCAGGTCGCGGATCTGCTGCACGCTGTCGACCTCTCCCGTCCAGCGCTCGCGCGCCCAGGGGTTGCCGCTGAAGATGGTGGCGGCGGGATGCCCGTCGCGTCCGGTGATACCGCACCCGGTGGCCAGCAGTCGCGGGCCCGGCAGCGCGCCCGCGGCGATTTTGGCCCGCGTGTCCAGGATTCCGCCCGTCGGATCGCCCACCGACTTGATGGTGGTGATCCCGTGGTCGAGGAACAGCCCGAGCCTTCCGGGTAGCTCGTTCTCCTCGAAGGCCCGCATCGAACGCGGATCGGAGACCGCGTGTACGTCGTAGAAGTGGATATGAGTGTCTATCAGGCCCGGCATGACCCATCCTTCGGCCGCATCCACCTCCTGTCTGCCCCTGAGCGGCTCGGCCGAGACGGAAGCGATCTCTCCGCCGTTGATGCCGACGTCGTACAGACCGGCGAGCGCCTGGCGGCCGTCGAAAACATGTGCGCGGCTGATCACGAGGTCGTACGTCGCAGGGCCGCGAGCTTCGGCGCTCGCGAGTGCTTCGGACTCCTGGGGCATCGCTCTCACTCCTGGTGCGTTCTGAGTAGGTGTTCTGGCCGTAGTGCACGCGGACGGATCATGCGGCCGCTGACATCGGGAGCCAGGAGGGCCGGGAGTGGCCGGGCATGAAAAACTGTAACCAATGGAGTTATAGTTAAGTCATGCGTCAGGACGCCGAGCGGGTACGCGTCAGCGCCTGATCAGTGGTTGCCCGGTTCGCTGTCGGAGGCCAGTATCCGATGCAACAGGCCGGCGATCGTCGTCCTGCCGAGCCGCTCCTCCAGAGCCCGTTCGGCACTCTGGAACTCGACGTCAAGCAGGTCGCCGATGTTGCGTCCGATCTCGCACGTCCGGCTGGGCGGATGGGCGTACCGCGAGAAGATCTGCCCCTCCTCGACGGCGGCGTACGCGTCATAGAGCGTGATGTCCCGCGCGGCGCGGGCAAGGGACCAGCCCCCCGCTCGCCCCTCGGTGGACCACACCAGATCAGCGTCCCGCAGACGGCCGAGAACGCGCCGTACGAGCACTGGATTGCTTTCGAGGCTGTCCGCGATCTCCGCGGACGTCAACGAGCCCCCACGCCGGTGCGCCAGCATCGCGAGCGCGTGAATCGCGATCGCGCTCCTACTGCTGAGCCCCGCCATCTCCCTGTTCCTTACCGCCATTGGTTAACTGCACCCACAGTAGTTGCAGTTGAATCGACAGTCAACCGGGTTGCCCTGAAGGCGCATGACTCACGTAAGGACCCAGGGGCAGGCGTGGCGATCGAACCAGTGACCGAACTCTGGACTGGGGACGCGCTGCTGCGGTCGAGCGGTACCTCACCGGTGCGGGCATCGCGAAGTCCTCTGCGCGGATCTACCGGATCTCGCTGACGACGTGGCGGTGGATGCTCGCCGGCGAACCGGCACCGACCGGACCCGCCCGCCGGGGCGCGAAGCCACCCGTCTTCCCCGTCACCGCGATCGACGACCCGGCGCCGCCGGAGGCTCTGGCCGAGCCGGCGGCGGCACGGGCGGACGAGATGGACGCCGACACCGTCAACCGCGAACTGTCCATCGCCCGCACGGCGATCGGATGGTGGCAGCGCCAGGGCTGGATCGACGGCGACCCGACGATCGGCATCGGGCGGCGTCCGGCACCGCCGGACCGCGCCAAGCCCCTGGCCGAGAACCAGATCGCCGCCCCGTGGCGCCTGGACGTCGCCCTACGGGAGAAGACGTTCTGGAAGATGCTCCACGAGTCGGCGGCCCGCACCGACGAGGTGCTGTGCCTGACCGTGGAAGACCTGTACCCGCAGGACAAGCGCGGCAGGATCACCGCCAAGGGCGGGGCGACCGAGTGGATTCACTGGCAGTCCGGCACCGCCCAGCTCCTGCCCCGACTCACCGCCCGCCGCACCCTGGGCCGGCTGTTCCTCACCGACCGCACGGCCCCGGCTGGAACGCCGACGCTCGACGTGTGTCCAGAGGCCGGCCGCGCCCGGCTCTCCTGCCGCCGGGCCGAGGAGATCTTCGAGGAGAACACCCGGCTGCCGGCCGACCCGCTCGCCTCACCCGAAGACATCGAGGACCTGGACGGCTGGGCATGACGCCGAGGACGGTACGTCCACCCCGATGCTGCTGGCCCGCTCTCGCCACGCCTCCGCCGCTCCCTGGAGCGGTACGCCCGTCCCGGCGTCGACGCGGTCGCCCGACACACCGGGGAACGCGACCCCGCCGCACGTCGCCGCACATGACACCCGCCGTTCGCGGGTGGTGACAATGTTCCTACCGGCACCCCGAGATGCCGAGGAGGGAGCGTGCCATGTCCCGGCCGCCGACCGCCGCGCAGCGGCGGGTCATCGACGCCGCCGATCCCGTCACCGGGAGGCTGAAGGGGACCCGGGCGCAGCTCGCGGCCCTGGTGAAGCAGGGGTTCGCCTTCCGGCACCCGCGTCCGCCGCACGACCACTTCCTGACGCCGGCCGGCCATCGGATACGGGAGTCCGCGCCGGAAGGCGGCGGTACGGCGCCGGAGGCCGCCGAGGCGGCGCCGCCCGCCGCCGACGACGGCGTCTTCGTCGCGCGGGTCGGCGGCGAGGAGACCGGGCCCGCCGGGCCGGGCCGGCTCCGGGAGGTGCGGGGCGCCTGGCAGGGGCTGCTGGAGCTGCGCCGGATGACCAACCCGGACGGCGCGACGGACCGGCCCTGCGGCTGGGAGCGGACCCATCTGGTGCGGGCCGCCGCACTCGCCCTGGAGGCGGCCGGGCACCGGCCGGCGGCCCCGGACACCGACGGCTACCGGGTGCGGGCCACCCCTCAGCCCGACGCGGTCGCCGTGTACGCGCCGGACGCCGGGGCGCTGCGGGCGGCGGCGGACACCCTGGAGCGGGCCGGCTGGCAGGCGGGCGAGTACACGGAGCCGCGGACCAGGGCCCGCTATCTGCTGGCGTCACCGCGCCGGGTGTGACGGGCAGACCGGGAACAGCCGGTTCGGTCGGCCCGTCCAGGAGAACCGCTCATGTGCGGGCACCGGCGCCGGATCCGCTCTCGCCGGTGACCACCCGGCCGGTGCCGAGCCGGCGGAACGGCTCGGAGAGCGTCGGCACCTCGAACGCCGGGACTCGGGGGGACCGTGCCTCGGACGGCCGGTTCCACCCGCCCCTCGTCGCACACCCCGCTGACGACCCGTACCCCGGCCGTGTCGCCGGCGGTCTGCCGGATGCGACGGCGGCACGCAGCGGACGTGACGGACGACCTCGCCGCGCGCCGGGTCCAGGGTCAGGCCCGCCCGGCGCAGCACCGGCGGGGCTGCGACCCGCGCCGGATGCGGCGGGCGCCCCTCGGGGGGAGGGGCACCGTCGGTGTCACGGCGTCGCCGGCGCCCGGGACGCGCCCGTGATCTCCTCCCCCGCTTCCATCGGATGGGTCACGTCCCGCGCCTGCCGCCCCTCGCCGATGTGGTTGAAGACCAGGTTGAGCAGGACCGCGGCGACGCACCCCGTCGAGATGCCGGAGTCCAGGATGATCCGCGCGGTCTCCGGGAACGCGTGGTAGAACTCCGGCGCGGAGATCGGGACGATGCCGACGGCGAGGGAGACGGCGACGATCAGGACGTTGTTGTCCTTGTCGAGGGCGGCCCGCACCAGGGTCTGGATGCCGCTGGCCGCGACCGAGCCGAACAGGACGACGCCCGCGCCGCCCAGCACCGGGCGCGGTACGACCGCGATCAGCGAGGCGGCGACCGGGCACAGGCCCATCAGGACCAGGAAGCCGCCGCCCACCGCGACGACGAACCGGCTGCGCACCCGGGTCATCGCCACCAGGCCGATGTTCTGCGCGAAGGCGCTGCACATGAAGCCGTTGAAGACCGGGCTGAGCGCCGAGCCGAGGGTGTCGGCGCGCAGGCCGGCGGCGATGGTCTTCTCGTCGGCCGGACGGTCCACGATCTCCCCGAGGGCGAGCATGTCGGCCGTGGACTCGGTCATCGACACCACCATCACCACGCACATCGACACGATCGCCGCGGCCTGGAACTGAGGTGCCCCGAAGTGGAACGGCGTCGGGAAGCCGACCAGGTCCGCGTCGGCGACCGGGCCGAAGTCGGTGACACCGAACGGGACCGCGAGGAGGGTGCCGGCCACCAGGCCGAGGAGTACGGCGATCTGCTTGACGAAGCCGCGCGTGAAGCGGCGCAGGAGCAGGACGATGACCAGGGTGCCGGCGGCCAGGCCCAGATTCGTGGGTGAACCGTAGTCGTCCGCGGTGGTGTCGGGGCCCTGCGCCCAGCCGAAGGCGACCGGAAGCAGGGAGATGCCGATCAGGGTGATCACGGTGCCGGTGACCACCGGCGGGAAGAACCGGACCGCCTTGCAGAAGACGGGCGCGGCGAGGAAGCCGAGGAGTCCGGCGACGATGACCGCGCCGAAGACCAGGGGCAGCGCGTCGGACCGGTCGTCGGCGGAGGCGACGATCGCGGTCATGGGGGCGACCCCGGCGAAGGTGACGCCGTTGACGAAGGGCAGCCGGGCGCCGATCTTCCAGATGCCGAGGGTCTGCAGCAGGGTGGCGAGACCGGCGGTGAACAGGCAGGCGCCGGTCAGGAAGGTCAGTTCGGTGCCGGACAGACCGACGGCGGCGCCGACGATCAGGGGTGGGGCGACGACACCCGCGTACATGGCGGCCACGTGCTGGAGGCCGGTCGTCGCCATCTTCACGGGCGGGAGTTTCTCGTCGACTGGGTGATCGACGACTGGGTGGTCGGCCACGGCGGCTCGCCTCCGGTCGGTTGCACGTCGGCTCTGACGTGGGTGTCAAGGAGGTGGTGCGGGTGGGGAGGTTGGTGGTCGTGCGGGACCGGTGACGGGGAGGAGGGGGTGCCGACCCGGGGCGCGCGCGTCCCCGTGCGCGCCCCGGGTTCGGCCGCCGTGGCACCCTCGCGGGTGCCACGGCCACCGGCCGGGAGCCGTCCCTCCCGACCGGAGTCGGTCGGCGGCGTGGATCAGCCCTGTGCCGCGATACGGGCCAGGCGGCGCGCCTCGTCACGGGTCGAACGGGCGATGGCGTCCTCGTCGACGGTGAGCAGCCGCCCGTCCTCGACGATCTGCCGGCCGTGCGCGAACGAGGCGGTGACCGGGGCGGCGGCGCCGAAGACCAGGGCGGTCACCGGGTCGGCGATGGAGGCGTGGGCGAGGGTGTCCATCCGCCACAGCACCAGGTCGGCCAGTTTGCCGGGCTCCAGCGAGCCGGTCTCGGCGGCCCGGCCGAGGACCTGGGCGCCGCCGAAGGTGCCCAGCCGCAGGGCCTGGCGGGCGTTCAGGGCCTTCTCGCGGTGGGCGCCGAGACGGTTGACCAGGAGGGCGTTGCGCAGCTCGGTGTGGAGTTCGCCGGACTCGTTCGACGCGGTGCCGTCGACGCCGAGGCCGACCGGGACGCCGGCCGCGAGCAGGTCGGGGACGCGGGCCGTGCCGGCCGCCAGCCTCGCGTTGGAGGACGGGCAGTGGGCGACGCCCGTCCCCGTCCGGGCGAACGCGGCGATGTCGGAGTCGTTCATGTGGACGCAGTGCGCCATCCACACGTCCGCGCCGAGCCAGCCGGTGGACTCGAAGTAGTCGGTCGGCCCCATCCCGAACAGCTCGTGGCAGAACTTCTCCTCCTCCACCGTCTCCGAGCCGTGGGTGTGCAGCCGCACACCGAGCCGGCGGGCCAGCTCCGCTCCCCGCCGCATCAGTTCGGTGGAGACCGAGAACGGGGAGCAGGGCGCCACGGCGACCCGCGTCATCGCGCCGAAGGAGGCGTCGTGATGCTGCCGTACCGTTTCCTCGGTGGCGGCGAGCGCGTCGTCCAGGGACTCCACCGCGAAGTCCGGTGGCAGGCCGCCGTCCGACTCGCCGCGGTCCATCGAGCCGCGGGCGAGGGTGAAGCGGACACCGGTCTCGCGGGCGGCCCGGATGATCGCGCCGGACAGGTCGCCGGTGCCGCGCGGGTAGACGTAGTGGTGGTCCATGGCGGTGGTGACACCCCCGCGGGCCATCATCGCGAGGGACCCCTGGGCCGCCGCGTACACCATCGCCTCGTCGATCCGGGCCCACGTCGGGTAGAGCGCGGTCAGCCAGTCGAAGAGGTTGTGGTCGGTGGCCAGGCCCCGGGTGATCCACTGGTAGAAGTGGTGATGGGTGTTGACCAGGCCGGGCGTCACGAGGTGTCCGGAGGCGTCGATACGGCGGACGACGTTCTCCAGGCCCTCGGGCGCCTTTCCCGCGCCGAGCGACTCGATGCGGTGGTCCGCGATGACGACGTACCCGGTGGCGTACTCGGTGTCCCGGTCGTCGACGGTCGCGATCGCCCCGTTCTCGATCACGATGCGCTGGGCTGCTGCCATGATGCGTCCTCTTCTCGTGGCGGGCCCTCCGGTGCGGCGCGCCCCCGGCCCGCCCTGCGGGTGGCGGGGGCGCGCGCCCCACGTCAGAGGTTGGTCATGTCGGCCGGTATCCGTGCCTCGCAGCCGTCCCGCAGGACCGTGCCCTCGATGAGGCCGTACGGCCGGTCGGCGGCGAAGTACACGGCGCCGTCGGCGGTGTCGTTCTTGAGCCCGAACGGCTCCAGGTCGACCAGGAAGTGGTGCTTGTTGGGGAGCGAGAAGCGGACCTCGTCTATCTCGTCACGGTTCTCGATGATGCGCGTGCCCATCTGGTAGAGGGTCTGCTGGAGCGAGAGCGAGTACGTCTCGGCGAAGGCCCGCAGCAGGTGGTCGCGCACCTGCTCGTAGGACTGCTCCCAGTCGGGCATCCGCTGTTGGTCGTCGGTCCAGTTGAACCGCCAGCGGGCGGCGACGGAGGTCGCCAGGATGCGGTCGTACGCCTCCTGGAGCGTCGTGTACTTGTCCTTGACGTAGCCCCAGAACTCGGAGTCGGTCGAGTTCATCACCGTCAGGTCCTTGAGACCGGAGACGACCTCCCAGCGCTCGCCGTCGTAGGTGATCTGGGTGAGGCGGGTCTCCTGGCCCTTGCGGACGAAGGAGTGCTCGGCCTCACCGGAGGCGGCGATCCGTTCCCAGGCGTACTCCTCGACGCGGATGCGGGCGCGGTGGATCGGTGGCTGCGAGGTGACGAAGTGACGGGCGAGGTGGATGCCGAACTGCTCGGCGGACTCGATCCCGTGCTCCTTGGCGAACGCGAACACCGTGTTCTTGGTGGTGTCGGTCGGCAGCACGTTGGCGTTGGAGCCGGAGTAGTGGACCTCGTCCATGTCGCCGGAGAGGGCGACGGAGACGTTGAGGTCCTTGATGTGGTGGGTGGCGCCGTCCCGCGTGATCTTCACGACTCGGTTCTCGGCCTTGCCGTACTGGTTCTGTCCCAGGATCGTCGGCATGTCTGCTAGCTCCCTCGGTATACGGAGTAGCCGAACGGGTTGAGCAGCAGCGGTACGTGGTAGTGCTCGCCGGGGTCGACGGCGAAGGTGACCGTCACCTCGGGGAAGAACACGGCACCGCTGTCCCGATTCGCGGGGGCGTCCTGCTGCGCATCGGCTCGCTTCTTCGACGTTGCTTCGAAGTACGCCTCGACCGCGAAGTCGAGCCGTACGTGGGTCGTGCCCTCCGGCGGGGCCGGGAGGTCCTTGCAGCGCCCGTCGGCGTCGGTCGCCGAGCCGCCGAGGTCCCGCCAGTCGCCCTCGCGGCCGGCGCGGGCGGAGAGCCGGACGGCGACGCCCCGGGCGGGGCGGCCGGCGCTGGTGTCCAGGATGTGGGTGGACACGGAGGCGGTGGTGCTGGTGCTCACGTCGGGGCATCCTCTTCGTCGACGAGCCGGGAGAGCCGGATCCGGTTGATCTTTCCCAGCTCGGTGCGGACGATCTCCCGTTCCCGCTCGGGCGAGTTGCCGATCCGCTCCTTGACCGCGTCCCGCATCTGCTCGCCGGTCCGGCCGGTGGCGCAGATGAGGAAGACGTGGCCGAACTTCTCCTGGTAGGCCAGGTTCAGTTCGAGCATCTCGGCCTTCAGCCCGGCCGGGGCGCCGGCCATGCCCGCCTGTTCGCGGGCCGAGGCCGGGTCGCCCGGCCTCGGCCGGCCGATCGGCGGGTGCCCGGCCATCGCCTCCCCGAGTTCCGTCGCGGTCAGTCCGGCCGTGGCGGTGTCGCTCGTGGCGTACAGGTCCTCGGGGGTGGCGTAGGGGCGGGCGGCGGTCAGCCGCTTCCCCCAGGCCGGGCAGGCGCACACCTCGTGGAGTGCGGCGAGGGCCGCGGGCTCCGCGAGGGCGTTGAACCGGGCCAGACCCGGCGGCGTGGAAGTGGACGTCACGGGGAGCCTCCGTGGCCTTGTGCTGAACGGGCGTGCCGATAGCTAACGCGCCCGGAAACACGGCGTCAACACTTTGTTGAAAATTCGCGGTAAACGAAGCCGCCGCCCGGTGTTCCGGGCGGCGGCTGCCGTTGCGGGGGCGTCGTCGCTGGTCAGGAGCCCTTTTCGCGGTTCAGGTAGTTGTAGACGGTGAAGCGGCTGACGCCGAGCGCGCTCGCCACCGTCTCCACTCCGTGCCGTACCGAGAAGGCCCCGCGCGCCTCCAGACTCCGTACGACCTCCTGCTTGGCCCTGCGGTCCAGTTCGGCCAGCGGCACGCCGCGCCGGCGTTCCATCGCGGCCAGGATGTGGTCCAGGGAGTCGGCGAGCTGGGGCAGGCGTACGGCGACGACGTCGGCCCCCTGCCAGGAGAGCACCACGTCGTCCCGGCCGGCCTCGTCCGGCGGGACCAGTTCGCCGCCGATGGCGTCGACCAGGGGCTTGACGGCCGCGATGAACGGCTCGTCCGTGCTCCCGGTCACCGCTCGCCCTCTTCCACGACGTTGACCTGGAGCGATATCCGGGTGGCGCCCGCGCCGAGGGTCCGGCGGAGCACGTCGCCCAGGGCGGTGAGCACCGCGTCGGCGCCGCCCTCGGCGGTGTTGCCGAACGGTCCGACGTCGACCGCGTCCAGGTCGGCGGCCTCGATGACCTCGCGGGCGACCACCGCGTGGGCGGGGGCCTCGTCGAGGTCGAAGGGCTCGGTCGTGAACTCCACTCTCAATCGCACTGCGTCCCCTTGGCGCCGGTACTGATCTGCGGTTCTCCCAGCTCTTCGGCCGAGCGGGCACAGCCGTTCCGGCATGACCTTAACGGACTTCCCCGCCGCGACCGGCCCGGACGCCCGGGCATGCCGCGCGGCGCGCGGACCCGTGCGCGCCGAGGTCCCGGTCCGGCGCTTCAACCCGGCATCAGGAAACGTAAGTTCGGTAGTGTCAGCGTCCGCGCACGACAGGTGTCGGGCGATGCGACTGGCCGCCCCGCCAGGCCACCCACAGGAGTCGGCTTGTCACCTCGCAAGGCAACGATCCCGCGCGCCGCCCTCCTGCTGACGGCCGCCCTGTGCGCGACGGGAGCACTCACCGGGTGCCAGACCCTGGCGGAGGCCGCCTCCACCTCGGGCTGCGAGGGCACCGGGAGCCGGGTCGGCGAGCTGAAGTCCTACGGCGTCCTGGACTCCCGGCCCCGGGGGACGGTCGAGCCCCAGGGCTTCGAGGGCCTGGACGCCGGCTGCTGGGAGGACAGCGGCGATGCGCGGCTGTACGCCGAGCGCACCTACGTCTTCCCCGGCGACAAGGCCGACGTGACCCGGCACTACCGGGCCGCGGCGCGGCGCGAGGGCTGGACGCCGCCCCCGGCCACCCGGCGGTCGCCGGAGAACGCGGACCTGTGCTTCACCCGTGACGGAGAGGACGGCACCGTGATGCTGGACGTCTACTTCCTGACGCGGGAGATCCTGGACGCGGAAGGAAGCGAGCCCGGCCCCGAGTTCAGCACGGGAGCCGGTTACCGCGTGTCCGTCACCGCCTGGGCCGACGGCTCCGCGGCCGACTGCCAGGACTGAGCCGCCCCCTATCCCTCCGAAGAGACCCAGCGCCCCAGCCACCGAGGCGGGGCGCTTTTCGATGACCCTTGACAAGCCTCGTCCCTCGACGGCAATCTTCCAACAAGCAGAAAGCTTGTTCCGCAATACGGAAACCTGGAAGGAGGTGCGGTATCCGGATGGGATTCGGGGACCAGCGCTTCACCGTCAACCTGTCGATCCTCTTCACCGAACTCCCGCTCCTGGAGCGCCCGGCGGCGGCCGCCGCGGCCGGCTTCGGGGCGGTCGAGCTGTGGTGGCCGTGGACCGACGCGCCCGTGCCCGAGCGGGCCGCGCTCGACGGCCTGAAGCGGGCGGTCGAGGACGCGGGCGTCCGGCTCACCGGCCTGAACTTCTACGCGGGACGGCTCCCCGGCCCGGACCGCGGCGTCCTGTCGGTGCCGGGCGAGGAGTCGGACCGGTTCCGCGCCAACGTCGAGGTGGCCGCCGGTTTCGCCGAGTCGCTGGGCTGTACGGCGCTCAACGCGCTCTACGGCAACCGCGTCGAGGGCGTGGACCCGGCCGAGCAGGACGCGCTGGCGCTGGAGAACCTGACCCTCGCGGCCCGCGCGGCCGACCGCATCGGCGCCGTCCTGCTGGTCGAGGCCCTGAACGGGCCCGAGTCACCGCGGTACCCGCTGGTGTCCGCACCGGCCGCGGTGGCGGTCGTCGACCGGGTCAACGAGGCGACCGGACTGGGCAACGCCAAGTTCCTCATGGACCTTTACCACCTGGCCATGAACGGCGAGGACCTGCCCGAGGTGATCGAGCGGTTCGCGGCGAGGACCGGTCACGTCCAGATCGCCGACAGCCCCGGGCGCGGCGCCCCCGGCACCGGTTCGCTGCCGCTGGAGGAACTGCTCGACCGGCTCCGCAAGGCCGGTTACGACGGCCGGGTCGGCCTGGAGTACAAGCCCGGCGACCGGCCGAGCGCCGAGTCCTTCGACTGGCTGCCCCGCGAGGCCCGCTGACCGTCCTCACGCCCCGGGAGACACCCGCACCGAGCCACACCCGCACGGAAAGGCACCCTCATGAGCACGAACATCGCTTGGATCGGCCTGGGCATCATGGGCTCCCCCATGTCGGAGAACCTGATCAAGGCGGGTTACCGGGTCACCGGTCACACCCTGGAACGGGAGAAGCTGGACCGGCTGGCCGCCGCCGGCGGCACCGCGGCGGGCTCGGTCGCCGAGGCCGTGCGCGACGCCGACGTGATCATCACGATGGTGCCCGCGTCACCGCAGGTCGAGGCCATCGCCTACGGCCCCGACGGCATCCTGGAGAACGCCCGCTCCGGCGCCCTGCTGATCGACATGTCCTCGATCACCCCGCAGACCTCCATCGACCTGGCCCACGCCGCGCGCCACAAGGGCATCCGGGTGCTGGACGCGCCCGTCTCCGGCGGTGAGGCGGGGGCGATCGAGGCCGTGCTGTCCATCATGGTCGGCGGCGAGCAGGCCGACTTCGACGAGGCCAGGCCGCTCTTCGAGGCGCTGGGCAGGACGATCGTGCGGTGCGGTCCGCACGGCGCGGGCCAGACGGTGAAGGCCGCCAACCAGCTGATCGTCGCCGTCAACATCCAGGCGTGCGCCGAGGCCGTGGTCTTCCTGGAGAAGTCCGGCGTCGACCTGGCGGCGGCGCTGGACGTCCTCGACGGCGGGCTGGCCGGCTCGACCGTGCTGACCCGGAAGAAGGACAACTTCCTGAACCGGGACTTCCGGCCGGGCTTCCGGATCGACCTGCACCACAAGGACATGGGCATCGTCACCGACGCCGCCCGCGCCGTCGGCGCGGCGCTGCCGGTCGGCGCCGTGGTCGCGCAGCTCGTCGCGTCCCTGCGCGCCCAGGGCGACGGCGGCCTGGACCACTCCGCCCTGCTGCGAGCCGTGGAACGCCTCTCCGGCGCCCAGCTCTGACCCTTCCGGTCACCCCGAGGACCCGGGCGGCGCCGCGCGTCGACAGATGTCCCGTCGCGCCCAGGCGTGCGGCGCCGCCCGGCACCACCGGTGACGCGACACGAGTACGCCGTCGCGCACCGGCTCATCAGCCCGCGTACGGCACCGGCGGGGAGGCCGGAGCCGTACGCGCGGACCGGGACCGCGGCGAGCGCGGGCCAGTGCGGTGGCGAACGGCCCGGCGTCCCCTCCTACGACGTGAGGGGAGGAGCGCCCGAGCCGGTCGCGCCCGCCGCGGCCCGGTCATCCCCGTCGACCCGCGCGTACACCCTCGGCCGTACGCGCGGTACGGCATCCTCAAGTCCTCCTCTGAAACCGGCACCGGCACGCTTGGACCACCCCCGTGAGCGGGCACATCCCCCGCACACGGGGGTGATCGCATGAGAAGGGCCGACAACACCAGGGGCATCCGGCTGGAGCCGTACCACGTCGCGCTGATGCGCGGCGGGGCACGCGCCGCCGTCACGGTCGCCGTGGTGGCGCTGCATCTGCGCGGTGTCGTGACCGCCGGACGGCCGGGGGCCCTGCGCCGGGCGCTGGTCCCGGAGGCGGCGCGGCACTCGCCGCACCGCAACGACCTGGAGCGCGCGGTGCGCGGCGGTCTCTACCGCCCGGCCGGCCTGGAGGAGCTGCTGGCGCGCTCGGTGGTGCGCACGGCGGTGGCCCGGGCGCGCGGGGATCTCGTGGCGGCCGGGCTGCTGGGCCCGCTGACCGGCCGTCCGACCCGCGCCGGCCGCAGGCGGCTGCGGAAGCTGCGCGCGGCCTTCCCGCCGCCCGCGGGTCCCGAAGGGTATACGCACGACGACATGGCCCTGGCTGTCGCCCTGTACGGCGATCCGGCGCTCAGGGCGCTGCTGCCGCGGTTCACCGAGCGCACCCGGCTGACCGGGCGGGGCGCCCACGCGGACGCGGGCCGCTTCCCGTTCGGCCGGACGGACCGGTTCCTGCGGTTGCGGGCCGACGATGACGACGACGGGTCCGGACCTGGTGCCGATCACGGCGGCGGTCACCACGGCGGGGGCTTCGGTTGCGGCGGCGGAGGCGACTGAACACGGCGAGAGGGCGGCCCGTCCCGGGGGAACGGACCGCCCTCGTCGTGTCCGCGCGGGCTCAGAGCCCCAGCGTCCTGACGGCGGTCGGGGCGTGGCCGGGCTCGGTGGCCAGTTCCTCGAACTCCGTGACGTCGGAGATGTCGTTCGTCCCCGACATGGAGATGTTGGTGACCCGCTCCAGGATCGCCTCCACGACGACCGGCACCCGATGCTCCGCGGCGAGCTTCTTGGCCCGCTCGAAGGCCGCGCCCAGCTCGCGGGGGTCGGTCACCCGGATCGCCTTGCAGCCCAGGCCCTCGGCGACCTTGACGTGGTCCACGCCGTAGCCGCCGAGTTCGGGCGAGTTGATGTTCTCGAACTCCAGCTTGACCTGGAAGTCGATGTCGAAGGCCCGCTGTGCCTGCCGGATCAGCCCCAGGTAGGAGTTGTTCACCAGCACGTGCACGTACGGGATCCTGTGCTGCGCGCCGACCGCCAGCTCCTCCATCATGAACTGGAAGTCGTAGTCCCCGGAGAGCGCGACGACCTGAGCCTCGGGGTCGGCCTTGGCGACGCCGAGGGCGGCCGGGACGGTCCAGCCCAGTGGCCCGGCCTGGCCGCAGTTGATCCAGTGCCGGGGCCGGTGGACGTGGAGCAGCTGGGCGCCGGCGATCTGGGAGAGGCCGATGGTGGAGACGTACCGGGTCTCGGGTCCGAACGCCTTGTTCATCTCCTCGTAGACCCGCTGCGGCTTGATCGGGATGTCGTCGAAGTGCGTACGGCGCTGGAGGGTGGCCCTGCGCCGCTGCGCGGACGCGGCCCAGGCGGAGCGGTCGGGCAGGGTGCCGGCCGCCTTCCGTTCCCTCGCCGCCTCCGTGAAGAGGGTGAGGGCGGCCCTGGCGTCGGAGGCGATGCCGTAGTCCGGGGCGAAGATCCTGCCGATCTGCGTCGGTTCGACGTCGACGTGCACGAACGTCCGTCCGGCGGTGTAGACGTCGAGCCGGCCGGTGTGGCGGTTGGCCCAGCGGTTGCCGATGCCGAGGACGAAGTCGGCCTCCAGGAAGGTGGCGTTGCCGTAGCGGTGGGAGGTCTGGAGGCCGACCATGCCGGCGTTCAGTTCGTGGTCGTCGGGGAGCACGCCCCAGCCCATGAGGGTCGGCACGACGGGCACGCCGGTCAGCTCGGCGAACTCCACCAGCAGACCGGCCGCGTCGGCGTTGATGACGCCGCCGCCGGCGACGATCAGCGGGCGCTCGGCGGCGCCGAGCAGGTCGAGCGCCTTCTCGATCTGGGCGCGGGAGGCGGCCGGCTTGTAGACGGGCAGCGGTTCGTACGTCTCCGGGTCGAACTCGATCTCCGTCAGCTGCACGTCGACCGGCAGGTCGATCAGGACCGGGCCGGGACGCCCGGAGCGCATCAGGTGGAACGCCTTCTGGAAGACGCCGGGGACCTGCGCGGCCTCCAGCACGGTCACCGCCATCTTGGTGACCGGCGCGGCGATGGAGGCGATGTCGACGGCCTGGAAGTCCTCCTTGTGGATCACGGCGGTCGGCGCCTGGCCGGTGACGCACAGGATCGGGATCGAGTCGCCGGTCGCCGAGTACAGCCCGGTGATCATGTCGGTGCCGGCCGGGCCCGACGTACCGACGCACACCCCGATGTTGCCGGGACGGGTGCGCGTGTACCCCTCGGCCATGTGCGAGGCGCCCTCGACGTGCCGGGCGAGGGTGTGGGTGATGCCGCCGGACGCCTTGAGCGCCGCGTAGAAGGGGTTGATCGCCGCGCCCGGCACGCCGAACGCGTCGGTGACGCCCTCGCGCTTGAGGATCTCGACTGCCGCGCGGGCAGCGGTCATACGAGCCATTCGAGTACTCCTGCTGGTCGGAACCTGGTTCGGAACCACGCCCGTCGCGCCCACGCTGAGCAGTTCCAGTCCTTCCGTATACCGGTCTTTCCGTATGTCGGAAGTCGTCTTCTACATGACGAAAGTAAGGTAAGTGGGTGGCCGAGGGACGTCAAGGGAGGACGATGAGGGGCATGACCGAGAGCCTCACGGTGCGCTGTCCGTCCTGCCGGCGCGCGCACCGCTACACGGCACCGGCGTACCCGTGCGCCTGCGGAGTGCCGGTCGCCCCCTCGCTGGACCCGGACGGAACCGTGGCGGAGGTCCGCCACCGGGCCTGGGAGGAGGAGTGGATCGGGGTGCGCTGCGCCGCCTGCGGCGACGAGGGACAGTGGCCCCGGCCGGAACTGGGCTGTCCGTGCGGCACGGTGCTGAGCCTGCCGGTGCGCGACCCCTTCGACACGGTCACGGCGGTCGTGCGGTACCTGGGCGCGCTCGGCCACCACGACCTGCACCGCGCCCGGCGCGGGCTCACGCCCGGCATCGGGCTCACCGGGCGCGGCGTCCTCGTCCAGATCGACCCGACCGGCTCCGCCGCCACCACGCGGGACGTGGAATGCCTGTGGCTGACGGCCATGACCCGCTCCGCCCGCCGCGTCCTGCACTTCTCGCTGGCCGCGTACCCCGCCGACGTCCGGGCCCGCGCCGACCTGCTGCACGTCCCGCTGTTCGTCCTCGGCCCCGGCACCGGTCCCCGCCCGGCCAACGCCCCGGCGGCGGCCCTGGCCGCGACGGCCGACGGCCCGCCCTGAGTGCCCGCGCGGGCCGGGTTGAGTACGCGTACTCAGGGCACGGGGACGCGCTGCGGCGAGAGTGGGGGCCAGACCGAACGACTGGAGAATCCGATGCGCCTGCCCCTCATGACCGCCCCGTCACGAACCGGACGGTTCCCCCTGCTGCTCGCCGCCCTCGCGAGCGGCACCGCGGTCGTGGCACTCACCGGTTGCTCCGGCTTCCAGGACGCCATCTGCGGCGGCGGCGAGTACCCCGTGCTCTCCGTGGGCAGCACCGGCTCCGCCTGTGTACCGGAGGGGGAGGAACCGCCGAAGGGGTACGCGCGCTACCCGGAGGGCAAGGTGCCGCAGAAGGTCGACGACAAGTGGGACGTGTACTGGCGCACCCACACGCTCGACGAGAACGGCACGGTGATCGACGCCCCCGACACGGACTGACCCGGGTCGCGCGCCGTCCGGCGGCTACAGGATCTCGCCCCGGCTGCGCGCGTTGGCCCGCGCGACCTTCTCCCGCAGCCTGGAACGGCCCCGGGGGTCCCCTCCGTACGGCGGCGGATCGGCGCCTTCGGCGGCGATGCCGAACGGGTCGCCGGGGTCGTGGAAGACGAGCAACCGCCCGTTGACACCGTACAGTTCGATGGCCTCGGCCAGTGCGGCCCGCGCGCTGCTCGCCATGACGCCCGCTCCTTGTGTCGTCCTGCTTTCGACAGACGCTACGAGCAGCGTTGACCTGCGTCGATGGCACTTTTCCCGGGTGTGGGGCCGAAGTGCCACAGAGGGTCACACGGGCAGGTTCACCAGGTCGGCCAGCTCCCGTATCTCGGGCGTCAGCGTCCGGCGCCGGGTCACGACGCGGTCGAGGATGTCCCGGGCGTAGCGCTGGTTCGGGAGCCACTGCGGGGAGCCGGCGCGGATCTTCTGGAAGGTGTCCACCGCCTCCGCGTACTGCCGTAGCTGCGTCTGGGCGCTCGCGACGTCGAGCAGGTGGCGGTTCCTGTTGTTGGACGTCGGTTTCAGGGTGTCCACGGGGATGCGGGAGGCGAGGGTGAGCACCGTGTCCGGGCGGCCGGAGACCATCGCGTTCTCCGCGCGCTTCAGCGCCACGGTGACGGGCCCGAACGTGCGGAGGAAGTCGCCCTCGGGCGTGTGCTCCCGGCCCAGGGCCACCGCGGCCGAGTGGGCCAGGCGCAGGGCGTCGTCCGCCTCACCGGGGCGGTTGTCCCGGATCGCCGCGGCCGACAGGCGCAGCAGGAGCCACCCCCAGGCGCTCAACTCGGCCGGCGTGGCCCGCGACATGCGGGGCTCGACCTCGTCGGACCACCGGACCGCCAGCTCCCGGGCCCGCGCGAGCCGTCCCCTGCGCAGCAGCAGCCAGCACTGGACACTGGCCGTCGCGGCGCGCTGAACGCGGTCGGTGGCGTCGTCCTGGGCCCGGTCCAGGGCCAGTTCGGCGGCGTCGAACTGCCGGGTCTGGGTCATCAGCCAGCCGGTCAGCTCCAGCAGGCGGGCGCGCAGCGGCCTGCCTCGCGGGTCGGTGGTGGTCAACGCCTCGGTGTCGCGCAGCAGTGCCGGAAGCACCGTACCGAGTTCGGTGAAGCGGTCGTGCGCGAACAGGGGCACCGCTGATCGCAGCGCGTCCCGTACGCCCTCGTAGGTCGGTGCCTCGTCGAGCGGTCCGGTGTCGGACGGAGCGGCGAGGGCGGCGTGCACGGGCGCCCAGCTCCGCACGGTGGCCTCGTCGGCCGGTTCCTCCGCGTGCGCGGCGACGAGGCGGGTGGTGGGCACCTTGAGCGCGTGGGCGAGGGCCCGCGCGGTCTCCAGCCGGGTGTCGGTGCGCTCACCCTGCTCCAGCTTCCGGACGAGGGACAGGGAGACACCCGAGAGATCCGCCAGCTGTCGTTGGGTCAGCCCCCGACGCGTGCGGATCTCCCGGAGCCGTTCACCGAGGTGGGCGCTCATACTCCGAGGGTACGGCCCCGCCGCGCGCCCCGGGGCGGCCATGCTGCTGTCCATCTGCCGGGGCTGCGAACAGCCCTGTCGTCGTCGTACGGTGAGGCGCGGTGGACTGTGGAGGGGAATGGCATGGCACGGGTCCTTGTGGTGCATGGTGTCGGGCAGGAGTTCCGGGGGCCCGACCAGTTGCACCGCGATGCCGTACCGGCGCTGCGGGACGGCATGCGGCTGGCCGGGGCGGTTCCCGTGCCCGCGGCCGACGTGGCGTGCGCGTTCTACGGTGACTGCTACTTCCCGCCGGGCACCCGCTCCGTCGGCCTTCCTCCGTGGGACGAGACCGACGTCGAGGAAGGCGTGGAGACCGAACTGCTCGGCGCCTGGTGGCGGGAGGCGGCCCGGCTCGATCCCGGTGTGCCCGGCCCCGACGCCGGGGACACGGCGACGCGCGGACCGCTGGCGTTCGGGGCTTCGCACGCCCTGCACCACGGCTGGGTGCGCTCGGCGCTGGACGCGCTGGCCGGTTCCGCGTTCTTCGGCAAGGTCTCCGACCGCCTGCTTGTCTTCGCCCTCAAGCAGGTCCGCCGCTATCTGACCGAACCCGAGCTGCGCGAGGCCGTGCGGGCCAGGGTCGCGGCGGAGTTGAGCGACGACACCCAGGTGGTGGTGGCGCACTCCCTCGGCTCGGTGGTCGCCTACGAGGCGCTGTGCCGGTACGCCGCACGGCGACCGGTGGACCTGGTGACCGTGGGATCGCCGCTCGGGCTGCGCGGCATCGTCTTCGACCGTCTCTCCCCGCCGCCGGCCGACGGCAGGGCGGCGTGGCCCGATTCCGTCCGGCACTGGACGAACATCGCCGACCGGGGCGACATCGTCGCCCTGCCCGACCGGCTGTCCGCCCGCTTCGGTGAGCGGATCGCCGACGCGTCCATCGACAACGGCGTGCGGATGCACGACCTGTCCCGTTACCTCACCGCCCCGACGACGGGAGCGGCCGTCGCCCGGGGACTGGCATGACGGCGCGGACGCCGGGCGGCCGCAAGTACCTCATCACGATCGGCGTGGGCAAGTACCGCGACGCCGAGATCGAGGACCTGCCGGGCGTACGCGGTGACGTGCGGCGGATGCGGGAGCTGCTGGTCCCGATGGGCTACGAGGCCGTGCTCCCCCGGCTGGCGAGGAACCCGGACCGCCAGACGGTCGCCGAGGAACTGGAGAGGTGGGCGGCGACCACCCGGCTGAGCCCCGAGGACGCGGTCGTCGTGTACTTCGCGGGGCACGCGGTCAACCACCACGGCCGGCACTACCTGCTGTGTTCCGAGACCCGGCTGACGCTGCTCCACGCGACCGCCCTGGCCAGTGAGGACCTGGGCAGAGCGCTGCTCGGGAGCACGGCCGGCTACCACCTGTTCATCCTGGACACCTGCTACGCGGGCACGGGCACCGGCGACCTCGCCGTCCTCGCCACCCGCCTCGCCGGCTCCCAGCGCGACTCGGCGGGCCACTGGGCCGTCGCCGCCGCGCGCAACAAGCAGCAGGCGCGGGAGAACGCCTTCGTGGACGCCCTGTCCCAGGTACTGGAGCGGCCCCAGTCGGGGGCCCTTCAGGAGTTCGTGGGCGTGCACGAGGTGACACAGCGGATCAACGCGTACTTCGCCGACCGCGGGCTGGCCCAGCGCGCTCGCCACTACACGGCTGACAGCGACGGCCACGCCCCCTTCTTCCGCAACACGGCGCACCTCGCCGGTTTCACGGGGCGGCGGCTGGACCTGGAGACGATCAGCCGCCTGCGCCGGCAGAGCCGCGCCCACTTCGAGACCCGCGCACGCGGTGTCGGCGGGCTGGACGACGAGGGCGACTACTTCACCGGCCGGGAGGCGGTGCTGGAGGAAATGGCGGACTGGCTGACCGCGCCCCTCCACGACGGCAGGATCCTCGTCGTGACCGGGGATCCCGGTTCGGGCAAGTCCGCGGTACTGGGACGACTGCTGCGACGGCGGGACGAGCATCCCCTCGTGCCGCTGCACGCGCGGCACTCGACGCTGGAACACCTCGTCGACGAACTGTCCCGTGCGGTGGGGCGCCCGGGCCTGGACGTGGAGGAACTGGTCGGGGAACTGGCCGGGCAGGCGGGCTCCCCGCCGGTCGCCGTCCTCGTCGACGCCCTGGACGAGGCGGGCGCCGCCGGCGACGGACGGGAGGGGAACCGCATCGCCCGGCGTCTCCTGCTGCCGTTGGCGTCGCTGCCCGCCGTGCGGCTGGTGGTGGGGACCCGACGCACCCTGCTGGGCCCGCTGGGCGGGGTGAGCAGGATCATCGACCTGGACCGGCGGACCAGCCGCGACGAGATCGTCGCGTACGCGCGCAAGGTGCTGCTGGACCGTCACGATCCCGACTCGCTCTCCCCTTACCGCGACCAACCCCGGGCGGCGGCCGTCGTGGCGCGCGGGATCGCCGCGCGGGCGGACAAGTCCTTCCTGGTCGCCCGGATGACCGCGCGGGCCCTGATCCGCCTGCCGGAGCCGGTCGACACCGCCTCACCCGGCTGGGAGCGGACCCTGCCGGGCAGCGCGGGCGAGGCGTTCGAGGCGTACCTGCTCCGCTACGGCGACGACCGCGACACCGTGGAACGGCTGTTGCGTCCCCTGGCCTACGCGCAAGGGGCGGGCCTGCCGTGGTCCACCCTGTGGGCTCCGCTCGCCGAGGCGCTCTCCGGTGTGCCGTGCGCGGAGGGCGAGTTGCGCTGGTTGCAGGAACACGCCGGTTCCTACGTCGTGGAGACGGTCACCCCGGCCGGGGACTCCGTGTTCCGGCTGTTCCACGAAGCGCTGGCCGAGTATCTGCGGGAACGGGGGCCCGATGACCGTACGGCGCACGCGGCCATCACCGAGACGCTCCGGGACCAGGTGCCGCACGATCCGGAGGCGAAGGCGCCGGACTGGGCCGCCTGCCCCGCCTACCTCCGCGACCACCTGGCGGCACACGCGGCGGCGGGCGGGCTGCTGGAGGAGTTGCTGGGGGACGCCGAGTTCCTCGTGCACGCCTCGCCCGCCTCGCTGGTCTCCGCCCTCGAAGGGGCTCCGGCGGACTTCCCGGGCCGGACGGCCGCCCTCTACCGGACCTCCTACGCCACGCACGCCACGCTGACGAACGACGAACGCCGGGACATCCTGGCCATCGACGCCGCCCGGTTCGGCGACAGCGCCCTCGGCCGCAGGCTCACCCGCGGACTCCCCTGGGTGCCGCGGTGGGCCACCGGCGACCTGGTACACCCGGCGATGCACCGCAGGCTCGGGGACATGTACGTGCACTCCCTGGACCACACGGTCATCGACGGCAGGGCGCACGTCGTCGCGGACGGCTCGGCGGGCGGCGACCGCCTGGAGATCTGGGACCTCGGCAACGGCACGCTGCGGGCGTCCGTCCCCTACCGGCGGCAGGCTCGCCCCTCGGACGAGGACAGATACGAGGACGAGGACGAGGACACCGGGCCCTCCCTCGGTCACATGACGGTGTGTTTCGAGATGCGGGGCACCCCGCACGCCGTCACCTACCGTCGCGACGACGCCCTGCGGGTGTGGGACCTCGTGGCGCAGCGCCAGGTGCTCGTCCGGCACCCCGGCCGCCTGCTGGCCCTGCGCTGCACGACGCTGCACGGGCGGCCCCACGCCGTGACCCTGTCCGCGCGCGGGATCGCGCTGTGGGACCTGACGGACGGCTCCCGCGGGGACGACTTCGGACCGCGCTGGAAGGGCATCGTCTCCGCGGACGTGTTCCGGTACGAGGGCCGCCCCCACCTGATCGTCTCCAGCCTGTCGGCACCCCCGCGGATCTGGGACCTGACGACCCGCGGACAACAACGCCGCCGCGCGTACGCACACCTGAGCAGCGCCCGCCTGAGTGGTGTCCTGCACGTCGCGTGCGCGGAGCACCGCGGACGCCCCCACGCCGTGTTCCTGGACTCTGTCGAACTCCAGGTCTGGGACCTGGCCACGGTCACGGCGGCCCGCGCGCCGGTCGACGGGATGAAGGGCGACACGATGGCGCCCCTCGTCTGCGACCACGTCGACGGCCGCTTCGTGGCCTCGGTCGCCTGCGGCAAGGCGGTCGACCTGTGGGACCTCGACGAGGGCCGGCTGCTCACCACCCTCGTCGGCCATCCGGACCGTGTGTCGTCCGTTGTCTCCGTCCCCGTCGACGGAGTGCCGCATGCCGTCACCGGGGGCTCCGACGGCATCCGCCTGTGGGATCTGACGGACCTCTCCGCACGCACGCCGCCCACCGTCACGTCCCACGAGGTCAAGAGCGTCGCCTGCTTCGTCCACGACGGCCGTCCGCACGCCGTGGCCGCCGGCCGGGACGCACACCTGCGCGTCTGGGATTTGACCGCCGCAACGCGTGAGCCCGCGTGGGAGCCGGCCATCGACATCGGCTTCTTCCCCATGCCGGAACACGTCGATGTCACCGTCCTCGACGGACGGCCCCAGGGCGTCTGTGCGACCGCCAACGAAGGCCTCGCCGTATGGGATCTTCAGGGACCTTCCCGTCTCGTGGTCCCCAGGGATGTCGTCGGCTCCCCCTACGGTGTCGCGTGTTTCGCCCATGAGGGCCGCGTATACGCTGCCGCCGTCTCCTCCTCCCCGGACACCGGTGCCCTGCGTGTGTGGGACCTTCGTGACGGGGACCTGATCGCCACTCTCCTGCCTGCCGCCGCGGCTGAGGAGCCCCCTCGAGGACTCATCGCGTTCGCCTGCCTGGAGACGCCGGACACCGCGTACGTCGTGGCCTTGGTTCACAACCGGCTCCAGGTGTGGTACCCGGCCGACGGCACGTTCCGTCCGCTGGAGACAGAAACCCCGGTGTTGCGTTCGCACGTCCTGGCCTGCGCTCTGATCGACGGCCATCCCTACGCGTTCGTCGCCGAATGGTCCGCCGTTCACGTGTGCAGCTTGACCGACGGCTCCCGCACGTGGGCATGGGACCTGCCCTTCCCGCACAACCAGCCGTCCGCGGTCGCGTGCACCCACATCGACGGGCGCCCTCACCTCCTCCTGCTCTCCGACGCCAGCACCTACCACGCGGGAACCCTCACAGCCGCCGGGGGCCTCCTCCAGGTCTGGGACCTGGAGACCCGGCGGCTCACCACCTCGATCAGACTGCCGCTCCAGGCGCGGGCCATCGCCGCTCACGGCTCGTCCGTCGTTCTCGGCATGGCCGACGAGGTCGTGCACCTCACTCTCACGGCCGAGGCGCGTCCGGATCCTCACCCAGGTCCAGGACAGACCCGGACGGCGGCACCGCGCCGCAGGCGCGGGCCGGCGCGCTTCTTCCGGTGGTGACCGTCGCGTCGGGGGGAGTTCGCGGCTACCGGAAGTCCTCCTCCCGGTACTCCGCGTCCGAGCCCTCGGCCGTGGCCTCGCGGAGTTCGATGCGTCGGATCTTGCCGGAGACGGTCTTGGGGAGGTCTCCGAACTCCAGGCGGCGCAGGCGTTTGTACGGGGCCAGGGTCCGGCGGGAGTGGTCGAAGAGGACCTTCGCGGTGTCCGGGCCGGGCTGCCAGCCGGCCGCCAGGACGACGTACGCCTTCGGTACGGCGAGGCGGAGTTCGTCGGGGGCGGGGACGACGGCGGCCTCCGCGACCGCCTCGTGTTCCAGCAGCGCGCTCTCCAGCTCGAAGGGGCTGATCTTGTAATCGCTGGCCTTGAAGACGTCGTCGGACCTGCCCACGTACGTGAGGTATCCGTCGGCGTCGCGGGAGCCGATGTCGCCGGTGCGGTAGTAGCCGTCCGCCATCGCCTCGGCCGTACGGTCGGGGTCGCCGTGGTAGCCGGTCATCAGGCCGACGGGGCGGGTGGAGAGGTCGAGGGCGATCTCGCCCTCGGCGGCACCGGGTTCGCCGGTGACCGGGTCGAGGAGTTCGACGCGGTAGCCGGGGCTGGGGCGGCCCATCGCGCCGGTCTTGAGCACCTGGCCCGGGCTGTTGGAGACCTGTACGGCCGTCTCGGTCTGGCCGAAGCCGTCGCGGACGGTCACGCCCCAGGCGCGGCGGACCTGTTCGATCACCTCGGGGTTGAGGGGTTCACCGGCCGCCACGGCCTCCCGGGGCGGGGTGGCCAGGCGGGTCAGGTCGGCCTGGACCAGCATGCGCCAGACGGTGGGCGGGGCGCAGAAGGTGGTGACACCGGCGCGGTCCATCTCGGCCATCAGGCGGGGCGCGTCGAAGCGGGTGTAGTTGTGGAGGAAGACGGTCGCCTCGGCGTTCCACGGGGCGAACAGGTTGGACCAGGCGTGCTTGGCCCAGCCGGGTGAGGAGATGTTCAGGTGCACGTCCCCGGGGGTCAGGCCGATCCAGTACATCGTCGCCAGGTGCCCGACGGGGTAGGAGACGTGGGTGTGCTCGACGAGTTTCGGGCGGGCGGTCGTGCCCGAGGTGAAGTAGAGCATCAGGGGGTCGTCGGCGCGGGTCGGGCCGTCGGGCGCGAACCCGTCCGGGGCTGTGTCCACGTCTTCGTACGGCTGCCAGCCGTCCGGTGCGCCGCCGACCGCGATGCGTGTGTAACCGCCGGGTACGTCGGCGAACTTGGCGGTGTCCTCGGTGCGGACGATCACATGGGCCACCCGGCCGCGCTCCACCCGGTCGCGCAGGTCGGCGGGGCCGAGCAGCGGGGTGGCCGGGATGACGACGGCGCGGAGTTTCATCGCGGCCAGGGCCGTCTCCCACAGTTCCACCTGGTTGCCCAGCATGACCAGGATGCGGTCGCCCGGCGCGACGCCCCGCTCCCGCATCCAGTTCGCGGCCCGGTCGGACCGGGCGGACATCTCGGCGAACGACCGCCGAGTCCGGGTCCCGTCCTCCTCCACGATGTGCAGCGCCGTACGGTCGTTGCCGTCCGCGATGACGTCGAACCAGTCCAGCGCCCAGTTGAAGTGCTCGGGGCGGGGCCACGCGAAGCCCGCGTAGGCGGTGGCGTAGTCCTCGCGGTGCTCCAGCAGGAAGTCGCGGGCCTCGCGGAAGCTCTGCGTCGCCGTCGTCATCGTGTCCTCCTCGGTGCCGGACCATCTCCGGGCGGCTCGCTGCCATCTTCGGGTCATCCGCCCTGGTCGCACCAGCCCCGAACGGGGGTGAACATCGCGACGACGGGCGCATGGCTCGCAGCCGGCCGGGCACCCGGGGACACTGTGCACAAGCCACGCAGAATCCTGGTGACCGGGTGGTTCAGCTTCCTGCACGGGGAGGCGACCGCCGGGGACGTGCTGGCGCTGGAACGGGTGGAGACGGTACTGCGGGACGCGGGACAGGCGTACGACGTCGTGTGGAGTCCCGGGTTCCGGGCGGACGGCACGCACTTCGAGGACATCGATCCGGCCGCGTACACGCACCTGGTGTTCGTGTGCGGGCCCGCGCACGGGCGGCAGGTCGAGGAGATGCACCGGCGGTTCGCGCACTGTGTGCGGATCGCCGTCGGCGTCTCGATCGTGGACCCGGACTCCGCGGCCGTCACCGGCTTCCACCACGTCCTGGCCCGCGACGCGCCCACCGCCGAGCCGACCACGGACCTCGCCGCCCGCGCTCCCGCGCCGACCGCCCCGCCGGTCGTCGGTGTGATCCTCACGCACGGGCAGCGCGAGTACGGCGGCCGGCGGCGGCACGCCGAGGTCGCCGAGGCGGTGACGGGGTGGCTCGGCGGCAAGGACTGCGCGCGGCTGGAACTGGAGACCCGGCTGGACACCCGTGACTGGCGGCTGTGCGCGACCCCGGCCCAGCTGGAGACGGTCCTCGCCCGGCTGGACCTGGTCGTCACCGACCGGCTGCACGGGCTGGTACTGGCCCTGCGCGCGGGAGTGCCGGCACTCGCCGTGGACCCGGTCGCGGGCGGCGCGAAGGTGACCGCGCAGGCCCGCGCCTGCGGTTGGCCGGCGCTGGTCGCGGCCGCGAAGCTGGGGCCCGGAACGCCGGGAAGAACGGGCGAGCCGGGGACCAGGGAGCTGGAGCGGTGGTGGGCCTGGTGCCTGGGTGACGACGGGCGGGAGGCGGCCCGGCGGACCGGTGCGGCGTTCCGGGCCGACGGCGTGGCGGACGCCGCCGACGGGCTGGCCGAGGCCCTCGGGATCCGTTAGGCAGCGGCCGGCGGGGGCACTCGGCGCACTGCCGGTCCTGCTGCTGCTCGCCGGCTCCGTCACCCTCATGGTGACCGGCATCCCAGGTGCTGTGCCGGTGGACCGAGGGCTGGCCCGGCCCCGGTCCTCGTGCGCCGGCGTCAGCCCGTGTAGCTGCGGGCCGTCGAGTCCCGCTGGGCCGGTTCCAGGGTGCGCAGCCGGGCCTCGACGTCCGGCGGCAGCACCCGGCGTTCCCGCAGGACCCAGGGCAGGGCGGCGGTCGCCTCGGCGAAGGCGCGCAGCGAGGCGGTGTCACGGGGGACCGTGCGGGCCAGGTGCCAGGTGCGGCGCAGGGCGTACCCGGCGGGGCGGCGCAGCCAGGTGAACCACAGGGTGTTGCGGATGCCGTGCGTACGCCGGAGCGTCGCGTCCCGCACCCGCGAGGGGTGGTGATGGATGGTCAGGTGGTCGGCGTACGTCAGCCACCAGCCGTCCGCGGCGAGGTCGGCGGCGAGCAGTTCCTCCTCGCCGCCCAGCCAGAGCCGGGGGTGGAAGCCGCCCGCCGCGCGGAACGCGTCGGTGCGCAGCACGGTCGCGGCGGCCAGGAACGAGCCGAGGGCGGGGCCTGGCAGCCAGGACGGGCCGGGGACGGGCGAGTCCCGCAACTCCTTGACGATGGGGTCCTCCGTGCCGTCCGGTTCGACGACGATCCGGGCGGTGACCGTGCCGAGCGCGGGGTGCCGGTCGAGGAGGTCGGCCGCCCCGGCGAGCGAGCCGGGCGCCCACCAGGAGTCGTCGTCGCAGAAGGCGACGTAGGGCGTGCGGACGTCGCGGACGGCGAGGTTGCGGCCGACGGCGCCGAGGTTGCGGCCGGGCCGCAGCAGCCGTACCTCCGGGTGGTGGCGGGCGACGGCGGTGGCGGTGCCGTCGGTGGAGGCGTTGTCGGTGACGATGACCGGGGGGTTCTCCGGCAGGGCGGCCAAGTGGTCGAGGGTGCGCAGGAGTTCGGGGCGGCGGTTGTGGGTGATGACGACGACGGTGGTGCGGGGGTCGGTCATGACGCCGGGTCCGTTCCGTCCAGGCGGTGGGCGGCCCGTTCCACGTGCGGGGGCAGGGTTCTGCGGTCGCGGAGCGCGGCGGGCAGCCGTACCAGGGTCTCGCGCAGGGCGCGCCGGGCGTGCGGGTCGTGGCGGGCTTCGAGGGCGAGCGCGCGGGTGCGGGCGAGGGCGTACGGCAGGGGGCGGCGCAGCCAGGCGGTGAGGAGTTCGTTGCGGCGGACGACGGTCGGGCGGCCGGTGCGCGGGCCGGGGTCGGGGTGGTGGTGGGCGGTCACCTCGGGGCAGTGGGTGACGCCCCAGCCGCGGGCGGCGAGGTCGTAGGCGAGGAGGGTCTCCTCGGCGCCGAAGAAGAGGAGGGGGTGGTAGCCGCCCGCGTCGAGGTAGGACTCGCGGCGGACCACGCAGGCGCAGGCGAGGAAGCCGAGGACCTGGGTGCCGGGGAGGTCGGCGGCCGGGCCGAGGGGGGACTGGGCGAGGACGCCGTTGAGCGGGTCGGCGTACTCGGCGGGGCCGACGAGGGTGCGGGCGGAGAGCAGGCCGAGCCGGGGGTGTTCGTCGAAGAGCCGGGCGGCGGTGGCGAGCGCGCCGGGGGCCCACCAGGAGTCGTCGTCGCTGAACGCCACGTAGGGGGTGTCCAGGGCGCGGACGCCGTGGGTGCGGGCGAGGGCGCCGCGGTTGACGGGCATGGACAGCACTCTCACCCGCGGGAAGTCGCGGGTCAGCATGGTGCGGGTGTCGTCGGTGGAGGCGTTGTCCACGACGAGGATCTCGGGGCGTTCGGGGAGGTCGAGGAGGTGGCGCAGGGTGGAGGCCAGGCGTGCCGAACGGTTGCGGGTGGCGATGACGACGCCGACGGGGGCGTGCGGCGTCCGGTCGGTGCGGGTGCGTTCGGGGGTGGTGGTGGGGGCGTGGTTCATGGTGCCTCGCTCAGGGCGTCGACTGCGTGCAGTACGTCGTCGGCGGAGACGCGCAGCAGCGCGGGGTCGGGGGTGTCGCCGTGCGGGTCGCCGTCGTCGTCCGGGCCGGGGTGGTACAGGACCTGGTGGCGGGGGTGCGGGGGCGGGCCCCAGCGGCTGGGCGGGACGGGGCCGAAGAGGGTGACGGAGGGGGCGGCGTGGGCGACGGCGAGGTGGGCGACGCCGGTGTCTCCGCTGATCACGGCGTGGGCGTCGGCGACGAGGGCGGAGAGGCGGTCGTAGGGCAGGCCGCCGCCGAAGACGTCGGTGTCGGGCAGGCCGGCGTCCTTGGCCAGCCGGGCCACGAGGTCGTTCTCGTCCGGGCCGCCGGTCACCACGACCCGCAGGCCGCGGGCGCGCAGTGTCCCGGCGACGGTCGCGTACCGCTCGGCCGGCCAGCACCGGGAGGGGGCGCCGGCGCCGGGGTGCAGGACGACCGCGCCGGGCGCCGGGGACGGCACCGGCGGGCGGGGCAGCAGCAGGTCGGTGGGGTCGGCGTCGATGCCGTACGCCGTCAGCAGGCGGCACCAGCGGTCGCGTTCGTGTTCCTCGGCGTACCAGGGCGGCCCGTCGGCCGCGGCGAACGCGAGCAGCCTGCGGGGGCGCAGGGCGACCAGCGGGCGGCGACTGGCCGGGCCGTTGCCGTGCAGGTCGACGGCGAGGTCGGGGGGCGGGCCGGTCCAGTCGAGGGCACGGGGCACGGCGCGGCCGGGTGCGGCGGCGGGGAGCAGACGGTCGACGGCGCCGGTCGCGGTCACGACGGGCGCCAGCTCGGCGGGGCCGGCCAGCACCAGTTCATGGCCGGGGTACGCCCGCCGCAGGGCGCGCAGCGCGGGGACACCGGCGAGGAGATCACCGAGACCGAGGGCGCGCAGGACCAGGAGGCGGGGTGCGTGGCCGTCGCCCGGCGGGCCGGGCGGGCCGGGCGGGCCGCCGGGCGCCCCGGCCGCCGTCGGCCCACCCCCCGGGCCGGACCGGTCCCAGGTGCCGGGCCGGGCGCCGGGCGAGGAGACCGCGGCACCACGCGCGACGGGGCCGTGCCCGCCCCGCACGAGTACCCGGACCCGCGCCGGCGGGGCGGGGCGCCGGGTCGGGAAAGGGACCGTCGCCGGCGGGACGGGGCGGCCGGTCGGGAAAAGGACCGTCGCCGGCGGGACAGGGCGCCCGGTCCGGGAAGGAACCGTCGCCGGCACGACAGAACGCCCAGCCCAGGAAGAAACCGTCCCCGACACAACAGGACACCCAGCCCAGGAAGAAACCGTCCCCGACACGACAGAACACCCAGCCCAGGAAGGAACCGTCGCCGGCGGTGCGGGGCGCTCGGTCCAGGAAGGGACCGTCATCGCACGCCCTCCGCCGCCCGGGCCATCAGGGCCGTGGACGAGCGGCCGTCGAGGTACGGGAGGAGGACCGCCTGGCCGCCCCACTCCTCCAGGAGCGCGGCCTCGGGGAGGTCCGCGCCGGCGTAGTCGCCGCCCTTGACCCAGACGTCGGGGCGCAGGTCGCCCAGCAGCCGTTCGGGGGTGTCCTCGTCGAAGACGGCGACGGCGTCCACGCAGGCCAGGGCGCGCAGGACGCGGATGCGGTCGGCGAGGGGGTTGACGGGGCGGCCCTCGCCCTTGCGGCGGCGGACGGAGGCGTCGGAGTTGACGCAGACCACCAGGCAGTCGCCGAGCCTGCGGGCGGCCTGGAGGAGGCCGACGTGTCCGGCGTGCAGCAGGTCGAAGCAGCCGCCCGCGGCGACGACGGTGCCGTGCTGGGCGCGGATACGGGCGGCGAGGGCGTGCGGGTCGTCGGTGTCGGGGGGCGGAACGGCGCGCGGCCGGGAGCCGGCCCGCGGCAGGGCGCCCGCGCCGCCCGCGGCGACGAACGCGCTCGCGGCGCCCACCGCGCCCTCCACGGCCTCGCCGACCAGCGTCCCGTCGGCCAGCAGTCCGGCGGCCGTCGCGGCGAACCGGTCGCCGGCGCCGCAGGAGTCGCCGGGGTGGGTGGCGGGCGCGGGCACGAGGAGGGGGTGTTCGCCGTAGGAGAGCAGGGCGCCCCGGGCGCCGAGGGTGACGGCGACGGCGGCGGCCTTCCAGTCGCGGACCAGGTCGGCGGCGATGTGCGCGGCGGCCCGCAGGGTGCCGTCCGGGCGGGCGTCGCCGGGGGCGAAGCCGTGCGCCTCCTTCTCGGCGGGCGTCACCAGCCGGGTGCCGGGCACGGGCGGGCCGCCGCGCGGGTGCGGGTCCCAGACCAGGGGCGGACGGTCGGTGAGTTCCTCGCGCAGGGCGTCGGCGGTGCCGCGGCCGTAGTCGGAGACCAGTACGGCGTGCGCGGAGCGCAGTGCGGCGCGGGCCTCGTCGGTGGCGGCGCGGGCGTGTCCGCCGCCGCGGTCGAGGCGGACGACGGGGCGGTCCTGGGCCAGGACGCGGGTCTTCTCGGGCAGCGTGCCGCCGAGCGGCAGCGGGATCAGGGTCAGCCAGGGGTCGAGGAGTTCCCGCAGCTCGCCGGAGGCGGGGTCGTCGCCCAGGCCGGTGATCAGGGTGACGTCGCGGCCGTCGCGGGCGGCGAGGTAGGCGGCGAGCGCGGCGCCGCCCGGCCGGACGCGTTCGGCGCACTCCGACACCACCGGCACGGGCGCGTCGGGGGCGAGCCGGTCGGCGGAGCCGGTCAGGTCGCGGTCGAGCAGCGCGTCGCCGACGACGACCAGCGGGGTCTTGTCACGCATGGGTGCCCCCTCCCCGGGCGCCCCGGGCCCGCGTGCCCCGGCCCCCCGCGCCCTGGTCCAGGGCGGCGTCGAAGGCCGCGCAGATCATGTGGACGGCGACCAGGTGGAGTTCCTGGACGGTCGCCGTCGTGGCGGCCTCCACGCACAGGGACTCGTCGCTGCCCGCCATCAGCGGGTTGGGTTCGCAGCCGGTCAGCGCCCACACCCGCAGGCCCGCCGCGCGGCCCGCGTCCGCGGCGGACAGCAGGTTGGCGCTGGCGCCGGAGGTGGACAGCAGCATCAGGACATCGCCCTCGCGGCCGTGCGCGCGGACCTGGCGGGCGAAGACCTCGTCGACGCCGTAGTCGTTGGCGATGGCGGTGGTGGAGGACGTGTCGGCGTGCAGGGCGATCGCGGAGAACGGCGGCCGGTCGTCGCGGTAGCGGCCGACGAGTTCGGCGGTCAGGTGCTGGGCCTGCGCGGCGCTGCCGCCGTTGCCGGCCGCGAGCAGCCGGCCGCCGCCGGAGAGGACGGCCGCGAGCTGTTCGCCCCAGCGCTGGGTGATGTGCGCGGAGGCGCGGAACGCGGCCAGCGCGTCCTGGAGTTCGTCGCAGTGCCCGACGACGGGCGGGTGCACGGTCATCACGCCACCTCCTGGGACAGTTCGTGGTCGGCGAGGGTCAGGCGGTAGACCTGTTCGGCGCCGTCGGCGACGCGCCGCCATGTGTAGTGCTTGAGGACGCGTTCGCGTCCGGCGGTGCCCAGGGCGCGGCGCAGCCGTTCGTCGGCGAGGAGGTCGCGGGCGGCGTCCGCGATCGCCCGGGGGCTGCCGGGTTCGACGAGCCGGCCGGTGACGCCGTCGGCGACGGAGTCGCGGTGGCCGCCGACGTCGGTGGCGAGCACGGGCACGCCGCAGCCCATCGCCTCCAGCGGCACGATGCCGAACGGCTCGTAGTGCGGGGTGCACAGCACGAGGTCGGCGCTGCCGATCAGGGTCGGCATGTGCTCGGGGTCGACCGCGCCGAGCAGCCGTACCCGGTCGGCGACGCCCATCCGGCGCGCGATGCTCGTCAGGCGCCGGGCCTCGGGGTCGGTGTCGACGTCGTCGGCGGGCGGGCCGCCGGCGATGAGGAGTTCGGCGTCGGGGATGTCGGCGAGGGCGCGGACGGCGAGGTCGTAGCCCTTGCGGGGGACGAGCCGGCCGCAGGCCAGCAGCCGGTGCCGGTGGCGGCGCGCGGGGGCGCGGCCGGTGTCGGCGCCGGGGCGGAAGTGGTGGGAGTCCACCCCGCACGGCACGACGGATACCTGGCGCGGGGGCACGCCCATGTCGCCCAGTTCGACGACCTCGTCGGTGCAGGTGGCCAGGACCCGGGCGCAGGAGCGGCCGAGCTGCCGTTCGATGCCGATGCGTTCGTGCGGGCTGGTGTCCCTGAGGCCCTGGTGGCGCCGCTTGACGGTGCCGAGGGCGTGGAAGGTCTGCACGAAGGGGACGCCGTGCGGCTGTACGCCGATCTGGGCGGCGAGGCCCGACATCCAGAAGTGGGCGTGCACCACGTCGGGCCGCTCCCGGGTGAAGGCCCGGGCCAGGTGGGCGCCGAAGGCGGGCATGTACGGCAGCAGGTCGTCCTTGGGCAGGGTCTCGGCCGGTCCGGCGGGGACGTGTTCGACGACCGCGCCGCCGGGCAGCGGTACCCGGTCGGGCAGGTCGAGGCCGTCGCGGCGGGTGTACACCGTGACGTCGTGGCCGCGCCGGGCCAGTTCCTCGCTGAGCCGGGCCACGTAGACGTTCTGTCCCCCGGCGTCGACGCCGCCGAGCGCGGCGAGCGGGCTCGCGTGCTCGGACACCATGGCGATCCTCATCGGGTCACCTCCTTCAGCAGCCGCTCCCAGTCGTCCAGGAAGCGGGACAGCCCGTAGCGGGCGAGGGCCGCCGCCCGGGCCTTCTCGCCGACCGCGCGGGCGTGCGCGGGGTCGGCGAGGAAGTCGCGTACGGCGTCGGTCAGTACGTCGACGCGGTTGGAGACCACTCCGGCGCCGGGCGGGACGGCCTCGGTCACCTCGGTGGTGGCGAGGGCGACCACGGGCATGCCCAGGTGCATGGCCTCCAGGAGGGACAGGCCCAGGGAGGTCCAGCGGACGGGGTGGACGTAGACGCGGCGGCGGGCGAGTGCGGTGTGCAGGTCGCTCTGCGGGACGTCCTGGGTGCGGCAGCGCGCGGGGTCGACGCCGAGGTGGGCGGCGAGTCCGTCCGTGCCCATGCCGAAGACGTCGAGGGGGGCGGCGCGGGCGAAGGCGGGCAGCAGGTCGGTACCGGTGGTACGGCCGCGCCGGACGGGCTCGTTGACGACGACGGCGGCGCGGTCCAGTTCGCCGGTCCAGCGGGGGCCGGGGTCGACGATGCCGTGTTCGACGACGGTGGTCTCGGTGCGGCCCGCGTCCCACATCAGGCGGTTGAAGTGGGTGACGTGGACGAGGATGACGCCGGGGAGGCCGGCGGCGGGGTGGCGGGTGTCGGGCACGTTTCCGTGGGGTGCGTTGTGCTCCAGGTAGACCAGGGGCGGGCGGCGGCCCAGCCAGCGGTCGACCAGGCCGAGTTCGTGGGGGCGCTGGAGGACGACGAGGTCGATCTCCTCGTCGCGCAGCTGCTCCGGCGGGACCTCGATCACCGACCGCGGCCAGTCCCAGGTGCGGGCGCGGCCGAGGCCGTCGGGGCCGCGGTCGGGGGTGACGGGGACGACGTAGGTGTGCGGGCCCTGCACGAAGGCCGTGGTCCACGACCCGTGCACGTGCCAGATGAGGATTCTCATGACGTCTCCCCCACGAGTTTCTCGACGGCGGCCGCCACGTCCGTGGCGGTGACGGTGTTCAGACAGGGATGGCCCGGTACGGGGCACTGGCGGGCGCGGCTGTCGGCGCAGGGCGCGTCCTGGTCGCCGAGGAGGACGTACGGCACTCCGTACGGCCGCCAGCGTTCGGCCGGGACGACCGGGGCGAACAGGGAGACGACGGGGGTGCCGACGGCGGCGGCGAGGTGGGCGGGGGCGGTGTTGCCGGTGACGACGGCGTCCGCGCCCGCGAGGACGCCGGAGAGTTCCGGGGCCTCGGTGCGGCCGCCGAGGTCGGTGCCGTGCTCCCCCGCCACGTGGGCGGTGAGGTCGCGTTCGCCGGGGCCGCCGGTGACCAGGACGCGGTGTCCGGCGGCGGCGAGTTCGCGTACGGCTTCGGCGGCGCGGTCGGGGCTCCAGGCGCGGGCGGGGACGCTGGCGCCGGGGTGCAGGACGACGTACGGGCCGGGTCCGGTCAGTTCCGTGACGGCGGGCGGCCGGCGTACCCGCAGCCGGCCGTCGTCGGGGCACGGGAAGCCGGCCGCCTCCGCCAGGCCGAGGGCCGCTTCGGCCTCGTGGGCGTGCGGGGCGCGCTGGTGGCGCACGTCGAGCAGGGAGCCGGGGTAGTCCACGCTGTCCGCGGCCAGGCGGCGGACGCCGGCCAGGCGCAGCACCAGGGCGGTGGGCAGCGGGGACTGGTGGAAGGAGGTCAGGATCAGGCCGGTGTCGGCGTCGATCCGGGCGGTGAGGGCGTCGAGGTCGGCGCGGTCCACGGCGGGCGGTTCGAACCCGCCCCAGGGCGCGTCCCACACCAGCACCTCGTCCACGCCGGGCAGCAGCCGCGCGGCGGGCGCGCCGCGGGTGCCGCACAGCAGGGTGACGTGGTCGGCGCGGGCGGCGACGGCCCGGACGGCGGGCCCGGCGAGCAGTACGTCGCCGAAGCTGTCCAGCCGCGTGACGATCGCCCTCATCGCGGCCTCCCCGGGGTGTCGCCGGCGGCCGGGGCCCGCCACACCGCCGCGTCCGCCGGGGCGGCCGGGCCGCCGATGGCGTAGGCGTTCTCGATGGGGCGTTCGTCGGCCAGGACCCGGCCCTTGGGCGGGCCGCCGAGCAGCGCGCGTACGGCGGTCAGCAGGTCCGGCGCCACATGGGCGGCGGCGGCCGTCTCCTCGGGGCGGGTCGCCGCGTTGGGGACGAGGACCCCGTGGGCGCCGGCCCGGCGCGCGGCCTCGACGTCGGCGCCGATGTCGCCGATGACGACGGTCTCGGCGGGGCCGGCGCAGATCCGGCCGGCCGCCCAGAGGATCATGCCGGGCCGCGGCTTGCGGCAGTGGCAGCCGTCGTCCGGGCCGTGCGGGCAGACCGCCCACACGTCGAAGGGGCCGAGCAGGTCGTCGATCCGGCGGTTGACGCGGCGTACGTCGGCGTCGGTGAGCAGGCCGCGGGCCACGCCGGACTGGTTGGTGACGACGCCGGTGCGGATGCCGTGCGCGCGCAGCAGGTCCAGTGCCTCGCGGGCGCCGTCGACCGGGCGGACCCGCTCGGGGTCGCGGTTGTAGGGGACGTCGTGGACCAGGGTGCCGTCGCGGTCGAACAGGACGGCCTTGACGGTGCCGGCCGCCCGCACGGCGGCGGTGTCGGGGGTGCTCACGCGGCCACCTCCCGCCAGGCGGGGGCGGACCGGTGCCGCAGCTCGCCGCCGATCCGGTGCCAGGTGGCGGCCGGCGGGATGAGCGCGCTGGTCACGAGCATGGTCGTCACCTCGTCGCGGGTGCGCGGGCCGGGTGCGAGGCGGGCCCAGGCGAACTCGGCGGTGCCGGCGGCCCAGCCGAGCCCGGCGACGGCGGCGGCCCGGGGGCGGCCGGCGGCGGCGAGGAGGAGGGCCGCGGCACCGGCGGCGGTGATGGCCATGTGGCGGCGGATCCGGCCCCGGGGCGCGACCGCCTTGTCCCACCAGTCGGGGCCGTGCAGGTGCCGCATCAGCGCGTCGTCGGCGTTGCCGCGCTGCTGTTTCAGGGAGACCCAGCGGGAGGCGGGCCGCACCGGGTGCCGGGTGGTGCGCCGGCCCTGCCGGATGCGCCAGCCGGCGTCGAGGACGCGCAGCGCGAGGTCGGCGTCCTCGCGGAAGGCGCGGGTGAAGCGTTCGTCGAAGCCGCCGACCTCCTTGAGCACCTCGGTGCGGTAGGCCATGTCGGCGGTGATCCAGCGGGCCGTGGCGAGGCCGGCGGTGCCGCGCTCCCAGTCGGTGGGGCGGCGTTCGCCGGGCAGCGGGACGGCGATGACGCCCTGGACGGCGCCGGTGTCGGGGGCGGCCCCGGTGAGGTCCTGGACGAGCTGGTCGCACCAGTGGGGGCCGACCTGGACGTCGTCGTCGAGGAACGCGGTCCACTCGGTGGTGACGGCGCGCAGGCCGGTGTTGCGGGCGGCGGCCGGTCCGCGTCCGCCGCCGCGCAGCACGACGGTGCGCTCGCGCAGGTCGCCGAGGACGGTCAGCGGGTGTTCCAGCGCGCCGGGCTCGGCGTCGGCGTCCGGCGCGGGCCGGTCGTCGACGAGGAGGATCTCGTCCGGCTTCGGTCCGGTCGCGGCGGCGAGCGCGGCCAGGCAGTCGGCCAGCGTCGCCCGGACGAGGGTGGGGATCACCACGGAGTAGCCGGGGTGGCCCTCGGAGTGTCCGGTCATGCGAAGACCCTCCCCCGGCGGACGGCGAACGGTCCGATGGCGAGGAGGTCCACCGGCGCGGAGCCGAAGCACTCCAGGGCGTCGCGCGGGTCGTCGACCATGGGCCGGCCGGCGGTGTTGAGGCTGGTGTTGACGACGACCGGCAGTCCCGTGCGGCGTTCGAAGGCGTGCAGCATCCGCGCGACGAGCGGCTCGCGGCGCTCCTCGACGGTCTGGATGCGGGCGGTGCCGTCGACGTGGACGACGGCCGGTACGCGGTCCCGCCACGCGGCGGCGACGTCGTGCACGAAGAGCATGTACGGGCTGGGGATCGGCCCGCCGGAGAAGATCTCGGCGGCGCGGTCGGCCAGCACCATGGGCGCGACCGGCCGGAACTCCTCGCGGCCCTTGACGGCGTTGAGGCGCTCCAGGTTCTCCGCGCGGCCCGGGTGGGCCATCAGGGAGCGGTGTCCGAGGGCGCGCGGCCCGTACTCGCTGCGGCCCTGGAACCAGGCGACGACGCCGTCCCGGGCCAGTTCCTCGGCGACCGTCTCGGCGATGTCGCCGGGTTCCTCGTAGGGGATCGCGGCCGTCTCCAGCCAGGCGCGGATCTCGTCGTCGCTCCAGCCGCGCCCGAGGTCGGCGCCGGGCATCGGCTCGGGGGCGGCGCCCTCCTGGGCGGCGGCGACGTGCAGGGCGCCGCCGAGGGCGGTCCCGGCGTCGCCGGCGGCGGGCTGCACCCAGACGTTCTGGTAGGGGCCCTCGCGGGCGATGCGCGTGTTGGCGACGCAGTTGAGGGCGACGCCGCCGGCCATGGTCAGACAGTCGCCGCCGGCCTCGCGGTGCAGCCAGTGGACGAGGTCGAGGAGGGTCTCCTCCAGGACGGCCTGGGCGCTGGCGGCGAGGTCGGCGTGGACCTGGGTCCACTCCTGGTCCCTGGGGCGGGCCGGGGCGAGGGCGGCCCAGTCGACGCCGTGGGCGCGGAAGCCGCCGTCGCCGGTGGCGTGGACGTGCTCGCGGATCCGGCCGGCGAAGCGGGGCGTGCCGTAGGAGGCGAGGGCCATGACCTTGAACTCGTCGCTGCTGCGCAGGAAGCCGAGGTGCTCGGTCAGCTCCTCGTAGACCAGGCCGAGCGAGTGCGGCAGGGCCTGGGTGGCGAGGGTGTCGAGCTTGCCGTCGCGGTAGCGGCCGGCCAGGTGGGAGGCGCACTCGCCGCGTCCGTCGAGGACGAGGACGTCGTTGTCGGGGTGCGGGGAGGCCGGTCCGGCGGAGGCGGCGTGGGCGACGTGGTGCGGGACGAAGACGACCTGGTCGGGGTCGAGTCCGGGCAGCGCCTCGGCGAGGAACTGCGGGGCGCGGCGGGCGTACTCCAGGCGCAGCGGGTCCCAGGGGTCGTCCAGGCCCATGTCCCGGGCGGGCCGGGCGAGCTTGGGGTCGAAGGAGTACGCGACGGCGTCCAGTTCGCCGGGCCGCACGCCCGCGTGCTCCAGGCACCAGCGGGCCGAGAGTTCCGGCACCTCCCAGGCGGAGAACGGCACCGGCCGCTTGCCGTGCTTGCGGCGGCTGAAGCGCTCTTCCTCGGCGGCCGCGACGGTCCTGCCGTCCACGACGAGGGCGGCGGCGGGGTCGTGGAACAGAGCGTTGATACCGAGGATGCGCATGAGGTGTACTCCGTCCTGTGTCGCTTCCGGGTCGCGGGTGCCGCGGGACAGCTGCCTCAAACACTTGGAAACAGCTCAACTCCGGAAAGAGAGGGCAAAACCACCCTTGGTGACCGTGCCGGTGGTTCAGGCCGCGACGGCGTGCGCGAACCAGCCGATGGTGCGTTCCAGGCCCTCGTTCCAGTCGGTGCGGGGGCGCCAGCCGAGCCGTTCGCGGGCCAGCGTGGTGTCGGGGCGGCGGCGCCCGGGGTCGTCGACGGGGCGTTCGACGAAGCGGATGCGGGAGCCGGAGCCGGTGAGGTCGACGATGCGGCGGGCCAGTTCCAGCATGGTGATCTCGTCGGTGCCGCCGATGTTCACCGGCCCGGTCTCCCGGGACGCGGCGAGGGCGAGGACGCCGTCCACGGTGTCGTCGACGTAGCACAGGGAGCGGGTCTGGCCGCCGTCCCCGGCGACGGTGAGCGGTACGCCGTCCAGGGCCTGGGCGATGAAGGTGGGCACGGCGCGGCCGTCGCCGGTGCGCATCCGGGGGCCGTAGGTGTTGAAGATGCGGACGATGGCGGTGTCGGTGCCGTGCACCTGGCGGTGGGCGGTGGTGAGGGCCTCGGCGAACCGCTTGGACTCGTCGTAGACGCTGCGCGGGCCGACCGGGTTGACGTTGCCCCAGTAGGTCTCGCGCTGCGGGTGCTCCAGCGGGTCGCCGTAGACCTCGGAGGTGGAGGCGAGCAGGAAGCGGGCGCCGTCGGCGTGGGCCCGCTCCAGGGCGTTGCGGGTGCCGTTGCTGCCCACGTCGAGGGTCTCCAGCGGGAGGCGGAGGTAGTCGGCCGGGGAGGCCGGGCAGGCGAAGTGCAGGACCAGGTCGAACCGGCCGGGCAGGCCGCGCAGGGCGGCGGGGTCGGTGGCGTCGGCGGGGACGAAGCGGAAGCCCCGCTCGCGCTCCAGGGCGGCCACGTTGCTCCGGGCGCCGGTGGCGAGGTTGTCCAGGCAGACGACCTCGGTGCCGGCGTCGAGCAGCCGGCCGCACAGGTGGGATCCCACGAATCCGGCGCCGCCGGTGACCAGCGCCCGGCGCCAGGACCGGCCGCCGCTGAGGCTCTCGCTCACGGGGCTCTCCTCACTCTCGCGTTCACGTGCGTGTCGGCGAGTAACCGGCGACAGCCCTCCGTACCCCGAACGCGTATTCGGAAGCGGTGGTGGTGGCCGGTCACGGGGAGGAGACCCGGCCGCGGATTCCCTACGATCGTGACGTGGCCACCTTCTTGCTCGAACGCACGGCACCGCTCCCGCTGGACGAGACCTGGCGCCGGCTCACCGAGTGGCACCGGCACGGCGACGCGGTGCCGCTGACCCGGATCACCGTCACCACCGCCCCGCCCACCGGCCCCGGCACCCGCTTCGTCGCCCGCACGGGCCTGGGGCCGCTCGCCTTCGACGACCCGATGGAGGTGACCGTCTGGGAGCCACCGGGGGACGGGACGCCGGGCCGGTGCCGCGTGGAGAAGCGGGGCCGGGTGGTGCGGGGCTGGGCGGAACTGGAGGTCCGCCCGGGTCCCGGCGGCCGCACCCGGGTCCGCTGGCACGAGGAGCTGACCGTCCGCCTGCTGCCGTCGGCGCTCGACGGGACCCTGGAGCGCTCCGGCCGGTACGTCTTCGGACGGGCGGTCAACCGGCTCCTCAGGCAGCCGTGAGACAACCGGTCACTCCCGCCGCCCGGACCGGCCCTCGATCAGGAACACCGCCCGACGCGTGGTAGCTTCTGCGGACGAGACTGTATACGAGCTGTATGCGACGCAGGGGGCCACGGTGACGTCCGGACGGGAGAAGGCGTACGCCTACCTGAAGGAGACCGTGCTGACGGACCCCGCGATGCAGGGCGAGTTCCTCTCCGAGCAGGAGGTCGCCGACCGCATCGGCGTCTCGCGCACCCCCATCCGGGAGGCGCTGCTGCTGCTCGCCGCCGAGGACCTGGTGCAACTGGTGCCCAAGCGCGGCGCCCGCGTCGCCCCGCTGTCCGGGCGGGAGATCACCGAGCTGATGGAGCTGCGCGGCATCGTCGAGCGGTACGCGGCCGAGCGGGTGATCGCCACGGACAGCTGTCCGCTGACGGAGCTGAACGCCCTGCTGGAGCGCCAGCGCGCCCTGACCGGCCCGGCGCAGGCCCGCGAGTTCATCGCCGTGGACCAGCAGTTCCACATGACGCTGGTGGCGGCGGTGGGCAACGGCCTCCTGGACCGGCACTACGAGGGACTGCGCAGCCGGCAGGTCCGGGCGGGCGTGGTGGCGCTGTTCAACGCGCGCAACCGCCAGGACGCGGTCCTCGTGGAGCACCGCGCGATCCTGGACGCCCTGACCGCGGGGGACGCCGCCGCGGCTCGCGCGGCGATCGACGGCCACCTGGAGTCGACGCTGCGGGTACTGCTGGCGGGGTAGGCGCCCCGCAGGGGCGCGGGGAACCGCGCGACGAGCCACGACGGACCCGCAGCCGGAACACCCGGCCGTGCCGGCCTCACAGCCGCCGGTTCGCCAGCACCGAGATCCTCTCCCGCACCGCCCCCACCTCCGCCGGATCGAGGTCGGCCACGACCAGCTCGGGCCCCGCGCCCGCCGCACCCCGCACCGTGCCGTCCGGACCGGCCACCAGGCTGTACCCGATGCCGGTGGGCGCCTTCGGCGGCACCGGCGTGCCGCTCGCCTCGGGGTCGGCCTGGTCCACCGCCGCGACGAACAGCGTGGCGTCCAGCGCGCGGGCCCGCACCAGCAGCTCCCACTGCTCCCGCTTGCCCGGCCCCGCGCCCCAGGACGCGGCCAGCAGCGTCGCGACCGCGCCCGCGTCGGCGTGCGCCCGGAACAGCTCCGGGAAACGGACGTCGTAGCAGGTCGCGAGGCCGAGCCGGACGCCGTCCACGTCGATGGTGACGACCCGCGAGCCGGGCGCCACCGTGTCCGACTCGGCGAAGCCGAACGCGTCGTAGAGGTGGATCTTGTCGTAGGACGCCTCGACGCCGGGGCCGGTGGCCAGCAGGGTGTTGGTGACCCGGCCGTCCGGCGCGGGGGTGAACATGCCGGCCACCACGACGGTCCGGGAGGCCGCCGCGATCTTGCGCAGGCCGTCGGCCCAGGGGCCGTCCAGCGGTTCGGCGACCGGCTTGAGCGAGGTGCCGAAGCAGATCATCGACGCCTCCGGGAAGACCACGACCCGCGCGCCGGCCTCGGCGGCCCGCCGCGTCTCCCGCTCGATCAGCTCCAGGTTCCGCGCCGGATCGGTGCCGGTGGTGAGCTGGCTCAGTGCGATGCGCATGGGTGCGGTGTCCCTTCGTCGGCGGTACGGCTGTGCAGGAGGCGGTACGGGTTCACTGTGCGGCGGGCGCGTGGTCCCGCGCCTGCTCCACGAGGCGCACGTCCTCGTGCTCGGCGGTGTCGGCGTCCCGGCCCAGGGCGAGGCCCACGACCGTGACCACCGCCGTGAGCGCGATGTACCCGGCCAGCGGCACCCAGCTGTCGAAGGCGCCCAGCAACGCGGTGAACAGCAGCGGCGCCACCGCCCCGCCGATCACCCCGGCCAGCGTGTACGCCAGGGAGGAGCCGGTGTAGCGCAGGCGCGGCGAGAACTGCTCGGCGATGAAGGCCGCCTGGGGACCGTACATCAGGGAGTGCAGGACGAGGGCGACCACGACGCCGAGGGCCAGCAGCGGCCAGGAACCGCCGCCCACCATCGGGAAGAAGACGAACGGCCAGACGCCCGCGCCGACGGCCGACACCCCGTAGACCAGCCGCCGGTTGACCCGGTCGGTGAGCGCGCCGGCCAGCGGGATGAGGACGATCTGGAGCGCGGAGCCGATCAGTACGGCGGTGAGGGCGGAGCCGCGGGACATGTCCAGTTCGTCGGTGGCGTAGGTGAGGACGAAGACGGTGAACATCGCGTACAGCACGTCGGGGGCGACCCGGCTGAGGATGGCGGCCGTCAGCGCCCGGGGCTGGGTGGTGAACACCTCGCGCACCGGCGCCTGCGGCCGGTCCTGTTCGGCCTCCATCGCCTTGAAGACCGGCGTCTCCTCCAGCTTGGCCCGGATCCACAGCCCGAAGGCCACCAGCGCCGCCGACACCAGGAACGCGACCCGCCAGCCCCAGCTGGTGAACTGGTCCTCGGTGAGCAGCGCGCCGAGCGCGGCGAGCACACCGTTGGCGAGCAGGTTGCCGGCGGGCGGGCCGACCTGGGCGGCGGAGGCGTAGAAGCCGCGCTTCCTCGGGTCGCCGAACTCGCTGGACAGCAGCACCGCCCCGCCCCACTCGCCGCCGACGCCCACGCCCTGCGCGAACCGCAGCAGGACCAGGGCGATGGGGGCGGCGACGCCGATGGTGGAGTAGGCGGGCAGCACGCCGATCAGGAAGGTGGCGGCGCCGATCAGCACCAACGTGGCGATCAGCACCTTCTTGCGGCCGATGACATCGCCGAGGCGGCCGAAGACGATGCCGCCCAGCGGCCGGGAGACATAGCCCACGGCGTACGTGGAGAAGGCCAGCAGGGTGCCGGTCAGCGGGTCCTCGGAGGGGAAGAAGAGGTCGCCGAAGACCAGGGCCGCCGCCGCGGAGTACACGGCGAAGTCGTACCACTCCAGGGCGGTGCCGGTGAGGCTGGCGAAGAAGGCGCGGCGGATGCCGGAGCCGTCCGGCCGGGTGTCGTGCATGCTTCCTGTCCTTGCTTCGAGTGCCGTCCAACGTACGTGGACCTTCCGGCATACTTCTTGTATACAGGTCGTATGCGCAAGCCCCGCGCGGCAAGTTAACCCACTCGAAACCCCGACCGTGCCTACGTTTGGAGACCTCATGGCCGTGCTGACCTTCGAGCTGCCCGACGGAACCACCCGCGAGGTGGACGTCCGGCTGCTGCTCAACGCCGGGTACGCCGGGCGCAGCCAGGACGACGTCGCCGCGCACGTCGCCGAGCTGGCGGAGCTGGGCGTCCCCGCGCCGTCCGTCACCCCCGCCCTCTACCCGGTCTCGCCCTACCTCGCGCAGCAGACCACCGCGGTGCCCGCGCAGCACGGGCGGACCTCCGGCGAGGCCGAGTGGGCGCTGGTCGTGGCGGACGGCGGGGAGCTGCTGCTGACCGCCGCCTGCGACCACACCGACCGGGAGCTGGAGGTGCACGGCGTGGCCTGGAGCAAGAACGCGGGCCCGGACGTGCTGGCCCGGCGCGCGTGGCGGCTGGCGGACGTGGAGGAGCGGCTCGACCGGCTGACGCTGCGGGCGTGGGTGGGCCACGGCGGCGAGGAGACGCAGATCCAGGACGGCACGCTGGCCGAGCTGCTGACCCCCGCCTACTGGGCCGGGGTGCTGCGGGAGCGCGGCGAGCTGGTGCCGGGCACGGTGCTGATCTCCGGGACCATCCCGATGGCCGCCGAGGTGGACCAGTTCGCCGACGCCTGGCGGGTGGAGCTGGGCGACCCGGTGACCGGGGACACCATCGCGCTCTCCTACGACGTGGTGCCGATGCCGGCCCCGATCGGCTGAGGCAGGGGCGTCCCGTCGTGGTGGATCGGGGTGTGCGCCCCGGTCAGCGGGGCGCCCGTACCGCCGCGCCGGGCGGCGACGATCTCGGCGGCGATGGACAGCGCCGTCTCCTCGGGGGTGCGGGCGCCGAGGTCGAGGCCGATAGGGGACCTGAGCCGGGCCAGTTCACGGCGGGTCACCCCGGCCGCGCGCAGCCGCGCCGCGCGGTCCAGGTGGGTGCGGCGCGAGCCCATCGCGCCGATGTACGCCACCGGCAGCCGCAGCGCCCGCTCCAGCAGCGGTACGTCGAACTTGGCGTCGTGGGTGAGGACGCACAGGACGGTACGGGCGTCGACGTCCGTCCGCTCCAGGTACGCGTGCGGCCAGGCGACGACGACCTCGTCGGCGTCGGGGAAGCGGGCCTCGGTGGCGAAGACGGGCCGCGCGTCGCAGACGGTGACCCGGTAGCCGAGGAACTTCCCGGCCCGCACCAGCGCGGCGGCGAAGTCGATCGCGCCGAAGACGATCATCCGCGGGGGCGGGACGGAGGACTCGACCAGCACGGTCAGCGGCGCCCCGCACCGGGAGCCCTCCGCGCCTATCTCCACCGTGCCGGTGCGGCCGGCGTCCAGGAAGGCGGCCGCCTCGGCGGCGACCGTCCGGTCCAGTTCCGGGTGGACGCCGAGGCCGCCGTACCGGGTGCCGTCGGGGCGGACGGCGAGGGCGCGGCCCACCAGGTCACCGGGGCCGGCGACGACCCGGGCCAGGGCCGCCGCCTCCCCGCGGGCCGCGACGGCGAGCACCGGGCGGACGGGGTCGTCCGCCCGTACCGGCGTGACCAGGATGTCGATGACGCCGCCGCAGGTCAGCCCGGTCGCGAAGGCGTCCGCGTCGCTGTACCCGAACCGCTCGACCACGCTCTCGCCGTCCGCCAGCGCCCGCCGGCACAGCTCGTAGACGGCGCCCTCCACACAGCCCCCGGAGACCGACCCGACCGCCGTGCCGTCGGTGTCCACCGCGAGGGCGGCACCGGGCCGGCGGGGCGCGCTGCCGCTGACGGCCACCACGGTGGCGACGGCGAAGTCGCGGCCCTGCTCGACCCACCGGTGCAGCGGTTCGGCGATGTCCAGCATCTGTCGGTCTCCTCGGGGACGGGGGTGGAGGAACGGGTTCCCTGGCTGCGGCTAGCCCACGCCCAGCAGGCCCTCGATCGGGGCGAGCGCGAACCAGACGAGGAAGACGCCGGTCAGTGCCCACATGAGGGCCCCGGCCTCCCGCGCCCTGCCCTGCGCGGCCTTGATCGCGGTGTACGCGATGACGCCGGCGGCGACCCCGGTCGTGATGGTGTAGGTGAACGGCATCAGCACCACGGTCAGGAAGACCGGCACCGCCGTCGCCCGGTCCGCCCAGTCCACGTGCCGGGCGTGCGTCAGCATCATGGCGCCGATGACCACCAGCGCCGCCGACGCGACCTCCTGCGGCACCAGCGCGGTGAGCGGGGTGAAGAACAGGCAGGCCGCGAAGAGGGCGCCGGTGACGACCGAGGCGAGGCCGGTACGGGCGCCCTCGCCGACGCCGGTGGCCGACTCGACGAACACCGTCTGGCCGCCGGCGCCCGCCAGGCCGCCGACCGCTCCCCCGGCGCCGTCGATGAACAGCGCCTTGGACAGGCCCGGCATCCGGCCCCGGTCGTCGGCGAGCTTCGCCTCGGTGCCGACGCCGATGATGGTCGCCATCGCGTCGAAGAACCCGGCGAGGACGAGGGTGAACACGATCACGCCGACGGTCATCGCGCCGGCCTCGCCCCAGCCGCCGAACTCGACGGCGCCGAAGAGCGAGAAGTCCGGCAGGGAGAGCGCGCCGCCGTGCAGCTCGGGGGCGCCGTTCGCCCACTGCCCCGGGTCGACGGCCCCGGCGGCGTTGAGCACCGCCGCGCCCACCGTGCCGCCGAGGATGCCGATCAGGAGGGCGCCGGGGACGTTCCGGGCCTGGAGGACGATGATCAGCAGCAGGGTCCCGGCGAAGAGCAGCACCGGCCAGCCGGTGAGCTGCCCGGCCGGGCCGAGGCTGAGCGGGGTGGTCTCGCCCTGGTGGACGAAGCCGGACTTGTAGAGGCCGATCAGGGCGATGAACAGGCCGATGCCCATGGTGATGCCGTGCTTGAGCGGCAACGGGATCGCGTTCATGATCATCTCGCGCAGTCCGGTGACGGCGAGCAGCATGATGACCACGCCGTAGACCACGCACATGCCCATCGCCTGCGGCCAGGTCATGGCGGGGGCGACCTGCGAGGCGAGGACGCCGGAGACGGAGAGGCCGGCGGCGAGCGCGAGCGGCACCTTGCCGACGAGGCCCATCAGCAGGGTGGTCAGGGCCGCCGCGAACGCGGTCGCGGTGATCAGGGCCTTGGGGGCGAGGGTGTCGCCGGCCGCGTCCTCGCCGGACAGGATCAGGGGGTTGAGCAGGAGGATGTACGCCATCGCCATGAAGGTGGTGACGCCGCCGCGCACCTCGCGCGCGACGGTCGATCCCCGCCGGGACATGTGGAAGTACCGGTCGAGCCACGACCGTCCGGCCGGGACGCGGCTACCCGCGCCCGCGTCCTCGGCGGTGGTCGTGGGCTCCGCTGACGGGTGGGTCATGATGCCGTCTCCCGAGGTCACAGTTACTGGGACGTGCGCGACCCGGGGGACGGCCCAGGGCGAACGGGGTGGATCACGAACCGGTGAGGTGCTCCGGGCGGACCGGCGTCCGGTCCAGCGTCAGCCCCGTCGCGTCCCGGATCGCCGCGAGGACGGCCGGGGTGGACGACAGGGTGGGCGCCTCGCCGACGCCGCGCAGCCCGTACGGGGCGTGCTCGTCGGCGAGTTCGAGCACGTCGACCGGGATGGTCGGGGTGTCGAGGATGGTGGGGATCAGGTAGTCCGTGAAGGAGGGGTTCCTGACCTTGGCCGTCGCCGGGTCGACGACGATCTCCTCCATCACGGCGATGCCCAGGCCCTGCGTGGTGCCGCCCTGGATCTGGCCGACCACGGAGAGCGGGTTGAGCGCCTTGCCGACGTCCTGGGCGCAGGCCAGCTCGACCACCTTCACCAGGCCCAGTTCGGTGTCGACCTCGACGACGGCGCGGTGCGCGGCGAAGGAGTACTGGACATGGCCGTTGCCCTGCCCGGTGCGCGGGTCGAAGGGTTCGGTCGGCCGGTGCCGCCACTCCTTCTCGACCTCCACCACCTCGCCGTCGAGGACCTCCGCGAGGCCGGCCAGCGCCTCGCCGCCGTCGGTGACGACCTTGCCGTCCTCCAGCAGCAGCTCGGCGGTGGCCCAGGCGGGGTGGTACGAGCCGAACTTGCGGCGCCCGATCTCCAGCACCCGCTCCCGGACCAGTTCGCAGGCGTTCTTGACCGCGCCGCCGGTGACGTACGTCTGCCGGGACGCGGAGGTCGAACCGGCGCTGCCCACCCGGGTGTCGGCCGGACGGATCGTCACCTGGGCGACCCCCAGCTCGGTGCGGGCGATCTGCGCGTGCACGGTGACGCCGCCCTGCCCGACCTCCGCCATGGCCGTGTGCACGGTGGCCACCGGCTCACCGCCGACCACCTCCATCCGGACCCGCGCGGTCGAGTAGTCGTCGAACCCCTCGGAGAAGCCGACGTTCTTGATGCCGACCGCGTACCCGACCCCTCGTACGACGCCTTCCCCGTGGGTGGTGTTGGACAGGCCGCCGGGCAACTGCCGTACGTCGGTGCCCTCGCTGGACTCCCACTGGCGCTCGGGTGGCATCGGCCGGGCCTTGACGCGGCGCAGCAGTTCGGCGACCGGGGCGGGTGAGTCGACGGGCTGGCCGGTCGGCAGCAGGGTGCCCTGCTCCATGGCGTTGCGCTGCCTGAACTCCACCGGGTCCAGACCGAGTTCGCCGGCCACCTTGTCCATCTGCGCCTCGTAGGCGAAGCACGCCTGGACCGCGCCGAAGCCGCGCATCGCGCCGCAGGGCGGGTTGTTGGTGTAGAGGGCGACGGCCTCGATGTCGACGTCGTCGACGGCGTACGGTCCGACACCGAGCGAGGCGGCGTTGCCGACGACCGCCGGGGAGGCGGAGGCGTAGGCGCCGCCGTCCAGCACGATCCGGGCCTTGACGTGGGTGAGCCTGCCGTCGCGGGTGGCGCCGTGCTCGTAGGTGAGCTTGGCGGGGTGGCGGTGGACGTGGCCGAAGAAGGACTCGAAACGGTTGTAGACGATCTTCACCGGCTTGCCGGTCCGCAGGGCCAGCAGACAGGCGTGGATCTGCATCGACAGGTCCTCGCGCCCGCCGAACGCGCCGCCCACGCCGGCCAGCGTCATCCGTACCTTGTCCTCGGGGAGCCCGAGCACGGGCGCGATCTGGCGCAGGTCGGAGTGGAGCCACTGGGTGGCGATGTAGAGGTGGACGCCGCCGTCCTCCTCGGGGACGGCGAGGCCGGACTCGGGGCCGAGGAACGCCTGGTCCTGCATGCCGAAGGTGTACTCGCCGGTGACGATCACGTCGGCCCGCGCGCGGGCCGCCGTCACGTCGCCGCGCACGATGGGCTGGCGGTGGACGATGTTGGGGTGCGGGACGTGGCCGGCGTGGTGATCAGCGCGCTCGGCGTGGATCAGGATCGCGTCCGGGGCGGTCGCGGACGCCTCGTCGGTGACGACCGGCAGGTCCCGGTACTCGACCCTGATCCTGGCGGCGGCGCGGCGGGCGGTCTCCGGGTGGTCGGCGGCGACGATCGCGACGGGTTCGCCGTGGTGGCGTACCCGGCCGTGGGCGAGGACGGGGGTGTCCTGGATCTCCAGGCCGTAGTGGCGCACGCCGGCCGGCAGGTCGTCGTAGGTCATGACGGCGTACACGCCGGGCAGGGCGAGGGCCTGGCTGGTGTCGATGGAGACGATCTCGGCGTGCGCGACCGTGGAGCGCAGGATCTGGCCCCAGAGCATGTCCTCGTGCCACAGGTCGGACGAGTAGGCGAACTCGCCGGTGACCTTGAGGGTGCCGTCCGGGCGGAGCGTGGACTCGCCGATGCCGCCCCTGGTCCCCGAGTCCTGGGTGAGCTTGGCGGGCACGCCGGTGGGGAACGCCATGGTCAGACCCCCTCGGACGCGGAGCGGCGGGCGGCGGCCAGGCGGACCGCGTCCATGATCTTCTCGTAGCCCGTGCAGCGGCACAGGTTGCCCGAGAGCGCCTCGCGGATGTCGGCGTCGCCCGGGTCGGGGTGGCGCTCCAGCAGCTCGTCGGCGGCGACCAGCAGACCGGGGGTGCAGAAGCCGCACTGGACGGCGCCGGCGTCGATGAACGCCTGCTGGACCGGGGCGAGTCCGGTGCCGTCCGCCAGGCCCTCGACGGTGAGGACCTCGCGGCCCTCCGCCTGTCCGGCGGCGACCAGGCAGGAGCAGACCGGCACGCCGTCCAGGCGGACCGTGCAGGAGCCGCACTCGCCCTGCTCGCAGGCGTTCTTGGAGCCGGGCAGGCCGAGCCGCTCGCGCAGGACGTAGAGGAGGGACTCGCCCTCCCAGACGTCGTCGGCCCGCTGGGGGCGTCCGTTGACGGTGAGGTTGACGCGCATCAGGCGGCCTCTCCTTTCCGTGCGGCGGTGCGGTACGACTCCCAGGTCCAGGTCAGCGTCCGGCGGGCCATGACGCCGACCGCGTGCCGGCGGTAGGCCGCGGTGCCGCGTACGTCGTCGATGGGGTTGCAGGCGGCGGAGCACAACTGGGCGAACCGGCGGGCCACGGCCGGGGTGATGGTCTTCCCCGAGTCCCAGAAGCCGCCCTCCTCCAGTGCCGCGCCGAGGAACTCCTCGGCGGCCGTCGCCCGGACCGGCGTCGGCGCGGCCGAGCCGATGCCCGTGCGCACCGTCCGGGTCTCCGGGTGCAGCGCGAGGCCGAACGCGCAGACCGCGATGACCATGGCGTTGCGGGTGCCGACCTTGGAGAACTGCTGCGGTCCGTCCGCCTTCCGCACGTGCACGGCGCGGATCAGCTCGTCGGGCGCGAGCGCGTTGCGCTTCACGCCGGTGTAAAAGGCGTCGATGGGGATCATGCGGGTGCCGCGCACCGAGGCGGCCTCGACCTCGGCGCCGGCGGCGAGCAGCGCCGGGTGGGCGTCGCCGGCCGGGGAGGCGGTGCCGAGGTTGCCGCCGACGGAGCCGCGGTTGCGGATCTGCGGGGAGGCGACGGTGTGCGCGGCCAGGGCGAGGCCCGGCAGCTCGGCCCGCAGGTGCTCCATGATCTTCGTATAGGGGACGGCGGCGCCGAGCCGCACGCTGTGGTCGCCCACCTCCCACTCGCTCAGCTCGGCGACGCGGCCGAGGTCCATCAGGTACTCGGGCCTGCGGTGGTCGAAGTTGATCTCGACCATCACATCGGTGCCTCCCGCGATCGGTACGGCGGTGGGGTGCGCGGCCTTGGCGGCGAGCGCCTCCTCCCAGCCGGCGGGGCGGAGGAAGTCCATGAACGGCTCTCTTCTTCGTCGTGTGGGTCGTACGCGGGGGTCGTACGGATCGAGCCACACCGGGTGCGGCGGTCCGGGCTCGTTCATGCGCTGTTCACGTGGAGTGGCCCCAGTACACAGCCCTGTGCTCCGCCTGTGTCAGTCGCAGAAACCATGAAGGAGTTAGCTGGCCAGGGTGGTCATCTTGTAGATTCGTATGAACAGAGGTCTTCCGTAACCTCCCCGGTTTCCTGTGGAAACGCGCGACCCATCGGCGTGACCTGGAACACCCCTTCGAGACACACGAGACAGAGAACGGCGGCGACTCGAATGCGGCTGCGCGCACTGCTGGACACCGACGCGCTGGGCCTCAAGCTGCTCGGCGGCGAGCACGAGCTGGACCGTGCGGTGCGCGGCGTGATGACCACCGACCTGCGGGACCCGAGCCGCTACCTCTCCGGCGGCGAGCTGGTCCTGACCGGGCTGGCCTGGCGGCGCGACGCCGCGGACTCCGACCCGTTCGTCCGCATCCTGGCGCAGAACGGGGTGGCCGCGCTCGCCGCCGGGGAGGCGGAGCTGGGCAGCGTGCCGGAGGACCTGGTGGTGGCGTGCGCCCGGCACCGGCTGCCGCTGTTCGCGGTGCACGAGTCGGTGGCGTTCGCGACGATCACCGAGCACGTGGTGCGGCAGGTCTCCGGGGAGCGCGCCGGGGACCTCGCGGCGGTGGTCGACCGGCACCGCCGGATGATGACCTCCGGTCCGGCGGGCGGCGGCCCCGACGTCGTCCTGGAACTGCTCGGCACCGACCTGGACCTGCGGGCCTGGGTGCTGTCGCCGACCGGACGGCAGGTCGCGGGCGCGAAGACGGCGGGGTCCGCGCTCCCCGGTGAGGTGCGCGCGCGGCTCGCGGCGGAGCACCTGGCGGCCACGCGCGCCGGGCGGCGCGCTCCCCACCGCGTACAGGCCGGCCCGACCGCGTACAGCCTCTTCCCGGTACGCGGCGGGGGGCCCCGGCCCGGCCGCGCTCCGCGGGACGCCCCCGACGTGCGGGAGGCGGTGCTGTCCGAGTGGCTGCTGGCCGTCGAGGCGGACGCCGGGGACTGGGCGGAGGAGCGGCTCGACCTGCTGCACGGCGTCACCCAGCTGATAGCCGTCGAACGGGACCGCCGGGAGGCCGCCCGCACGGTCCGGCGGCGCCTGGCGCAGGAGATCCTCGAACTGGTCCAGTCGGGCGCCGCGCCCGCCGAGATCGCGGCCCGGCTGCGGGTCGCGGCGCCGGTGCTGCTGCCGGGCCTGGGCGCGGCCCCGCACTGGCAGGTGGTCGTGGCGCGGGTGGAGTGGGAGGGCGCGGCCGGGCCGGAGAGCGGCACCGGCGCGGTCGCCCAGGCGCTGCTGGAGGAGATCCTGGTCGACCCCCGCGTCCCCGGGCCCGAGCACTCCGACCGGATCGCCGTCGCGCACGTCGGCGACGAGGCCGTCGCCCTCGTACCGCTGCCGGCGGTCGCCCGGGAGCACGACGGCGGCGAGGCGGGCGTCGTGGCCGAGGCGCTGCTGGAGGCCGTACGGGAGCCCCTGTCGGCCGGGCTGGACGACGACGGGCGGATCACGGTCGGGGTGAGCGCGGCCGTGCACTCGGCGGAGGGGCTGCGCGGCGCCCTGGAGGAGGCGCGGCACGCCCGGCGGGTGGCGGCGGCGCGGCCCGGCCGGGTCTGCGCGGCCGGCCACCAGGAACTCGCCTCGCACGTGCTCCTCCTGCCCTTCGTCCCCGACGACGTGCGCCGGGCCTTCACCGCCCGGCTCCTGGACCCGCTGCGGGAGTACGACCGGCGCCACCGCGCCGAGCTGATCCCCACGCTGGAGGCGTTCCTGGCGTCGGACGGTTCCTGGACCCGCTGCGCGGCCCGGCTGCACCTGCACGTCAACACGCTGCGCTACCGCGTCGGGCGGATCGAGCAGTTGACGGGGCGTGACCTGTCGCGCCTGGAGGACAAGCTGGATTTCTTCCTGGCACTGCGGATGAGCTGACCGGCCGGGCCGGACCGCCCCGCCCCGGAGTCCCACGACTTTGTGAAATCCTTCACCCACCCCCTTGGCCGGGCCCCTCGTTCCGTGCTGAGATGCGGCCACCACTCGGGCTCGACGGCGTGCTAGGGAGGGCAACGTGGCGCACTCCGCCATGTCCGGTACGGGATCCACCGCTGACGATCCGCTCGGGACCGCCGTGTGGCGGCTGCGCTCGCGGGCCTGCTGGGCCGACGCGGCCGCCCTGTTGCAGCCGGCCACCCCCGCCTTCGCGCTCCAGCGGGCCGCGCTGCTGGTGGAGCGGTGCCTGTACACCGAGCAGGGCTGGGCGGAGGCGGAGGACGCGCTGCGCACGGCGGAGGCGCTGGCGGACAGCGACGACGAGCGCGGGGCCGCCGCCTGCGAACGCGGGCAGCTCGCGTACGCGGCGACGCTGCACGGGGTGCGGGACCGGGCCGACGAGGCGCGGGCGGCGCTGGGCCGGGCGGCGGCGCTGATCGCGCCCGGCGCGCCGGGGCGGGCCCTCCTCGACTTCCGGCGCGGGCTGCTCGCCGAGAACCTCACCGGCTCCCCGCAGGCCGCGCGGGCCGCCTACCGGCGGGCGCACGCCGGGGCCACGGCGCACGCCGATCCGCTGCTGCTGTCGTTCACCTGGCGGCACCTGGCCGGGCTGGCCCTGCGGGACGGTGAACTGGCCGAGGCCCGGCACGGTTTCGCCGAGTCCCTGCGGATCCGGGAGGAGCTGGGGTACCTCGTCGGCACGGCCCCGGCGCTGGCCTCCCTGGCGGAGACGGAACCGGAACCGGAGGCGTCCCGCCTGCGCGAGGAGGCCCGCCGCCTGTTCCGCCTCCTGGGCGGCGTCCCGACCTGGCTGGCCCAGCAACTGAGCCCCCCGGCGACGGGGGCGGCCACGGCTTGACGCGCGGGACGGCGCGGTCATGGGGACGGCGTGGCGCGGCTCATGGGGACAGGGCGGGGCGGCTCATGAGGACAGCACGGCGCGGCTCATGAGGACGGGGCGGCGCGACTCATCGGGGCGGTACGCCTCACGGGGGCTTCGGCCGTGCGCGGGGGGGTGCGCCTCACGGGGGACTTCGTCCGGGTGCGGGCGCGGTACGCCTCACGGGGGGCTTCGGCCGGTCACGGGCTCGGTCGCCTCACAGGGGACTTCGGCCCGGTGCGGGCGCTGTGCCCCTGCGGAGGCGTCGATCGGTCGCGGGCGCGGTGCCCTCACGGGCGCGGTGTGCCTCTCGGGGAGGGGCAGCGCCTCTCACGGGCGCGGTGGCGCCGCACGAGGGCGGCGCCTGTCACTGCCCGTGGGACCTCCCACGGAGACGGCGCGCCTCACGGGGGCGTCGGTCGGTGTGGGGCCGTGGTGGTCCATTCCGCCTCCCAGGCGGCCAGGTTGCGTCGCTGGAGCAGCAGTGCCCCGACGCCGTACGCCGCGGCGCCGGTGCCGGTGACGGCCAGGGCGGCGAGCAGAGCCCAGCCCGCGGTGCGGCTGCGGATCTCGTCCCCGCTCATCGGCGGTTCGGTGAGCCGCCCGTCCGCGGTGACCCAGACCGGGACCGTGCTCCGCGCGGGCAGCCCCGGTGCGACGGCGGTCCGGGCGGTCCGGGTGCCGCCGTCCGGGCCCACGTAGCGGACCTCTGCCCGGACCGGGCGGGACGCCGGAGAGCGCGGGGCGGCGTCGACGAGGACGGCCGTGGTGCGGTGCCGGACGCGTTCCTGGTGTTCGGCGGTGGCGCTGAAGTGCCGGTGGGCGCGGTCGGCCGCCGAGGTCACGGCCGGAGGGAGGGCCGCCGGCACGGCGAGCAGCAGGGCGAGGCCCAGCCCGGTCCTGAGCCGGTCGGTACGGCGCCGCAGCGGGTTGCGCCACCGGCGCCGCAACGGGACGTACGGGCCCTTCGGAGGGCGCGGGGTGTACGGGCTGCCCGGGGTGCCGGGGGTGTCCGACGTGTCGCTGGTGTTCGGGGCAAGGGGGCGGTGGGGGTCACCGGCCACGGTTTCCTCCTCGCGGGGGCGTCGCGCCGGCACCGGGGCGGGTCCCGGACACCGGCGCCGGTACGGGGCGGCAGGGCGGCGCGCGTCGGCGGCCCGCGCACCCTCCAGCGTGACCGGCCGCGCGCCGCCCGCCCATCGGGCGCGGGCCCCATTCGGCCCGGTACGCGGCATCCACGGCGGGACGCGCCGCGGTGCACGGCGCACGGCGGACTCCGGTCCCACCGGGCGGACGACCGCCGTCGCACCGGTCGGTGACGTCCCGTCGGAGGACGTCCTCAGACCGCTCCGCCGAGCCCGTCCGCTCCCCCGTCCGTCGCGAAGTGCTCCCCCACCAGGGCGCGCACCAGGTCCCGGTCCCCGGCGATCAGCGCGTCCAGCAGCGCCGTGTGCTGGTGCGCGTCGGCGATCAGGTCGGCCCGGCCGCGCGGGACGGGGCCGCCGGCCGGCGGCCACTGCGCCCGGCGGTGCAGGTCCTCGGCGATCCGGACGAGCTGCTCGTTGCCGGCCAGTGCCAGCACCGCGCGGTGGAAGGCGCGGTCGGCCTCGGCGTAGCCGGCGCGGGAACCCGAGGAGGCGGCCCGGACGGTCGCCTCGGCCAGCGGGCGCAGCTCCGCCCAGCGTTCGGCGGGCACCGTGCGGGACAGCCGCAGCAGGACCGGGGCCTCCAGCAGCGCGCGTATCTCGGCCAGTTCGGCCAGTTCGCGGGCGCCCCGCTCGACGACCCGGAAACCCCGGTTCGGCACGACCTCGACGGCGCCCTCCTGCGCGAGCCGCTGCATCGCCTCCCGCACGGGGGTGGCCGACACCCCGAACCGCTCGCCGAGCGCGGGCGCCGAGTAGACCTCGCCGGGCCGCAGCTCGCCCGCGGCCAGCGCGGCGCGCAGGGCGTCCAGGACCTGCCCGCGCACGGAGGACCGCTGGACGAGGGGCCGGGGACGCGGGCGGGGACGGGGCAGCGGCGTCTCGGCGTGGGTGTGCTCACCGCGCACCGCGGCCGGCCCCGGCCTGCGGGCCGCCGGCGCCGGCCGCACGGCGGGGGTCCCCGTCTCGGCGGAGCTCTGCGCGCCCTCCCTCACGGGGTCCACGGGGTCCTCCTGGGGACGTGTCGGTACTTGAGGTCATTACGGCGGGTTGTCACTCGTCCGTCAAGCACCCTAGGGGTACATCACGCCAGTTCAAATCCGGAGGATCACGGGTAAGGTTAGGCTTACCTGCAGATAGCCCGTTCGACCGACGTGGATCGGTGGTTCCGCATGCCCGTGCCCCGTTCGTCCGTCGCGGACGCCTACGCCCGCCTGTCCGAGGTGCTGCCCTCGTTCGCCGCCGTGGAGCAGGCCCCAGGGGAGCCGCTGCCCGAGGGCGGGGGCTGGGTCACGGCCGCCGCGCTCGCGGAGGGCGGGGCCGCCCTGGAGTCGTTCCTGGCCTGGGACGAGGCACAGGTGGTACGGGACTACGGGCAGCGGGCGCGGCCGGACGTGGTCGCCACCTTCGGTCTGCACCGGTACGCCTGGCCGGCCTGTCTGCTGATCACGGTGCCCTGGTTCCTGCACCGCCGGGTCCCCCGCCTGCCCGTGACACACGTCGCCTACGACCGCACCGCCGAGGAACTGCCGCTGGGCCGCATGGCGGTCCGCCCGGACGGCTTCGCCTGCCTGCCCGGCGATCCGGCCGCCGCGCTGCCCGGCGCCCGCGTCGTCGCCGACGAGGAGGCGCTGCGGGCCGAGGTGCGGGCCGCGGTCGCGGACCACCTGACACCGCTGCTGGCCGGTTTCGGCCCCCGGATGCGCCGGCGCGGCCGGGCCCTGTGGGGCATGGCGACCGACGAGGTCGTGGAGGGCCTGTGGTACGTCGCCCATCTGCTCGGCGAGCGCGACCGGGCCCGCCGCGAACTGGAGCTGCTGCTGCCGGGGGCGACCCGGCCGTACGTCGGCACGGCGGCGTTCCGGGAGCTGACCGGGCCGAACGGCGAGTCGCTGCCCACCCGGGACCGGGCGAGCTGCTGCATGTTCTACACCCTGCGCCCCGAGGACACCTGCGCCGCCTGCCCGCGCACCCCCGAGGCGGACCGGATCGGCAGACTCCTCGCCGAGGCGGGCTGACACCCCCTCGGCCGGGCCCGGCGGGTACCCCGTCGGACGAGAGCGCGGCGGTCGTCCCTTAAGATCATCCGCGCGGGTGACACCCGTACCGCCACGCCCATTCACACCTTCCTCATGGGTTGCAGGAAGTTTCCACGGAACCACCCGTGCAGGTATTCTTGTTCGAACTCAACTCCCGCCCCTCCAGCGCCAGTTCGAGCAGAACGCCGCCCCGGACCGCCCCCACGCACTCCCTTGGCGGCCTCTTGCCCCGAAAACCCCTGAGGGCAGGCGGAGTTGGGCCACTATGGCGGGCGTTACGCCCTATCCCAATGCAAGGGACCCCTAGATGAGACTGACCGACATATCGCTGAACTGGCTGCTTCCGGGCGCCGTACTGCTCCTGGGCATGCTTGCGGCGGTGGCGGTGCTCGCGCGCGGCAAGCGCTCCTCGGGGAAGGACGCGAGCGCGGACGACTCGTGGGAGCGGGCCGAGGAGCGTCGCAGGCGCAAGGAGGCCCTGTACGGCACCTTCTCCTACCTCCTCCTCTTCTGCTGTGCCGCGGTCGCGGCGGCGCTCTCCTTCCACGGTCTGGTCGGGTTCGGCGAGCAGAACCTCGGCCTGAGCGGCGGCTGGCAGTACCTGGTCCCGTTCGGCCTCGACGGTGCGGCGATGTTCTGCTCCGTCCTCGCGGTCCGCGAGGCCAGCCACGGTGACGCCGCGCTCGGCTCCCGCATCCTCGTGTGGACGTTCGCGCTGGCGGCGGCCTGGTTCAACTGGGTGCACGCCCCCCGGGGCGCGGGCCACGCGGGCGCACCGCACTTCTTCGCGGGCATGTCCCTGTCGGCGGCGGTGCTGTTCGACCGTGCGCTGAAGCAGACCCGCCGGGCCGCGCTGCGCGAGCAGGGCCTGGTGCCCCGTCCGCTGCCGCAGATCCGTATCGTCCGCTGGCTGCGCGCTCCCCGCGAGACCTACGGCGCCTGGTCGCTGATGCTCCTGGAGGGCGTGCGCAGCCTGGACGAGGCGGTCGAGGAAGTGCGCGACGACAAGCGCAAGAAGGACGAGGAGAAGCGGCGCCAGCGCGAGCACGGCCGCCTGGAGCGGGCGCAGCTGAAGGCGATCAGCCGGGGCCACCGCGGCTTCCCCGGCCGTGGCGGACGCCCGGTCGAGGTCGAGGTGCAGGCCGTGGAGCGGGGCTCCGATCAAGCCTCCGCGGAGCCTGCCATAGCGCCTTTGGAGCAACTGCCCGCACGCCGCCTTCCCTCGTTGCAGCCCGTGCGCGGCGCGAGTGACCCGGTCACCGTGGACCTCACCGCGGAGGACGACACCCAGGCGCTGCCGCGGCTGGACTCCCTGGAGCGCAAGCTCAAGGACCTTGAGCAGCAGTTCGGTTAGCCACCGGGACGCCGGCGCGCCGGTGCCGGAAGGGGCGTGGCCCGCGGGCCGCGCCCCTTCGGCGTTCCCGGAACCCTCCGGGACTCAGGCGGGCCCGGCGTCCAGTTCGAACCACACCGACTTCCCCACGGCGTGCGCCCGCACCCCCCAGGCGTCGGCGAGGGACTGGACCAGCAGCAGGCCCCGGCCGCTGGTGCTGTCGCCGGCGTCCACGGCGCGCGGCCGGGGCAGGCGGGACACGAAGTCCCGTACCTCCACCCGCAGCGCCCGGGGGCCCACGGTGGCGGTCAGGACGGCGTCGTGGTCGGTGTGGACCAGCGCGTTGGTGACCAGTTCGCTGGCGAGCAGTTCCGCGACCTCCGACCGGTCGGGCCGCCCCCAGTGGCGCAGCAGTTCACGCAGCGCCCGGCGCGCTTCGGGGACCGCTCCCAGGTCGCACCGCCGCAGCCGGCATCTGATCCGAGACGCCCCGTCCATCGCGTCACCGGCCTTCTCGCCGGCCTTCTCGCCGCCCCGCTCGCCGCTCTTCCCGCTGCTCTTCCCGCCGTTCTTCGCGCCGTTCTTCCTGTCGGCCTTCCCGTCGGCCTTCTCTTCCGCCGCTTCGTCCACCGGGCGGGTCCCCACCGCCACGGGCCCGCCCCTGTGCGCCTGCCGCTCCATGTCCCCCGCCCGCGTTCCGGTACCGCTCTTCCCTCGCACTCGAACACGTTCACGAGGTTCCATGCCCAGTGGCGGGCCGGGCAGTCATCCGGACCCCCCGGTGACCGGCCGTATCCGGTGTTCGGCCAGGAAATGGCCGAACACCATTGCTCGCGGGGGCCGCCAGCCTAGGGACGCGGCAGGTTGCGCAGGTTGGAACGGGCCATCTGGAGCATGCGGCCGACGCCTCCGTCCAGGACGATCTTGGAGGCGGACAGGGCGAAACCGGTCACCATGTCGGCGCTGATCTTCGGCGGGATGGACAGGGCGTTGGGGTCGGTGACGACGTCGACGAGGGCCGGACCCTTGTGCTTGAACGCCGCCTTCAGGGCGCCCGCGAGGTCCTTGGGCTTCTCCACCCGCACCCCGAAGGCGCCGCACGCCTCGGCGACGGCGGCGAAGTCGGGGTTCGTGTTGGCCGTGCCGTGCGAGGGCAGCCCGGCGACCAGCATCTCCAACTCCACCATTCCCAGCGAGGAGTTGTCGAACAGCACGACCTTCACCGGCAGGTCGTACTGGACCAGGGTGAGGAAGTCGCCCATCAGCATGGAGAACCCGCCGTCGCCGGACATCGACACGACCTGCCGCCCCCGGTCGGTGAACTGGGCCCCGATCGCCATCGGCAGCGCGTTGGCCATCGAGCCGTGCGAGAACGAACCGATGATCCGGCGCCGCCCGTTGGGCGAGATGTACCGGGCGCCCCAGACGTTGCACATCCCGGTGTCGATGGTGAACACCGCGTCGTCGTCGGCGACCTCGTCCAGTACGGCGGCCACGTACTCCGGGTGGATCGGCACGTGCTTGTCGACCTTGCGGGTGTACGCCTTGACCACGCCCTCCAGGGCGTCCGCGTGCTTCTTCAGCATCCGGTCGAGGAACTTGCGGTTCTTCTTCTCCTTGACCCGCGGGATCAGACACCGCAGGGTCTCCCGCGCGTCGCCCCACACCGCCAGGTCCAGCTTGGAGCGGCGGCCCAGGTTCTCCGGCCGGACGTCGATCTGGGCGATCCTGACGTCGTCGGGCAGGAAGGCGTTGTACGGGAAGTCCGTGCCGAGCAGGATCAGCAGGTCGCACTCGTGGGTGGCCTCGTAGGCGGCGCCGTACCCGAGCAGACCGCTCATCCCGACGTCGTACGGATTGTCGTACTGGATCCACTCCTTGCCGCGCAGGGCGTGCCCGACCGGGCTCTTGATCTTCCCGGCGAACTCCATCACCTCCGCGTGCGCTCCCGCCGTGCCGCTGCCGCAGAAGAGGGTGACCTTGTCGGCGTCGTCGATCAGCCGCACCAACTGGTCGATCACCTCGTCGCCGGGGCGGACGGTGGGCCGGGAGGTGACGAGGGCGGTCTCGACGGCGGCCTCGGGGGCCGGCTCGCCCGCGATGTCGCCGGGCAGGGTGACGACGCTGACGCCGGAGCGGCCGACGGCGTTCTGGATGGCGGTGTCCAGCAGCCGGGGCATCTGCTTCGGGCTGGAGACCATCTCGCAGTAGTGGCTGCACTCGCGGAAGAGGTGGTCGGGGTGGGTCTCCTGGAAGTAGCCGAGGCCGATCTCGCTGGAGGGGATGTGCGAGGCCAGGGCGAGCACGGGGGCCATGGAGCGGTGGGCGTCGTACAGGCCGTTGATCAGGTGCAGGTTGCCGGGGCCGCAGGAACCGGCGCAGGCGGCGAGCTTGCCGGTGATCTGCGCCTCGGCGCCGGCCGCGAAGGCGGCGGTCTCCTCGTGCCGTACATGCACCCAGTCGATGCCGGAGTGGCGGCGCACGGCGTCCACGACCGGGTTGAGGCTGTCGCCGACGACGCCGTAGAGGCGTTCCACTCCGGCGCGGACGAGGATGTCGACGAACTGTTCGGCGACGTTCTTCTGTTTGGCCATGCTGTCCATGTAGGCACAAAGGCCCCGTTCATGCCTCCCACACGGCGGCGGCCGTACGGTCGTCGGCGTACCCCTTGACCCGGGTGCGGGCGTCGGCCAGGAAGCCGGCCAGGCCGGGCGGGGTGCGGCCGGACCACCGTCCGGCGAGGTGGTCACGGAGGGCGGACTCGCCCCGCAGGGGGTCGGCCAGGCCCTCGGTGCACAGCAGCAGGACATCACCCGGGCGGGCGATGGAGGCCCGGAACCGGAACGGCCGGCGGGACGGCCCGGCGCCCGGCTCGCCGTACGGGCTCGGCGGCGCGGTGATGCCGAGGTCCACGGTGAGCCGGTCGCCGTCGGGGGTCTCGGGGGCTGCCCGGGCGGGGGACGAACCGAACCCGACCACGGGTTCGCCGGCGAGGTCGGCGGGCCGGGGCTCTATGTCCTGCCAGGTCCCGTCCCGCAGCCGGAACAGCCCGCCCGCGCCGACGCCGAAGAACACCCGGGTACGGCAGCCGGGGTCGGCGGGCAGCAGCAGACAGCGCAGCCCGGCCGCGTACTCCTCCGGCGTCAGGCCCTGCTCGGTGGCGCTCGCCCGGAGCCTGCCCAGGCTGCGGTCGGTGAGGCGGCGCAGGCCGGACTTCAGCTCACCGCGGCGGGCGGCCCGCAGGTCCTCGGCCAGCCGGACGTGGCTGCGGCCCACGGCCCGGCCGATCCAGCGGCACAGCTCGGCGGCGGCACGGTGGGCGCCGGTCGCCGCGCGGGCACCGGTGGCCATCGCGACCAGGACCAGGGCGTCGTCGCCCGTCCCGAAGCGGGCGGTGAGCAGGGCGTCGCGGCGCGGGTCCCCCCGGTGGCGCGCGGAGTCCCCGCGCACGGACAGCGCCCGCAGCGTGCAGGCCCCGTACCGGGCACCGTCCAGCACGGTGTCCGCGACCAGGTCGCCGAGGGCGTCCGGGTCGGCGGGCGGCAGGGCGGCGGGCTCGGGATCGTAGGTGGGCGGCCCCGAACCCACGTAGTCCGCTTCCCCCGCGGAGGGACGGTCGGGCCGACGGGGGCGACCGGGGCGGCGGAGCCGGCCGGTCTGGCTGGGCGCCGGGCCCTCGGGAGTCGGTGGCCCCCCGTCCGTCCCGGCTCGGGGGCCGATGGCCGCGGGGGGTGTGTCGTCGCGGCACGCCGGGGGCCAGTTCGCGGGGAGCGGGGGTGGGGGTGAGGTGGGGGGTGGGGGTGAGGTGGGGGGTGGGGGTGAGGTGGGGGGCGCGGGCGGGGGCGGAGGTGGGGACTGAGCCGGAGGCTGAGGTGGGGACGGGGACTGAGCCGGAGGCTGAGGTGGGGGCGGGGGTGCGGCCGGTCGGGAAGGGGGCGGCGCGCTGCCGGGGCCGGGGCCGGGGCCGGGGCCGGGGCCGGGGCCGGGCGGGAAGGGTGGCCGCCGGCCGGGACGGTCGTCCAGCGCTCCCGCCGCGGAGGCGAACCGGTCGTCGAGGGAGTCGGCCGCGCCCGCACCCCCGGTGTCGTGGCTGGAGTCGTCGTACAGCTCCCCCCACCAGTCGTCCTCCCGGCCGGTGGGACTTCCCCCCTGCTGACTCATGCCCCCAATTGTCCACCGCTCGGGCCGGTTGAGAACGGCGCATCCGGAAAAACCCGGCGCGGTGGCGGCCGCCGGGCGGTCCCACCCCCCACGGGAGAACCGCCCGGCGACGGCGAGGCGACCCGGGCCCCGCATCCCCGTGCGCGTCGGCGCACGTCAGGGCCCGGATCACGGTACGGCGGCGCGACGGCCGCCGGGTGCCGGGCGCCGTCGGGCGCCTCGGTGACGTCACCTTGGCAGAGTGGCCACCGGTACCGCGATGATGTTCCGAGGCGGGTTTGCGCCGTGGCCGTTTCCCGCCACGGAGGGCGATCCGGAGGCCGGCGTCAGCCGGGATCACGGGGAGGGACGGCGTTCGATGCTGGGAGTGCTGGGGCTGGAGGAGGCCCAGGAGGAGGCGTACCGGGCCCTGGTGTCCGTGGGCGCCGCCGATGTCCCCGATCTCGCCCGGCGGCTGGCGCTCGGCGAACAGGACACCGAGCGGGCGCTGCGACGGCTGGAACAGAACGGTCTGGCGGCCCAGTCCCCGGCGCGGCCGGGCCGCTGGGTCGCGGCGCCGCCGGGCGTGGCGCTGGGCGCCCTGCTCACCCAGCACCGGCACGCACTGGAGAAGGCGGAACTGGCCGCCGCGCTGCTGGCCGAGGAGTACCGCGCGGCGGCCGGCGAGCCCGCGGTGCACGACCTGGTCGAGGTGGTGACCGGCGCGGCGGCCGTCACCCGGCGTTTCCTCCAGCTCCAGCTGGGCGCGTCCGACGAGGTGTGCGCGCTGGTCACCGGCACCCCGGTCGCCGTCACCGGCATGGAGAACCACGCGGAGGAGGAGGCCGCCGCGCGGGGCGTGCGCTACCGGGCGGTGGTGGAGCGGGCGGTACTGGACCGGCCGGACGGCATCACCGAGCTGACCGCGGCCCTGGACCGCGGGGAGGAGGTGCGGGTGGTGGACCGGGTGCCGACCAAGCTGGTGATCGCCGACGGCGCCCTGGCCCTCGTACCGCTCACCGCCCGGTCCGCCGAGCCCGCCGCGCTGGTGGTGCACGCCAGCGGTCTGCTGGAACTGCTCACCGGTCTGTTCGAGTCGGTGTGGCGGGACGCCCTGCCGCTGCGGCTCGGCGCCCGCGGCGTCACCGAGGACTCCCCCGACGGCCCCGACGCCACCGACCTGGAGATACTCTCCCTGCTGCTGGCCGGGCTGACCGACGCGAGCGTCGCCAAACAGCTCGACCTGGGGCTGCGGACCGTACAGCGCCGGGTGAAGCGGCTGATGGAGCTGACCGGGGTGGCCACCCGGCTCCAACTGGGCTGGCACGCCTACGAGCGGGGCTGGGTGACCCGGGACCGTTAGGGGTCTGTCGTTTCGCGGTCGGCCGTCGGTGGGCGCACCCTGGTCAGATGGGAGTGGTGGACCTCCTGCTGGTGGGCCTGGTCGTCCTGCTCGGGCTGTGCGGCGTCCTGCTGCCCGGTGTGCCCGGGTCCTGGCTGGTGTGGGCGGCGGTCCTGTGGTGGGCGCTGAAGGACCCGCGGCCGCTGGCCTGGGCGGTCCTGGTCGGCGCCACGGTCGTGCTGCTGCTGTCCCTGGCGGTGCGCTGGGCGCTGCCGGCGCGGCGGCGCCGGGCCGGGGACGCCGAGGGCCGGCTGACGGTGTACGCGGGCGGCGGCGCCCTCGTCGGTTTCGTCCTGCTTCCCGTGGTGGGCGCCGTCCCCGGCTTCCTCGGCGGCATCTACCTGGCCGAGCGGCTCCGCCTGGGCCGTCACGGCGAGGCGGTCGCGGCCGTGCGGTCGGCGATGGGCTCGGGCGGCTGGAGCGTGCTGACGGAGCTGTTCGCCTGCCTGCTGATCGCCGGGGCGTGGCTGGGCGCGGTGTTCGCCGGCTGACCCGTGTCCAGGACCCCCTCCAGGGCCAGCAGCCGCGTCTTGCGCTCCAGTCCGCCCGCGTATCCGGTCAGGGAGCCGTCGGCGCCGATCACCCGGTGGCAGGGGCGCAGGATCAGCAGCGGGTTGGCGCCGATCGCGCCGCCCACGGCCCGTACGGCGGCGCGGGAGGCGCCGACGCGGGCGGCGATCGCCCCGTACGTCGTGGTGGTGCCGTAGGGCACGGCGTCGAGGGCGTCCCACACCTTCGTCCGGAAGGCGGTGCCCTCGGCGCGCAGCGGCAGCCGGAACGCGGTCAGCTCCCCGGCGAAGTAGGCACCGAGCTGCGCCACGGCCTCCCGGAAGGGGCCGGGGTCGGCCCGCCAGTGGTCGCCGTCCTGGACGGTCCGCCCGCCCTTCTGCCCGGGCACGGACAGCGAGGTCAGCGCCCCGTCCGCGGCGGCGGTGAGCAGCAGCGGCCCGACGGGGCTCGCGACCTCGGTCCAGTAGGTACGCATGTCCGTGTGCATGTCTGTGTGCATGTCTGTGTGCATGTCTGTGTGCATGTCTGTGTGCATATCCGTGTCCATGTGCATGATCACTCCAACTCCCCCGCTGCGCGCAGGTGGTTCAGGGCGTACGAGCGCCAGGGGCGCCAGGTGTCGGGGACGTCGGCGCCGGGCGGGGCCGCGTCCGGGTCGCCGAGGGCGCGGGTGCGGACGGCGGTGACGGTCGCCTGGTCCATGCCGGGCAGGGCGAGCAGGGCGGCCTCGGCCTCGTCCCGGTCGGCGCCCGGGTCGAGGCGTACGGCGCCGTCGGCGAGGGCGGCGGTGAGCGCGCCGAGGGTGCCGTGCGGCTCGGCCCCGGCGAGCGCCGCCGGTTCGGGGAAGAGGTGGGTGAGGCCGCCGCAGGGCGCGTCGAGCCGCTTGCCGTACCGCGCGACGAGCCGTTCGGCGCCGGCCCGGCCGGTCAGCAGCCGTACCGCCAGTTCCTCCGGATCGGCGGTGCCCGGTGAGCGCAGCCCGGGGCGGGCGGCGACCAGGGGGGCGAGGCGGGGGTCGGCGCCGAGCCGTTCGTCGACGGCGTACGGGTCGGCGTCCAGGTCGAACAGCCGCCGCAGCCGCCGTACGGCGGTGGTCAGGTCGCGCGGGTCGGTGAGGAGCAGCCGCGCGGCGAGCCAGCCGCCGGAACCCTTGCCGGAACGGCTCGGCCCGCCCGTTCGCTCGTCGACGGCGGCGACGCCGGTGCCGTAGGGCAGCCGGAGCGTGCGCCGGTAGACACGGCGGCCCGGCGGCCCGCTCACCTCCTCGACCCCCGCCAGGGCCTCCCGCTGGAGCAGGTCGAAGACGGGCCCGGCCGGGTAGGGCCCGCGGTGGGCGAGCCGCAGCGGTATGCCGCCGCCGGGGGCCGCCCGGTCCCTGGCCGGGGCGGCGGCGCGCAGCCCGCTCGGGGTGTCGGCGTACACGCTCCTGATGGTGTCGTTGAACTGCCGCACGCTGCTGAAGCCCGCGGCGAAGGCGATCCCGGTGACGGGCAGGCCGGTGGTCTGGAGCAGCACGCGCGCGGTGTGCGCCCGCTGGGCGCGGGCCAGGGCGACCGGTCCGGCGCCCAGTTCGGCGGTGAGCTGCCGCTGCACCTGCCGGCTGCTGTAGCCGAGCCGGGCGGCGAGCCCCGCCACCCCTTCCCGGTCGACGACGCCGTCACCGATCAGCCGCACGGCGCGGCCCACGACGTCGGCGCGCACGTCCCACTCCGCCGAGCCGGGCACGGCGTCCGGACGGCACCGCCGGCAGGCCCGGAACCCGGCGCCCTGCGCGGCGGCGGCCGTCGCGAAGAACCGCACGTTGCGGCGGTGCGGCGTACGGGCCGGGCAGCTCGGCCGGCAGTACACACCGGTCGTCTCGACGGCGAAGAAGAACACCCCGTCGAACCTGCCGTCCCGGCTCCGCACGGTCTCGTACCTGCTGTCGTCGTCACCTTCCACACCGTCCAGTCTCCGCCACCCCGCCCCCTCGGGCTGGCGGAAATCGGACACCGCGTCCGGCTGCGCCGGCTAGCGCAGCCGCCCCTGCTTGGCCTCCATGGCCGCCCGCCCCTGGGCGCCCCGCCGCTTCCACTCCTTGCGCAGCTCGGCCCGGACCCGGGCGTCGGTCTTGGCGACGATCCGCTGGTTCTCCCGCAGCAGTTTGCGGTAGCTCTCCAGCCGCCGTTCGGGCAGCTCACCGCTGTCGACGGCGGCCAGCACCGCGCATCCGGGCTCGCTCTCGTGGGCGCAGTCGTGGAACCGGCACTCCTCGGCCAGCTCTGCGATCTCGGCGAACACCTGGCCGACGCCGTGCCCGGCGTCCCACAGCCCGACCCCGCGCAGCCCGGGCGTGTCGATGAGCACGCCCCCGCCGGGCAGGACGAGCAGGTTGCGGGTGGTGGTGGTGTGCCGCCCCTTGCCGTCGACGTCACGGGTCGCCTGTACGTCCATGACGTCGTCGCCGAGCAGCGCGTTGGCGAGGGTCGACTTGCCCGCGCCGGACTGCCCGAGCAGCACGGCCGTGCCTCCGGAGACGACGGCACCGAGGACGTCCAGCCCCTCCCCCAGCGCGGCGCTGACCGGCAGCACCGGCACACCGGGCGCGCTGGTCTCGACGTCCCGCACGAGGTGCGCGAGCGTCACCGGGTCGGGCACGAGGTCGGCCTTGGTGAGCACGACGACGGGCTGCGCGCCGGACTCCCAGGCCAGTGCCAGGAACCGTTCGACGCGGGCGAGGTCCAGTTCGGCGGCGAGCGACACGGCGACGACGGCGTGGTCGACGTTGGCCGCGAGGATCTGGCCCTCGGACCGCTTGGAGGAGGTGGAACGGACGAAGGCGGTACGGCGGGGCAGCAGGGTCCGCACGTACAGCGGGTCGCTGCCGTCGGGGTCGACGGCGGCCCAGTCGCCCGTGCACACGACCTTCATCGGGTCACGGGGAACGACGAACTCGGTGTCGGCACGGACCATGCCGGCCGGCGTGACGACGTCACAGAGACCGCGGTCGACCCGGACGACGCGACCGGGTACGAGACCCCGGTCCGCGTACGGGGCGAACTCGGCCTCCCAGCCCGCGTCCCAGCCGTAGGGAGCGAGTGGATGCGAGGAAGAACCGAGGGAAGAGGAGAAAGACAAGGGGTGACCCTTCACAAGGGTGGCCCCGGCACCGCGCCCACGAGCGCGGGAAAGGAGTGAGATCAGCCGGCGGCCACGGAGGTGGACTTGAGGGACTTCCGGTTGCGGGCAACGCCCGTCGCAACGACAGCCATCGGTCAACACCTCCCGGATCACGCAGCGGACATCTGCGGCACGAAGGAGCCGCGGGAACGAATGGACCATAGCCGCCCGCGGCGACGGCGCGCCACAGGTTTTCCACCGGCCCGCACCAGACGGACGGCGGGCAGCCGGGCACCTCAGGAAGGCGCCGCCGTCGCGGTACGCCTGGCGCCCCTCCCCGACGGCGGGCCCACCGGAGAGCTGCACGATCACCGATCCCTCTGCGGGCTCTGTGGGCTCTGTGGGCGGCGCACGACGTCGACGATGAGGTCGAGCAGGCGGTCGGTCCGTTCCTGGGAGGCGCCCTCGATGATGGCGGGGAACACGCCGATGAGCAGGGTGGCGACGTCGTCGGGGTCGACGTCCGCCCGGAGGGTGCCGGCGGCGGCGCCCCGTTCGAGGATCGTGGCGATGGTGGTGGTGACGCGTTCGCGCGAGGGGGCGGCGATACGTCCGGAGGCGAAGGCGGTGAGCAGTGTGTCCATCATGCCGCGTTTGGTGGCGATGAAGGCGGCGTAGCGGCCGATCCAGGCGCGCAGGGCGACATCGGCGGGGTGCCGGTCGAGCAGGGCGGGGGCGCTGGCGGTGACGGCGTCGAGTTCGCTGGCGTAGACGGCCTCGACGAGGTCTTCGCGGGTGGGGAAGTGCCGGTAGAGGGTGCCGATGCCGACGCCGGCCTCGCGGGCGATGCCCTCCAGGGAGACCGGGCCTTCCGCTTGGGCGAAGGCGGACTTGGCGACGGCGATGAGCTTGTCGCGGTTGCGCCGCGCGTCGCGGCGGAGCGGCCGGCCGTCGGGGTCGGCAGGGCCCGGGGTGTGGGGGCGTGGTGGCGATGACAAAGCGGAGGCCCCTCCGATAGTGCTACGGTTGAAGATAACGGAGGCTCCTCCGTATGCGCCCAGTCTCTCATGAGAGCAGGAAGCCATGCCCGCTGAAACCACCCGCACCATCGTCTCCGCCCCGCGCCCCGGCGGCACCGGCCGACTGGCCGGACGCACGGTCTCGCGCATCGGCTACGGCGCCATGCAGCTGGAGCGCCTGCACAAGGACCGCCCCGCGGCCATCGCCCTGCTGCGCCGCGCGTTCGACCTCGGCGTCGACCACGTGGACACCGCCCACTTCTACGGCGACGGCTTCGTCAACGGTCTCGTCCGTGAGGCGCTGCGCCCTCAGGACGACGTGCTGGTCGTCACCAAGGTCGGCGCCACCCCCGACCCCGGCGGCCCCTTCCCGTTCCGTATCGCGCAGCGCCCCGAGGAACTGCGGGCCGGCGTCGAAGCGGAACTCGCCACGCTCGGCATGGAGCAGGTCCCGGTGGTCAACCTCCGCCGCACGGACGCCGGGATGACCATCCCCTTCCCCGACGACCAGAGGGTCGACCTCGACGACCAGCTCGCGGAGCTGACCGCCCTGCGCGACGCCGGAAAGATCGGCGCCATCGGCCTGAGCAGCGTCTCCGTGGACGTGACGCGCCGCGCCCTGCCCGCGGGCATCGTGTGCGTGCAGAACACCTACAGTCTCGTCGCCCGCGACGACGAGGAACTGCTCCGGCTCTGCACCGAGGAGCAGCTCGCCTGGGTGCCCTACTTCCCCCTCGGCGGCGCGTTCCCCGGCATGGCCAAGGTGACCGACGAGCCCGCCGTGATCGCCGCCGCCGAGCGCCTGGGATGCACCCCGGCCCAGGTCGGCCTGGCCTGGCTGCTGCACCGACCCCCAGATCCTCCTCATCCCCGGCACCGCCACCATCAGCCACCTCGAAGACAACCTGGAAGCCGGCGCGATCACCCTCGACGAGGAGGCCGTCACCGCGCTCGACGCGATCGCCGTCCGGCCGGCCACCCCTCCGCGACCCTGACCGGTCCCCGTCCGCTCGCGCCCCCGTCAGGCGTGGCGCGAGCTTGACGGCTACCGCGCCGGAACGGGCGGTCCTTCACGGCGGATGACGCCGCCCCGCCACCGCTTCGACCGGTCGGAGCACCGCTCCACGACGTCGCGGCCCTCGACGGGGCCGCGCGTGCACCGCGCGTACGCTCCTTCGCGCGGGCCATCGCGGTCCGAGCACATCAGAACGAAAGGGGCCATCGACATGGCCGATACGAACGAGACGGACCTGCCGGACAACTGGGGTCGCTGGGGAGCGGACGACGAACTCGGCACCCTCAACCTCATCACCGACGAGGTGCGCGCCAGGGCCGCCGCGGAGGCGCGGACCGGCCAGTGGGTGTCACTGGCACAGCCGATCGAGCCGAGCGCGATGTTCTTCAGCCCGTTCATGCCCCCGACGGCCAACGCGTCGCCGGTGCAGCAGATGGTGTCCCACACCGGCGGACCAGTGGCAGCCGATCTGTCGGTGATCTACAACCACCACTGGAGCTCGACGCACCTCGACGCGCTCGCGCACTGGTCGACCGACGGCCAGGTCTATCCGGGCCGCCCGAGGGAGCAGGTCGTCACCCCCTTCGGCATCACGCACGCGTCGACGACTGCTTTCGCCGCCGGGATAGTGACACGTGGGGTCCTGCTCGACCTGGCGGCCGAGGGCCCCCTCCCCCCTGCCTACGCGGTGACGTCGCACGACTTCGAGAAGGCCGAGAAGCGGCAGGGAGTCATGGTGGGCTCCGGTGACGCGCTGGTGGTCCGACTCGGCTGGACGGGAGGCGGGCCCCATGACGTACCGAGCCCGGGAATCAGCATGGACGCGGTCCGGTGGATGCACCGCCGAGGGGTCGCCGTCGTCGCCCCGGACAGGGGCGACGCGCATCCTCCCCTGAACCCGGACGAACCCTCCCCGCTGCACGGGGTGGCGCTCGGCCGGATGGCGATGCCTCTGATCGACGTGCCCCGGCTCGATGACCTCGCGCGGATGTGCGAGCGGCTGGATCGCTACAGCTTCCTGCTCACCGTCGCCCCGCCCCGCATCCACGGCCTGACCGGCGTACCGGTCAACCCCATCGCGATGTTCTGACCGGGCGTCGACACCCTCCCCGCGCCTGAGACGGGGGAGCAGGGGTGCTGCCTCATGCTGACGCCGCGGAGTGAGGCAGCACGAACCTCGTGACGGCGACCGCCGGTACCGGCGCCGCGCCAGGGGCTTTCCACCGGCCGCCCGGCTCACCGGCTCACCCCGCCCTTCGCTCAGGTCGCCGAGCAGGCCCGCCCGTTGAGCGTGAAGTGCTCCGGCACCGTGTTGCTCCCCTCCCACGTGGCCAGGAAGCCGAAGGACAGCGTGCCGCCCGCGGGGACCGTGGCGTTGTAGGGGACCGCGATGGCGGTGACCCGGGAGCCGGCCGGGGTGTGGGTGGCGTCCCACATCTGGGTGATCCGCTGGCCGTCGGGGAAGGTCCAGGAGACGCGCCAGGTGCCGAGGGCGCGGGTGGTGGTGACGGTGACGGTGGCCTGGAAGCCGGCCGGCCACTGGTTGACCAGGTCGTAGTGGACCTGGCAGGGCGGCGGGGCGCCCGTGGCGGCGTCGCGGGCGGGCGTGGCGGTCGGCGCGGCGGAGGTGGCCGTGGCGGTGCCCCGCGGTGCCGGGTTCCGTCGGAGGGTGGCGGCGGCCGGGGCGGACGGGGTGGCCGTCGGCGATTCGGAGCCGGCGGGGGCGGGACGCGGGGCCGGGGCGGAGGAGGAGCCGGCCGGAGGGTCCGGTACCGGTCGCCCGCCGGCCGTGGCGGACGGGGCGGCGGTACCGGCGCCCGGAACGCCGGGGGCGGCGCTGGAGGCGGGGCCGCCGAAGGGGTGCAGGGACGCGGTGAGGGCCAGCAGGGAGATCAGCGCGGCGGTGGCGAGGAGACCGCCGCGCACCGCGCGGGCCCGGCGGGCTCCCCGGCCGCCCGGGGTGACGCCGTCGTCGTCGGCCGGTGCCGGGCGGACGGCGACGAGGCGTACCTCGGCGGCCCGGCGGCGGCGTTCCAGGTAGGCCAGGCCGCCCCAGCCGATGACGCCGTCGGCCAGGGCCGCGGGCAGGGAGCCGGGGTCGGTGCGCAGACAGCCCGCCGCCTCGGCGCAGCCGGCGCAGCCGGCCCGGTGGCGGGAGCGTTCCTCCGCGGCGCCGGGATCCGCCGTGTCCAGCGGGCGGGCGTGGTCGCGGCAGGTCTCGGCGGCCGGGCCGTCGAGGTGGGCGCGGCGGCAGCGGTCCCGGAAGATGTCGCGTGCCTGGGCGAGTTCGCCGGTCGTGGCGGCCGGGTCGAGGCCGAGCCGGCGGGCCACCACGGGCAGCGGCAGGGCCTCCACCTCGGCCAGCCAGAGCAGTTCGGCGTCCGGGAGCTGCATGTCCCGCAGGGCGCGCAGGGCCAGCGGGCGGCCGGCGGGAGGTCCGGTGTGCCGGGCGGCCCGGTCGGAGTGGAGCCAGAGACGGAGGTCGGGGGTGAGGTCGTCGCCCTGTCCGGTGGCTTCCCAGGACGCCGCGGTGGTGCGTACGGCGGTCAGGAGCAGGGGGATGGGCGGCAGCAGCCGGACCGGGCGGCGGCCGGGTCCGGAGGCCGTACGGGCGGCTGTCGCGCCGCGTGCCTCGCGCAGGCCCCGGGTGAACGCCTCCGTGGCCAGCCGGGCCGCCGCGGCGGAACCGGCGGTGCACAGGTCGGCGTAGGACAGGACGGCGTCCCAGCACTCGGCGAACCGCGCGGCCTCGGCGGTGTCGGAGGCGGCGCCGGCGGCGTCCTGGGGCATCGGCAGGTCGTCGGACATGGATCTCCCGCGTCACACGGGCGAGACCAACTCCGGCACGCCGACGGTGGAGTTGGTGATACCTCGCGGCAAGGGGCGAGCTTGCCACGGGCCCACCGCGCCTGACAAGCGTCCCAGCCCGGCACGGCGACGGCCCGGCCGCCGGGCGTGCGCCCGCGCGCACCGGGCCGGAGCACCGAGCGCCCCGTCACACCTCGACGGGCGCGTCCGCCGGAAGGCTGTCCATGAAGGAGCTGACGGAGAAGACGGCGTTGCCCGCGCCGGGCGGGCCGTAGCCGGGGGGCGAGGAGAGGCCGAAGTCCTCCATGGTCTGCCGGTACGCCTGGAGGAGGCGGATGTGGTACTCCAGCGGCGCCCCGTCGGGGTTGGTCTTGCCGAGCGGGGTGGTCGGCTCGGGGCACCAGGTGGTGAACCGGGGCGTGATGCCGTGCGACATGAAGAAGCGCAGGCCCTCGGTGGTCGACTCGATCGCCTCGTCGACCGTCTTGAAGCCGAACGGCTCGGCCATCTCCACGCCCGCGACGAAGTTGGGGATCACGTTGCGCGGGCCGAAGACCTCGGTGGAGTCCAGGATGCGCCGGTGCCACTCGTCCCGGCCGACGTAGCGCTCCTTGCCGGGGCAGTACATCTTGAACAGGTACTCGTCCCACACCTCGAAGTTGGGGTGGTAGATCTGCACGCCGTAGTCCTTGAAGCGCTGGACGTCGGGCTTGGGCAGCGCCTGGGCGACGACCTTGCCGATCCAGCGGCCCGGGAAGTGCTCCTCGATGGCTCTGGCGTACCGGCCGTAGAAGTCCGCCTCGTCCAGACCCTGGACCTTGGAGGTGATCGCGCCGCCGGTGAGCGTGTAGGCGGTGGAGATCTTGCCGGTGTCGTACGTGTTGATGATGTCGAGCGCTTCGAGGACCTCGTCGACGTCCTTCACGCCCGTGTAGGGCCGCCCGGCCGCCTTGTGCTGGCGCCAGTTGTGATTGATGTCGCAGTACTGGCACTCCTCCTTGGCGCCGAAGTACTGGCAGACCCGGAACGCGGTCAGGTAGATCAGGTAGCCCCACTGGATGGTCGGGGCCACCTCCATGACCGACTTCCCGTTGGAGAGCTTGTGCCGGTAGTACTCGGGCATCGGCGGCACGCCGACGTCCGCGATCCGCTTGCCGTCCAGGTAGAGGCCGAGGACGCCGTCCTCGCCCGCCGCCACCCGGTACGGCGAGGACGGGTTCACCCGGACCGAGACGACGGTGCGGCGCAGGTCGTAGGGGCCGCCGGTGAGGATGATCTCCTCGGGCGGGCGGCGCAGCGCGGCCTCGCCCAGCTCGGGCAGGGTGCCGTGGTCGAAGGAGAAGATGAAGTACGACTTCGGCTTCACCTCGCCGTCCTCGTTGTCCGACAGCGCGGACGGGTCGAAGGCCATCCCGCCGCGGAGCAGGTCCTCCTTGAAGACCGCCTCCCGCGGTACGTGCGGGAAGCGCTCCATCAGATCCTCGACCAGCGCGGTGCGGCTGCCCATCCTGTGTCTCCTCCCGGCTCGCGTTCGACTTCTCACGGTATGCCCCTGCCCGCGCGTCTTCCCCGCCGGGTCCCCCCTCGGCGTGCCAGGTAGGTTTCCGCCGGAGGACTCCTGGTCCTCATGGAACTTCTGGGAGGGGCTGCGGGATGACCGACACCACCGTGACCAACTGGGCCGGCAACATCACCTACACGGCCAAGGAGCTGCACCGCCCGCACTCGCCGGGCGCGCTGCGGGCGCTGGTGGCCGACAGCGCCCGGGTGCGGGTGCTGGGCAGCGGCCACTCGTTCAACGAGATCGCCGAGCCGGGCGCCGACGGGGTGCTGCTGTCGCTGGCGGACCTGCCGCCGGAGATCGACGTGGACCGGGCGGCCCGTACGGTACGGGTGGGCGGCGGCGTCCGGTACGCGGAGCTGGCCCGGGTGGTGCACGCGCACGGTCTCGCCCTGGCCAACATGGCCTCGCTCCCGCACATCTCCGTCGCCGGTTCGGTGGCGACCGGCACCCACGGCTCGGGTGTGACCAACGGCTCACTGGCGTCGGTGGTGCGCGAGGTGGAGCTGGTGACGGCCGACGGTACGGAGGTGACGCTCGCGCGGGGCGACGAGCGGTTCGGCGGCGCGGTCACCTCGCTGGGCGCGCTGGGTGTCGTGACGGCACTCACGCTGGACCTGGAGGAGGCGTACGAGGTCGAGCAGCACGTCTTCGGGGAGCTGCCGCTCACCGCGCCGCTGGACGAGGTGCTGTCCGCCGCGTACAGCGTGAGCCTGTTCACCGACTGGCGGGCGCCGGGCTTCCGGCAGGTGTGGCTGAAGCGGCGGACGGACCGGCCGCTGCCGGACTTCCCCCACGCGGCCCCGGCCACCGAGAAGACCCATCCCGTGCCCGGGATGCCGGCGGAGAACTGCACGGAGCAGTTCGGGGTGCCGGGCCCCTGGCACGAGCGGCTGCCGCACTTCCGCGCCGAGTTCACGCCCAGCAGCGGTGCCGAGCTGCAGTCGGAGTACCTGATGCCGCGTGAGCACGCCGTCGACGCGCTGCGCGCGCTGGACGCGATACGGGACGTGATGGCGCCGGTGACGCAGACCTGCGAGTGGCGCACGGTCGCCGCGGACGCGCAGTGGCTGAGCCCGGCGTACGGGCGGGACACGGTGGCGGTGCACTTCACCTGGGTCGAGGACACGGCGGCGGTACTGCCGGTGGTGCGGCGGGTGGAGGAGGCGCTGGACGGGTTCGCGGCCCGGCCGCACTGGGGGAAGGTGTTCACCACGGCGCCGGCCCGGCTGCGCGAGCTGTATCCGCGGCTCGGTGACTTCGGTGCCCTCGTACGGGAGCTGGACCCGGCCGGCAAGTTCACCAACGCGTTCGTCAGCGAGGTGCTGACCGGCGGACCGGCGTGAACAGCGCGACGGCCGCGATCAGTACGCAGCAGGCGCCGGCCGCCGCGGCCACCGGTGCGGTGCCGTGCCGCTCGGCCGCCCAGGTCAGCACGGCCGCGCCGAGGGGCGCCGCCGCGTAGTGCAGGGTCCAGAAGGCGGCGGTGACCCGGCCGAGCAGGTGCTCGGGGGTCACCTCCTGCCGCAGGGACATCGAGCAGGTGCCCGCCATGCCGACGCAGGCCAGGAAGGCCGCGCTCAGGACGGCGACGGCGGGCACCTCGCGCACCCAGCCGAGGCCGGCGAAGGCGAGCCCGCACACCGCGACCGCGCCGGTCCAGGTCCGGCCGAAGCCGAGCCGCCGGCGGACCCGGGCGACGAGCAGGGCGCCGGCGATGGTGCCGAGGGCGCCGGCCGCCATGACGATGCCGACGGTGTGGTCGTCGTGGCCGAGGTCGTGCTTGAGGTGGTAGATGACCAGGTCGTTCAGGCCGAGGGTGAGGAAGCTGAACCCGGCGAGCAGGGCGGTGAGGGCGCGCAGCACCGGGTGCCGGTACAGGAAGCCCGCCCCGGTCCGCAGGTCCCGCCACAGTCCGGGCCGTTCGTCCGGTGCCTCCTGCGCGGCGCGGGCCCCCAGCCGTACGAAGACCAGGCAGGCGGCGGACACGGCGAAGCTGGCCGCGTTCACGCCGACCGCAGCGGCGGGCCCCGACCAGGCGGCCACCACCCCGGCGCACACCGGGCCGAGCACGCCGGCCGCGGCGGCGGTCGCGTTGAGCCGGCCGTTGGCCTCGGTGAGCCGCCCGGTGCCGACCAGGCCGCGTACGACGGTGACGTAGCCGACGGCGAAGAACATGCCGACGGCCTCGCACAGCGGCAGGACGACGTACAGCAGCCAGAGTTCGGGACCGAACAGCCAGACCACGGGGATCACCCCGTACAGCGCTGTGCGGACCAGATCGCAGCCGATGAGCAGCTTACGGCGGTCGACGCGGTCGACGACGGCCCCGGCGAAGACCGCGGCGAGGACGGAGGCGGCGCCGCCCGCGGCCGTCAGCAGTCCCATGCGGGCGATCGAGCCGGTGGCCTCCAGGACCAGCAGGGGCAGGGCGATCAGGGCGAAGGAGTCGCCGAGGACGGAGAGGGTCTGCGCGGCCCAGAAGACGCCGAAGTCCCGTTGCCGCCACAGGGGGCGCGGGGCGGCGTCGTCCGGTGCCCGTCCGGTCTTCGGGCGGTGGTGTGCCTCGTGCGTCATCCGGTCCCTTCCCCGTCGGGTGACCCGTCACGGTGTGCCGGGTCACCGTAGGACGGGCGGGGAAGGGGCCGGTAACGATTTACGGGCGGTCAGTGCCGTCAGTGGTCCGCGCAGCACGGCGTCGGGTCCGGGTCCTCGAAGGGGACCAGGGTGCCGCCGACGTGGGGCATGGCGGCGAGGGTCAGTGCGCCGTTCTCCCAGTGGGGGCGGACGAACTCCCGGGTGACCAGCCGGGTTTCCGGGTCGGGCTCGCCGGGTGTGCCGAGGACGCGGACCCGCTCGATCGCGGAGCGGTCCAGCAGCTCCGCGACCGTGAGGGTGCCGGTCAGGGCGGCGGCGCCCGGGTAGAGCACCGCCCGCCCCCGGTCGTCCCAGGCGCCGTCCGTCACCGTGTGCCCCTGGGCGGTGAGCCGCTCGCGGGCCGCGTCGACGGCCGCCCGGTCCCCGGCGGCCAGGGACAGCGCCACGCGCCGCCGGCCGCCCTCGCGCACCAGGTGGGTGCAGCCGAACAGGCCGTCCTCCTCGGTGAATGCGGCGGCCAGCTCCCTCAGCAGGTGGTCGGCGTCGCGCAGCGAGGTGGCGTCCGTGTCGACGGCGATGACGTACGGCGGCGGGGTCACGACGGCAGGACCCAGACCGGGTTGGAGTAGAACCACAGGTCCTTCCACGGGTCGGCGTCGCCGATGACGTCGATGGCCGGGCCGTGCGGGTCCACGGCCGCGCCCATGGCGCCGACGGCGGAGCGGTTGCCGTCGGTGCCGCGCAGCCGGAGGTAGACGGGGCGGTCGACGCGGCCGAGGTCGTAGGTGAGGGTGACCGTGCCGGCGTTCTTGTTCACCTCGTAGGACTTGACGACCTTGGCGGACGGGGCGGTGAAGGTGTCCTTGTCCCGGACCTCGCCGGTCACGTCGCCCTGGATGACGTCGACGCGGGCCAGGGTGGGCTGGAAGCCGGCCCAGTTGGGGCCGCCGGCCGGCGCCACGTCCACGCTGAGGGTGACGCGGGTGCCCTTCTTGACCTGGAGGGCGCCGCCGAGGGTGGCCCAGCGGCTGCCGCCGGACACCCGGACGTCGAGGCCGGAGATGAGCTGGCCGTGGTCGACCCAGACGCGGCCGGCGCGGATGCCCGCCATGACGGCGGCGTACGAGAAGTTCTCGGCGCCGACGTGGGTGCGGCTGTAGTAGCCGGGCCAGTAGTCGTTCTCGGTGATGTCGATCGAGCCGCCGTAGACCGGGTCGTCGTAGCGGCCGTTGGTGTTGAAGTCGCCGCCGCCGCGGGCCGCGGTGTCGCCGTAGACCTGGTGGGAGTCGGAGTTGGCGGTGATCCACCAGGGCTTGCCCTCGGCGAGGAGGCTGTCCCACAGGCCGCCGACGGTGGCGGTCATCCAGTCGAAGCCGCCCCAGGTGCGGTAGGACTCCAGGGGGTAGCCGGCGAAGGAGTTGGAGCCGGGGCTGTTGTCGTAGATGCCGCGGGCGCCGCCGGGGCCGAGCGGCGCGGGCAGGCCGCCGGCCTGGTGGCCGGGGGCGCCCTCCATGCCGACGGCGATGCGGTGGCTCGCGGAGGTGGCGTCGCGCCAGGCGCGGATCTCGTGCGGGGAGTCGATGCCCTTGCGCGCCGGGTGGTTGGCGAGCATCAGGGCGTCCTTGACCTTGCGCCGCTTGACCTGGTCGGCGAGGAAGGCGAGGCCCGAGATGGCGAGGGCCTCGTTGGCGGGCGAGGAGCCGGTGGCGGCCTTGACGGCGCCGTCGTAGCCGGTCTCGAACTGCTTGAGGACGGAGACCTCGTTCTTGCCCGGGTGGACGAAGACGGTGCCGTGCTCGGCGGCCGGGATGTTCCACTCCAGGCCCTGGAAGACGAGGGTGTCCTTGTGGGCGCTGCGGGCGTCCTGGATGTCCGGGTTGACCTTCTCCACACCGATCTTGGCGTGGGTGGCGCTGCCGTGGTCGGTGATGACCAGCCAGTCCATGCCGTGCCGGGCGCCCTGGCGGACCTGGTCGCCGACGCGGTACTTGCCGTCACTGCTGTACTGGGTGTGGATGTGGTGGTCACCGGCCAGCCACAGGAAGCCCTTCCTGCCGTTGCCGTTGCCGCGGCCGCCCGCGAACGCCGGGGCGCTCGCGGCGCCCGTCAGCACGCTGCTCGCGGCGAGGCCGGCGCCGAGCAGACCGGCGCGGCGCAGCAGGGTGCGGCGGGACTGCTGTTCGGGGCTGAGCGCCTCGTCGGGTACGGAGGTGTCGAACGCGGCGGGCAGGGGCGCCGTCTCGTGCGTGTGCTCGTGACCGTGACCGTGACCGTGACTGTGGTCGTGGTCGTGGTGGTGGTGATGGCCGTGTCCGTGCCCGTGACCCATGTCGCTCCTCGTGGATGGCCGCCGTCTGCGCGGCTGCGTCGCTGCGGCCGCACCTGGGGTGCGTGGGCCGCGTGAGGAGAATCGATGTGCGAGGTGACGCCGGGTCGACTTCCGGGTGAGCGGCGGGCGTAGTCGACACGTCCGGTCGGCCTTTGTGCCGCGGGGACGTCAACGGGTGTGGTAATGCGGGGATTCGCAGTTACTGACGACTCTCAACTGCACATCATGTGCAATACGTGCGGCCGGGCCGGGGCATCAGCACGACGTGAGGTCCGGTTCCTCGGGTGCGGGCCGGTGCATGATCGGCTGGAGGTGACGGGTGTAGACGGCGGACCACCGCGAGGTCTGTCCCGGGGACTTCGCCATGACGGCCGACAACGCCTCGCACACCTCCTGTCGCAGCTCCCGCTCCTCGCCGTCCACCGCCACCCCGTAGCCCTCCGAACCGCCGAGGCTTTCGAGGGCCTTGGTCCGGACGTGGTACTTGTCGGCGAGTCCGGCGACGATGACGTCGTCGGTGGCGACCGCGTACACGTCGGTCTCCGGGTCCAGCAGCGCCTTCACGCAGTCCTCGTAGCCGGCCCGCAGCTCCATCCGGTCCGCCAGCCCTTCCTTCTCGATCCACGACACGTAGACCGACTCCCTGGCGGTGCAGACTTCGGCGGTGGGGTCCCCCTGCAGGTCGCTGAGGTCGTTGTACTCGCGGTCCTTGCGCACCAGCAGCCCCTTGAGCGCCTCGAAGTAGGGGCCGGCGAAGCGGACCCCGTCCCGCTTCTCGCGCTGTCGGTCGATGCTGTAGGTGGCCAGCACGAGGTGGACCCGGCCGGTCTTCAGGGCGTCGTCGCGGTTGTCCGAATTGACCTCGTAGAAGTCGACCGCGTCCTTCTCGAAGCCCATCTCGCGGGCGATCTCGTAGGCGAGGTCGACCTCGAAACCCCGGTAGGTGCCGCCGTCCCGCTCGCTCAGTCCGGGCTGGTCCTTCTTGACGCCGACCCGCAGCACGTCGTGGGTGTCGCTGAACCGGGGCCCGCCGTCCCGCTCCCCCGCCGCGGCCCCCTTGCCCGAGCCGGCGGCGTCGGAGGCGTCGTCCTTCCGGTCCGTCCAGAGGAACCATGCCGCGCTCGTGAGCAGCGCGGCGCAGACCACGGCCGCCGTCACCCGCCACCGGGACCGGCGCCGGCCCGTCCCCTCGGCTCCGGTGCCGCCGGGGTTCCGCGGCGGCCCGGACACCGGCGACTCGGGCGACCCCGGCGACTCCGGCGACTCCGGGCGAAGAGGCGCGTCCGGTTCCCAGGGAGGGGCGGCCGGCACGGTGACGGTCCGGGTGGCCTCCCGCAGCATCCGCTCCGCCGCGGCGGCGTCCGGGCGACCGCCGGGGTCCTTCGAGAGCAGCGCCTCGATCAGCGCGGTGAGCGGGCCGGCGTACTCCATGGGCGGCGCCGGGCGCTCGCGTACGGCGATGAGGACCTCGTAGGCGGTGGTCCCCTCGAAGGGGCGCCTGCCCTCCACCATCTCGTACAGCGTGACGCCGAGCGCCCACAGGTCGGACGCGGTGGACGCGGGGCGTGGTCCGGCCGGTGTGTGGCTGAGCAGTTCCGGCGCCAGGTACTGCGGCGTCCCGATGATCTCGTGGGACCGGGTGACCTGCGCGGCGCCCTCGAAGGTGGCGATCCCGAAGTCCATGAGGAGCGCGAGCCCGTCGGGGCGGAACAGGATGTTGTGGGGCTTCACATCGCGGTGCAGTACGCCGGACTCGTGCACGGCCGCCAGTCCGCGCAGCACCTGGAGACCGATCCCCGCCGCCTGGGGGACGGGCAGCCGCCGCCGCTCGCGCAACAGGTCGGCCAGGGAGCGCGAGTCGAGCAGTTCCATCACGATCCAGACCTGGCTGCCGTCCTCGATCACGTCGTGCACGTCGACCACGCTCTGGTGCCTGATCCGGGCGATGGCCTGTGCCTCGCGGCGGGCCCGGCTCACCCAGGTCGCCCGGGCCTCGGGGGCCGCGGCGCCCGGGTACAGCAGCCCCTTGACCGCCACCGGCCGGTTCAGACGCGTGTCGAGGGCCTCCCAGACCACGCCCATCCCGCCACGCCCGAGCTGGCGCCGCAGCCGGTACCGGCCCGCGATCACCGCGCCCGGTCCGTCACCCGCGCTGTCCCCCGGACCACTGTCGACGGTGTTCTCGCTGCGCATCCCGACCCCCACGGTTACCGATACGGACAGCAACCCTAGACACACGTCGGCGTCCTGGTGTCGGAAACGCGGCGATAACACCCGTCCTGGGCACCTGGGCGGGTCGGCCCCGCCGCGGGTCGGCCGGCGCGGTTGCCGGTCAGGACAGGTCGCCCACCGCGTCGGCGTAGTACGTCGACTCCGCCAGGTGCAGGGCGAGGTGACGGAAGCTCCAGCCCGGGCCGGGCGAGTGGTCGAGCTGGTCGTCGGTGAGCGCGTCGAGGCGGTTGGCCCAGATCCGGGCGAGCCGGGTGAGACGGCTGCGGGCCTCGTCGAGGTCCTCGGCGGTGAAGGGCGCGCGGTCGGCGTCGGTCGTGCTGGCGGAGGCGTGCCAGTGGTCGGGCTGCGGCTCCTCGCCCGCGAGCCGGGCCTCCAGTTCCGCCAGGTGGTCGACGAGGTGGTCGGCGACCCGCCGGATCGCCTTGTGCGGGGTGTAGACCCGGCCGTCCACGTGGGCCGGTACACCGTCCCAGCGGGTCCAGGTCCCGGCCAGCGCGAGGACGTGGCCGACCATGCCGGTGACGGCGTCGGCGGGGCGGGTGCCCGGGGTGACGATGGTGCTGTCGCTCATGTCCGGGACCCTAGCCGCGGGTCGGTTCGGCTCCGGCCGAACTGTCCTGGTGCCGGGCGCCCCGGTACCCGCGGCCCGCCCGTCCGGCCGGCGCGCGCCTACCTCCTGACCTTCCCGGCGGGAACGAGACGCAGGTCGGCCAGGGCGTCCCGTACCAGCTCCGCGTACACCGTGGCGCCGTACTCGGAGGTGTGGGTGTTGTCGCGCTTCTCGTCCGTGAGGTAGAGCGCCTTGGACCGCTCCACCCCCAGGGACTCCACCAGCGCCTTGGTCCGCGCGGTGAGGTCGATCAGCGGGACGCGCCGCTCGGCGGCGACGGAGCGGACGACGGCCGGGTGGTCGACGCCGAGGCCGTTGACGAGGAGCGCGGTGCCGTTGTCGAGGGTGCCGTCGGCGTTGAACCAGCGCCGCACGATCGGCGTGACCAGCACGGGCCGGCCGCCCTCGGCCCGCGCCTGGCCGACGAGGGTCTCCAGGTTGGCCCGGTAGGCGGCCCCGTCCGTCGTCTTGTCGTTGTGGGCGAGCTGGACCAGCACCAGGTCGCCGGGCCTGATCAGCGGCCGGACGGTGTCCCACATGCGCGGGTCGGCCAGGTAACTGACCGTGCTCTCCCCGGAGTCGGCGTGATTGGCGACGGACACGCCCGCGCGCAGGTACTGCGGCAGCCGCTGCCCCCACCCGGTGTACGGCTCCCCGGGCTGGTCGCAGACGGTCGAGTCGCCGACGAGGAAGACCTGCCGGGCGCGGTGGGCCGGGGTGACCCGGAGGTCGGCGAGGGCGGGCGCCGCGCCGCCGACGACCAGGTCGAGCCCCGGGCTCCCGTCGGCCCCGGCGGGCTCGCCCTCCGGGGTCCGGACGTCGACGGTGAAGGAGCGTGTCACCCGCTCCCCCGCCCCGACGGCCGTCTCCGGCAGCAGCGCCCGCCGGGTCTCCCCGCTGATCGCGGTCCGTGAGGCCGCGTCACCGCCGAGCCGGACCCGTACGTCGTACGTGCCCGGCGCCACGTCGAAGTGGCAGGTGCCGGCGACGCAGTTCTCCGCACCCCAGGACGGCCGTCCTTCCCGTGCCTGGGCGGGCGCGGCGGTGACCGCCCCGCTCCCCAGGACGGCGGCCAGCGCCACGGCGGCCAGTGATGTTCCCGTACGCCTCATCCGACCCGTGTACACCGCTGTCCCCTCCCTCACACCGAGTCCGCGACCGGGGCGCCGAAGTCCGGGGTCCCGTCCCGTTTCCAGTTGTGCGGCGGATCGCCGTCGATCTCCTTGTACGGGCGCGCGTGGTACACGAGCACGTCGGTACGGCCGTCCTCGGCGACGGTGAAGCTGTTGTGGCCGGGGCCGTACTGCCCGGTGGTGTCGTCGCTGGCGAAGACGGGGACCGGCGACTTGGTCCAGCTCGCCGGGTCCATGGGGCCTTCGGGGGCGTCGTCGGTGCGGCGGCTCATGCGGTGCCTCTCGATGTCTGTTCGGCATGGTGAACGGCATCTGGCATGACGAACGTCGAAAAGGTACGGGTGTGCCAGGAGAAGGTCAACGGGCCGGGACGGATCAGGCCGGCGGGGCGGGCGCGAAGGAGAACATCGCGTCCCCTTCCGGCTGGACGACCCCGTACGTGCTCTCCGGGACCTCGTTCCACACGCCCGGCAGGTCGCCCAGGGGTTCGGAGACGATGAGGCGGGTGTCGTCGGAGGCTTCGCGCAGGAAGTCCAGGTCGGGGTGGAGGGAGCGCAGGGTCTCGACGCGGGTGCTGTAGAAGAGGGAGCGGGAGGCGCCCTGGCTGGAGTAGCGGAAGGACCACAGGCGCAGCCCGTCGGTGACGGCGACCGTCATCTGGAGCGGGTACTCGACGCCGTGCTCGTGACCGACCCGTTCCACCAGCCCGGCCATCCGGGCCACCGCGCCCGGCGGGTCGTCCTCCAGGCCGTAGGTGAGCGCCAGGTAGAACATCACCTCGGAGTCGGTCGAGCCCTCGACGTGCAGGAACAGCTCCGGGTCGACGGCCAGCACCAGGGCGCGCCGTACCCGCTGGAAGTCGGTGACCGCGCCGTTGTGCATCCACATCCAGCGGCCGTGCCGGAACGGGTGGCAATTGGTCTGCTGGACGGCGGAACCGGTGGAGGCCCTGATGTGGGCGAAGAACAGGTGGGAGCGGACGTGGCCGGCGATCTCCCGGAGGTTGCGGTTGCTCCAGGCCGGGCCGATCTCGCGGACGACGGCGGGGGTGTCCTTGGCCGTGCCGGACGTCCCGTACCAGCCGACGCCGAAGCCGTCGCCGTTGGTCGTCTCGACGCCCATCTTGGCGTGCAGGCTCTGGTCGATCAGGGAGTGCCGCGGCCGGTAGAGGATGTTCTCCAGCAGGACCGGGGTGCCCGAGTAGGCCAGCCAACGGCACATGGGTCGGTCACCGCCTCGTCTCGCGTACGGCCGCTGCTGCCCCCAGGATCGCAGGGCGGGGTGGGGCGCGCGCGGCGGCGTTACGGTCGTCGCATGAGCAGCGGCACTCCCGATTTCACCCAGGCCCTGGCCACCGCCTCGCCGTCCCTCGTCCTGGACGGCGGCTTGTCCAACCAGCTGGAGGCCGCCGGGCACGACCTGGGCGACGCGCTGTGGTCGGCGCGGCTGCTCGACGAGCGGCCCGAGGCGGTCGTCGAGGCGCACCGCGCGTACTTCGCGGCGGGCGCGGACGTGGCGATCACGGCGAGTTACCAGGCGACCTTCGAGGGGTTCGCGGCACGCGGCACCGGGCGGGCGCGGGCGGCCGGGCTGATGGCCCGCGGTGTGGAACTGGCCCGGGAGGCCGCCCGCCGGTCCGGCGCCGCCCGGCCGCTCTGGGTGGCGGCGTCGGCGGGCCCGTACGGGGCGATGCTCGCCGACGGGTCGGAGTACCGGGGCCGGTACGGGCTCACGGTCGCGGAGCTGGAGCGGTTCCACCGCCCCCGCCTGGAGGTGCTGGCCGCGGCCCGCCCCGACGTCCTCGCCCTGGAGACGGTCCCCGACACCGACGAGGCGGCGGCGCTGCTGCGGGCGGTGCGGGGCCTCGGGGTGCCGGCCTGGCTGTCGTACACCGTGGCGGGCGGCCGGACCCGGGCGGGCCAGCCGCTGGAGGAGGCGTTCGGTCTGGCGGCGGCGTCGCCGGAGGTCGTCGCGGTCGGCGTGAACTGCTGCGCCCCGGCGGACGTGGAGCACGCCGTCGCCGTCGCGGCGCGGGTGACGGGCAAGCCGGTCGTGGCGTACCCGAACAGCGGGGAGTCCTGGGACGCCGCGGCCCGGCGGTGGACCGGGCCGTCCGCGTTCGACGCCGGTCTGGTGCGGGGCTGGCGGGCGGCCGGGGCACGGCTGATCGGGGGGTGCTGCCGGGTGGGGCCTCAGGCGATCGCCGGGGTGGCCGAGGCACTGGCCTGACCCGGCTCCCGGCCGACCGGGCGGTCTCCCCCGAGGCCAGCCGGTGGTACCGGGTGCCGGGGCCCTGGTCGCCGAGGAAGCCGCCGACCTCGCCCACCGGCGCGGGGTCACCCATCAGTCGGCGGCGAAGTCCGTGAAGGACCTGACCGGCGCGGGTCTGGCCCGCACCGAGCCCCGCCCCGGCGACGGCCGCAAGCTCCTGGCGCACCTCACCGACGCCGGCCGCGCCCGCCTCCGGTACGAACGCGCGCGCCGCACCGGCGTCCTGGACGCCGCCCTGCGGGACACGTTCAGTGCCGAGGAGCGGGAGCGGCTGCGGGAGTGCGCCGGCCTGCCGGCCCGCCTCACGGTTCGCCTCACCGGGACGGAGCCCGGACCGCGCGCTTGAGGACCTCCTCGCGCCAGGCAGGAAGTCCGCGGGATCGCGGCCTCGGGGGTGCGCCGCGCACTAGGCCTTCGCCGGTGCCCCCACTCCGTGCAACAGGGTGTCCACCACACGTGCGGCCAACTTGTCGACCGCGCCGACGTCGACCAGCTCCCGCCCTTCTTCCGCCGCCTCGTGGATCAGGGCGTAGTAGACCCGGCGGACCCACTCCAGGTCGGCGTCCGCGGGCAGCAGGCCGGCCTCCCGCGCACAGCGGAAGAGCTGATCGCACTGGGCCAGGACGTCGGCGTGCACGCGCGCCACCTCGGGGTCGGACGGGGCGGTCCGGCCCATCGCGAAGCTCCAGCCGATCTTCACCTGGAGGACGTTGACGGTCACCTGATGCAGGGCGACCAGCGGCGGGGAGGTGAGCGGGCGGGCGGCCTCCACCGCCTGCCGGAACCGCTCGGTCGCCCAGGCCGTCAGCGCCTCGACCAACGCCTCGCGGGTGGCGAAGCGCCGGTGCACGGTGGTGCGGGCCACCCCGGCCTCCGCCGCGATCTGCTCCATGGTCGCCGTCGGGTCGGCGGCCAGCACGCGTTCGGCCGCCTCCAGGATCGTCCGCACCGTCCGTTCCGCGTCGGCGCGCAGCGCTCGCCCCCTCGTCTCCATGGAGCAGACAGTACAGCGAGACGCCGGTCACCGAGCTAGTTGCAACACCAATGTTGCATCTACTAGCTTTACCGCGTCGCGGATGTCGCGACAGATTCTGTGCCACGACAGGAGTGCATCCATGGATCTGCAGCTGACGAACACCACCGCCGTGGTCACCGGCGCGAGCCGCGGTATCGGACTGGCCATCGTCCGAGCGCTCACCGCCGAGGGCGTGCGCGTGGCAGCCGCCGCCCGCACCATCACCCCCGAGCTGAGGGAGACCGGCGCCCTGGCCATACCGTTGGATCTGCTGGACTGCGACGCCCCCGCCCGGTTGATCGACCGGGCCACCGCCGAGCTCGGCGACCTCGACCTGCTCGTCAACAACGTCGGCGGTGGCGACAGCGGAGAGGGCCAGACCGGCGGCTTCCTCTCCTTCACCGACGAGCACTGGCGGCAGGGCTTCAGCCTGAACTTCCTGGCCGCCGTGCGCACCAGCCGGGCGGCGCTGCCCAGCCTGCTGCGCCGCCGTGGGGCGCTGGTCAACATCTCCTCCAACGGCGCCCGGATGCCTAGCGCCGGGCCCATCACCTACACCACCGCGAAGGCCGCGCTGACTGCCTTCGGCAAGGCGCTGGCGGAGGAGTTCGGGCCGCAGGGTGTACGCGTCAACACCATCTCGCCGGGCGCGGTGCGTACCGCGATGTGGGAGAGCCCGGACGGCTACGGCGCGGAGCTGGCCCGCTCCATGGGGGTCACCCAGGAGCAGTTGCTGGCGCAGATGCCGGCCGCGATGGGCGTGACCACCGGCCGCCTGCTGGAACCGTCCGAGGTCGCCACGGCCGTCACCTACCTCGCCTCACCGTTGGCGGCCGGCATGTCCGGCACGGACCTGCTGATCGACGGTGGGGCTGTCAAAACGGTCTGAGTCCGGTCCAGCGAGCGGACGGCACCCTCGCCGTCCGCTCCGGCCTCGCGCCACCGCGCCTCACGCAGGGTTCCCCCAACGTGTCCGGCGACGGGCCGCTCAGCCGAGTTCGGTCCAATCCGGGGGCCCGCTGAGCCAATCCGGGTCCGTCCGGGGTGAGCGGGCCAGGGCCTCGCAGAGACTCGTGTACTCGTAGAACGCGTCCTGAAGCGTCAGGGCCGCCTCACGGCGGGCCACCGCCCTCTTCTCGGGGTCGGAGAGCCACATGTACCCGGTGCCCTTGGCCGCCTTGTCCACCTTCTCGCGCAGGGTCTGGTACTGGCCCGCGAGCGCCAGATGGTCCGGGGACCCGCGGTCGTGCTCCTTCACGGCCTCGCCCAGACCGGCGAGGTCCCCGCGCAGTGCCGCGATCGTCTCCCGCATGTCACGCAGCTGGGTGCCGGGACGGTAGTCGGCCAGGCCCGCGCCGCGGTCCAGCATGTTGTAGGGGACGCCGTAGTTCGACGCCCCGTCGAGGGTCTCGTGCAGGGTGTGGTAGGCCAGCCGCCACGTGTGGTCGTAGTTGATGCGCCAGAACGCGAACAGCGCCCAGGCCATCGCCCCCAGTTCCCTGGAGGTGCCGCCCGCCACCTCACCGAGGAAGAGCGTCCGGACCATGGTGTTGGACTGGCCCGCCCACACCGGCACGTTGTGACGCCGGGCCAGTTTGGTGGTGGGGTCGGCCTCGTCGCGGGTGACGAGAGGCCCGTTCCACAGTTGGGATCGCATACCCCGCGATGTCGTGCTCTTGGTCCGCTGGCCGGTGGCGGGGTCTATCTCCTGGGTGTTCAGGAACCGGTTCGCGACGGGGTCTCCGAGCACGTCCGAACCCGCGGTACGCGTGCCACCGTGACGGGGATCGCTCAGGTATTCCATCAGATCGTGCAGGACGGCGATCTTGTCCGCCTGGCCGTACTTCTCCGGATGCTTCATCACGGCGGCCATGTCGTTCCCGATCCGCGTGGGCTCACCCCGCCCTTCCTTGGCCATCCTCGCCAAGTGCTGCCGGTAGGTGCCCAGCGGGACCATCTTCCCGTTCCGCGCTTTGACCTGGCTGGTACTCAGCTCCTCCCACAGGCGCTGCCAGTTGAGCGAAGCTGCGTACCTCTCCATATGCTGGTTGATGTACTCCTTGATCTTCACCAGCAGGGCGTCGAGGTGGCGGTCGATGTCGGAGGAGCCCCGGACCTGCTCGGCCAGTGCCCGCTCCTCACGGCGTCCCGGCTTCTGCTTGACCCAGCCCAGCAGGGCGGCGTGCAGCTCCTCGGCGTTGCGGTAGGACCGGGACTGCCGCTTGCGGCCCAGCGGACGGGTACGGGCCCTGTCCGGGTCCGGGTGCGGACGGCCGACCGCCTGGTCGTCCACCCACTTGTCCAGCTGCGCCCGCATCTGCTCCCGGTACTTCGCGAACTCCGCCCGTTCCTCCTCCGTCCCGCGCTCGGCGACCTGGACGACGGACTCCCACAGCGACTCGGTGGACGGCTCGCTGCCGGGCAGCCCGGGATCGTTGGAGTGCGCCTTCCCGCCGACCAGGACCAGACGCTGCACCGGGGTCGCGGCTCCGCCGGAGCCGAGCACCCGGTTCACGGCGGCGTTGCCCGCGCTCCGTTGCAGCGTGAGGGCATGAGGCACGGCGCCCCGGGACGGAACGGGCGGGCGTCCGGCGGCAGGCCGACCCTGGACCGCCCCGGCCCGTCCGTCCTCACGGGATCGTTCAGCGTGCATGGCGGTCACTTCCACGGGCGTAGGGGGGTATCCGCCTACTCCTACCGCACCGGCGGTACCGCGGACAGGTGTTTGCGGGCGGTCACGGGGGCAATTCCCGGCTTCCGCCGGGGCAACCCCGCCCGTCGAGACCCACCTCGCACCACACGATCTTCCCGGGTTCGCGGTCCTCCACGCCCCACTTGTCCGCCAGTTCCGACACCAGCAGCAGCCCGCGCCCGCCCTCGTCCGGTTCCCGGAGGGCCGGTACGCCGTCTCCGGTGTCGTGCACCTCGATCCGTACACCGCCGCCGCCGTCGTCGTCGACATGGGGCACCAGCCTCAGCAGGAAGCCGCGGCCCGGTGGTACGCCGTGCAGCAGGGCGTTGGTGGTCAGTTCACTGACGCAGAGCAGTACGTCGTCCGCGCACCGGCGCACGTCCCAGTCGACGAGCGCCCGGCGCGTGAACGCCCGCGCGGCGGGCACGGACTGGCGTTCACGGCGGTACAGCCGTTCACGTGGCCCGGGTGGAATTTCGCTGTTCACGTGACGATGGTCACGCTCTGTGCCCATGATGAAACAGTGCGCGATGCCGTACGGATCGTCCGTACGGGCGCGCGTGGGTGAACGTACGTGTACGGGTGGGGAGTTCGACCGGCATGAGCACCAGGAAGCGCAAGAACGCGTCGGCGATGAAGATGGTGGGCGCGTTGCTCGCGCTCTACCGGGAGGCGGCGGGGTACACCCAGCGGTCACTGGGTGAGGTCTTCGGCATCAGCGAGCAGCAGATCGCGTCGGTCGAGCAGGGCAGACGGCCACTGAAGCTGGATCTCGCCGAGAAGCTCGACGATCTCCTGGAGACCAAGGGGGCGTTGGTCACTGCGGTGAGCAGGATGCCGGAGGTGGATCTCATCCCGCTATGGGCGGAGGAGTTCTTGGATCGGGAGCGGGAAGCCATCGCTATTTCCTGGTACGAGAGCCTGCTGGTCCCTGGTCTGTTGCAGACCGAGGCCTACGCACGCGCAGTCTTTCGCAGCCGCATTCCGGTCTACGACGCGGACGAGATCGAGCAGTTGGTGGCAGCTCGCATCGAGCGCCGAGAGGTGCTGCACCGCAAACTCCCACCGGCCGCGAGCTTCGTCATTTGGGAGGCGGCCCTCCGGGACCGCCTTGGCGGTCAAGAAGTCTACGTCGAACAACTGCGTCATCTACGGGAGTACGCCGACGTGCCGGGCATCGCCTTGCAGATCCTCCCGCTGGGCCGCGCTTCACATGCTGGGCTGGAGGGGCCGTTCATCCTGCTGGAAACACCTGAGCATCAACGGCTGGCCTACAGCGAGACACAGCGCGGCAGCACGCTCGTCGCCGACCCCGACGAGGTGGGGATCCTCACCCAGAAGTATGCGATGCTGCGGACGCAGGCCCTCAACACCGAGGACACGAGGGACCTGTTGGACCGTCTTCTGGGAGAGGCATGACCGGCACCGAACTTGAGTGGTTCAAGTCCAGCTACAGCAGCGGCGAGGGCGGCGCCTGCCTCGAAGTCGCCCGAGAAGCCACCGCCATCCACATCCGCGACTCGAAAATCCCCGCTACCCCCCACCTCTCCGTCACCCCCGAAGCCTGGACCACCTTCTTGCGCTTGGTTCGGTGACAATCTCGGCTCTGTCGGTCGTCCACAGGGCCACCTCCCGGTCCCGGGGGCCGAAGACCGTGACCGGCGTCCCCGCGCCGAAGACCCGTACGGGGTGGGTGGCGTCCCACGCCTCCCACCCCGGGTCGCCGTCGGCCACGAACGACACCCACGCCGCGTGCATCTCGTCCGCCAGTGCGCGCGGCGCTCCCTCCCCCGCCAGCCGTCGCGACTCCGGCAGGTCCCCGCTGTCGAAGACGAAGCCCAGCTCCAGCGCGTGGCAGGCGCCGAGCCCCGGCCGGTTCGACGGCCAGGCGAACTCGTAGACGTACGACGATCCGGGCCGCGCGTCGGCCAGCCGGTGCAGCGGGACGCGCAGCAGATGGTCGGTGACCATCTGGCCGACCGTCTCGGCGGTGCCCGCGTCGGGATGCAGGGTGCGGTAGCCGCGCGGCACGTCGTGCCCGCAACGGCAGCGTGCCCGCGCCCCGGCGAGGGCCACCGCGCCGAGGCGGTCCACGCGCTCCACCAAGCCGCCCGGCACCAGCCACAGCCGGTACTCGTCACGCGTCCAGCCCATCAGCAGGCGGACGCCGGGCGCCGCGTCACCCTCGACCAGGGCCGTCAGCGGATCACGTGGCACGAGGTCGCCGTCGACGACGATGCCGAAGGCGGGACCGCCGAGCACGGGGCTGCTCAGCCTGCCCACCTCGGCCTGGGTGCGCAGCAGCACGTCGCGGTCGACGGACGCGAACGCCTCCGCCGTGGCGGGGATCCTCAGCCGGGCCGCCATCCGGCGGACCACGCGCCGCACCTTGGCCCGGTCGGAGACCTCCGGCGCCCCGCTCTGGAGCACCGCCCGGCGGAACAGGCCCCGGGCGCGCGGGGCGGACAGCAGGGCGCCCGTGCTGATGGCTCCGGCGGACTGGCCGGCCAGCGTCACGCGGTCGGGGTCGCCGCCGAAGGCCGCGATGGCGTCGCGGACCCACTCCAGGGCGGCGAGCTGGTCGCGCAGGCCGGCGTTGGCGGGGGCGTCCGGGAAGAGGCCGTAGCCCTCGACACCGAGGCGGTAGTTGAGCGAGGCGCAGACGACGCCGTCACGGGCGAAGGTGCGGCCGTCGTAGACCGGGACGGCGGAGGAGCCCCGGGTGAGGGCGCCGCCGTGCAGCCAGACCAGGACCGGGAGGCGGGCGCCGGGGGCCGGGTCGGGGGTCCAGATGTTGAGGTTGAGGCAGTCGTCGCCGGGGACGGAGGGGTCGGAGAGGTACTGGCCGAAGGCTTCCGAGTACGGCGGTCCGGGCGCCGTGGGGCCGAAGGCGTGGGCGTCCCGTACGCCGTCCCACTTCTCCGGCGCCACGGGCGGGCGGAAGCGGCGGGGACCGAAGGGCGGGGCGGCGTAGGGGATGCCCCTGAACACCGCGACACCGTTCTCCCAGCGCCCGCGTACCGCTCCGTACGGGGTGCCGGCCACGGGGTTCGTGCGGTTCGCGGTCATCCGCCCACCAGCCCTTCTCCGCGCCCGGCACCGGTATTCCGTGAGCACCGCGGGCCGCGGTGATATTCCGGCCCCGACGGACCCCCCGCCATACACCCATGCACCCAAAAACAGATGACACCCTCGCCCCAACTGTCATCAACCCGCTCACCCGAGCACACCAAGGACACCCACACCGCTTCTGTCATCCGTTTTCGCGCGGACCACTCCGGGGTCTTCCCGCCGGGGGCGGGCCGATCTACATTGGGGGCGCTTAGGAAGCGCTTTCTACAGCCTGCTGCGGCGGCCTTCACGGCCCCGGTCCCGGAGGTGGGTGCCCCATGGTCCGTACGGCGCGCGCGAGCACCGCGACCGGGCCGACACTGGCGGTGGTGGCCCGCGAGGCGGGGGTGTCGGTGCCGACCGCGTCGAAGGTGGTCAACGGGCGCGAGGACGTGGCGCCCGAGACCAGGCGCCGGGTGTCGGAGGCGCTGGACCGGCTGGGCTACGTACGCAGGCCCCGGTTCGACCCGACGGCGCGGGCGCCCCGGATGGTCGACCTGGTGGTGCGCTCGCCGGCGGACTCCGGTTCGGGCGCGGTGCTGCACGGGGTGGAGGAGGCGGCGTACGACGCGGGCCTGGAGGTGGTGGTCTCGGCGGGGCTGGAACGGCGCCGGGGCGGGACCGTGGAGCGCGGCGGCTGGCTGGACAAGCTGAGGGCGCGGGGGTCGGCCGGGGTGCTGTTCGACCTGGCGGAGCTGACCGGGACGCAGTACGCCTGGCTGGAGCGGCACCGGGTGCCGTTCGTACTGATCGACCCGGTGGCCGAGCCACCGTCGGGGGTGGTGTCGGTGGGCGCGGCGAACTGGCAGGGCGGGGTGACCGCGACCGAGCACCTGCTGGGGCTCGGGCACGAGCGGATCGCGGTGATCGCCGGGGAGCGGGGTACGGCGGTCAGCGGGACGCGGGTGGCGGGGTACCGGTCGGCGCTGGCCGCGGCGGGGGTGCGGCACCGCGCCGAGTACGTGCGGCACGCGGGGTTCGACCGGGACGCCGCCCGTGGACGGACGCGGGAGCTGCTGGAGCTGCCGGTGCCGCCGACGGCCGTGTTCGTCTGCTCGGACGCGATGGCGCTCGGGGTGTACGAGGCGCTGGCCGAGCGGGGGCTGCGCGTGCCGGACGACATGAGCGTGGTCGGTTTCGACGACCTGCCGGAGGCGCGCTGGGCCGCCCCCGCCCTGACCACCGTCCGCCGCCCGCTGGCGGAGATGGCGGCGACCGCGCTGCGGACGCTGCTGCGCATGATGGACGGCGCCCATCCGGAGAGCACCCGCACCGAGCTGTCGACCCGGCTGGTGCGACGGGCGAGCACGGCCCCGCCGGGAGGCCGCTGACCGGTGACGGAGGCCGGGCACCGCGTCCGGCGCGGCGCGGGCGGAACGCGCGGTCGGATCAGATCTGGTTCAGACCGCCGTCGACGTACAGGCTCGAACCCGTGACGAAGCTGCTCTGCCCGGAGGCGAGGAAGGCCACGGCGGCGGCGATCTCCTCCGGGCGCCCGAGCCGCCCCAGCGGCACACTCGTCGCCAGGTTCCGCTTGAATCCCTCGGGGTCGGGGGTGAGCCCCAGCAGTCCGGGCGTCTCGGTCGGGCCGGGCGTGACGGTGTTGACGCGGATGCCGCGGCCCTTGAGTTCGTTGGCCCAGGTCCGGGCGAACGACCGGGTGGCGGCCTTGGTCGCCGCGTACACGCCGAACGCCTCGGCGCCGACGTCGGCGTTGGTGGAGCCGTTCAGGATGACCGAGGCTCCCTCGTTGAGCAGGGGCAGTGCCTTCTGGACGGTGAAGACCATGCCGCGGACGTTGATGCCGAAGAGGGCGTCGAAGTGCTCCTCGGTGATCTGCTCCAGTGGCGCGAACGAGGCGACGGAGGCGTTGGCGAACAGGACGTCCAGGCCCGTGCCCCGGCTGCGGATGGTCTCGTAGAGCCGGTCCAGGCCGGCCAGGTCGGTGATGTCGCCGGTCACGGCGGTGGCCGCCGGACCGATCAGTTCGACGGCCGCGTCCAGTTCGGTCTCGCGCCGGCCGGTGATGAACACGTGCGCGCCCTCGGCCGCCAGCCGGACGGCACTGGCCAGGCCGATGCCGGTGGCGCCCCCGGTGACGAGAGCGGTCTTGCCTTCGAGCAGTCCCATGTCGGGCAAACCCCTTCGATTTATGCAGCGATCGCTGCGGAAGTCGAACGGTAGCACTTCCGCAGCGGTCGCTACAGAAGTAGTAAGGTGGTGGCGTGGAGACGAGACAGAGCAGCGCCATCGGCCGGCCCCGGGGGTTCGACACCGAGGAAGCCCTTGAGCGGGCCATGCTGGTCTTCTGGGAGCACGGCTACGAGGGGGCCAGCACGGCCGTGCTGACGCGGGCGATGGGCATCTCCACGACCAGCATGTACGCGGCCTTCGGCAACAAGGAGCAGTTGTTCCGCAGGGTGCTGGAGCGCTACTCCGAAGGCCCGAGCGCCTATCTGACCCGCGCCCTGGACGAGCCGACCGCCCACGGCGTCGCCGCCGCGATCCTGGCGGGCACGGTCCGCACGACCACTCGCCCGGCCGGCCCCCACGGGTGCCTGGGCGTCCAGAGCGCGCTGACCACCAGCGACGCCGGGAAGGAGGTCCGCGAACTCCTCGTCGCCTGGCGCCAGGACGGCTGCTGCCGCGTCCGGGACCGGTTCCAGCGCGCCGTGGACGACGGCGACCTGCCCCCCGGGGCCGACCCCCGCCTCCTGGCCCGCTACGTCACCACCCTCGCCTACGGCCTCGCCGTACAGGCCGCCAGCGGCGTCCGCCGCGACGAGCTCCAGGAACTGGCCGACGCGGCCCTGCGCGCCTGGCCGCTCCCCTGAGACCGGGGCGGTCGCTCAGGCCGGACGCCACCGGCCGGAGCGGGTGACGGCGTCCATCAGCAGGTCGAGCAGCCGCTCGCCCTGTTCCCGCTGGTCGGCGGCGCCCGCCACGAGAGTGACGCCCGCCAGGGACATCAGCAGGTCGGCGGCCGGCACGTCGTCCCGGAGCACCCCCTGCGCGACCCCGGCGCGGCGCAACTCCTCGATGGCGCCGGCCATCCGCTCACGGGTGTGCGAGCCGAGCCGCTCGTCGTCCCGGAGGAGGGCCTTCAGCGTGTCCGCCATGCCGTGCTTGGCGGCGAGGTAGTCGAGGACCTCGGACATCCACGCCCGCAGGGCCCGGTCGGCGGGCAGTTCGGCCAGCAGGTCCGCGGTCCGGGCGGCCAGCCGGGCCGTCTCGTAGCGGTAGGTGGCGTCGACGAGTTGCTCGCGGGTCGGGAACCGCCGGTACAGGGTGCCGATCCCGACGCCCGCGTCCTTGGCGATCTGCTTCAGGGTGGCGGCGGCGCCGTCCCGGGCGAAGGCCAGGGCGGCGGCGGCGAGCAGCTTGTCCTCGTTGGCCCGTGCGTCGGCACGGACCGGCCGGTCGGCCGGAGCGGGCATATCCGGGTCATCCTCTCGACTTGCCATGCGGAGCCGACTCCGCTTACGGTTGCCAACCAAGCGGAGCCGACTCCGCATGCTCGGAACGGTAACAGGTCACGAGAGGCGGCACCCCATGCAGTACCGCACGTTGGGCAGTACCGGAGTCCAGGTCAGCTCGCTCTGTCTCGGGGCGATGATGTTCGGGAAGTGGGGAAACGCCGACCACGACGACTCGGCCGGCATCATCCGCACGGCGCTCGACGCGGGCGTCAACCTCATCGACACGGCCGACGTGTACTCGGACGGCGAGTCCGAGCGCATCGTCGGCAAGGCGATCGCCGGACGGCGCGACGACGTCGTCCTGGCGACCAAGGTGTCCAGCCCGATGGGGCCCGGCCGCAACGAACGCGGCGCCTCCCGGCGCTGGATCGTCCGCGCCTGCGAGGAGAGCCTGCGCCGTCTGGGCACCGACCGCATCGACCTCTACCAGGTACACCGCCCCGACCCCGCCACCGACCTCGACGAGACCCTGGGCGCGCTCTCCGACCTCGTACGCGCCGGGAAGATCCTCTACGCCGGCTCCTCCACGTTCGCCCCCTCGGCCATCGTCCAGGCCCAGTGGACGGCGGAGCGCCGCGCCCGCGAGCGCTTCGTCTGCGAACAGCCGCCGTACTCCCTGCTGGCCCGGGGCGTGGAGGCCGACGTGCTGCCGACCTGCGAGCGGTACGGCATGGGGGTGCTGGCCTGGAGTCCGCTGGCCGGCGGCTGGCTGTCGGGACGCTGGCACCGCGACGCGGCCCGCCCGGCCGGCAGCCACCGCACCAGCACGATGCCCTTCCCGACCACCCTCGCCCACTACGACCTGGACGTGCCGGGCAACCGGGCCAAGCTGGACGCCGCCACACGGCTCGCGGCGGTGGCCGACGAAGCGGGCCTGACCCTGATCCAGCTGGCCCTGGCCTTCGTCACCACGCACCCCGCGGTGACGGCGGCGATCATCGGCCCCCGCACCGCCGAGCACCTGCGCGGCCAGCTCGCCGCCGCGGACACCGTCCTGGACCCCGCCGTACTGGACGCCGTCGACCGCGTCGTGTCCCCGGGCACCGACCTCAACCCCGAGGACACCGGGTACGGGGCGGCGGTCCTGGCGGACGCGGGGCGCCGCCGGGCGGCCGGCGGGTGAGCCGCGGCGGTCCCGGTCAGCCGAAGTCCGACTCCATGGCCCGCGCGGCGGGGCCGGACGCCCTCTCGGAGCCTCGCCCCTGGTCCGCCGCCGGATCCGTGAACGACAGCGTGCGGGCCGTGCCGAGGAGCACGGAACGGTAGTCGTCGGCGAGTTCGACCGACGAAGTCACCAGCTGCACGACGACGATCGACGACGTACGGGGCTCCGGCACCGCCACCGTGCCCTGCCAGACACTCCCCTGCCTGGGCTCCTGCTGGCCCGCGGGCGGGGCGCCGGGCGCCGGCGTCCTGCGGACCCGCTCGGTCAGGAACCCGACGCCCGCGGGCAGTTCGACAGGGCGCACACCGTCGGTCTCGTCGCCCCCCGCGCCGTCGGCCACCATGCCGGCGAGCACGCGCAGGGGGTTCGCCCCCTCGGAGGGGACGGCGGACATCGTGAGGACCGACGACGCGGGCTTCCCCTCGGCGTCGGGGTGCACGCCCAGCGCGTAGACCGCCACCGGCTGCTTCCGCAGGAGCAGCACGGTCATGGCGTACAGGCGGAACGTCTGGTCGGCCCGGGCACGGGCTTCCTCGGGGAGTTCCCTGAGCTGCCGGGCCAGTTCGGCGACCCCTTCCTCCGTCGGGTCCAGGTCCACCTCCGTGTACCCGTGCGGGAGTCCGTACCAGAACCGCGGCATCGGCCTGGTCTTCGTGTCCGTGTTCACAGCCGGATGCTCCCCGCGAGTTCGGCGATGTCGGTACCGAAGGTCCCGAGCGTGCCCGCCGCGCCGGACAGGGCGACGCCCGCCTTGGTGGCTTCGGTGGAATCGTGGCCGATGCCGTCGTCCGGGAACACGCCGAGCGTCTCCGCCGAGGAGACGGTGTTCGCCGTCGCGTTGATGCCGTTCAGAGCCCAGTCGCGCACCTTGCTGGGCGCCGTGGCCACGTCTACCGCACGGTCCCAGTTGACCGCCTTCAGTTCCGTGGCGAACGTCGTGGCCTTCGAACCGAGCGACATGGCCTCGCCGCCCTCCCTGGCGACCGCCGCCGCCAGGCCCACCTCGCTGCCCGCCCTGGCGAGCATGCCGACGCCGGGTACGACGCCCAGGGTGTCGCCGACGACGGAACCCCACGCGGTCAGGCCGGCTTTCCACCCGTGCTCACCCATGAGCGAGTCCCGGAAGTCCTCGCTGGCGAGGTTCTTGCTGAGCGCGGCGGCACTCGCCACGATCGCGATCGCGGCGAAGGCGGGCGCGAGGGGGGTCGGGAAGAGCGCCAGGAGTCCGGCGATGGCGCCGATCGTTCCGGCGTGCTCCAGCAGGAACGTGCCCACGTCCTTCAGGAGGTCGCCGATGCCCTCGACGGCCTTGCTCAGCCACCCCGGCTCCTTGGGCGCCAGCTTGTCGTCCGCCTCGTCGAGCCTCTTCGCGACGCTTTCGGCCTTGTCCCTGTTCTCGCCCTCCAGGGTGCGGGCCTTGGCGAGCACGTCCTCGTACGCCTGGTTGGCGTTGTCGAGCTGGGTGGTCGCCTCGTTCAGCGAGCGCTCGGCCGCACGCAGGCGGGCTGTGGCGGCGTCGGCCTCCTGCCGGCTGGGGAACTCCTGGCCGGCCAACTGGAGATCGGGGTGCCGGGCGGCGTCGTCATGGTGCCGCTTGGCCTTCTCGGCGGCGGACTTCTTCTCGCCGGCTTCCTCGTCGTACTTCTTCGCCAGGTCCCGGTGGGCGGAGAGGTCGCCGTTCCAGGTGTCGAGCGACGCGGCGGCCTTGTCCAGCGAACGCGCCGCGTTCCGCATGTACTCCGGCAGTTCACCGTCCAGGGCGTCGCGGAAGGCGTCCGCCGCGTCACCCTCCCAGTGCGCGCTCTCCCCGAGCAGTTTCTCGATCTGGCGGTGAGAGCTGTCCAGCGCGTTCGCCGCGGCCTTCACCTTCTGCCGCAGTGAGGCGACCTCCGCGGGAATGCCGGGGACCGGGTTCCAGCCGAGGTTCGGATACGGGTTCGTCGTCATCAGTTCGTCCCCCCGCCGCCCGAAGTGGAGGACTCCGCCATCTGCTTCAGAGTTTTTTCCAGGTTCTCCTCGAACTCTTCATAACTCAGCTTGTTGGCCTTCACGCCCTCACTGATGGCACCGATCATCTCGGCAAGTTGTCCGGACCCGTACTTCCACCTCTCCTGGAAAGCATCACAGGCCTCGTCCAGTCGCGCGGTGCCGATCTCGGCGCTGCGGACATGAGAAAGCGCCTTGCGGGCCTCATCGAGATCCTTCGTCGCCTGTTGCAGCGTTCTGACAAATCGGTCCAACTGGTCGACGTCGACCTTGAAGTGGTCACCCACCTCGCACCCCCGTAGTAACTCCGTCCGTCCGGGTGGCAGCTTATAGCAGTAGAGTGGCGCGTCGATCACGCTCGGAGACGACCTTCCACAGCCACCGCCACACACGAGTCATACGCTAGGAGAATCCGTGAAGGCCCCTCTGGACAAACGCGCTTTCGACCACCCCGCGACCCGGACGGCGTGGGAGGAAGAGCGGCGCAGAGCGAAGCGAAGGGGCTGGATCTGGCACTCCCTGTATTTCCTGTCCTGGGTGGTGTTCGGTGCGCTGCACGCGAATGCCTCCAGCGACCTGGCCAGGGAACGGATCGCCGGGGGAATCGCTCTCGTGACGCTCGTCTACCTGTCGGTCCTTTATCTGCGCCGCGATGTCATGGGGTCTTTGAACCGCATTCGGCGCGTACTGGAGCAGCACCCCTGGCAGGCCATCCCCGCGGCACACCGTTCCTCGGACGCCAAGGATCTCAACGGCGTCCCCGTCCGACTGCGGTACGCCGAGGGCGAGGAGCCGACCGCACCCATGTCCGCGCGGAAACCGACCCGCCGGCGCCACTGGCCCGAGTCGCTGGAGCACGGTGCCTGGTACGCCGGTGAGGTGCGGCGGGAGGCGGAGCGCGGCAGGCGCGGGTTCGGTGTCCTCGCCGTCCCGGGCGGTGACGAGTTGCTGGAGGTGTCGGGTGCCGCGGTGGTACGGCGGCGGGAGCGGCCCGGCGGGTGAGGGCGGGCGTCACCGCCGGGCCCCCGTCCGCTCGCCGGTGCCCACCGGGTCCGCGCCCGTCCGATTTCTTCAAGACCGGCCGCCCAGCGCCGCCTACGGTGGCCGCATGACCGCACGATTCGACGCCGTCGGCCTGGTCGTCTCCGACATGGCCGCTTCCGTGACCTTCTACCGCCGCCTGGGCTTCCCCTTCCCGCAGGGTGCCGAGGAACAGCCGCACGCCGAGGCCGGGCTGCCGGGCGGCATCCGGCTGCTGCTCGACACCGAGGAGACCGTCCGCTCCTTCCACCCCGGGTTCCGGCCGCCGGCCGGCGGGGGCCGGGCCTCGCTGGCCCTGCGGTGCGAGACGCCGGAGGAGGTGGACGCGCTCTACGAGGAGCTGGTCCGCGCCGGCTGTCACGGTGAGCTGAAGCCGTGGGACGCGTTCTGGGGGCAGCGGTACGCCGTCGTGCACGATCCGGACGGCAACGGCGTGGACCTGTTCGCCGCGCTACCCGGCGCCGCCGCCCAGTAGCGCCGTCGGGGGCAGGCCCGTCAGGTCCCGTACGTCCCGGGCGAGGTGGGCCTGGTCGGCGTAGCCGGTCCGGGCGGCCGTCTCCGCGAGGGCGACGCCGGTCCGGGCCAGGGCGAGGGCGCGGCGCAGGCGCAGGACCCGGGCCAGGGTCTTCGGGCCGTAGCCGAAGGCGGCCAGCGAGCGGCGGTGCAGCCGGCGGGCGCCGATGCCGAGTTCGTCGGCGGTACGGGCCACCGGGCGGCCCGCGTCCAGGGCGGCCACGATCCGCAGCAGGAGCGGGTCGGGCGGGTCCGTGTCCGCCGCCCGGGACAGCGCCGCCTCCTCCAGGCCGCGCGCCGGGTCCGCCGCCGCGTTCACCCGGGCGGTGAGGCGGCGGGCGGCGGCGGCCGGCCAGAGGTCCGCGAGCGGCACGCGCCGGTCGCGCAGCGCGTGGGCCGGTACGCCGAGGAGGGCCGGCGCCGTGCCCGGGTGGAAGCGGACGCCCGCCCACCGGTCGCCGGTGCCCCCGGGGACGTGGGCGCGGGTGTCGGGGCCGGCCACCAGCAGGTGCCCGTCGTGCCAGAGCAGGTCCATGCAGCCGTCGGGCAGCACACGTCCGGTGCCGTCCGGGGTGCTGCTCCACACCACCGCGCCGGGCAGTCGGGACGGCCGTTCGGTGTACACGGGTGCCAGGCTATGCCGTCAGGGCCCGCGCGCGGTGTTCCCGGGGGCTGACGCCGTAGGCCCGTTCGAAGGCGGCGGCCAGGCCGAGGGGCGCGCCCGGACGACAGGAGCCCGGGGACCAGTGGGCGAGGGCAGGGGCCGGGCGCCCGCGGGGGGTCAGTCCTCCCCGCCTCGTGGCCCCGGCCCCTCCTCCCCCCGCGGCGTCGACTTCGCGTGGGTCCGCAGGCGGGAGGTGACGTCCTCCGGGGGCAGGAAGCGGGACCAGCGTTCGGGGAACTCGGAGGGCATGTCGGGGTCGGCCTCGCCCTGCGCGGCGGTACGGGCGACGTACTCGGCGACCTGCGCCTGGCGCACCCGCTCGTTGGCCTCGCGGGCGGCGGCCGTGGCGGCGGCCGGCCAGACCCGGTCGATGGCCGCGTTGACCGCCGCCCCCACCAGCACCGCGAACGCGGACACGCCGATCCACAGCAGCACGGCGACCGGCGCGGCGAGCGACCCGTAGATGGTGGGGCCCTCGACGGTGCTGGTGAGGTAGATCCGCAGCAGGATACTGCCGAACACCCACATGGCGAGGGCGACCAGCGCACCGGGGACGTCCTCGATCCAGGGCGAGCGCACCGGCACCGACACGTGGTACAGCGTGGTCAGGAAGGCGACCGACAGGACGAGGACGACCGGCCAGTACAGCACCTGCACGACCGTCGTCGACCACGGCACGATCCGCACCACCGCGTCCGGGCCCGCCACCATCAGCGGCAGCGCGACCGAGCCGATCAGCAGCGCCACGATGAACAGGCCGAAGGCGAGCAGCCGGGTCTTGACGATGCCCCGGACGCCGTCGAGGCCGTACATCACGGTGATGGTGTCGATGAAGACGTTCACCGCGCGGGAGCCCGACCAGAGCGCCAGCAGGAAGCCGAGGGAGATGACGTCGGGCCGGCCGCCCTTCATCACGTCCTCCAGGATCGGCTCGGTGATCTCCTTGACGCCCCGTTCGGACAGGACCGCGCGGGAGGCGTCCAGGATGTTGGCGCGCAGGCTGTCGGTGGTGTCCGCGCCGATCCACAGGTCCACGTAGCCGAGCAGGCCGACGAGGCTGAGCAGCAGGGGCGGCACCGACAGCAGGGTGAAGAACGCCGCCTCGGCGGCCAGTCCCAGGATGCGGTACTCCATGCAGGAGTTGACGGTGTCCTTCAGGAGCAGCCAGGCGGTCCTGCGCTTGGAGACGTTCCGGTAGAGGGCGCGGGCGCGATGGAGCCGTCCGGACGGCCGCTCGGGGGGTTCACTTGCTGGCTGCACGACCTAAAGGTATCCGCCGTGACCGGCGCCTCTCATCCCGCGGTGGCCCGCGGCACGGCGGACACCGGCCGGGACCGGTCTGGCATGTCCGCGTTGACCGGAAAGCATCGGTCCCGGCATCGGTCCCGGCATTAGTCCCGGCATCGCTTCCGCTCCACCCGGCCCGGCCACGGGAACGCGGTGCCGGTGCCGGGTCCCGGGTAGGTTGCCAACATGACAGGCAGCACCCACACCGTGACGAACCAGGCCCCGCCCCTGGTCGGGTACGACGTCTTCGCCGCCGACCGGGCCCTCACGGCGGCGGTCGAGCGGCATCTGGCGCCGGACCTGGCCGAGGAGGCGCGGGCGGAGCTGTCCGGCCTGGGCCGCAGCTGCGGGTCCGCGCAGGCGCAGGAGTGGGGGGCGCAGGCCAACGCCAGCCCGCCCGTCCTGCGCACCCACGACCGGTACGGGAACCGGCTCGACGAGGTCGACTTCCACCCGGCCTGGCACCGGCTCCTCGGCAAGGGCGTCGCGGCGGGGCTGACCGCCGCCTGGTCCCGGCCGGGCGGGCACGTACGGCGGGCCGCCGCGTTCCTGATGTGGACGCAGGTCGAGGCGGGCAACGGATGTCCACTGTCGATGACGCACGCGGCGGTGCCCGCGCTGCGCGCCGATCCCGCTCTCGCCGCCGAGTGGGAGCCGCGGCTGACCTCGACGATCTACGACCGGGAGCTGCGGCCGGCGCGTCTGAAGGCCGGCGTCCTGTTCGGGATGGGGATGACGGAGAAGCAGGGCGGCAGCGACGTGCGGGCCAACACGACCGCCGCGCGGCCGCTGGCCGAGGAGGGCGCGTACGAGCTGACGGGACACAAGTGGTTCTGCTCGGCGCCGATGTCGGACGCCTTCCTGGTCCTGGCCCGGGCCCCGGCGGGACTGACCTGCTTCCTGGTGCCGCGGGTGCTGGCGGACGGCACCCGCAACGTGTTCCTGATCCAGCGGCTGAAGGACAAGCTGGGCAACCGGTCCAACGCCTCCGCCGAGGTCGAGTTCGCCGGGACCTGGGCGCGCCGGGTCGGCGAGGAGGGCCAGGGGGTGCGCGTCATCATCGGGATGGTGGCGGCGACCCGGCTGGACTGCGTACTGGGCTCGGCGGGGCTGATGCGGCAGGCGGTGGCGCAGGCCGTGCACCACGCCGCGTACCGGGAGGCGTTCGGCGCGAAGCTGGCCGACCAGCCGCTGATGCGCAACGTCCTGGCGGACCTCGCGATCGAGTCGGAGGCGGCGACGACGCTGGGGCTGCGGCTGGCGGCGGCGTACGACGACGGCGGTGACGCGGAGCGGGCCTTCCTGCGGCTCGCGGTGCCGGCCGCCAAGTACTGGGTGACCAAGCGCTGCGCGCCGGTGGCGGTGGAGGCGGCCGAGTGCCTGGGCGGCAACGGGTACGTCGAGGAGTCCGGGATGCCCCGGCTGGTGCGGGAGTCGCCGCTGAACTCGATCTGGGAGGGCGCGGGCAACGTCCAGGCGCTGGACGTGCTGCGGGCGCTCCAGCGGGAGCCGGCGGCGCTGGACGCGTATCTGACCGAGGTCGGCCGGGCGCGCGGCGCCGACCACCGGCTGGACGCGGCGATCCGGGACCTGCTGACCGACCTGGCGGACCTGGGGCACGCCGAGGCGCGGGCGCGACGGCTGACGGAACGGCTGGCGCTGGTGCTCCAGGGGGCGCTGCTGGTCCGCCACGCGCCCGCGGAGGTCGCCGACGCGTTCTGCGCCGCGCGGCTGGGCGGCGACGGGGGCGCGGCCTTCGGCACGCTGCCCGCCACCCTCGATCTGGCGTCCGTCGTGGAGCGGGCGCGCCCGGTGGCTTGATCCGGACGATGGCGCGGGGGGCGCGGGGGTGGTACCGGGGGTGATACGGGGGGTGGTGCTGCGCCGACACGGCACCACCCCCCGCGCACCGGCCCGTTTCAGGCGGGCGTGCGTCGCCTTGGGCGACGCGAGGTCAAGTCTGGGGCACCGCGCGGCGCTCCACCAGGGTTGCAAGGGGTTGCAACTTCGCCGTGCGCTGTGTGCGGACTGTGTCTCCGGTGCCAGGGCAAGCGGTGAGAATGAGACGCAGACGCCAGACGGGGTGCGAGCCCGTCTCTCGGAGGGAGGACCCAGGCCGGTGACGCTCTCGCCGATGGACGTGACGCAGGTGGCGGCCGTGGACGTGACACACGCGGCACGGATGCTGGACGCGGTCCGTTCCGCCCGGCTCGCCGGCGGGCGGGCCCCGGTGGCTCCGCGACCGGTGATCGAGCGGTCCTGGGAGCGGATGCTGCGCAGCGGGGTCGACCCGGACCACGACGTCCGGACCGGTCTGCTCTCCCGCGAGGAGGTGGAACGGCGGCGGGAGGCGTCGGCGCTGCGGCACGTGCTGCCGGTGCTGCGCGAGGGGCTCCTGTCCGCCGTGGACATCGCCCAGCACATCATGGTGGTCGCGGACGACGAGGGCCGGGTGCTGTGGCGGGAGGGCAGTCCGCAGGTGCTGCGCAAGGCCGACGGGCTCGGGTTCGAACTCGGCGCGGACTGGCGGGAGGACGTGGTCGGGACCAACGGCATCGGCACCCCGGCGGTCGTCCGGCGGCCCGTACAGGTCTTCGCCGCCGAGCACTTCGTCCGCTCGCACGCCACTTGGACGTGCGCCGGGGCGCCCATCACCGACCCGCGTGACGGGCGGCTGCTCGGGGTGGTCGACGTCAGCGGGCCGCTGACGACGATGCACCCGGCGACCCTCGCCTGGGTCGGCGCGGTGGCCAAGCTCGCCGAGGCCCGGCTGCGAGAGCTGCACGTACGGTCGCTGGAGCGGCTGCGCGCGGTGGCGGCGCCGGTGCTCGCCCGGATCGGCGGGCGGGCCCTGGTGGTGGACCGGGACGGGTGGGCCGCCGCGGTGACCGGGGTGCCGTACACGCGGCGGATCGCCCTGCCCGAGTCCGTGCCGGCGGGGGTGCTGTCCCTGCCGTCGCTGGGGCCGTGCGCGGTGGAGCCGCTGGCCGACGGCTGGCTGGTGCGGGCCGTCGAGGAGCCGGCGCCGCGGGAGGTCACCCGGATCGTGCTGGACCTCGCACAGCCGCGGCGCCGGTCGCTGCGGGTACGGGGCGGCGCGGGCCACTGGAGCCACGAGCTGAGCCCCCGGCACGCCGAGCTGCTCTACCTGCTCGCCGTCCACCGCTCCGGCCGCAGCGCCGCGGGCCTGGCCGAGGACATGTTCGGCGACCCGGCCCGCACGGTGACCGTGCGGGCCGAGCTGTCCCGCGTCCGGCGCTACCTCGGGGGCCTGCTGGCCCATCGGCCGTATCGTTTCTCCGACGACACGGAGGTGGAGGTCCTCCTCCCCGACGACCCCCGCGACCTGCTGCCCCACTCGACGGCCCCGGCGGTGGCGGAACGCCGTCGCCGCTCGGCGGCGGTCCACTGACCGGGACGGCACCCCGCGCCCGCGGGCAAGTGTGACCGGATCGTGGGCGCCAGGGGTACGAGTGGGGTTTCTTCCACTCTTTTACGGGACCCGCGTCCACGGAGGAGCCCGTCTGTCGTAGAGTCAACGATCGACTCATCGGGCGTAGTTGGTCCGCTGCCTGTGGAGGTTTCATGACGCATCGCGGCAGACACCGCCGGCGCAGGCGGAGCAGAGCACTGCGCGCGACCCTGACCGGCGCCGCCCTGGCGCTGACGGCCGCCGCCACGATGATCAGCGCTTCACAGGCCGAGGTCGCCGACGGTCCCGGCGGTCTGAAGCGGCTCACGGCGTCCGCCGACGTCACCCGGCTCGGGCTGACCGAGCGCCAGGTGCCCCGCCGCTGGCTGGGCCGGCTGTCCGCGTCGATGGGCTCCCCGGTGGGCGTCCGCACCGTCCTGGCCTCCGCCGACCGCACGCTGCGCCCCACGGACGACTGTACGGACGCCGAGCGCGAGTCCCTGCCGATAGCCCCCACGGCCACCCGCGCCTACTGCTGGGACGGCGCCGACACCAGCGGCTGGTCCCCGGGCGCCGTGACCACCTCGGCCGACGCGGACGACGACGGCCGCTGGGGCGCCGACCAGGTGATCCTGTCGGCCTGGTCGCGCGACGACACGGCCACCGGGCGGCGCATGACCCGGGTCTCCTTCGTCGACGCCGACGGCACCGGCCGGCCGCGCTACACCTCGGTCCTGCTGGTCCTCCCGGTCGACGGCGGCCGGGACTACCGGCCGCTGGCCTCGCCCGTCTCGGGCATGGTCTGGTACCAGGACAAGCTGCTGGTCACCGCCGGCGCCGGGGACCGCAACGCGCTCTACGCCTACGACCTGGACCGCATCCAGCGGACCACCGCCGACACCGACACCGTGGGCCGGGTGACCGGCGGCTGGTCGGCCGGCGGCCACCGTTACGTACTGCCCGCCGTCGCCTCCTACGAGGCGGACGACAGCCCCGGCGCGGGCCGCCCCGACGTCCTGTCCCTGGACCGGGGCACCACACCCGACAGCCTTGTCGCGGGCGAGTCCGTGCCCGTGGACGACGACCGTCCCTCCCGGCTGTGGCGCTACTCCCTCAGCACCGAACCCGGCCGCGCCGGCCTGCCCGCCACCGACCCCACCGGCCGGGCCGGGGCGCGCGAGGTGTACGAGACCGGGGCGCGCGGCATCCGCGGCGTGCTGTCCCACCGCGCGGCCGGCGCGGACCACGCCGAGTGGTACCTGGGCGGCACCGTCGGCAGCCCGGACGGGCGCGGCACGCTGTGGCGGACGGACCTGGACGGTGCCCGGGCCACCGAGTGCGGCGCCGACCGCTCGCACCTGTGCTGGAGCGGTGAGCCGGGCTCGCTGGCGTACTCGCCCCGCACCGGCGAGGTGTGGTCGCAGGCGGGCCAGACCCTGTTCGCGCTGCCGCTCGACGCGGTCGACGGCGCGCTGGGGTAGCCGGCCGCCGTCGACAGCGGCCCGCACCGGATGATTTTCTGACCGGCATGACCACCATCCCCGTGACCACCTGGTCCCTGGAGCAGACGGCGCCGTCCGACCTGCTGCCGTCCGACGCCCCGGAGGGGGACGTGCGTGTCGTGCGCGCCGAGGTGCCCTCCCCCGAGTTCAGCCGCTTCCTCTACACGGCGGTCGGCGGCGACGTCCGCTGGACCGACCGGCTGGAGTGGACGTACGCGCGCTGGCAGGAACGCCTGGCCCGGCCGGGCGTGGAGACCTGGGTGGCCCACGCGAGCGGCACGCCCGCCGGATACGCGGAACTGGTCGCCGGGGACGACGGCACCGTGGAGATCGAGTACTTCGGCCTGATCCCGGCGTTCCGGGGCCGCCGTATCGGCGGGTACCTGCTGTCGTACGCCACCGCCCGCGCCTGGGACCTCGCCGAGCGCCGGCCGGGGCTGCCGGCGACCAAGCGGGTGTGGCTGCACACGTGCAGCAAGGACGGCGAGCACGCGATGGCCAACTACCAGCGGCGGGGTTTCCGGCTGTTCGACACCAAGGTCGAGGAGGAGACCGAGGTGCCCTCCCCCGGGCCGTGGCCCGGCGCCTTCCCCTCCTGACCTGCGCCGAAACGGCCGGAACCGGCCCATGTGACCAACGACACCATTGTCTCACGGTACGAGACAATGGTGTCCACATTCCGGATGAAGCTGGACTGTGTCCAGAACGCCGTGCCACGCTTCCGTCATGCCTGGAACTGGAATTGCCTTGGTGAGTCGACGCCACGTCGACCTCGGCCGCATGTCCAGCGCCATCTGTCCGGCGCGCTGAGAGCTACCCCAGCAGCACCGGTCTCTCCCTTCGCCTGAATTCCTCGCGCGACGTCGCGCCCGTATGCCCATGCGCCCGCCGCGCAGGTCAGTGCCGTATTCCGCCTGTCTGAAGGACGTGTCCACGATGGCCGCCACCCCGCCCGAGCCTGCCGCCACGACTCCCCGCCGCAAGGTGAGCCGTCACCGCGGTGAGGGTCAGTGGGCCGCGGGTCACTTCACCCCGCTCAACGGCAACGAACAGTTCAAGAAGGACGACGACGGTCTCAATGTCCGGACACGGATTGAGACGGTCTACTCCAAGCGTGGCTTCGACTCGATCGACCCCAACGATCTGCGCGGCCGGATGCGCTGGTGGGGGCTGTACACCCAGCGCCGCCCCGGCATCGACGGCGGCAAGACGGCCGTCCTGGAGCCGGAGGAGCTGGACGACGAGTACTTCATGCTGCGCGTCCGCATCGACGGCGGTGCGCTGACCACCCGGCAGCTCCGCGTGATCGGCGAGATCTCGCAGGAGTTCGCCCGTGGCACGGCCGACATCACCGACCGGCAGAACGTCCAGTACCACTGGATCCGGATCGAGGACGTGCCGGCGATATGGGAGCGGCTGGAGGGCGTCGGCCTGTCCACGGTCACCGCGTGCGGCGACACGCCCCGCGTGATGATCGGTTCCCCCGTCGCGGGCATCGCCGAGGACGAGATCATCGACGGCACGCCGGCCCTGGAGGAGATGAAGCGCCGGGTCCTGGGCAACCCGGCGTACTCGAACCTCCCCCGGAAGTTCAAGACCGCGATCTCCGGCTCGCCGGTCCTGGACGTGGTGCACGAGATCAACGACGTGGCGTTCGTCGGCGTCCGCCACCCCGAGCACGGCCCGGGCTTCGACCTGTGGGTCGGCGGCGGTCTGTCCACCAACCCCAAGCTGGGCGTGCGGCTGAACGCCTGGGTGCCGATCGAGGACGTCCCCGACGTCTACGAGGGCGTCATCTCGATCTTCCGCGACTACGGCTACCGGCGGCTGCGCAACCGCGCCCGGCTGAAGTTCCTGGTCGCCGACTGGGGCCCGGAGAAGTTCCGGCAGGTGCTGGAGGACGAGTACTTGAAGCGGAAGCTGACCGACGGTCCCGCGCCTGACGAGCCGGTGGCCCGCTGGCGCGACCACATCGGGGTGCACCGGCAGAAGGACGGCCGCTACTACGTCGGCTTCGCGCCGCGCGTCGGCCGGGTCGACGGCACCACCCTGACCAAGATCGCGGACGTGGCGGAGGCGCACGGCTCGGGCCGGGTGCGCACCACCGTCGAGCAGAAGATGATCGTCCTCGATGTCGAGGAGGGGCAGGTCGAGTCGCTGGTCGAGTCCCTGGAGGCCCTGGACCTGACCGCCCGGCCCTCCACCTTCCGGCGCGGCACCATGGCCTGCACCGGCATCGAGTTCTGCAAGCTGGCCATCGTCGAGACCAAGGCGCGCGGCTCCCAGCTCATCGACGAACTGGAGCGCCGTCTGCCGGAGTTCGACGAGCCGCTCACCATCAACCTCAACGGCTGTCCCAACGCCTGCGCCCGTATCCAGGTGGCGGACATCGGTCTCAAGGGCCAGCTCGTCGTCAACGACGCGGGCGAGCAGGTCGAGGGCTACCAGGTCCACCTGGGCGGCGCCCTCGGTCTGGACCCCGGCTTCGGCCGCAAGGTGCGCGGCCTGAAGGTCACCTCGGACGAGCTGCCCGACTACATCGAGCGCGTGCTGAAGCGCTACCAGGCCGAGCGGGAAGACGGCGAACGATTCGCCACCTGGGCGGCGCGTGCCTCCGAGGAGGCCCTGAAATGAGCGAGCGCGCCGCTCCCTTCTACTGCCCTTACTGCGGCGACGAGGACCTCCGTCCGAGCGAGGAGGGCCACGGCGCCTGGGAATGCGGGGCGTGCAACCGCGCATTCCAGCTGAAGTTCCGCGGGCTGCTGGCCCGCGGGCTCCGGCCCGACCCCTCGGGAGGGGAAGCGATATGACGGCGATACAGGAAGAGCGTACGACCGAGGATCTCAAGGCACTCGCCGAGCGGGCGGGCCGCGAGCTGGAGGACTCCTCCGCGCTGGAGATCCTCCAGTGGGCCGTGGAGACGTTCGGCGAGCGGTTCTGTGTGACCTCCTCCATGGAGGACGCGGTGGTCGCCCACCTCGCCTCCCGCGCGATGCCGGGCGTCGACGTGGTGTTCCTCGACACCGGCTACCACTTCCCCGAGACGATCGGGACCCGGGACGCGGTGGAGGCGGTGATGGACGTCAACGTCATCACCCTCACGCCCCGGCAGACCGTCGCCGAGCAGGACGCCGAGTACGGGCCGAAGCTGCACGACCGCGACCCCGACCTGTGCTGCGCCCTGCGCAAGGTCAAGCCGCTGGAAGAGGGCCTGACGAACTACGTGGCCTGGGCGACGGGGCTGCGCCGCGACGAGTCCCCGACCCGGGCGAACACCCCCGTCGTCGGCTGGGACGAGAAGCGGCGGAAGGTCAAGGTCTCCCCCATCGCCCGCTGGACCCAGGACGACGTGGACGCCTATGTCGCCGAGCACGGCGTCCTCACCAACCCCCTGCTGATGGACGGCTACGCCTCCGTCGGCTGCGCCCCCTGCACCCGCCGGGTGCTGGAGGGCGAGGACGCGCGCGCCGGCCGCTGGGCGGGCCGCGCCAAGACCGAGTGCGGGCTGCACGGATGACCACGATCATGGAGGAGTCCCCAGTGACGACCGGAGCCACCGTCTGGCTCACGGGTCTGCCGAGCGCCGGCAAGACCACCATCGCCCACGAACTGGCCGGCCGGCTGCGCGCCGAGGGCCACGGCGTCGAGGTGCTCGACGGCGACGAGATCCGCGAGTTCATCTCGGCGGGCCTCGGCTTCAGCCGCGAGGACCGGCACACCAACGTGCAGCGCATCGGCTTCGTCGCCGAACTGCTCGCCCGCAACGGCGTCCTGGCCCTCGTCCCGGTCATCGCCCCGTACGCGGACAGCCGCGACGCGGTACGCAAGCGCCACCAGGAGAACGGCACCGCCTACCTGGAGGTGCACGTCGCGACCCCGGTCGAGGTGTGCAGCGAGCGGGACGTGAAGGGGCTGTACGCCCAGCAGGCGGCGGGTGAGCTGACCGGGCTGACCGGGGTCGACGACCCGTACGAGGAGCCCGTGGCTCCCGATCTGCGCATCGAGTCGCAGCACCAGACCGTCCAGGAGTCCGCCGCGGCGGTGCACGCCCTGCTCAGCGAAAGGGGACTGGCATGACGACGACCGTCGCGACCGCCGAGGAGGGCACGGACAGCCCGTACGCCCTCTCGCATCTGGACGCGCTGGAGTCCGAGGCGGTGCACATCTTCCGCGAGGTCGCGGGCGAGTTCGAACGGCCGGTGATCCTCTTCTCCGGCGGCAAGGACTCCATCGTCATGCTCCACCTGGCGCTGAAAGCCTTCGCCCCGGCTCCGGTTCCCTTCTCGCTGCTCCACGTCGACACCGGGCACAACTTCCCCGAGGTCCTCGCCTACCGCGACCGGACCGTCGAACAGCACGGACTGCGACTGCACATCGCCTCCGTCCAGGACTACATCGACCGCGGAGTACTGAAGGAACGCCCGGACGGCACCCGCAACCCGCTCCAGACCGTCCCGCTCACCGAGAAGATCCAGCACGAGAAGTTCGACGCCGTCTTCGGCGGCGGACGCCGCGACGAGGAGAAGGCGCGGGCGAAGGAACGGGTGTTCTCCCTGCGCGACGAGTTCTCCCAGTGGGACCCCCGCCGCCAGCGCCCCGAACTCTGGAACCTCTACAACGGCCGCCACGCCCCCGGCGAACACGTCCGCGTCTTCCCGCTCTCCAACTGGACCGAGCTGGACGTATGGCAGTACATCGCCCGCGAGGACATCGAACTCCCCCAGATCTACTACGCCCACGAACGCGAGGTCTTCGCCCGGGCCGGCATGTGGCTGACCGCCGGCGACTGGGGCGGCCCCAAGGACGGCGAGAGGGTCGAGAAACGGCAGGTCCGCTACCGCACCGTCGGCGACATGTCCTGCACCGGCGCCGTCGACTCCGACGCCGACACCATCGAGAAGGTCATCGCCGAGATCGCCGCCTCCCGGCTCACCGAACGCGGCGCCACCCGCGCCGACGACAAACTCTCCGAAGCCGCGATGGAAGACCGCAAGCGCGAGGGGTACTTCTAGACATGAGCACCACCACCGAGATCCTCTCGGAGACCACCCTGCTGCGGTTCGCCACCGCCGGGTCGGTCGACGACGGCAAGTCCACCCTCGTCGGACGGCTGCTGCACGACTCCAAGTCGATCCTCACCGACCAGCTGGAGGCCGTCGAGCGCGCCTCCGCGTCACGCGGACAGGAGACCCCGGACCTGGCACTGCTGACCGACGGCCTGCGGGCCGAACGGGAGCAGGGCATCACCATCGATGTCGCCTACCGGTACTTCGCCACGCCCCGCCGGCGGTTCATCCTCGCCGACACCCCCGGACACGTGCAGTACACCCGCAACATGGTCACCGGCGCCTCCACCGCCGAACTGACGGTCATCCTCGTCGACGCCCGCAACGGCGTCGTCGAACAGACCCGCCGGCACGCCGCCATCGCCGCCCTGCTGCGCGTCCCGCACGCCGTCCTCGCCGTCAACAAGATGGACCTGGTCGGCTACGAGGAGTCCGTGTTCGCCGCCATCGCCGAGGAGTTCACGGCGTACGCGACCGAGCTGGGCGTCCCCGAGGTCACCGCGATCCCGATCTCGGCGCTGGTCGGGGACAACGTGGTGGAGCCGTCCGCGCACATGGACTGGTACGGCGGCCCGACAGTGCTGGAGCACCTGGAGACCGTGCCGGTCAGCCACGACCTGGCGCACTGCCACGCCCGGCTGCCCGTGCAGTACGTGATCCGGCCGCAGACCGCCGAGCACCCCGACTACCGGGGGTACGCCGGTCAGATCGCCGCCGGTTCCTTCCGCGTCGGCGACCCGGTCACCGTGCTGCCGTCGGGGCGGACGACCAGGGTCAGCGGGATCGACCTGCTCGGCGAGCCGGTCGACGTGGCGTGGACGCCGCAGTCGGTGACGCTGCTGCTGGAGGACGACATCGACGTCTCGCGCGGCGACCTGATCGTGCCCACCCAGGACGCGCCGGCCACCACGCAGGACGTCGAGGCGACCGTCTGCCACGTCGCCGACCAGCCGCTGACCGTCGGCCACCGGGTGCTGCTCAAGCACGGCACGCGCACGGTGAAGGCGATCGTCAAGGACATCCCGGCCCGGCTCACCCTCGACGACCTGTCCCTGCACCCGCACCCGGGGCAGCTCGTCGCCAACGACATCGGCCGGGTGAAGATCCGCACCGCCGAGCCGCTGCCCGCCGACTCCTACGCCGACTCCCGGCGCACGGGCTCGTTCATCCTGATCGACCCGGCCGACGGCACCACGCTCACCGCGGGCATGGTCGGCGAGTCCTTCGCGTCCCCGGAGCCGGTCACGGCCGAGGCGGACGACGACGGGTGGGACTTCTGAGCATGGCCTCCGCCGCGCGTCGCGCTCTGACGGTCGTCGCCGTCCTGCCCCTGCTCGCCCTGGCCGCCTGCGGCTACGGGTCGCAGGCCACGGTGGACGACACCGTCAAGGTGGTCGCGGGGGCGCCGAAGACCGACGGTCTGGACGCGGTCCGGATCGGCTACTTCGGCAACCTCACCCACGCCACCGCCCTGGTCGGCAACCGCGAGGGCTTCTTCCAGAAGGCGCTGGGCGGCACGGAGGCCAAGTACGCGGTCTTCAACGCGGGTCCCTCCGAGATCGAGGCGCTGAACGCGGGGTCGGTCGACATCGGCTGGATCGGGCCGTCCCCGGCGGTCAACGGCTATGTCAGGTCGGGCGGGAAGAACCTGCGGATCGTCGGCGGTTCGGCCTCCGGCGGGGTGAAGCTGGTGGTGGACCCCGAGAAGATCACGTCGGTCGCGGACGTCGAGGGCAAGCGGATCGCCACCCCGCAGCTCGGCAACACCCAGGACGTGGCCTTCCTCGACTGGGCCGCCGAGCAGGGCTGGAAGGTCGACGCGCAGAGCGGCCGGGGTGACGTCACCGTCGTACGCAGCGACAACAAGGTCACTCCGGACGCCTTCCGGACCGGTTCGGTGGACGGCGCCTGGGTGCCGGAGCCGACCGCGTCCCGGCTGGTCGCCGAGGGCGGCAAGGTGCTGGTCGACGAGGCCGACCTGTGGCCGGACAAGAAGTTCGTGATCACCAACATCGTGGTGTCGCAGGAGTTCCTGAAGGAGCATCCGAAGGCCGTCGAGACGGTGCTGAGGGCTTCGGTGGAGACCAACCGCTGGATCGAGGCCCACCCCGAGGCGGCGAAGGCCGCGGCCAACGAGCAGTTGGCGGCCGACTCCGGCAAGGCGCTGCCCGCCGGCGTCCTCGACCCGGCCTGGGAGTCGCTGGAGGTGACCGACGACCCGCTGGCCGCCACCCTCGCCGTCCAGGCCCGGCACGCCGTGCGGGCGGGGCTGCTGGAGGACACCGACCTCAAGGGCATCTACGACCTCACGCTGCTCGACAAGGTCCTGGCGGCCGAGGGCGAGCCCGCGGTGGACGACGCCGGGCTCGGCGTCGAGTAGATCCGTTCCCGCCCCTTCCCCTACCCGTCCCAGGAGGTGACGACCATGGCCACGACCCTCGCCAAGGCCGCCGACGGCACCGGAGCGGCCACCCACGCCGCCCGGATCACGCACGTCTCGAAGTCCTTCGCGGGCCCGGCCGGGCAGCAGCTCGTCCTGGACGACGTCAGTCTCGACGTCGCGCCCGGCGAGTTCGTCACCCTCCTCGGCGCCTCGGGCTGCGGCAAGTCCACGCTGCTGAACCTGGTGGCGGGCCTGGACCGGCCCAGCGCCGGGACGATCGACACGGACGGGCGCCCGGCGCTGATGTTCCAGGAGCACGCCCTGTTCCCGTGGCTGACCGCGGGCAAGAACATCGAACTCGCCCTGAAGCTGCGCGGCGTACCGAAGTCCGAGCGCCGGGACAGGGCGGAGGAACTGCTCACGCTGGTCCGGCTCGGCGGCGCGTACGGCAAGCGGGTGCACGAGCTGTCCGGCGGGATGCGCCAGCGGGTCGCCATGGCCCGCGCGCTCGCGCAGGAGAGCCGGCTGCTGCTGATGGACGAGCCGTTCGCGGCGCTGGACGCGATCACCCGTGACGTCCTGCACGACGAACTGACCCGGATCTGGCGCGAGACGAAGCTGTCCGTCCTGTTCGTCACGCACAACGTGCGCGAGGCCGTCCGCCTCGCCGAGCGGGTCGTGCTGCTGTCCTCCCGCCCCGGCCGGGTCGCCCGGGAGTGGACGGTGGACCTCCCGCACCCGCGCCGCATCGAGGACGCGGCGGTGGCGGAACTGTCCGTCGAGATCACCGAAGAACTGCGGGGAGAGATCCGTCGTCATGGCCGGCACTGACACGACACCGGGCTCCGGCACAGCACCGGGGAAGCAGGACACGGGCGATCTCGCCGGTCTGGAGGCGGGCCTCGACGCGCTGGAGACCCGGCAGCCGGGGCGTACCGCTTCCTTCCGGCAGACGCTCACCCAGAAGGTGCTGCCGCCGGTCGTCGCCGTACTGCTGGTGCTGGCCGGGTGGCAGGCGCTGATCTCCTTCGGCGTCGTCGACGACCCGACCAAGCTGCCCGCGCCCGCCGACGTGTGGCACGTGGTGCACCGGGCCTGGCTCGAAGGCACGCTGCTCGGCTACATCTGGACCAGCGTCTCGCGCGGTCTGTCCGGCTTCCTGCTGGCGCTGCTGATCGGCACGCCGCTGGGACTGCTGGTGGCGCGGGTGCGGTGGGTGCGGGCGGCGATCGGCCCGATCCTGTCCGGCCTCCAGTCGCTGCCGTCGGTGGCCTGGGTGCCGCCGGCCGTGATCTGGCTGGGCCTGAACAACTCGATGATGTACGCGGTGATCCTGCTCGGCGCGGTCCCGTCCATCGCCAACGGACTGGTCTCCGGCGTCGACCAGGTCCCCCCGGTCTTCCTGCGGGCCGGCCGCACGCTGGGCGCGACCGGGCTGAAGGGCACCTGGCACATCACGCTGCCGGCCGCGCTGCCCGGCTATGTGGCCGGTCTGAAGCAGGGGTGGGCGTTCTCGTGGCGGTCGCTGATGGCCGCCGAGATCATCGCGTCCTTCCCCGACCTGGGCGTCGGGCTCGGGCAGTTGCTGGAGAACGGCCGCAACGCCAGCGACATGGCCATGGTGTTCGAGGCGATCGGGCTGATCCTGGTCGTCGGCATCGCCGTCGACCTGCTGGTCTTCAGCCCGCTGGAGCGGTGGGTGCTGCGCGGCCGCGGCCTGCTGGTGAGGAGCTGACCGCGTCATGTCCCGACCCGTCCTGCTCGTCATCGCCCACGGCAGCCGCGATCCGCGGCACGCCGCGACCGTGCACGCCCTGGTCCGCCGGGTCCGTTCGCTGCGCCCGGACGTCCGGGTGGAGACCGGGTTCCTGGACTTCAACGTGCCCTCGGTGCCGGGGGTGCTGGAGTCCCTGGCGACGGAGGGCGTCCGGGACGTGGTGGCCCTTCCGCTGCTGCTGACCCGCGCCTTCCACGCCAAGGCGGACATCCCGGCGGTCCTCGCGGACGCGCCGCCCCGGCTGCGGATCCGGCAGGCCGAGGTGCTGGGGCCGTCCCCGCTGCTGCTGGCCGCGCTGGAGCGGCGGCTGTACGAGGCGGGCCTGACGCCCGCCGACAAGTCCTCGACCGGGGTCGTGCTGGCCTCGGCGGGGTCCACCGACCCGGAGGCGATCGCGGTGATCGCAGAAATCGCGCGGGAGTGGCGGCACACCGGTTGGTGCGCCGTGCGGCCCGCGTTCGCCTCCGCGTCCCTGCCGCGCACCGAACAGGCGGTGCGCGAACTGCGGGACCTCGGCTGCGCGCGGGTCGCCGTCGCCCCGTACGTCCTGGCCCCCGGCCGCCTGCCGGACCGGATCGCGCGCGGCGCGGCCGGGACCGACGTGCTGGCGGACGTGCTCGGTCCGGCGCCCGAGGTGGCCCGGCTGCTGGTGGAGCGGTACGAGGCGGCGCGGGTGGCCGCGGGGGCGTCCGTGCGGGTGGCCGTGGGGGCGTGAACGGCGGCCCTCGCCGCCGCCCTCGCGCCCGGCCGTCACGACGGCCAGACCCGGTCGAACCGCTGGTCAGGACGGCCAGACCCGGTCGAACCGCTGGTCAGGACGGCCAGACCCGGTCGAACCGCTGGTCAGGACGGCTGGACCCGGTCGAACCGCTGGTCAGGACGGCTGGACCTGGTCGAAGAGGGCGAGGGCTTCGGCGGGGTCCGGGCTCACCAGGCGTTCCAGGCCCGCCGCGGTGATCTCCGCCCACCGGCCGGCCCGTGCCCACATCCGTTCCTCGAAGGCGCGGACGGTCCCGTCCGGATCGTCCGGGCCGGCGGCGAGGGACTCGGCCAGTTCGGCGCCGTCCAGCATCGCGAGGTTGGCGCCCGCTCCCAGCGGGGGCATCAGATGGGCGGCGTCGCCCAGGAGTGTCACCCCGGGGACATGGGTCCAGGTGTGGGCGACGGGCAGGGCGTGCAGGGGGCGGCGGGCGAAGGCGGTGCCGTGGCGGAGGAGGTCGAGGACGGGAGCGGCCCAGCCGTCGAACAGGGCCAGCAGGCCCGCCCGCACGGCCTCGGCGTCGGCCGGGTCCGGGTCCCGCTCCGGGTCCGGGCGCCGGTCCAGCGGGGCGCGGTACTGGGCGTACACCTTGACGTGGCCGCCGCTGTTGCGCTGGGCGACGACGGCGCGGTTCACGCCGTACACGGCCACGGAACCGTCGCCGATCAGCCGGGCGAGAGCCGGGTGGCGGGTGTCGACGTCGTCCAGGGAGGTCTCGACCAGGGTGACGCCGGTGTAGTGCGGCGTCACCGGTGAGACGGCCGGGCGGACCCGGGACCAGGCGCCGTCCGCGCCTACCACGAGGTCGTACGTCTCCTGTCGCCCGTCCTCGAAGTGGACTCGCACGCCGTCCGGGGCGCCCGGCACCACCCGCGTCACGCCCCGGCCCCACTGGACGTCGAGGGGGCCGAGCAGCAGGTCACGGAGTTGCCCGCGGTCGATCTCGGGATGGGCCCGCTCGTCCGGACGGGGGCGCCAGTCGCGCAGCACGGTCCCGTCCGTGTCCAGGATGCGCATGGCCTGTCCCTCGGGACGGGCCGACTCCGCGAACTCCGCCAGCAGTCCCGCCTTGTCCAGCGCGCGCTGGCCCTGCCCTTCGCGCAGGTCGAGGGTGCCGCCTTGAGGGCGGGCGTCGGGGCCGGGATCGCGTTCGAGGACGGTGACGGGGTGGCCGTGGCGGTGCAGGACACGGGCGAAGGTGAGGCCGGCGGGGCCGCCTCCGACCACGGCGATACGATGTCTCATGCCGATACACCGTATCGCTACTGTGACGCTCACGACAGAACGGCGTGACCATGACCGTCTGGGACCGGCCGGAGCCGCCGCCCCGCCCCGTGCCGCTCGACCGGGCGCGGATCGTCGCCGCCGCCGTCGCGCTGGCCGACGAGGGCGGGCTGGAGGCGGTGTCGCTGCGCAAGGTCGCCGCCCGGCTGAACGCGGGCCCGATGCGGCTGTACGGCTACATCTCCACCAAGCAGGAGCTGCTGGACCTGATGGTGGACGAGGTGTACGCCGAGATCCTCCCCGAGGAGCGGCCCGGTGACTGGCGGGAGGCGCTGCGCGTGCTCGCCCACCGCACCAGGCGGGCCGCTCTGCGTCACGTATGGCTGGCCGACCTGCTCGGCGGGCGCCCGGCCCTGGGGCCGAGCGGCCTCGCCGTGTCCGAGGCCACGCTGTCCGCGCTCGACGGCCTCGCCGACATCGACACCGTCATGCGCGCGGTGGAGACCGTCAGCGCCTACTTCACCGGGGCGATCCGGCGCGAGGCCGCCGACCTGCGGGCCGAGCGCGCCACGGGCCTGTCCAAGCGCGACTGGCAGCGCACCCGTGGCCCGCATGTGACGAGGATGCTGGCCACCGGCCGCTTCCCGGCACTGTCCAAGGCCGTGCACGACGGCACGCACGTGGACGCCGAGACCTCCTTCGCCACCGGCCTGGAGTGGGTCCTCGACGCCGTGGCCGCCAGGCTCACCCGGCCGCCGGCGTGAGGATCGGCTTCCGGCGGGCCCGGTTCCCGCCGGGAACCGAGGGGGCGGGAGCCTAGGATGCGAGCGGGCGGTGTGCGCGGGGCGCGGAGGCGGAGTGCGGGGCGTGCGGATGCGCGGGTCTCGCGTCCGGCGTGCGCGGGTTGGGGAAAAGCCTTCCCTCCCCGGTCACCGATCTGCTGGGATGGTTCTTCGGAGAACGAGCGCGGGGGGAAACAGCACAGGTGGGGGCAGGTCGGGTATTCGGACATCATCTGGGGCTGCCGGGCGCGCTGTCGGGGCTGCCGCTGAGTCCGCTGGTCCCCGGTTACGCCGAACTCGCCGCCGCCCAGCACGCGGCGGGCGCCCGGCACGCGGCGGAGATCCTCTTACCGTCCGGGGGCGGGCTGCGGGTCCTGGACGGGCTGGCCGTGCCGTCCGGTCCGCGCGGCCACCGGCGGGTGGACGGCGCGCTGCTGGACCGGGTCGCCCGTGGCGCGGGTCCGGCGGCGGAGCTGGCGCGGCTGCTGGCCGTGGTGCACCGGCGCGACCCGCTGGCGCTGCGCCGGGTCGTGCTCTACCAGTTGATCGGTCTGGTGCAGGACCGCCCGCCGGACCAGTGGCAGCAGGCCATCGCCGAGTCGGGCATCCACGCCGGCGAGGCGGCCGGGCTGCTGGCGGCGGCCCGGGTGCGGCCCGTCCTCGACCAGGACCGGCGCGCCGCCGCGGAGTCGCTCGCCGACGCCTGGGAGGAGCGCCGGCTGTACCGGGCCCGCATGCTGCTGGAGCGGCTGCCGCAGGGCGACGACCCGGCGCTGCGCGCGCTGCGGACGGAGCTGGCCGGCCGGCTCGCCGTCCTGGAGTCGGCGCTGGAGGCGGCCCGGCGGGCCGTACGGCGCGGGGACACCGAGGCGGCCACGGAGCAGTATCTGCGGGCGCTGGGCCAGGCCGCGGACGACCGGCGGGCGCTGCACGGGCTGATCCGCGTCCACCGGCCCGAACCCGGCCGCCCCGCTCCGCTGCGTACCGAACTCGGCTTCGGCCACGTCGCGTTGTCGTGGCCCGTCGAGGGCGACGCGGACGCCGGTTCCTGGCGGCTGCTGTGTCTGCTGAAGGACGAGCGGGGCGCCGCCGGGCACCGCGAGGTACCCGCCCTGGCCGGCGCCGCCCGGGACACGGGGGTCGTGCCCGGCACCACGGTCCGCTACGCCGCCCTGCCGCTGCGCGACGGCCAGGTGGCCGGGCCGCCGCTGGTGTCGCACCGGCTGGCGGTCACCCCGGAGGTGGGCGACCCGGCCGTGACCGACGGGCCGGGCAGGGTGACCTGCGCGTGGACGTGCCCGCCCGGCGCCACCAGTGTGACGGTGGAGCACACGGGGCCGCAGAGCACGGCCGAGCGGCTGGACGCCCGCCCCGACGGGCTCACCGCGACGGGGCTGGCCGTCGGCGCCCACGCGTTCCGCGTCAGCTGTCACTACCGGGCCCCCGACGGCACGTCCGTCGCCTCGCCGGGCCGTCTGCTCACCCGTACCGTCCACCCCTGGCCGGAGCCGGTCGGCACGCTCACCGCCGAACCCGAGGGCGACGCGCTGCGGTTCGGCTGGACCGGGGCGTCGGGCGCCGACGTCCGGCTGGTGGAGTGGCCCGGCGACGCGCCGGCGCCCGGCACCGAACTGCGCACCGACGAGCTGCCGCCCCGCCTGGACGCACCCGGGCACGAACCGTCCGGGACGGCCCGCCCGGGCCCGGGCGGGACCGCACCCGGGCCTTCCCGGACCGTACGCCCCCGCCGGGGCGGGCACCTGCGCGTCGCCGCCGTGGCCGTGCTGGGCGACCGGGCCCTGGCCGGGCCCGTCGTCGACGTCGAGGCGCTGCGTCCGGTCACCGCCCTCGCCGCCCGCCGGCTCCCGGACGGGGAGGCCGCCGTCACCCTGGACTGGCCGGAGGGCACCGGACAGGTCACCGTCGCCTGGGAGCCCCTGCCGGGTCCGGAGACCGCCGGCGAGGGCGGCGAGCGGACGGTCACCGCGCACGCGTACCGGCGCGGCGGCCTGCGGCTGCCCGTCGGCCCGCACGCGGTGCGCCTGCGCGCCTCGGTCACCTCACAGATACCGGAGGCGGTGGTGCTGCCCGCCGAGACCGCCGAGGTCCTGCTCGCCGCGGACACCGCCATCGGCTACCAACTGGTGCGCCCGCCGGGCCGGTTCCTGCCCCGCAGCCGCCGCCGGACCCTGCTGCGGGTCACCCTGCTGGGCCCGGACCCGGCCGGGGCGGACCTGCCCGAGTTCGTGTGCGTGGTGCGCGGCGGCACCCTGCGCCCCCGGGACGCGAGCGACGGCACCACCGTGCTGCGGATCGCCGGCCGCGACCTCTCCCGGCACGGCGGCACGGTGGAGCAGGAACTGCCGGACGCGCCCTTCCCCGCCCCCTACACCCTGCGCGGCTTCCTGCTCGGCGAACACGCCACGGCCGTACGCCTCGAAGAACCCTCCCCCACGAGCCTGGTGGTGCGCTGAGCCATGACGACCGTCACCTGTCCCTACTGCTTCACCCGCGCCTCGGCGGCCCGGCTGCCCTACCGCTGCCAGATGATGCCGAGCGGCGTGCGGGGCGCGCCGTGCGGTCCGGTGCGCGACGACGTGTGGGCCGGGTTCACCGGCCCCGCCGCTCCCCCGGCGGCCCGGATGCGCGGCCCCGTCTTCAACGCCCCGCGCAGCGTGGGCCGCGTGCTCGGCACCTCGGCCGGCAGCGTGCCCTGCCCCAAGTGCGGGGTCGGCACGCCGGTCCGGGTCTGCGGGACCTGCCACAACGACCTGCCCAGCGACTACTGCGACCAGGAAAGCCGCATCATCGCGCTGGTCGGCGCGAAGGCGTCGGGCAAGAGCACGTACGTCTCCGTCCTGGTCAACGAGTTGAACCAGCGCGTCGGGCAGGCGTACCACGCCTCGCTGGCCGCGATGGGCGCGAGTACGCAGCGGCGCGACAAGGAGATGGCCGAGGACCTCTACGAGCGGCTGCGGCTGCCGGACGCCACCCGCCCGGCGGCGCTCGGCTTCAGTGACCCGCTGCTGTACCGGCTGAGCCTGCCCCGGCGCGGCCAGCCGGGCGGCGGCACCCGGCACACCACGCTGGTCTTCTTCGACGCGGCGGGCGAGGACCTCGCGGACGCGGAGGCGATGGACCGCTACACCCGCTACCTCAGCGCCGCCGACGGCATCATCCTGCTGGTCGACCCGCTGCAACTGGGTTCCGTTCGGGACCGGTTGCCGGTGCACGACGGCCCGCCGCTGCCCGCGGTGGAGGCCCCGCCGGAGCAGATCGCCGCCGATCTGGCGACCCAGTTGCGCGCGCACGGCCGGCGCGGGGCCCGGGGCCGGGTCAGCACGCCGATCGCGGTGGCCGTCACCAAGACGGACATGCTCGGGGCGCTGCTCGACCCGCACTCGCCGCTGCTGGCCAACGCCCCGCACCAAGGCGGCGTGTACGACGACGTGGACCGGCTCGCCGTGCACGAGGAGATGCGGTCGCTGCTGGCCGACTGGGACTCGGGGACGCTGCTGCGGCGGCTGGAGCTGGACTTCGCCGAGGTGTCCCTGTTCGGCCTGTCGGCGCTGGGCGCCCCGCCCCCGGCCGACGCCCCGGCGGACGCCCCGAAGTCGGGGCCGCGGCCGGTACGGGTGGAGGATCCGCTGCTGTGGCTGCTGAGCCGCCGCGGGCTGCTGCGGGTGCGCGGCGCCGGGAAGGGACGGACCAAGTGAGCCTCGCCCAGCTGCACTACACGTCCGCGCCGCCCGGCCCCGACGGTTCGGGGTTCCGGTTCACCGCGGTCAGTCCGGGCGTACCGCAGGGGCTGCTGCGGGAGGCCGAGCAGCTCATCGGGTACGAGCCGCCGCGCGACCTGCCGGCCCGGCCGGACGCCGCGCAGCTGCGGGCCTTCCCGAAGGCGCTGGGCTTCCACGAACTCTCCGACGGGGGACGGCTGCTGAGCCGTACCGTCTACACCGGCGCGGACTACAGCGGGCGCTGGGGCAACTTCCACGCGCACGCCCTGTACCTGCCGCCGGGGGCGCGGCTGCCGGACGGGGCGCTGCCCATCACGGCGTGGGAGTCGCCGCGCTGGGCCGACGCCACGCCCGCCGACCGGCGGCCCACGCCGGTGGACCGGCTGGAGCCGTCGGGGCTGCTGCGCCGGGACGCCCTGGTCGCCTTCGCCGCGTCCCGCGCGGACCGGCTCGCCGCGTTCTTCGCCGACCTGCGGGTGCTGGCGGAGGACCCCGACGCCTGCCAGGTGGTGCTGGTGGAGCACGACAGCGCGGCCGTGGCCCAGTGGATCGCGCTGGCCTGCGCGGTGCTGCCCCGGGAGGTGGCGCACCGGCTGACCTTCACGACGTACACCCGCCGGCCGCTCCAGGCCCGCCAGCAGATCGTCGGCGCGCTGCCGTCGTCCGAGCCGTGCGCGCCGGGGCACCGGCTGCGGGTACACGACTGCACCGGGCGGTCCGCCGGCGGTTCGGCCGGTACGGTCCCGGACGCGTGGGCCGACACCTGCGCGCGGGTGTGGTGCGCGGCGCGTCCGGAGCTGTTCCGGGACGCCTCGCTGGACCTCGGGTGCCTCGCCGCGTCGGCGCTGGCCGCCGGGGTCGCGCTGCGCGCCGACGCCCGGGCCGCCGCCGCCCGCTGGGCCGGGGAGCGGGTCGGGTCGCTGCCCGAGGCCACGCTGACGGCGCTGATCGGCGTGCTGAGCACGTCCGGCGGCGACGAAGGGGGTACGTCCGGTACGTCCCCGCAGGACGCCGGTGCCGAACGGGCCGCGCTGGCCGCGCTCCTGGACCGGGTCGAGGGGCGGCTGCCGACCGCCGTGACGGCGCCGCTGGCCGGGCGGGTGCTGACCTCGGCGGTGCTCGGCGGCGGGCCGGTGCCCGCGCTGCGCGCCGGGTCGCTGACGCCGGTGGTCCGGGACGAGCTGGCCCGGACGCTGGCCGCGCCGCTGCGGTCCGGCATCGCGGACGCCCGCGAGCCCGCCGTCGGCCGGCCCCTGCTCCTGCTGGGCACCGCCGACCTGCTCGACGTCGACTGCCAGGACCTGCTGCCGGAACTGGCGGGACGGCTGTCGCGGGCACTGGTGGCGGGACCGGAGGGCGGCGGGGAGGGCCGCGCGGGTGACGACGGGGAGGGCACCGCGGGGAGCGGCGCGTACGGCACCGTCGGGACCGGCACGTACGGCACCGCCGGGACCGGCTCGGAAGGTGCCCGGCGTGACGCCCCGCGCGGCACGGCGTACGGCACCGCAGGGACCGGCGCGTACGGCACCGCGGGGAGCGGCACGTACGGCACCGCGGGGAGCGGCACGTACGGCACCACCGGGACCGGCACGTACGGGAGCACGGCCCCCGAGCCCGACGGCTGCCCACCCGCCCTGCTCGACGCCGTCGAGGGGCATCCCGCCCTGCGCATCGCCCTGTTCGGCGCCCTGGACGCGCTGGCCGCCGCCGATCCGGTGGCCGTCGCCCGGCGGCTCGCCGGATCGCGGCTGCCCGTCGGGCTGCAACCCGGCTTCCCGCACCTGCGGATGTGCGTGCTGCCGCCCGAGGCGCGGGAGCCGGGCGACCGGCTCACCCGGTTCCACGGGGTGCTGCGCGCCGCCGCGGTCTCGCCGCACGCCGACCCGGCCGTCCTCGCGACCGCCCTGCACCTGGTGTGGCCGGGCGAGCTGCCGGCCAGCCAGGAGGCCAGCCTGCTGCTGAACCAGCTGGGCTCGGACATCCACCGCGCGGCCGGCACCCGCGACGTCCTGGTCGACGCCGCCCTCGCCGCGCCCCCGGACGACCTGGACGCCCCCGTCCTCGCCGCCGACCTGCTGCGCTGTTTCCCGACCGAGCTGCGCCCGGGACAGCGGGCGGCGCTGCTCCTCCTGGAGTTCACCGGGCTGCTGGGCACCGAGGGTGAGGGCGAGGAGTGGGTCGGCCGGGCGCTCGGGCTGCGCGACGGCGCCGCCGAGCCGGTGCCGGACACCGTGACGGAGCGGGTCTTCGCCGCGCTGGCCCGACGGCTGGTGGACGGCCCGGCGCCGGACAGCGAGCTGTACGGACTGGCCCGGTCGGGCGAGCCCCGGCTGCTGGCGGCGTACGAACGGGCGGGGCGCTCGGAGCGGGTACGGGACCGGCTGCGGACGTCACCGGCGTACGCCGCCGCCTGCTTCTGCGCCTGGAGCGCCTGCCCCGGCACCCATCCGGCCTGGGACGAGACCCGCACCGCCCTGCTGACCAAGGTGCTGCGCCCGGTGGTGCGGGCGCTGCCCGCGGCCGACCTGGCCGGGATCGAGGACACCCTCGGCCGGGCGGGCGGCGGCAGGCTCGACGCGTTCCGCTCCTGGAACCGGCCGGGCACCCTCGGCCGCCTGGCGGGCCGCTTCTCCGGCCGCAACCGCCGTATCGAACGCCCGCCCGTGCGGCACGGCGACATCGAGCCGCCGGCCGAGGAGGGCCGCCCGTGACGCCCCCGACGCCCGTGACGTCCCCGACGTCCCCGACGCGCGGCGACGGAGGAATCCCATGACCTCCGGCCTCGTCCCGCTCCCGCTCCTCCTCCTCGGCGGCTGGACCGCGCTGATCGCCGTGGGCGTGTGCGCCGGCCGGGCGGTGTGGGAGCTGGCGGCGGCCGGGCTGGGTGCCGTCTGGCGGCGGCTCGGGCCGTGGCGGACGGGGGACGGCGACGGACGGCTGGGCACGGCGAAGCAGCCCGAGCCCGCGCACCTGGCCTACTGGTGGCGGCAGATGTGGGTGGACGCGTCGACCGCCGCCCGGCACGGCACGCGGACGGTCTGGCGCGGCCTCGTCGACGGGTGGCTGCGACGGACCGCCCGCAACCTGTTCACGGGGCGGCGGCCGGACGGGCGCCGGGTGGACATCCCGGCCAACCGGTTTCTGCTGACGGTGTTCGTCGCGCCCGGCACCGCCGCCGGCGCGGCCCTCGGCGCCGCACTCGCCTGCGCCGCCCTGACCGCCGTACTCACCGTGTTCGCCCTGCTGCTCGGGCTGGTCTGGCTGGGCTGGGCGGCGTCCGTACCGGCGCTGCGCGGCCTGGAGCGGGGCCGGCGGCTGCTGCGCGGCATCCGCGTCAAGTGCCCGCACCCCGGCTGCTACCGCCCCGTGCCGCTGGCCCTGCACCCCTGCCCGAACTGCCGTGCCGAACACCGCGCGCTGCGGCCCGGCCGGTACGGCGCCCTGTGGCACGTCTGCGACTGCGGGCACCGGCTGCCCGCCACCCGGCTCTCGGGCGGCGGCGGGCTCACGGCCCGCTGCCCGTACTGCGAGCGGTGGCTGCCCGAGGCCGCCACCACCACCCGCGTCGTGCACGCGCCGCTGATCGGCGGCACCTCGTCCGGCAAGACGATGCTGATGACGGCCATGACGGAGGGGCTCCAGGCATGGGCGCGACGCGGCGGGCTGTCGGTGGAGTACGCCTCGGAGGACGACCGGCGCACCGCCACCGGTCTGGCCCAGGAGGTACGGCGCACCGGCTGGGCGCACGCCACGACCGGCGGACAGCCGCGCGCCCTGATGCTGCTGGTCCGCCGGGGCCGGCGGCGTCGGCTGCTGTACCTGTACGACCCGATGGGCGAGTCGGTGAGCGAGGCCGAACGGGTGCGCGGGCAGGGGTACTTGGCGCACGCGGACGGGGTGGTGCTGGTCGCCGACGTGCTGGCCGATCCCAAGGTGCGCGGCCTGCTCTCGCCCGAGGACGCCCGGCTGGTGAAGGACGCGCGTCCCTCGGCGCAGGGGCCCTGGGAGACGTACCAGCGGCTGGCCGGGGAGCTGGCGGCGCTGACCGGGCGGCGGTCCCGGCTGCCGGTGGCCGCGGTGGTCACCAAGCGGGACGTTCTCGACGGGCTCGCCTCGCTGCCGGTGCCCGGCGCGCGGATCGACGAGTGGCTCACCGAGATCGGGCTCGGCCCCCTGGTGCGCGCCCTCGGGCACGACTTCCGGTCGGCGCGCTACTGGACGGTGAGCGCCCATGCCGCCACCTGCGCGGGCCCGTTGGAGAGCGAGCAGTTGAGGGCGGCCGAACCGGTGCTGTGGCTGCTCGCCGCCTCGGGGCTGCGTACCCGAGGCGCGACGGAGAGGACGTACACGACGGCATGACCCGGGTGACCCCCTCCATCGGACGCGGACGGCGGCTGGTGGCGGCGCTGTTCATCGCCTCCCTGGCGCTGACCCCCGCAGCGGTGGCCGCGCTGGTGTGGTGGCTGCTGTGACGGACCCGCGCACCCCTCCCCTCCACGCGACTACCGTGACTACCGGAAAGGCGACAACCACGTGAGCGACATCCCCGGCGGGCCCATGGCGAACCGGCCGGTCCACTTCATCTGGCTGCTGGACTGCTCGTACTCCATGCAGGGCGACAAGATCGCCAAGCTGAACTACGCGATCCGGGAGGCCCTCCCGGAGATGCGGGCGGTGGCGGCCGACAACCCGGCGGCACAATTGCTGTTGCGCACCATCACCTTCTCCACCACGGCCCAGTGGCTGCACCAGGCGCCGGTCCCGGTCGACGACTTCACCTGGCAGGACGTCGAGGTGGACGGCATGACCAACCTGGGCGAGGCGCTGACCCTGGCCGCCCGCGAGCTCCAGACCCCGCCGATGCCGCAGCGCGCGCTGAAGCCGGTCCTGGCACTGGTGTCGGACGGGGTGCCCACCGACGACTGGCGGGCGGGCCTCGCGGCGGTCGACGCGACGCCCTGGGGCCGCAAGGCGGTTCGGATCGCCATCGCGATCGGCCACGACGCGGACAAGGGCGTACTCCAGGAGTTCATCGGCAACCCGGAGTTCAAGCCGCTGGAGGCGCACAACGGCAAGCAGCTGGCCGCCGCCATCCGGTGGGCGTCGACCGCCGCGGTGAAGGCCGCCTCGCAGCCGATGGCGGGCCAGGAGGACCCGACGGTCAAGCAGCCGTTCGCCCCGCCGGTCCTCGACGACGACGATGACGACGACGTGTGGTGACGCTACGGGTACGGCCCTGGGAGACGCTCGGCGAGAGCGTGCGGGGCGTCGGCAAGCGGTGCAACCAGGACTGGTACGCCTGCCAGGGGGCGGGCAGCGCGGACGACCCGCTGGTGCTGGCGGTGGCGGACGGGCACGGCTCTCCCGCGTACGCCCGCAGCGAGCTGGGCGCGCGGTTCGCCGTGGACCGTTTCGCGGTGCTGGCCGCCGAGTTCGGCCGCGCGGCCCGCGACCCGCACGGGCCGGGGCGGCCGGCCCGGCTGATGACGTACGCCCGCGACGACTTCCCGCGCGCCCTGGTACGGCAGTGGCGCGCGGCGGCGCTCGGGCACTGGGACCGGCACCGGCCGGTCGCCGACGACGGGGCGCCGGAGCCGGGGGACGACGAGAAGCTGCGGCTGTACGGCACCACGCTGATCGGCGCGGTGCTCACGCCCTGGCTGCTGGTGGCCTGGCAGATCGGGGACGGTGACCTCGCGGTGGTGGCGCACGACGGCACGCTGGAGCGGCCGTTGGCGCCGGCCGAGGAGGCCCTCGGGGACGAGACGGACTCGCTGTGCGGGCCGCGGGCCTGGCGTCAGGTGCGCACGCACTGGGCGCCGGTGTTCGAACAGGCCCGGCTGCCGAGGCTGGTGGTGCTGTCGACGGACGGGCTGTCCAAGAGCTTCGCGTCGGCCGACGGGTACCCGGCGTTCGTCGAGGACCTCCAGGGCCGGCTGACCGCGGACGGCAGCGCGGGGGTGCGGCACCTGCTCCCCCAGTGGCTGGAGCACGCCGCCCGCCACTCGGGGGACGACACGACCCTCACCGCGGCGCTGCGGCCCCCGGAGCCGGGGGCCGGGGCGGAACTGGAACGGAAGACGGAGAGCTGAGAGATGAGCGGCATGCTGGACGGCGGCACGCGGCTGGCCACCGAGAACGGGGACGAGGTCGAGATCCTCGCCCTGCTGGGGGCCGGCGGGCAGGGAGAGGTGTACCGGGTCGCGACCTGGACCGGGGAGAAGGCCCTGAAGTGGTACTACCCGACCTCGGCGACGCCCCAGCAGGAGGCGATCGTCCGGGAACTGGTGCACCGCGACTTCCACGACGACCGCTTCCTGTGGCCCGAGGCCCACGTCGGTCCGTACCGCGGCTCCTTCGGCTATCTGATGGACCTGCGCCCCGAACGGTTCAAGGGGCTGCCCGAGCTGTTCCGCCGCCGGCTGCGCACCAACACCCGGGCCCTGCTGCGGGCCTGTCTGTACACGGTGGAGGCCTACCAGGCGCTGCACATGCGGGGCGTCGCCTACCGGGACATCTCCTGGGGCAACATCTTCTTCGACCCGGCCACCGGTGAGGTGCTGGTCTGCGACAACGACAACGCGGTGGTGGAGGGCGACGTCAGCGGCATCTCCGGCACCATGAAGTTCATGGCCCCGGAGCTGGTGCGCGGCGACCCGGGCGCCCGGCCCGGCACCCAGTCCGACCTGCACTCCCTGGCCGTGCTGCTGTTCATGCTGCTGATGAACCACCACCCCTTCGAGGGCCGCCGCGAGCTGGGCATCCACTGTCTGGACGACGCGGCCGAGCGCAAGCTGTACGGCCGTGATCCGCTGTTCGTCTTCGACCCGGCCGACGACGCCAACGCCCCCGACCCGATGGAGCACACCACGGTGCTGGCCACCTGGGAGGCGACGGCGGAGCGGCTGCGGGAGCTGTTCCGCCGGGTCTTCACGACGGGCCTGCGCGATCCGGCGGCGCGGGTGCGCGAGTCCGAGTGGCGGGACGCGCTGCGGGCGGTGCTCGACACGGTGGTGGAGTGCGCGGCCTGCGGGCGGCAGAACATGACGGAGCCGGGCGAGAACCCGCCGCCCAGGAGCTGCTGGGGGTGCGGGGCCCAGGTGGTGCTGCCGCCCCGGCTGGTGGTGACCACGCCGCCGCCGCGCGCCGGGCACCACATCCGGCTGGGGCGGGCGGCCCGGGTGCAGGACCACCATCTGGCGCCGGAGCCGGAGCGGCACGACTGCTCGGACGCGGCGCTCGTCGCGGAGCTGGTGGAACACCCCTCGAAGCCGGGCCGGTTCGGCATCGCCAACCGCTCCGAGCGGACCTGGACCGGCGCCCGCTCCGACGGCACGCTCCAGCGGATCGCGCCCGGTCAGACGGTGCCGCTGCGGGCCGGTCTCGAACTGGACCTCGGGGAGGGGGCGCGGGCGGTGGTGCACCCCAGGTGACGTGCCGTCACAGCCCCAGGGCCCGCTGGATCTCCTGAGCCAGGGCGAGGCTGCCGCTGCCCGCCGCGACGCCGATGCCGATGGTCTCCAGGGCGGCCCGGATCCGGCCCCGGTCGACGGCCCGCCCCTCCTGCCCGGCGCGCACCAGCTCGCCCTGGACGACCTCGGCCTCGGGGGCCAGCGCGGGGTGTTCGCCGCGCAGCCGCTCGACCAGCCGGTCCGCGAGCGCCAGCACCGCGGCCGGGTCCGCGCCGTGGTGGATCTCGATGTGTCCGTGGTCGCCGATGTTCGCCGGCCCGCTGATGTTCCCGTGGAAGTTGTACGTGCTCATGGTGTGGGTCCTCCCTGCTGACCCGGCGCCGCCGGACCCCCCTGGCCCTGCGGCCCGCCGTTGACGGTGATCTGGCCGCCGGTGCCGATGTTGCTGGGTCCGGTGATGTCGCCGGAGATGTGGTAGGTCTGGGTGCTGATGACCTGCTGCGCCCGGTCGAAGGAACTGGTGTCGACGTTGTGGTCCTTCAGGAAGCGTTCGGTGGCCACCAGCACGCCCTGCTGGAGCCGGAAGAGGTAGTCCTGCGCGTCGGTCCGCTCGGCGTACCCCGCCTCCGCCCAGTCGCTCAGCCGGGCCCGCACGCTGTCGTCGGCGCCGTGGTCGACGAGCAGGTGCTGGTCGGTGATCTCCCGCCGCCGCCTGGCCAGCGCCCGCGCCTCCTGTCGCGCCCGGCGCCGGCGCGCGCGCCGGCGTCCCGGCGCCCGGCGCAGGTCGGTGAAGAGGTGCGAGCAGGCGTACGCGACCAGGCTCCACCACCGGTCGAACGGGGCCACCGGCAGCCGGTCCACCCGGTCGAAGCGCGCGCCGAGCGGCGGGATCACGTAGGCGGCCACCTCCCAGGTCAGGTTGGGCCGGTGCAGGATCGCCCGCAGATACATGCAGACGACGACCCGGCCGCCCTCGCCGACCCGTTCCAGGCACAGGTGGGTGCGCATGCCCGCGCCGGGGGTGTGCAGGCCGGCCTGCACGAGCTGTTTGGGGACCTGGGCGCGGGGGCGCGCGGTGCGGTCGGGGACCAGCTCGGGCAGCAGGTGGGCGTGGCTGCCGAGGACGTAGAGCCGGTTCCTGGCGCGCAGGCCCTCCAGGCCGGCGATGGACTCCATCTGCCGGGCCACGTAGGTGTGCAGGTCGACGGCGTCGAAGGGGAGCAGCGGGAGCTTGCCGCCGCCGGGTGCCTCGGCCGGCCGGCTGACGTCGATGGGCTGCCAGACCACCTCCTTGATCTTCGTGCCGCTGCCGACGAAGGGGGTGGTCAGGGCCGCCGCGTCGGCGTAGGGCAGCACGTTGGCCCGCTTGAGTCCGTGCAGCCACGCCTCCGCCTCGGGTTCCACGGGCGGGGCGAGCTTCTCGGCCCTCTCGGTGCCCACGAAGACCGCGCGGGCCGCGTCGCGGGCCTGTGACTCGGCGCGGTGGATCAACCACCAGGAGGCGCCGAGGACGGCGAGCGCCCCGTAGATCCCGACCGCGGCGAGCGTGCCGTGGCCGCCGGTCAGTCCCCACAGGCCCACCAGGACGGCGCCGGCCAGGGCGGCGGCGAGCCGGGTGAGCCGCTTCTCCAGCGCGTCGCGGCGCGAGGCGGCGGCGCGGGCGTGCCGGGCGAGGGCGACGAAGTTGATGCCGAGGGTCAGTCCGGGCGAGGTCAGCCGGTCGCCGGTGAGTTCCCGGTCCGTCCAGCGGGCGAGGTCCGCGTCGAGGTGGACCGAGGCGCACAGCCGCCGGGTGACCCCGTCCTTGCGGTACTGCGGCAGCGCCGGCAGCGCCCTTCCCCCCACGGTGACACGCCCTTCCCCCGTACGTCCGGCCCACCTTAGTCAGGAGTCAGGGCGCCGTCAGCTCCACCAGCTTGACGACGGTGTTCCAGTTGCGGGTGGTGGCGACGAGGCCCTGGGTGACGCGGGGCCTGGACATGAGGTCGGCGAGCTTGGAGCGGCCCAGGCCGTCCGGCGCGTAGAGGTAGAGGGCGCGGTCGCCGAGGCGGAACTCCTCGGGGAGACAGGCCGCCCGGTCGATCTCCGCGAACCGTTCCGCGCCGGCCGGCGCGGAGAAGTAGGTGACGTGGAGCTGCTTGGGCGCCAGTTCGGCGGCCGGGAAGGGGCACTGCTCCACGATCGCCCGCAGATAGGCGTGGTCGCGCACGATCACGTCCACGGCGAACCCGAACCGCGCCTCGATCGCGTCCGCCAGCCCGGCCGCCAGCTCCTCCTCGGTGCCGTGCTCCGCGGTGAACACGGCCTGTCCGCTCTGCAGATGGGTGCGTACGCCGGTGTGGCCCAGGTCCGCCATGAGGGCACGCAGGCCGGCCATCGGGAGTTTCCGCTTGCCGCCCACGTTGATGCCGCGCAGCAGCGCCGCGTACGTCGTCGTCATGGACAGACGATAATGCGGCCGTCGTGCCCCGTGGGGGTGGGCGCGACGGCCGCGGTCCGCTCCGGGCGGACCCCGCGAACTGTAGCCGTTGCCCGCCGCTCCCGCACCGGCCGGCCTCCCACGCCCCGGCGGCCTCGCCCACGACGAGAGGCGAACGGGTCGGGGGTGGGAGGCCCTCGCCGCTACGCTCCCCGGACGGCGGCCAGTTCGGCCTCGATCAGGTCGGCCGCCCGTCGGGTACCGCCCTCCTCGGCCATCTCCGCCTGGATCTTCGTCAGCCGCCGGGCCACCTCCGGGTCGTCGACCAGGGCGAGCGCGGCCGTGCGCAGCGCCTCGGCGGTGGCCTCCTCGGTGAGCAGCTTGCGGGCGACGCCGAGCGCCTGGAGCATGTCCGCGTTCCCGAACTGGTCCACGGCCTGCGGTACGGCGATCATCGGGGTGGCCGTGGCCAGCCCCTCCTGGCTGCCGCCGGCCCCGGCGTGCGTGACGAACAGGTCCGCCTGCTTGAGGATCGCCAGCTGCGGGACCCAGGACCGCACCTCCACGTTGTCGGGGATGTCCCCCAGGTCGGCCGGGCCGACGTGCCGGCCGACCTGGAGCACCAGGTGCCAGCCCGGCAGCCCGCCGAACGCCCGCACGCACTCCCGGTAGAAGGCCGGCTGCTTGGTGAAGGACGAGCCGAGCGACACGAGCGCGACCTTCTCGGCACCGGCCGGCCGCTCCCAGCCGCCCTCGGCGCCCCGGTCGCCCTGGCAGGCGCCGACGAAACGGTGGACCGACTCGTCGACCCGGTCGGCGTTGGGCTGGAGCGCCTTGGGGATCAGCACCAGGGAGCGGGCGGGGCGGCCGACGAACGGGTCCGGGTGCTCGGTGATCCCGTTCTCCTCCAGCCAGGCGTGGAACCGGGCGTAGTACGCCTGACCGCGCTCGGTCTTCAGCGGCTCCTCCCACATCGGCTCGCCGACCTCCTGCTCGTACCCGTCCCAGGCGACGAGGTTCGGCGAGAGGGAGATCGCGGGCACGCCCCAGCGGTGGGCGAGGACCCGGGCCGGGTAGGAGGTGATGTCGTGCAGGACGAGGTCCGGCTCGTCGCCCTCGTACGCCTTGACGAGCTGCGGAAGCGCCTGGATCGCGTCGTCCAGGAACGGCTCCACGTTGTCCAGCAGGGTGGTGCCCCAGTCCGCCGGGTCGGCGTCGGGGCCGGGCAGCGTGCTGTGCCACAGCTTGGGTTCGGCGCCGGTCCCGGCGACCTTCTCGGCCAGGGCGGGCGGGATCGCGTAGGTCACCCGGTGCCCCCGCGCCACCAGCTCGCGGATCACCTCCAGGCTGGGATTCACGTGGCCGTGGGCGGCGATGGAGAACATGGCGATGTGGGAGCGACTGGTCATACCGAGGACCGTAACGAGACGATACGTCTCGTGCAAGTGGTTTACCGGGTCGGCTGACGGCACGGTCGGGGTCGGGGTCGGGGTTCCCGTCGGGGTCGCGGTCACGTTCGCCGTCACGGTGCCAGCACCTCGTACAGCCGCAGCCAGCGCTCCGGCGCCACCTCGCCGACGAGCGCGCCCGGGTCCAGGCGGGCCGCGCGGAAGGCCGCGTCCACCCGGCGCCCGGGGTGCTCGCGCCGCAGGGAGGCGTGCAGACAGCCGCCGACGCCGGAGAAGCCCAGCTCGACCAGGCGCCGCCAGCCGCGGTACGCGCGGGCGTCGAGGAGCGGGGCGGGCCGGCGTTCGATGCGGATGATCCCGGCGTCGACGCGCGGCGCGGGCCGGAAGCCGTACCGGCTCACCCGCCCCGCCAGACGCCACTCGTGACGCGGCCAGGTCAGGACCGTCAGCAGGGTCCAGCGGCCGTAGTCGCCGGTGCGTTTGCGGGCGTACTCCAGTTGGGTGAGGAGGGTGGCGTCGGTGAGGCCGGGTGCGGTGAGGCACCAGTCCACGATGTCCGCGGTACGGGAGAAGGGCACGTTCCCGGCGACGGAGTACGGCGTGCGCGGGGGGCGCGCGGCCAGGAAGTCACCGCCGACGACGCGGACGTGCGGCGCGCGGGCGAAACGGGCGCGCAGTGCGGGGACGAGCCGGGGGTCGATCTCGTAGGCGGTCAGTTCCCGGGCGCGGCGGGCGAGCGGTTCGGTCAGCGCGCCCTTGCCCGCGCCGACTTCGAGGACGAGGGGCGCGGTGCGGGGGTCGGGGACGGCGAGCCGCGCGAAGCGCTCGGCGGCGGCGCGGTCGGCGAGGAAGTTCTGCGAGAGCGTGCGGGCACGCGAAGAGGGGCGGGCCATGGCCAGCGGTCCTTGTCTTCCGTGAAAGGCGGGAAAGGGCAGCCGAAGGCCCTGACCGGAAGACGAAAGCGTGGAGAGCGCTACGAAGAGAGCGCGAAGCGCTACCGCGATACGGGCGCGCGGCCCGGGCCGGTCAGGGCACCGAGGCCGCCACGCATCCGGATGGAGTACGTGCAGCCCCGGCCGAGACCGGAGTCGAAAATCGCGTTGAACGCTGCCACGGGGACGACGTTAGGCGACGGCCACTTCCCCGGCAACGGGTTTCTGCGGCGCCCCCGAACCGGCGCGGGGAACGGGTTTCTGCGGCGCCCCCGAACCGGCGCGGGGTACGGGGAACCGCACGGACGACCACAACGAACCCGCGCCCGGGAACTCACCGCTGATACCGGGCGAGCACCAGGTTCCCGTCCTCCTCCAGCCGTTCCCGCAGCTCCCCCGCCCCGATGGCCCCGCTGTAGTACTCCTGGAACGCGGGCGTGGCCACCTTGTCCTTCCACTCGGCATACCCCCGCACCGACTGCGCGGGCGCCGACCGCAGATGCCTGGCGAGCGCGGTTCCGACGGCCCACCCGTCCTCCGGCGTGCGCAACGCCGGGTCCGCCAGGGCCGAGGCCCCCGTCGGCAGCATCCAGTCGCCGAGGGCGAGCCGCACCATGTTGCGGGGCTGGAGCAGGAAGTCGAGGAACGCCACCGCCTCCTTCTTGTGCGCGCTGTCCCGCGCGACGGACAGCGTCTGCGGGCTGACCCCCTGGGTGAGCCCGCCGGCCCCGGCCGGCGCGGGCAGCACCCGCCACTCGAAGTCCTCGGGCGCCTGCTGCTCGATCTGCTGGCGGTAGGAGAAGCCGAGCGGCACCATCGCGTACCTGCCGCCGAAGAAGCCGGGCAGCGTGTCGGAACCGCCGCTGCCCAGGGTCGTCGGCGAGGCGCTGCGGTCGGTGTTGACCTGGTCGTGGATGGTGCGCGGCACCACCTCGTCGCCCGCCTCGACGCGGACGGTCACCTTGCCGTCCGCCCCGCGGTGGAAGAGCTGCCCGCCCGCCGAGAGGGACAGGTTGAGCGAGGCCGACACGGGCTCCTTCAGCGGCCAGGCCACCCCGTACCGCCCGGGCCCGCTCAGCCGTTTCGCCACCTCCCGGAACTCCGCCCAGCTCCACGGGCGTTCGACCGTCGGTATCCGGACGTCCGCCTCCGCCAGCCGCTTCGCGTCGGCGATCAGCACCCGTGGCTCCTGGAGGAACGGCACCCCGTAGATCCCGTCGCCGAAGGTGACCGTCTCCCAGCTGCTCGCCGGGATGTCCGAGCGCAGCCGCTCGGGCAGCAGGCCGCCGAGGTCGGCCAGATAGCCGCCGTAGGCGAAGTCGGCGAGGTCGTCGGAGGCGTCGTGGATGATGTCCGGCGCCTCGCCGCCCTCGAAGGAGGTGAGGAGCTGGTCGTGGACGCTGTCCCAGCTGCCCTGGACGTACTCGACGTGGATGTCCGGATGGGCGGCGTTCCACTCCGCCACCAGTTCCTTGTTGGCGGTCACGGACTCCCGCTGCCAGGCCAGCGACTGGAAGCGGAGGGTGATCCGGCCGTCGTCCGCGCCGTCCCCGCCTCCGGCGCAGCCCGCGAGGAGCAGGAACAGCACGGCCGTCAGGGCGGCGATCCTCGTCCGCATCAGCTCTTCACCGCCCCGGCGAGCATGCCGCTCGTGATCCGTCGTTGGATGAGGGCGAAGACCACCAGCGAGGGCAGCGTCGCCAGGAAGGCCGCCGCCGCGAGCGGGCCGAGGTCGGCCACGCCCTCGGCGCCGAGGAAGTGGGTGAGGACGACCGGCAGGGTCTGTTTCTCCGGGGTCTTCAGCAGCACCAGCGCGAAGAAGAACTCGTTCCAGGCGGTGATGAACGCGAACAGCGCCGTCGCCACGATCCCGGGCGCGAGCAGCGGCGCGGTCACCGACACCAGGGTGCGCAGCCGCCCGGCCCCGTCGACCGCCGCCGCCTCCTCCAGCTCGGCCGGCACGGCGCGCACGTACCCGGCCAGCATCCACAGCGCGAACGGCAGCGACCACACCACGTACACCAGCACCAGTCCCGGCACCGAGTCGATCAGCCGCAGGTTCTTCAGCACCAGGAACAGCGGGATGATCAGCAGCACGAACGGGAACGCCTGGCTGACCACCACCCAGCCCGTGGCCGCCTTGGTGAGCCGGGTGCGGTGCCGGGCCATGACGTAGGCCATCGGGGTCGCGAGCACCACGGCGATCAGCGCGGCGGCGAGAGCGGCCAGCAGGGAGTTGAGCCCGGCGCGCAGCAGCGGCTGTTCGTCGAAGGCCTGGCGGAAGTTGGCGAGGGTGGGGTCGTGCGGGATCCAGGTGGGGTGCAGGCTCGCCAGCTCGCGCGGGGGTTTGAACGCGGTGGAGAGCAGCCAGAGGAACGGGAAGGCGAGGAAGACCAGGTAGGCGAGGAGTGCGGCGTACTGGCCCGCGCGGGCCCGGTTCGAGGTCCTCACGTGTCCTCGCCCCCCTTCAGCCGGCCGACGAGGAAGACGGCCAGCAGGACCGAGATCACGGCGACCATCACGCAGCCCATCGCCGCCGCGTAGCCGTACTGCCCGTAGCGGAACGCCTCTTCGTAGGCGAAGAGCATCGGCAGCCGGGTGCGTCCGCCGGGGCCTCCGCCGGTCAGTACGTAGACCAGGGCGAAGGAGTTGAAGTTCCAGATCAGGTTGAGCGCGGTGATGGCGAGGGCGACCGGTCTGAGGGCCGGCCAGGTCACCGTGCGGAACCGGCGCCAGGCGCCCGCGCCGTCGACCGCGGCGGCCTCGTGCAGTTCGCGCGGGGTGTTCTGGAGCCCGGCGAGCAGGGTGACCGTGGTCTGCGGCATGCCCGCCCAGACGCCGACGACGATGACGGCGGGCAGCGCGGTGCCCAGGCCGCTGAGCCAGTCCCGGCCGTCGCCGAGGCCGAGGTCGCGCAGGGTCTCGTTGAGGATGCCGGCGTCCGTGTTGTACACGAGGCGCCACATGATGCCGACGACGACCTCGGGCATGGCCCAGGGGATGATCGCCAGGGCGCGGGCCAGCCAGCGCAGCCGCAGGTCCTGGGAGAGCAGCAGGGCGAGGCCGAGGGCGAGCAGGAACTGCGGCACGGTCACGCCGAGGGCCCACAGCAGACCGATGCGGAACGACTCCCAGAACAGCGTGTCGTGCAGCAGGTCCTGGAAGTTGAGGGCGCCGATCCACTGGGTGGGCTCGGTGCGGCCCGACTGGGCGTCGGTGAAGGCCAGCAGGACACCGTGGAGCAGCGGGCCGACGCTGAGCACCAGGATGGGGATCAGGGCGGGCAGCACCAGGAACCAGGCGCCGGGGCCGGGTGCGCGGCGCGCGGGTCCGGTCACCGCCCCGGCTGTCCCGGCCGCGGCCGTTCTCGTCACGAATTCCACCCCGATCTGCCGTTTTGTTCGCCCTGGGCGGGCCTGGTCATGGTCGTGAAGGCGGCGCGCCCCGTCAAGGGACCTCGCACACCGCCCCGACCTGTGCGAATGCGACACTGGGGCGGGATTCGGAGCACGGAGGCGGACGATGGACGAGGCACGGGCGCGGGAGGTACTGGACGCGGCGGGAGTGCTGCCCGGCGCGGCGGCCGGCGCGCGGCTGCTCACGCTGGGCGAGAACGCCGTGTTCGCCGCCGGCCCTCTGGTGGTCAAGGTGGGCCGCGACGCCGGGCTGCTCGACCGGGCGCGCCGGGAGCTGGCCGTCGCGCTGTGGCTGGCCGAGGCCGGGGTGCCGGCCGTCCGGGCCGCTGTGCCCGAGGCGTTGTCGGTCGAGGGCCATCCGGTGACCGTGTGGCACCGGCTGCCCGAGCCGGTGCGGCCCGCCGAGCCCCGGGACCTGGCTCCGCTGCTGCGGGTCGTGCACGCACTGCCCTCCCCCTCCTTCGGGCTGCCGCCCCGCGAGCTGCTGGGCGGTGTGGAACGCTGGCTGCGGCTGGCGGGCGACACGATCGACCCCGCCGACGCGGAGTTCCTGCGCGCGCGCCGCGACGGCTTCGCGGCGGCCGCCGCCGCGCTCGTCCCGGCGCTGGAGCCGGGCCCGATCCACGGTGACGCGCTGCCCCGCAATGTGCACATCGGCCCGGACGGTCCCGTCCTGGTCGATCTGGAGACCTTCTCCAGCGACCTGCGCGAGCACGACCTGGTGGTCCTCGCCCTCAGCCGCGACCGCTACGGCCTGCCCGCCGAGGCGTACGACGCGTTCACCGGCGCCTACGGCTGGGACGTGCGCGACTGGGAGGGCTGCGCGGTGCTGCGCGGTGCCCGGGAGACGGCCAGTTGCGCCTGGGTGGCGCAGCACGCGCCGAGCAACCCGAAGGCGCTGGCCGAGTTCGAACGCCGGGTGGCGTCGCTGCGGGACGGGGATCCGACGGTGCGGTGGTATCCCTTCTGAGGCCCTTCGCGATCTGAGGCCCTTTCCGGCGGGCGGTGCTCAGACCCGCTCGTCCACCGGCTCCCGTACCGGCCAGGTCCCGTCTATCACGGCCGTGGCGTCGCCCTTGCGGCGCAGGAAGCTCTGGAAGTCCGCCGCCCATTCGGCGTACCACTCGATCTGCCGACGGTGCAGCTCGGCCGGCGTCAGGGCCGCGACCTTGGGGTGGCGGGCGGCTATCGCCCGGGCGAGGCGGGCCGCCGCGAGGGCGTCGGCCGAGGCGTCGTGGGCGGTGTCGAGCGCGACGCCGTACTCGGCGCAGACCGCCTCCAGGTTGCGCTTGCCGCGGCGGTAGCGGTCGACGGACCGGTCGATGGTGTACGGGTCGATGACGGGGGCGGGGTCCGGGCCGCCGAGGCGGTCGCGCAGGGACGGCAGGGCGTGGCGCCGCAGTTCGGCGGTGAGCAGGGTGAGGTCGAAGGCCGCGTTGTAGGCGACGACCGGGACGCCCGTCTTCCAGTAGGCGACGAGGACGTCCGCGATGGCGTCCGCGACCTGGTCGGCGGGCCGGCCCTCGGCGGCGGCGCGCTCGGTGCTGATGCCGTGCACGGCCACCGCGCCCGCCGGGATCTCCATGCCGGGATCGGCCAGCCATTCCCGGTGCCCCAGCGGCTCCCCGGCTCTGACCTCGATCACGGCGCCCGTGACGATGCGTGCCTCGCGCGGGTCGGTGCCCGTGGTCTCCAGGTCGAAACCGACCAGCAACTCCTGGTGCCAGCCCATGGGTGGCCCCCCTTCTCGGTGCGTTCCCCCAGTGGCCTCCACCTTCGCACGGGCCACTGACAATCCGGCGGCCACCGCCCGGGAGGGCGGCCGCCGGACGGTCAGGAAACCGGCCGCGAATCCGCCCACATCAGCTCGAACTCCTCGCGGTAGGTGGGGAAAAGTCCGCCGTCCTCCGCATGGTCCGACTTGACGACTTTGCCACCGTTCCGCCCGTTCCGCAGGACCAGGACCGGGGCTTCCATCCCCCGGGTGCGGCGCAGATAGGACTGCACCACGGCGACGCCGTCGGCGCCGTCGCCGTCGACGAGGTAGGCGGTGAAGCGGGGCGTCTCGTCGAACACCTGGATCTCGAAGGCCCCCGGGTCGCGCAGCCGGGAGCGGACCCGGCGCATGTGCAGGATGTTGGTCTCCACGGCCCGGCCCAGCTCGCCGCGTTTGACGCCCAGTTCGCGCTCGCGCCGCTTGAGGGCGCTGGAGGCCGGGTTGAGGAACAGCAGCCGGACCCGGCCGCCCGCCTCGGCGAGGCGGACCAGCCGGCGGCCGGAGAAGTTCTGCACGAGGAGGTTGAGGCCGATGCCGATGGCGTCGAGGCGGCGGGCACCGCCGAAGAAGTCCTCCGCCGGGAACTGGCGCAGCAGCCGGACCCGGTCCGGGTGCACGGCGACCACGTCGGCGTACCGGTCGCCGACCAGGTCCTCCACCGCGTCCACCGGCATGCGGCGGGCGGAGGGCACGTCGCCGCCCGCGCCGAGCATCTCCAGGAGCCGGGCCGCGGCCCGCTCGGCCTGGTTCAGCACCGTCTCGGACAGCGCCCGGTTGCGGGAGACGACGTTGCGGGTGACCTCCAGCTCGTCCAGGGCCAGTTCCACGTCCCGGCGGTCGTCCAGGTACGGCTCGAAGCAGGGCCAGTGCTGGACCATCAGCTCGCGCAGCTGGGGCAGGGTCAGGAAGCTGAGCACGTTGTCGTCGGCCGGATCGAGCAGATAGCCCTTGCGGCGGCTGACCTCGCGGACGGCGACCGCGCGCTGCACCCACTCCTGGCCGGCCGGTCCGGCTGCGGCGACCACCCATTCGTCGCCGCCGTGGACCGGTTCGTAGACCGGCCGCAGTACGGCGGCCACGACGGACCTCAGCCGCTGTTCGACGAGGTTCAGCCAGATGTAGGCGCGGCCGGCCCGCTGGGCGCGGGTGCGCACCTCGTGCCAGGCGTCGGCGTCCCACTCCAGTTCCGGTCCGATCGCGCCCGCGTTCATCGGCCGCGCCAGGGACACCGCACCGGCCGGGACGTCCGTGGAGCTCCCCTCGTGACCCTCGTGACCCTCGTCACCAGGGGGCAGCTCCAGCCCTCCCGAGCCCACCCGCGCACCGCCTTCCGCTCCCCCGACCTGCCCGTCTCAACGATCAAGGAAGGGTACTCCGCGAGCGGTGCGCGGTGCAGCCTGATGCGCAGGCTCGTTCACCAACTGGACGCCGGTCCCCGCTCGTTCCGCGCGTCGGGCGGTGCCGGAGTGAGCGGATTCATAGCCGTGACGGGCGGCCGGAGCAGGGAACCCCTGTGGTCCAGGGAAAGTTCGGCCGCGCGTCCTGAGTGCTTCCCTCACTTTCGGGGAGACTCGGAGCCAAGGCGCCCCCACCGGCGCCGTACACCTGAAAGAGTCGTGTCCATGCAGGTCTGGCCTGGAGAGGCGTATCCACTCGGTGCCACCTACGACGGAGCGGGCACCAACTTCGCGGTCTTCTCGGAGGCCGCCGACCGAGTAGAGCTGTGTCTGCTGCACGACGACGGTTCGGAGACGGCGGTCGAACTGCGGGAGAGCGACGCGTTCGTGCGGCACGCGTACCTGCCGGGCGTGATGCCCGGGCAGCGGTACGGCTACCGCGTGCACGGCCCGTACGCCCCGGAGCGCGGGCTGCGCTGCAACTCCGCGAAACTGCTCCTCGACCCGTACGCGCGTGCGATCAGCGGCGCGGTCCGGTGGGGCGAGGAGGTGTACGGCTACCACTTCGACGAACCGGACCGGCGCAACGACCTGGACTCGGCGCCGCACACGATGACGTCGGTCGTGGTCAACCCGTACTTCGACTGGGGCGACGACCGGCGTCCGCGCACGGAGTACCACCACACGGTGATCTACGAGGCCCATGTCAAGGGCCTGACGATGCGCCACCCGGGGCTGCCCGAGGAACTGCGCGGCACCTACGCGGCCCTGGCGCACCCGGCGATCATCGAACACCTCACCGAACTGGGCGTGACGGCGCTGGAGCTGATGCCGGTGCACCAGTTCGTCAACGACCACCGCCTGGTCGACATGGGGCTGAACAACTACTGGGGCTACAACACGATCGGCTTCTTCGCCCCGCACAACGCCTACGCCTCCTGGGGCGACCGGGGCCAGCAGGTGCTGGAGTTCAAGTCGGCGGTCAAGGCGCTGCACGAGGCCGGGATCGAGGTGATCCTGGACGTCGTCTACAACCACACCGCCGAGGGCAACCACCTGGGCCCGACGCTCTCCTTCAAGGGCCTCGACAACCCGTCGTACTACCGGCTGACCGACGACCCCCGCTACTACATGGACACCACGGGCACCGGGAACTCCCTGCTCATGCGGTCCCCGCACGTCCTCCAGATGATCATGGACTCGCTGCGGTACTGGGTCACCGAGATGCATGTCGACGGGTTTCGCTTCGACCTGGCGGCCACCCTGGCCCGGCAGTTCCACGAGGTGGACCGGCTGTCGTCCTTCTTCGACCTGGTGCAGCAGGACCCGGTGGTCTCCCAGGTGAAGCTGATCGCCGAGCCGTGGGACGTGGGCGAGGGCGGCTACCAGGTGGGCAACTTCCCGCCGCTGTGGACCGAGTGGAACGGCAAGTACCGGGACACCGTGCGCGACCTGTGGCGCGGCGAGCCGCGCACCCTGGCGGAGTTCGCGTCCCGGCTGACCGGTTCCTCCGACCTCTACCAGGACGACGGCCGCCGCCCCCTCGCCTCGATCAACTTCGTCACCTGCCACGACGGTTTCACCCTGCACGACCTGGTCGCGTACAACGAGAAGCACAACCACGCCAACGGCGAGGACAACCGGGACGGCGAGAGCCACAACCGCTCCTGGAACTGCGGTGCCGAGGGCGAGACCGACGACCCGGCGGTGCGGGAGCTGCGGCAGCGGCAGATGCGGAACTTCATCGCCACGCTGCTGCTCTCCCAGGGCGTGCCCATGATCAGCCACGGCGACGAGTTCGCCCGTACACAGCGGGGCAACAACAACGCCTACTGCCAGGACAACGAGCTGGCCTGGGTGGAATGGCCCGACGAGGACCCCGACCTGCTGCGCTTCACGCGCGCGATGGTGTGGCTGCGCAAGGACCATCCGGTCTTCCGGCGCCGCCGCTTCTTCCACGGCCGGCCGGTGGAGGGCACCCACGACGATCTGTCGGACATCGCCTGGTTCACTCCCGAGGGCCGGGAGATGACCCAGCGGGACTGGAACTCGGCGCAGGCGTCGGCGCTGACGGTGTTCCTGAACGGCAACGCGATCTCGGAGCCGGGGGCGCGCGGGGAGCACATCGGCGACGACTCGTTCCTGCTGATGTTCAACGCCTCCCCCAGGCGGCTGGACTTCGTCGTCCCGGTGGACCACGGCCGGCAGTGGGAGGTGGTGGTCGACACCGCCCTGCCGGACGGGGTGCCCGCGGACGAGGCCCGCAAGGTGCAGGCCGGGGACCGGCTGTCCCTGGTGGACCGGAGCCTGACGGTGCTGAGGAGGCCCGTGTAGGGCAACCGCGCGTACGCCTGTGTGGGGGGCCGGTGACACGAAAGGCGGCGGGGCGGGTACGTAGCTCTGCATGACACCTGAGCGACCCGACCGGGCCCCCACGGCCACGTACCGGCTCCAGCTCCAGCCCTCGTTCCCCTTCGGGGCCGCGGCGGCGGCCGTACCGTACCTGGCCTCGCTCGGCGTATCCCATCTGCACCTGTCCCCGGTCCTGGAGGCCGTCCCGGGCTCCGCGCACGGGTACGACGTCGTCGACCACGCGCGCGTGCGCGAGGAACTCGGCGGCGAGCGGGGGCTGCGGGAGCTTTCGCGTACCGCGCGGGAGCACGGTCTGGGCCTGGTGGTGGACATCGTGCCGAACCACATGGCGATGTCCCCGCGGCACAACCGCGCCCTGTGGGAGGTGCTGCGCCAGGGTCCGAGTTCGCCGTACGCGCGGTGGTTCGACATCGACTGGGAGGCGCAGGGAGGACAGGTGCTGGTCCCGGTGCTGGGCGGCCCGGTCGGCGAGGTCCTGGACCAGCTGCGGGTCGACGGCGACGTGCTGCGCTACCACGACCACGCCTTCCCGCTGCGCGAGGGCACCGCCCGGCTGCCGCTGCCGCGGCTGCTGGACGCGCAGTGGTACCGCCCGGTGTGGTGGCGGCTGGCCCGGACCGAGCTGAACTACCGGCGCTTCTTCAGCATCTCCGAGCTGATCGGCGTACGCGTGGAGGACCCGGAGGTGTTCGAGGCCACGCACGCCACGGTGCTGCGGCTGCTGCACGAGGGGGTGGTGGACGGGCTGCGCGTCGACCACCCCGACGGGCTCGCCGACCCGGACGCCTACCTGGAGCGGCTGCACGAGGCGACCGGCGGCCGGTGGACGGTCGTGGAGAAGATCCTGGCCGACGGGGAACCCCTGCCGGACGCCTGGCCGGTGGCGGGGACGACCGGGTACGACGCCCTGCGGCACGTGGACGGGCTATTCACGGACCCGGCGGGGCACGAGGAACTCGTCGCCGAGTACCGCAGGTTCGCGGCCCCGCAGACCGACCGGGGCGGCGCGTGGGCGGCGACCGTGCGGCGGGCGGCGTACAAGGTGCTCACGCACGAACTGGCCACCGAGATGAACCGGCTCACGCGCGTGGCGCACCGGTTGTGCGAGGCGTCGCCCGACCCCGCGCTGCGCGACCGCGCGCCCTGGGCGCTGCGGCTGGCCCTCCAGGAACTGCTGGTCCGCATGGAGGTCTACCGCCCCTACACCTCGACCGACCCGGCGCGGGTCGTCACCGAGGAGGCGGCGGCCGAGGCCCGGTCGGCGTTCGCGGTGTCCGAGGAGGCCGGCGCGGTCGACGTCGTACGGGACCTGCTGCTCGGCCGGGCGGGCGACGGACCGGACGCGGTGGAGCTGCGGACGCGGTTCGCGCAGACCGCGTCGGCGCTGCGGGCCAAGTCCGTGGAGGACACGGCGTTCTACCGCTATGTGCCGCTGCTGTCGGCGAACGAGGTCGGCGGCGGCCCCGGACAGCCGGCGGTGCCGCCCGGGGAGTTCCACGCGTACTGCGCGCGCGTGCAGCGCGACTGGCCGCTGACCGGCACGGTGGTCTCCACCCACGACACCAAGCGCAGCGCCGACGTACGGGCGGCGCTGGCCGTGCTGACCCAGTGCCCCGGGCGGTGGGCGGAGGTGCTGGCCCAGGCCGCGCGCGGCGTCGAGGAGGTGCCGGACGGACAGCTCGCGTGGGCGGCCTGGCAGACGGTGTTCGGGCTGGGCGGCGCGGCGGACGGGGAGCGGGTCCGGGAGGCGCTGCTGAAGCACGTGCGCGAGGCGGGCATGTACACCAGCTGGACCGAGCGGGAGCCGCCGTACGAGGAGGCGGTGGCGCGGTTCGTCACGGCCGGGCCGTGCGGGGCGCCCGGCGAACGGGTCGCCGCCTTCCGCGACGCGCTGGAACCGCACGTCCGGGCCAACGTCCTCGGCACCGCCCTGGTGCACCTGACCATGCCGGGCGTGCCGGACCTCTACCAGGGCACCGAGCGCGAGTACCGGGCTCTGGTCGACCCGGACAACCGCCGCCCGGTCTCCTTTCCGGACGGGGACTCCGCAGGGGCCGGTGCGAAGGAGGCGGTGACCCGGGCCGCGCTGGCGCTGCGGCTCCGGCGGCCCGGTGCCTTCGGCCGTTCGGCGACGTACGGGCCGCTCACCGCCGAGGGGCCGGCGGCGGCCCACTGCGCCGCGTTCGTCCGCTCCGGCGAGGTGCTCACCGCCGTGACCCGGCTGTCCCTGCGGCTGGCCGAGGCTGGCGGCTGGCGGGAGACGAGCCTGCCGCTGCCGCCCGGGAGGTGGGCGGACGTGCTGACCGCCGGGCGGGAGTTCAGCGGGCACGCGCGCGTGGCGGAACTTTTCGAGCGGCTGCCGGTGGCGCTGCTGGAGCGGGTGGGGGCGGCCGGCGACCGAACCGGGCGGGTCACCGGTGACCGGTGACCCGGCCAGGGTGGCCGGTGACCCGGGCGCGGTGGCCGGTGACCCGGGCGCGGTGGCCGGTGACCCGGGCGCGGTGACCGGCGCACGCCCGCGCGTCCGCCGACGTACACAGGGTGCCCGTCCGGGAGGCCGGCGCGCAGGCGTCGGGACGGTCTCCGCGTACCGCACCGGCCGTCCCGCCACGTGCCGCGCCCGGTTCCGCGGGGGCAGGGCGTCGCTGCGGGGGCCCGTCGTGATCCGTGTCATTCCCAGTGCATCGGCACGGCGGTCTGCGGCCCCCGGCCCGGACGGTCCGGACGGTCCGGACGGGAGGCGGCGGACGGGTGCCGTCCCGCCAGGTCGAACGCGGCGAGCACCACGCGGGACTGGAACTCCGCCTGCCGCGCGACCGGCACCCAGCGCGCCGCGCAGCAGTCCCGGTAGTCGTCGCTCCACCGGTCGACGAGCCGTTCCAGCTCCGGCAGCGCACCGGCCGGGTCGCGGCCGGACACCGTCACCGCCTGGTACAGCAGTCCGGCCGTGCGCAGGGCGAGCCGCCGGCCGGCGATGCGCAGGGCGGCCAGGTGCGCGGTGCTCAGCGGCGGCAGTTCACGTCCCGATCCGTCGTCGGCCTGGGGGTCCCAGGCGTCGGCGAGCCGGGGGCAGACCAGCAGGTAGTCGTCGACCGGCGCCAGCAGACGGGCGGTGTCCGCAGTGGCGGGCAGGTGCGGGCGGAGCCGGGCGACCAGGCGGTGCAGGAGCCGGGTGTCGCGGCGCAGGGTGCCGCTGACGGTGGTCAGCACCGCGTCCCGGTCGGCGGGCGGCGAGCCGTCGGCCACGGCGTCCACCGCCCACATGGGTGCCTCGACGACGGCCGTGACGGTGCCGTACCGCCGCGGGTGCGTCCAGGTCGAGTCGACGGCGGCCTCGGTGATCGCCGCGGTCAGACTGCCCCGGCGCGGCGGCGGTATCCCGTAGACGGCCGGACCCAGCACCGGCCAGTACAGGGCGTCGTAGGAGCCCAGCTCGCGGGGTATGCCGAGGCGGACCGCGGCGTGCGCCAGGCGGCGGGCGAGGCCGGGCAGGTCGTGGGTCAGCTCGGCGAAACCGCCGCCGACGTCGGCGCCGTGCAGGGAGCACTGGAGGAAGGGCCGCAGTTCGTCCTGGAGGGCGAGCAGGGCGCGGGTCTCGGGGAGCGCGGCGCGGTCCGCGCCGTCGGGCAGCCACTCGGGCTGTTCCATGAAGGACGGCCGGAAGAAGTGCCGGACGTAGCGGCCGAGGCTGTACGGCCCGGACAGCCAGCCCTCGTTGCGGCGCAGGCCGTCGGGGTCGAGGCAGAGCAGCAGGTTCCAGGTGGCGTCGGCGCCCTCGGTGAGCCGGGCGTCGCCGAGTATCCGGGCGGCCAGGCGCAGGACGGTGGCGCCGCCGACGGGCTCGTTGGCGTGCGGTCCGGCGACGACGAGGGCCTGACGGTCGCCGTGGCCGAGGGACAGCAGCCACAGCGGCTGCCCCGCGCGCGAGGTGCCGACGCGGCGCAGCCGGGCCCGGTCGGGATGCCGGGCCGCGAGCGTCGCGGCCCCGGCACGCAGCTCGTCGACGGTCGGATAGCGCGGGAGGGGCGGCAGGGCACACACCTCCACGATGGAGTGCCGCCGGTTCACGGGCGTGTGCGGCGTACGCCCAGTCAGTCACGAGTCGCGGGGTACGTCAACACCGCCTCGGGCGCGGGGAACTGCGCCGTGCGCGCCCGCCGCACGGCGTGTCGTACGGGCGCGCGCACGGCATGGGGCACACGGTGTGCCGCGCAGGCCGGGGGGCGTGCTCCGGCTCAGTGCGCGGAGAGGCGGAACGCCATCCGGCCGAACTCGATCTGGTCGCCCTCGCGGACCACGGCGGCGCCGACGACCCGCCGCCCGTTCACGGTCGTGCCGTTGGTCGAACCGAGGTCGCGCAGCACCCACATGCCGCCCTGGCGGCTCAGTTCGGCGTGCGCCCGGGAGACCGTCTCGTGGTTCAGGCGCAGCCCGCTGCCCGGGTCGCGGCCTATGCGCAGCGGATGCCCGGTGACCGGGTGGGGCAGCAGCAGCTTGGGCAGCCGCTCGGCCCGCCAGGCCCGGCGCAGCCGTACGCCGAAGCCGGAGACCGCCTCGACCGAGCCGAGCACCAGGCGCGCCACCCGGCCCTCCGTGTGCAGGTCGGCGGTGAGCGCGGCCAGTTCCTCGGAACGGCGGGCGGTGAGCGCCAGCTCCATGCGGTGGACGAACGTGTCGTGCGACAGCCGCCCCATCGCGACCCCGTCCCGGAGCAGCCGCAGCGCCTTGTCGCGCTCCGCGTCGGACAACCGCGCGGGGTGCGTGGGGAACTCGAAGGACGACGTCACGAAGCTGATTGTCGGTCAGCGCGCGCGGGGTGTCCAGAACAGGGCGGGGCGCCGTCCACGCGCGACCGGTTCCGACGGACGACGGCGGACGGCAGACGACGGCGGCGGACGGGAGCGGACGGCGGTCGCGGCGGAAACGGCCTGTTCGACGGCGGATCGGCCGTCTTTGCAGGACCATGGACGGGCTACGTCACTGTGAGCAGACGAAGGGGAACCGTCCGTGCAGTTCGAGGTGTGGGCACCTGAGGCCGACCGTGTGACGCTCCACTGCGACGGGGTCGCGCGAGCGATGGAGCGCGACCCGGAGCGCGCGGGGTGGTGGCGGGGGGAGGCGCGGGCACGGGACGGCTCGCGGTACGGCTTCGCGCTGGACGACGGCCCCGTGCTCCCCGATCCGCGCTCCCGGCGCCAGCCGGACGGCCCGGACGGGCTGAGCGCGGTCGTCGACCACGCGCGCTACGCGTGGCGTGCCGACTGGCCCGGGCGCGCGCTGCCCGGTGCCGTCCTGTACGAGCTGCACGTGGGCACGTACACGCGCGAGGGCACGCTCGACGCCGCCGCCGAGCGGCTGGACCACTTGGTGCGGCTCGGCGTCACTCACGTGGAGCTGATGCCGCTGTGTCCCTTCCCGGGGCGGCGCGGCTGGGGGTACGACGGGGTCGCGCCGTGGGCGGTGCACGAGCCGTACGGCGGACCCGAGGCGCTGAAACGCTTTGTCGACCGGGCCCACGGGCTGGGACTCGGCGTCGTCCTGGACGTCGTCCACAACCACCTGGGTCCCTCCGGCAACCACCTCCCCGCCTTCGGCTCGTACTTCACCGACCGCCACCACACTCCCTGGGGCGTCGCCGTGAACCTGGACGCGCCCGGCTCGGACGAGGTCCGGGACTACTTCGTGCGGAGCGCGCTGGCGTGGCTGCGCGACTACCGGATCGACGGGCTGCGCCTGGACGCGGTGCACGCGCTGGTCGACACGCGCGCGTGCCACTTCCTGGAGGAGCTGTCGACGGCTGTGGACGCGCTGGCCGAGGAGACCGGCAGGCCGCTGTTCCTGATCGCCGAGACCGACCTCAACGACCCGCGGATCATCACCCCGCGCGCGGCGGGCGGCCTGGGCGTGCACGCCCAGTGGAACGACGACTTCCACCACGCCCTGCACACGGCGCTGACCGGCGAGTCGCAGGGCTACTACGCCGACTTCGCGCGCGACCCCCTCGCCGCCGTCGCCAAGACGCTGACCGGCGGCTACTTCCACGACGGCACGTACTCCAGCTTCCGGGGCCGGCACCACGGACGCCGGCTGGACCGCTCCCGGATCGCCGCGCACCGGCTGCTGGCCTACGCCCAGACCCACGACCAGGTCGGCAACCGCGCCCAGGGCGACCGCCTCGCCGCCCTGGTCTCCCCCGGTCTGCTGGCCTGCGCGGCGACGCTGACACTGACCGGCCCGTTCACCCCGATGCTGTTCATGGGCGAGGAGTGGGCGGCGGGGACGCCCTGGCAGTACTTCACCGACCACACCGATCCCGAACTGGCTCAGGCGGTACGGCGGGGCAGGCGCCGGGAGTTCGCCGCGCACGGCTGGAAGGAGGAGGACGTTCCGGATCCGCAGGACCCGGCCACCCGCGACCGCTCCTGCCTCGACTGGTCGGAGCCGGAACGCGAGCCTCACGCGCGCGTACTGGACTGGTACCGCCGGCTCATCGCCCTGCGCCGTGAACGCCCCGACCTCACCGACCCGGCCCTCACCGGCACGAAGGTCGCCTACGACGGTGCGGCGCGCTGGCTCGCTTTCCGGCGCGGGGACATCCGGGTCGCCGTCAACCTCGGCGCCGAGGAGGCGGCGATCCCGCTCGGCGGCCGTCCGGCGCGGGTGCTGGCCGCGTGGGAGCCGGTCGAGGCGCCGGGGGCGGACGGAGTGCTCCGGGTGCCCGGGGAATCGGCGGTGGTGCTGGTGCAGGAGTAGGAGCGCCCGGCTCTCGGGGCGGGTGGTGAGCGTGGTCGTCTCGCGTGCGGCCGGTGTCCGGGGCCCGTGGGCCCGGTGGCGTCCGTGTCCGGGGCCTCAGGGCCCGGTGGCGACGTCCGTGTCCGGGCGCCTCAGAACCCGATGACGATGTGCGTGTCCGGGCGCCTCAGAACCCGATGACGACGTGCGTGTCCGGGCGCCTCAGAACCCGGTGGCGTCCGTGTCCGGGTCGTCGGTGGTGTGTTCGCGGAGTTCCGTGACGCGTTCCAGGAGGATCGGCTCCCAGGCGCGGTGCAGGCGGTCGGTGAGGAGCAGCGGTGGTTCGGCGGCGGGGCCGGTGAGGGCCTCGGCGCAGTCCAGGAGGCCGTCGCAGCGGGCCAGCCACAGGCCGCGCAGGCAGGGACGGGCACCGTAGCCGGCCAGGGTGGCGGCGCGGACGGCAGCGGGGGAACCCACGGCGCGCGCGAGCGAGGCGATGTCCTCGGCGGGGTCGCCGACCGCCACACCGGTCCAGCCCAGCACACCGCGCACCCGGCCGTCGGCGCCGACGACGAGGTGATCGGCGGTGAGCCGGCGGTGGACCAGGACCGCGGCGCCGGACTGGGCGGCGAGCTGCGCGGTGGCCGCCGGGGTGAGCTGGGCCAGGCGGGCGGCGTCGAACTCGCCGGCCTCGGCCAGGCGGACGGCGGCACGCTCGGCCCCCCGGCGCAGCGCCTCCAGCGAGCGCGGTGAGATCCGCGGCACGCCGAGGCTCTCCGCCCGGCGGACGGGCACCTCGCGCAGCCCGCCGAGCAGCCCCGCCAGGTCCGTCTCACCGACCGCGGACACCTCGTGCTCGTCGGCCGTGCCGCCGGGCACCCTGGTGTCCAGCGTGCAGGGCAGTCCCGGCGCCCACTCACCCCGCGCCACGCTCACCGGTACGGCCACCGGGACGTGCGGCCGGACCAGGTCCCGCAGCCGCAGCTCACGGCGCCGGCGGACGGCGGCCTCGCGGTCGGGTGCGAGCCGCAGCACATGGCGGGTGCCGACCCACCAGGCGGTTCCCGCGCCGGTGCCCGCGTCGACCAGCCGGACGTCGGGCCCGTCCGCCGGCCCGGCCCGGCCCTCACCGAGCAGGGAACGGGCCAGTGGACGGACGGTCTCCGCGGTGGGAGTGGGTGCCTGGGTCATGGTCGCGCCGTTGTCTTCCGGAGACGTGCGGGGACGGTGGGGCCGGTGGGGCCGGTCAGTCCACGATGACCAGCTCCCGCTCGGTGTCGTTCAGGCGCCGGCCGCCCTCCTCCGTCACCGTCACGATGTCCTCGATGCGTACCCCGAAACGGCCGGGGAGATAGATGCCCGGTTCGACGGAGAAGCACATCCCGGGCACGAGGTGCCGCCGTTCGCCTTCGATCATGTACGGCGGTTCGTGCGTGGTGACGCCGATGCCGTGCCCGGTGCGGTGGATGAAGTACGCGCCGTAACCGGCCTTCTCGATCACCGCGCGGGCGGCCCGGTCGACCTCCTGGCAGGCGACCCCGGGCCGCACCGCGCGGAACCCCGCCTCCTGCGCCTCGCGCACGATGTCGTGGACCCGGCGTTCCTCCTCCGTGGGCGGGCCGACGTGGACCGTGCGGGAGGTGTCGGAGCCGTAGCCGCCGAGCAGGCCGCCGAAGTCGAGGACGACCATGTCGCCGGCCTCGATGATCCGCTCGCCGGCCTCGTGGTGCGGGTCGGCGCCGTTGGGTCCGGAGGCGACGATGGTGAAGTCCACCACCGTGTGCCCGTGCTCGCGGAGCAGCCTGTCGAGGTCCGCGGCCACCTCCGCCTCCCGGCGGCCTCCGAAGGGGACGTTCCTGATCTCCTCGAACGCGGCGTCGGCCGCCGCGCCGGCGGCGGCGAGCAGTTCCAGTTCCGCCGCGTCCTTGACGGCGCGCAGCATCGGCAGCGCCTCGGTGAGGGCGGCACAGGAAATACCGGGCAGGGCGCGCTGGAGCCCCAGGAGGTGCATCGCCCAGGCGTTGTCGCTGACGCCGAACCGTCCCGAACCGTCCAGGAGGGCGGCGGTGACGGCGTAGGGGTCCGTGCCGTCGGTCCAGTCGCGCAGGGTCAGGGCGGGCGCGCCGGGTGCCTTGCGCGCGTCGGCGGCCTCCAGCGTCGGGACGACGAGGACGGGGTCCTGCCCGGGAGCGAGCACCAGCAGGGTGAGCCGCTCGGTGATCGCGGTGGGCGTGTAGCCGGTGAGCCAGACGAGGTCCGGTCCCGGCGCCACCAGCAGCCCCGCCAGACCGGCGTCGGCCGCCGCCCGCGCGGCGCGCTCCAGGCGCGCCCGGTAGTCGCCTGCGGTGAACGGAACGGGCGTACTGCCGGTCATCCGACCTCCCTGAGCGAGTGAAGGGCCACGGCAGCATCCTGCCCGCAGCGGGAGGGCGACGCGAGCCGGTTACGGGGTCCGCGCCGGCCGTTACCTCCCGCACGCTGCCGCTGCGGGCCGACAGCAACTCACAGAGCCCTTCCCCCTGCCCGGACAGCCGGCCCGGGAGCCGCTCACCACGGGGCCCGCGAACCGCCCTCCCGCACGCTCCCCTTCCCGACCGGCGACGGCTCTCAGCGTCCGTCCCCTGCCGGGCGACCGGTCCGGCGGTCAGGTCACGACGCCCGGCACCACGGTCAGCTGCTGGTAGCCGCCGCTCACCCGACGCACCGTCAGCTTCACCCGTACGCCGGGCCGGGCGTGGGCGACGGCGCGGGCGAGGTCGGCGGCGGAGTCGACCCGGGTCGAGCCGAAGACCAGCAGGAGGTCGCCGCGGACCAGGCCGGCCGCGTGACCCGGGCCGGGTGCCTGGACGTCGACGACCAGGGCGCCGGGCCCGTCGTCGTCCACCGCGGCCACGCCGAGCGTCGCACCGGCGGACGGCTGGGCGGCGGGCGCCGGGGTGGACGGCGCGGCGGACCGGGCGCGGACCGAGGACGGGCCGCTCTGGAGGGCCGCCGCGTCCGGGCTGCCGCCCCGCTGCCGCAGCTCGGCGAACCTGCTCATGCCCGCCACCGTGGTACCCATCGCCCCGATCCCCGCCCCGGCCAGCACCAGCACCGCCCCGGCCAGCGCACCGCACATCACGGTGACCAGCCGGCGCCGACGCCGGCGCGTCGGCTGCGGGGGCCGGGCGGGGGCCTGCTCGGCGCCGGCTCCGGGGTCCCGGCCCGGCATCGGCTTGGGACGCAACACTGTCTGTTCCATCGATCGCCTCCGACAGGAGCCCTACCCGGGCCCCCGTCGGGCGACGAGCCACGAACGAGTGAGACTGACCGGTGGTCAGAAGCGGTAGGCCCCGTCGTCCGGGGCCGGCGTCAGCCCGTGGCCCCCTCTCCATGACCGCCGTGGGCGCCGCCGTGGTCGAACTTCAGCGCCTCGGGCGGCATCACGACGAAGGGCCGCATCATGCCCATGTCCTCGTGCTCCAGCAGGTGGCAGTGGTACATGAACCGGCCGTAGGCACCGTCGAACCTGCCCATGATCCGCAGCATCTGGTCGCCGGGCACCCGGTAGGTGTCCTTGTGGCCCAGTTCGTTGGGCGCGGGCACGATCGTCGTGTCCGCGTCGTACCGGATCGGGGTGCGGGTGCCGCCGATGGCCGGGTCGAAACCGGAGACGTCGTAGGCGTCGCGGCCCAGGAGCTGGAAGTCGGCCAGGTGGATGTGCATGGGGTGGACGATCGGCGCCAGGTTGAGGAAGCTCCACTGCTCGTGGCTGCCCTCGGCGATGGTGTAGCCGAGGGCGTCGTTGAACGTCCGGGCCGTGCGCCGCCAGGTGCGGGGCGTGGTGTCGTCCGGGCCGATGATCTGGATGACGCCCTCGGTGGGGACCTGGATGCCGCCCGGCTCCTTCACCTCCGTCATCTCCCACATCTCCGGGTGGCCGCCGGAGCCCTTGGTGCCGGGCGGGGTGAGCACGACCAGCCGGTGGCCGTGGCCGATGTCGTGGGTGAGCCGCCGGAAGGAACCGGAGAGCACCTCGGGCACCTCGAAGGCGTCGGGCTCGGCGCCCTTGCCGACACGGAACTCCATGACCGCGGGGTACCGCACGTCGCCCTCCGGGTCGGGTACGCCCGCCGGCTGGTTCGGCCCCTTGTTGACCAGGCGGAGCCTGCGGCCGGCCAGCCCGCGGAAGTCGACGAGCAGGTCGAACCGCTCGGCCGGGGCCGCGATCAGCGTCGGCAGTTCCTCGCCGAAGACCGGTACGGGGCGCGGCAGCAAGCCGCCGTCGCTGCCGATCTGGTGGACGATGCCCGGCACCGGACGGTCGTCCTCGTCGATCAGGACGAGGTCGTATATGCGGGCGTTGGACGCGTTGACCAGCCGGAACCGGTACCAGCCGTCGTCCACCTCGGCGTACGGCCAGATGCGGCCGTTGACCGTGGTGTAGGGGCCGGTGAAGGGGATGGAGACCGGCTTGCCCGTCTCCGGGTTGCTCTGCTGGACGATCACCGTCTTGTGCAGCAGCCGTCCGTTGAGGCGGCCGTCCTCGTCGGTGTCCAGGTTCCGGTCGGCCAGCAGCAGCGGGATCTCCCGCTCGCCGCGGGGGAGGCGGAGGGCGTCCTCCTCGTCGTCACGGACCAGGTAGGTGCCGTACAGGCCCGTCATCACGTTCCACCGGGTGATGTTCATGGCGTGGTCGTGGTACCACCACTGCACCGCCTGGTGGTCGTTCGGGTATTCGGAGAGCTGGGCGTCGCCGAAGCCGACGGCGTTGTCCGCCCAGCCGTCGTTGCCGCCGCCGGTCTGGGCGCCGTGCAGATGGGTCACCGACCAGGCCGGGAGGGCCGCGACGTCCTTGTCGGGCTCCACGCCCTCGCGGCCGGGCTCGGTGGTGGCGGGCGGCATGCCCGGGGCGCGTACCGGCACCTCGACGGAGGTGACCGGGTACTCGCTCTCCTTCGAAACGCGGTTGGTCCACGCGATGCGGACGCGCTGTCCGCGTCGCACCTCGATGGTCGGGCCCGGCACCTGCCCGTCGTACCCCCACATCAGGGTCGGCGGCAGTTGCGGGTGCAGGCGCACCCAGGCCGGGCGCAGGGCGATCTCGGTCTCGCGCAGGACGTCACCGGACGCCGGGCGCAGGACGGGCGGGACGGTCAGCGGCGCCGCGTACGGCGTCAGTTCGGTGGCCCTCTCGGCCCTCTCGGCGTTTTCGGTGGTTGCAGTGGTTGCAGTGGTCGCGGTGGTCGCGGTGATTTCGGACAAGGTCGAACACCCCCGTGTTCTGCTCTCTGTTCACCTCGTGTTGCCCGTGTACCTCACCGAGAAGGACGCCCCACGCGGTCCCGAAGTTCCTGGAATGATCCGTTCTGTGCAAAAAGATGTGGATCAGTGGAGCACGGGCACCGCCGGTGCCCGGTCCGGGAGGAAGAGGTGGCTCCGTCCGGCCAGGTACTCGGCCTTGTAACGGGGTACCTGCTGGTGCCAGTTGAGGATGCCCGCCATCCAGTTCTGCAGGTCGGTCACATAGCCGCGCATGATCTGGCGCGCTTCCTCGGAGAGCTGGAAGTCGTCGTAGACGATGGGCAGTTCGTGTGCGACGACGTGCTCGAACTGGCGCATGCGCTGGGTCATCAGGTCGTGGACGACGTGGAGCGCGGTCGGGTAGTCGATGCCGAAGAAGTTCTGCACGACCAGGATGGCGTTGTGCAGCTCGCCCTCGTACTCGATCTCCTTCTGGTACGAGAAGATGTCGTTGAGCAGGCAGGCGTAGTCCATCGCCGCGTTCTCCAGGGAGCGGACCGGGCCGCTGCGGTAGACCTCCGGCGGTACGGCGGGCCCGTGGCCGACCCGGCACAGGCCGAGTGTGAGGTCGGAGCCGAAGGTGTCGCGCCGCATCTCCAGGTAGTCCACCGGGTCGGGGACGCGGTGGTGGATCTGGTTGGTCAGCTCCCACACCCAGGCGGCGGTCATCTTGTCGATGGCCTCCCTGAGGGGGCGCCGCTGCTGCGGGGTCATGCCGGCCGTGGTGCGGGCCCACAGGTCGATCAGCGAGCGCTCCATGGCGTTGGCGGGCGGCGGGACCGGTTCGCCGTCCAGCGGCATGCACGCCGACAGACGGGCCGTGGTCAGCCGGGCGGCGGCCAGGTCGCGGCGGTGCCCGTAGACCAGTGGGTAGTAGTCGTCGCCGTAGGTGCCGAACGCCAGCCAGCCGGAGGCCAGGTCGAGCTGGTCCTGGGTGGCGTCCGGGTCGAGGCCCGCGGCGCACAGGGGCAGGTCGCAGCTCAGCAGCTTGTCCTCGTCCCACACGCCCTCGCTGAGCATGCCCATCCGCAGCGTCCATTCGGACAGATGGCGCCGGGAGCCGTCCAGGGCGGGGCTGAGCGTGAGCGGGAAGGGCATGTAGATGTCGGGGATGCGGGACGGGCCGACCCGCTGGAACGGCACGTGCGTGTGGGGCCGCAGGCGCTCGGCTCCGGCAGAGGCGAGCAGGGCTGCGATGTCGGCGGCGGAGGTGCCGGGGCCGGTCGGGGACTGCCAGGGGGCGGTGGTGGCCCGGGCGTTCTCGTTCATGTAGCGGCTGGAGCGCATGTGCCACTCGTGGCCGCCGGACTGCCAGTCCTGGAGTCCCTTGGTGTAGGCGGCGACGGCGGCGGCCTCGGGCGGGGTGAGGCCCTGCTCCAGGGCAACCGCCGGGACCTCCGTGAACGCGGTGTGCTCGAACTGGTGCAGCCGGGAGGTGAGGACGTCGTTGACGATGTCGGCGGCCTCCTGGGTGGTGCAGCCGAAGAAGGTCTCCAGGACCAGGACGCCGTTGCTCAGCTCTCCCTCGTCCTCGACCTCGCGCTGGTAGGAGAAGAGGTCGTTGCGCAGGTGGACGCCGTCGGAGAAGGTCTCCATCAGCACCCGGAGCGGCCTGGTCCCGGCGACCGCGGGTGGCACCTCGGCGGTGGCGTACTCCACCAGTCCGGCCGACCAGGGGGCGCCGCCCACCTTGCGGCGCATCTCGATGTACTCGACGGGGTTGGCGATCCGCCCCTCGTTGATGTTGGACAGCTCCCACAGCGACTCGTTCAGCAGGTGCTCGGTGGCGACGGCGAAGCGGCGGCGCCAGTCGGCCGACATCGCCGGCACCGTGCGCCGCCACAGGTCGATGAGGCCGGCCTCGACCGGGTTCTCCGGCTCGGGGACCTCGGCGGCGAGGTCGAGCGGCATGAACAGCGGGAGCCGGTCCAGGTGGGCCTTGCCGGCGACGCGGTCCTGGGTGCGCTTGTACTTCTCCAGGAAGTGGTCGTCGAAGAAGAACACCCACACGTACCAGTCGGTGATCAGGGAGAGGGCCGGTCCGTCACAGTCGGGATGCGTGTAGGCGCAGAGCAGGCCGTAGTCATGGGCTTCCAGGTCGGCCTGGTCCCAGACTCCGGAGCCTTCCAGCATGCCCATGTCGCGCGCCCACCGCGTCGAGTGGGCGCGCGCCTCGTCGACGTGGCGGTTCAGCCGTGCGGGATGCGGCAGGTAGAAGTGCGGGAGTTCGAAGGGCTGCTGCGTCATGGCCGGGCCCTACCCACGGCCTTTCGGGGGCATCCTCGGGGTGGTACATGATCACACCATCGCGTGAATCACGGCGGATCACGGAACTCCGGCCGCTCCCTGTCCAGTAGTGAGCGTCGACACCTGGATCAGCGCATGCGTCCCGCTCGTGCGCCACCGTTGCCCCTCCGCGGCGACGAGCGCGGCCTCCGTGGCGGGGGCCAGGCCGGTGATCACGTCGGACTTCAGGGTGCGCAACGCGGCCACCGGGCCGGGGAAGTACCCGGTGACGTCGGCGAACGGCGTGGTCGGCGGCCACCGCCGGTCGCCGACCAGCCGCCGGTAGTTCAGGTCGCCCTTGAACACGGTGAGCGTCGCGGCGGCGAACTCGGCGCGCAGGTCGTCGGGCATGTCGGAGTAGGGCAGCGGGGCGCAGGAGAAGGGGTGGGCGCGGACGGTGAGGCGGCCGTCGGTCAGCGCGTCCCACAGCCGGCGGCCGTACCCGGCGGCGGCCCCCCGCGCGCCGGTCAGCCGCCGTACCGCGTCCAGCACATCGGCGGGCGTGGCGTCGGAGACGTAGTACGGGTACGGCTTCACGTGGAGTACCGCGCGCGTGACGTGGCCGTGGGCGAGGAGGTGGTCGATGAGGAGCAGGTCGGGAACGAGTTCGCGGCCGGCGTTGTCGGCGACCAGGCACAAGGTGCCCGGGCCGCCCGTTCTTGAGGCACCGCTCGCTCCGGAGGCGGAGGGCGGCAGCAGTGCCCACAGGTGCGCGCTGTCGTCGGCGACCAGGGGTGGGGCGTCGGCGCCGGCCCCGGTCGCCGGGGCGGAGAGGCGGAAGCCCAGGTCGGCTCGGTTGCCCCAGAGGGAGCCGTGCAGCAGGGCGTCCGCCCGCCGTTGCGCCGGGAGCCCGGTGAGGGCGTCGAGCGCGGCGAGTTCCTCGTCCGTCTCCGGGGCGCCGAGTTCGGCGAGCTTGACCGGGCGGAAGGGGTCGACGCCGCGCCAGGGACCGGGGCCGAACCAGCCGGTCGCGTCGAGGAGACGGCGGTAGAAGTAGCTCTCGGACCACAGCCACGGCACCTGGAACCAGGAGCGGCCGGTGTACGCGCTCAGCCCCCAGGCCGCCCACCGGCCGTGGTCGTCGGCGTCGCTGCCGGCGTCCGGGGGTTCGATGCCGCCGCGCAGGCAGTTCTCCAGCAGGGCGTCGAGCGCGCGGCGGCGGTCGGGGCCGTAGGGGAGGTTCTCCCGCACCTGCCGGATGATCGCGGGGTGCCGCTCGGCCAGCACGGAGTGCGGGAAGGAGCCGGGTTCGTCGGCGAGCAGCACGGGCGGCGGGGCGGACTGCGGGCCGGACGGCGAAGGCGACGGCGAAGGCGTGTCGGGCATGCGGCTCACCGTAGCGCGGCGGTCACAGGGGGCTCGGCTCCCGCTCCAGGCGTACCGCGAGGCGGGCGTAATGGGGGCGGCGGGCCACCGGCACCAGCCCCCGGATCAGCAGGCGCCACATCTCGGCGACCCGGCGGGGCTGGCGGGCGACGGGCTCCAGGGTGCGGCCCACGACGCGGGTTCCGACGAAGGAGCAGACGAAACTGTGGGCGACGGCGTCGACATCGATGTCCGGGTGGAGGTCGGACTCCTCGACCGCGCCGACCAGCCGGGTGGAGGCCAGCTCCAGCCACTCGGTGAAGGGGTGCCGCAGGGGCGGGCGTACCGGCACGCCCGCGGTGGCGAGCCGCAGTCCGGCCCGCAGCACCGGGCCCTCGACGGAGAGCCGGGTGACGCCGAAGGTCAGCCGCATCAGGGCCTCCAGGGAGGAGTAGCCCCGGCCGTCCATCTCCCGGGCCATTCGGCGCGAGGTCCTGGACTGTAACTCCATGATGGCCTGGGCGAGGTCGTCCTTGGCCGCGAAGTGGAAGTACAGCGCGCCTTTGGTCACGCGCGCGTGCTGGACGATGTCGCTCAGGCTGGTCGACTCGTACCCCTGACGGTCGAACAGGTCGGCGGCGGCCGCGATGATCGTCGCGCGGGTCTGCTCGGCGCGTAACTGCCTCGCCATCGGTGGAACACTCCTGGGCTGGAACCGTACGGGCCATGCCGTGTGTTCTGACCCGCAGCAGACAATAACTCACCCTGCCACCAGCCCGTTTGACGAGGTCGCGGGCCGGCCGGCGCCCCGGGGGCGGACCCCGGCGCGGCCGACCGGCCCGCACGCGCGCGTGCCGCGTGACCGTGCTCGGACAGGAGGGTCAGTTGACGAAGACCGTCCCGCCGCCGGACGTCGTCACCGGGGCGTAGTCGGCCGTGAAGTAGCCGTTGGCGAAGCAGAGCGCCGAGCCGGAGACCTTGGTGAAGTGCTGGTCGCTGAAGTGGATGCCGTTGTCGTCGTTGTTCGCGGTGCCGGACAGGGAGGGTGCCTCGTAGACGCAGTTGATGGTGCCCAGCAGGGTGCGCAGGGCGACCGTGGCCCGGATGGTGGACCCGCTCGGCGGGGTCACGGTGAGGGCGCCGCCGGAGGCGACGGTGGCGGTGTAGGGCAGGTTGCCGAGGCTGATCTGGTTGACGCCGAGCACACCGGTGACGTTGGTGGTGCAGCTGGCGGCGTTGAAGGTGTGGGCGGTGACCGACTCGGTGGCCGTGCCGGGGGCGGTCGGGTTGCCGGTGACGGTGGCGGCGAACTGCGAGGACGTGCAGGAGAGGCCGGTTGTACCGGTGGCGCTGGAGTAGAAGGTGGCGTTGGTGCCGCTCGCCAGCGGGGCGGTGAGGGTCTCCCCCACCGCGACGGCCGCACCGCCGACGGAGCCGGTGGTGAGCACGGAGGACGCGGCCGCGCCGGTGGTGTCGGCGGCGACGGCGGTGAAGGCCGTGGGAACGGACAGCGCGGCGACGGCCGCGGTGAGGGCCAGGAGGGTGCGCGTACGCATGCGGGTACCTCTTCTCCGGATCGGGGGAACGTCGTGACCTGGGTGGGGAGGTGCGGTGGTGCGTCGTGCGGTGCAGCGTCGTGCGGTGTGCTGCGGTCGTACGTGGTGCGTCGTGCGGTCGTGCGTCGTGCGGTCATGCGCGGTGCGGTCGTGCGTCGTGCGGTCATGCGCGGTGCGGTCGTGCGTCGTGCGGTCATGCGCGGTGCGGCGTACGGGGGTGCGTCGTACGTCGTACGTTCGTACGTCGTACTGGGACCGTCCGCGAGAGCACGTGCCGGAGAGCGCGCCGGTGCGTGTGCCGGTGCGCGGGGGGGGGTGGAGCGGGGTGCGGGGTGGAGCGGGTGCCGAGCACGTGCCGGGGCGCGTGGTGCGGGACGGCGGGACGCGCGTGGAGCGTCCCGCCGCCGTCATCGGTCCGTGACGCCTTCTCCGTACGTGACGGACCGAGAGGCGGGCGACCGCGCCGCGCCACGGGGGCGGGGCGGGCCGCTCGTGCGGGAGCAGCCGCGGCGCGGCGGGGCGTGGGGCGGTGCCTCGCGATGAGCCGGGCTGTCCGGGAGCGCGGACGGGTACCGCGGGAACGGATCCGGCGCCACGGATCCGGGAAACAGGGGAAGTTCTAGAACCGACGAGTAGCCAACGTCAATACGCCGCGCACGAGTTGACGTCCACGACGGCGGTTTGGCCGGAACCGGTGGAGGCCGGCGGCGCCGGCGGGCACACAACCCCCACTCTTTACCCACAACGTGCTTGACCGCCGGACGTAACCACCGGTAACTTCCCCATCGGTTACTGGTGCGTAACCCGAAAATCCGCGCGACCGCCGGGAGTTGGGCGGAGGATCTCGCACCAACCGCTGTCCGCGCCAGGACAACGTGCCGTCTCAGCCCGATCCGCATCGACTATGCCTCTGGAGCAGACATGGCCCCGTCCTCGGAAGCCCCCCCGACCGCCGACCAGACCCCCGACAGTCCGGGCCCGAGACGCGGCCGGGTCCGGCTGCGCCGGGCCGCGGTGATGGCGGTGCCGGCCGCCGCGGTCACCGCCACGCTGGCCGTTCTCACCGCCCAGGGCGCGCTGGGGGTGCAGTTCGCCATCTCCGGCATGCCCTTCACCGTGACCGCCACGGAGCTGGACGGCACCGGTTTCGCCCAGTTCGGGGGCCTCGACCACATGGCCGAGAACAGCCCGAACGCCGGGGACACCGGCGGCGACGTACTGGTCGTCACCTCCGTGATCAAGGACGCGAAGCTCACCAAGCTGTGCCAGAGCGTCGACCTCGGCGGTACCAACCTGCTGATCACGGCGGGCGACAGCGGCACCCGGGTGTCCGCGAGCGACCTGACCACCGACTCCACGTTCCTGTCGGGCGACGCCTCGTTCAACAACATCGAGATCGGCAACGACGCCAGCACCCTGGACAAGGCCGGACCCAAGGGACGCGGTCCGATCGGCGTGTTCAGCCAGCAGGCCGACACCGTGCACATCGACAAACTGCGCCAGACCAACTATGCCACCACCGCGGCCGTGTTCAAGCTGCCCGGCCTGAAGCTGCGGTTCAGCGAGTCGGGCTGCTGATGACGGAGGACCGGCGTACGGGAGCACGGGCAGCCTTCCGCCGCTGGCGGTCCCGGCGTCCCTTCTGGGGCGGGCTGCTGCTCCTGCTGGGCGGGGCGGAGGTGTGGTTCACCATGAAGGCGTCGCTGAAGGTGGTGCTGCACATCGGCCCGCAGGGCGTGGCGGGCTATCTGCTCCCGACGGTGATGCTGCTGTGCGGTCTGCTGCTCCTCGTCAATCCGGCCCAGCGCCTCTTCTACTCGATCATCGGCGTCCTGGTCTCCCTGGGCACGTGGCTCACCTCGAACCTCGGCGGGTTCGTCATCGGGCTGCTGCTCGGAGTCGTCGGGAGCTGTCTCGCCTTCGGCTGGCTGCCCGACCAGGAACCGCGCCGCCGGCGACGCCGGAAGCGGGCGGCCAGCCGGTCCGAGGCCGTTCCGCACCCCTTCGAGCGGGGGGCGGGCGAGACGGCCTGAGCCGGTCCGAGCCGGTCCGCGGCGACGGGATCCCGAGGCGTTCGTCGCCTACGGGATCCCGCGCCGTTCGGGCTGACGCGGTCTGTTCGGACCTCGTCGGCCGACGACCGGACGGCGACCGAATGGTCACGATGCGGTAGTGACAAGCCCCAGCGGATCGTTGGTCACTTGACTACCGGTGGTCACACGCGATTGGCTCCGGCCAGCGAGACACACCCAGTTGGCGCACAGGTCGTCCCACGACGGTGGCCCCTCGCCCTGTTCCTCCTGCTCGGCCGCTCAGCGAGGTGCCGCACCCTCATGAACACTTCTCCCCCGCCGTTCGCTCCGTCCGCGCGGGCGCGTCTCGCCGCCCTGACGGCCGCGGTCTGCCTGCTCGCGGCGGGCTGCTCCGGCACCGGTGCGGACGACGAGGCCACCTCGCACAGCGCCGGGACGGGCAGCGGCCGGACGAGGATCGCCCTGATCACCCACGGCGACGAGGGCGACGCCTTCTGGGACCTGGTGCGCAAGGGCGCCGAGGCGGCCGCGGCCAAGGACGGCATCGACCTGACGTACGCCGGCGACGCCGACACGGCGGGCCAGGCCGAACTGGTCCGGGACGCGATCGGCGACCGGGTCGACGGCATCGCCGTGACCCTGGCCAAGCCGGGGGCGATGAAGGACCCGGTCACCGAGGCGAGGAAGGCCGGTATACCCGTCGTCGGGCTCAACTCCGGCATGGACGCCTGGCGTTCCGCGGGCGTGCTGTCGTACTTCGGGCAGGACGAGGGCGTGGCCGGCCGTTCCGTCGGCGACAGGCTCGACGCCCTCAAGGCCGAGCACACCCTGTGCGTCATCCACGAACGGGGCAACGTCGCGCTGGAGGCCCGCTGCGCCGGGGTGAAGAAGACCTTCGGCGGCCTGACGGAGATGCTCTATGTCGAGGGCACGGACATGGCGGCGGTACGGGACGCCGTCGCCGCCCGGCTGCGGCAGGACACCCGCATCGACGAGGTCGTCATGAACGGCGCGCGGTACGCGCTGGCCGCCGTCAAGTCGGTGCGCGACGCGGGCAGCAGCGCCAAGGTCTCCACCTTCGACCTCGACAAGGACCTGGTCGCCGCCGTCAAGCGTGGGGACGTGCAGTTCGCGGTCGACCAGCAGCCCTACCTCCAGGGCTATCTCGCGGTGGACGCGCTCTGGCTGTACCGCACCAACGGCAACGTCAGCGGCGGGGGCAGCGAACCGGTGCTCACCGGGCCCGCGTTCGTGACCAAGGCCAACGCGGACGCCGTCGGGCGTTTCGCCGCGAACGGCACCCGGTGAACCGCCCTGTGGACCGGCACAGGGACCGCCCTGTGGACCGCCCTGTGGACCGGCATGTGAACCACCCCGTGGTCCACCCCGCGAACCGGCACCGGCACCCCCTGCCCCCCGCGTCCGCTCCCCGACGCCGCCCGCTGTCCCCGATCGCCTAGGACGACGATGTCTGCACGGACAGGTGCCCCGCGCCGCTTCGGCCGCTTCGGCCGCCTCGGTTCCATACGTCTCTCCCTCATCCTCCTGGCGCTCGTCCCGAGCGTCACCCTGGCCGTGATGTGGGGCGTGACGACGAACCGGATGCTCTCCGAGGGTCTGGAGCTGCGGTCGCAGACCCGGCTGAGCCAGGCCACCGGAGCGATGGGCACCGAGGCCGCCCTGGCCCTCCAGCGCGAGCGCGGCGTCTCGGCGGCCTGGCTGGCCACGCCCGGCGGCTCCCGGGCGGAACTGGAGGCGCGGCGCGAGGAGACGGACGCCGCGGTGGCCGAGCTGGTCGGAGAGACCGACGCCATCCGGCAGGCGTCCGGCCGTGTCTCGGAGCGGCTGTACGCGGTGCTCGGCTCGCTGGGCAGCCTGGAGTACTACCGCGACCAGGTCGACGACCCTACCGACATCACCCCCGAGCAGGCGCTCGACCAGTACTCCTCGATCGTCGACGAGCAGATACACGCCTTCCAGGAGCTGTCCCAGGTCGACGACGGCGACCTCACCTCGCAGGCCGGCCCGCTGGTCGCGCTGGAGCACGCGGCGGAACTGACCTCCCAGGAGGACGCCCTGCTCACCCTGGCCTGGCCCTCCGGGCAGCTCGACGAGGCGGAGTGGGCGGCGTTCTCCCAGGCGGTGCACACCCGTCGCTGGCTGGTCCGGGACCAGATCGTGTCCTCGCTGCGCGGCTCGGCGAAGACGCAGGTCGAGGCCATCCTGGCCGGCGACGCGTGGAAGACCGTGGAGGCGGTCGAGGACGAGGTCCTCGCGGCCCGTTCCGCCGACGGCGAGGACACGATCCGGCTGCCGGACGCGCGCGAGCGGTGGACCGCAGCCTTCGACGAGGTCTCCCTGCGGTACGCGGCGCTGATCCAGGGGCAGACGACAGGACTGCTCGACCGCAGCGCCGAGGAGGCGCGCGGGCTGCTGTTCACGGCGGGCTGGCTGAGCGCGGGCGGGCTGCTCGCCCTGCTGCTGTGCGTGGTGGTCTCCTGGCGGATCACCCGCTCGCTGTCCCGGCGGCTCACCGGCCTGCGGCGGGCCACCCTGAGCCTGGCCGAGGAGCGGCTGCCCGACGTGGTGGCCCGGCTGGAGCGCGGCGAGACGGTCGACGTGGAGTCGGCGACCCCGCCGCTGGACTACGGGCGGGACGAACTCGGCCAGGTCGCCCAGGCGTTCAACGCCGCACAGCGCACCGCCGTGCACACCGCCGTGGAACTCGCCGACACCCGGCGCGGCTTCCAGAAGGTGATCCTCGGCATCGCCCGGCAGAGCCAGAACCTGGTCAACATGCAGCTCGGCAAGCTCGACGCGCTGGAGCGCCGGCACACCGACCCCGAGGTCCTCAAGGGACTCTACGAACTCGACTCGGTGGCCAGTCAGTTGCGCCGCTACGAGGAGAATCTCGTCATCATCAGCGGTGAGCAGCCGCGGCGCAGCTGGCGGGAGCCGGTCGCGCTGATCGACATCCTGCGCGGCGCGGTCGGCGAGGTCGCCGAGTACCAGCGGGTGGAGGTGTCCACCGAGTACACCGAGGGGAGCGACGAGGAGGTGTACCTGGCGCCGCCCGCGGTCGCCGACGTGATCCATCTGCTGGCCGAGCTGATCGACAACGCCACCGCCTACTCGCCGGCGCCCGCTCCGGTCGGGGTGCGGGCGTCGATGGTGGCCAAGGGGCTGGCCGTCGAGATCGAGGACCGGGGGCTGGGGCTGTCCGAGGAGGACTACGCCTCGTTCAACGAGCAGCTGTCGGTGGAGCCGCAGTTCGACGTGGTGGCCCTCGCCGGCGACCTGCGGCTCGGCATGTTCGTCGTCGCCCGGCTCGCCCACCGGCACGGCATCACGGTCACCCTGCGCCCGTCGCCGTACGGCGGCACGACGGCGATCGTGCTGGTGCCGCACGAGATAGTCGTGCGGGAACTGCCCGCTACCCCCACCGGCCCCGCCACCCCCACTGACCCCTCCGGCCCCACCATCCCCACTGACCCCTCCGGTCCCACCACCCCCGCCGCCCCTGCCGGCCCGGCCACCCCCTCCAGCCCCGCCCGGTCCGCCCCGTCCGCCACGTCCGCCACGTCCGCCCCTCCCGCCGACACCGCGACACCCCCGGCGCCCTCGCCCTCGCCCACCCCCGGAGCCACCCCGGCCCCCGCCACCCCCCGCCCCGCGAACGGCTCCCCCGCCCCCCTGCCCCGCCGCGTCCCGCAGACGAGTCTCGCCGCCGAGCTGCGCGAGGAACCGCCCCGCGCCCCCGGCGGGACCGCCACCGCGCCCGAGGACCGCGACAGCTACCCCGACTTCACCGCCGAGCGTGCCGCCGCCTCCCTCGCCGGCTTCCAGCGCGGCACGCTCCAGGCACGTGACGAGGAGCCCGAGGAGCGGGACGGCCGCTTCCCGGACTCCGCCCGCCGCCCGCTCACGAAGGACACGCCATGACACGCCCCACGCCCGCCACCCACACCCAGCTGGACCAGTTGCTCACCGGACTCGTGGAGCGGGTCGCCGACGTGAACCAGGCCGTCGTGCTCTCCGAGGACGGTCTGGTCGTCAGCAAGTCCACCGGGTTCCCGCGCGACGACGCGGAACGGCTCGCGGCGACCGCCTCGGGCCTGATGAGCCTGAGCAAGGGCGTCAGCATGGACTTCCGGGGCGGCCCGGTCCGCCAGGCGCTGATCGAGATGGCCAACAGCTACCTGATCCTCACCTCCGCCGGTCCCGGCGCCCACCTCGTGGTGCTCACCGGTCCGCACGCGGACGTCGGAGTGGTGGCGTACCAGATGAACATGCTGGTGAAGAAGATCGGCGAGCACCTCAGCGCGGCCCCCCGGTCCGGCACCGCCGTCGGCGAGTGACATGAGGGAAGGCGACGCGGAGGGCCGGCTCGTCCGGCCGTTCGCCCTGACCGGCGGGCGCACCCGGCCCAGCCGCGCCGACTTCACCCTCATCACGACGGTGACCGCGGTGCACCCGCCGCCCGAGCGGGCGGCGCGGGGCCAGCCGGAGCACGCCCGCATCCTGCGGCTGTGCGCCGAGCCCGTCGCCGTGGCGGAGCTGGCGGCCCTGCTCGACCTGCCGGTGAGCGTGGTGGTCATCCTGCTCTGCGATCTGCTGGAGGACGGCCGGATCACCGCGCGGGCGCCGCACGCGGTGTCGCACACCACCGCCGACCTGGACCTGCTACGGAAAGTGAGGGAAGGCCTTGGCCGGCTCTGACCACCCCGTGGAGACGGCGCCCGCCGCCCCCGACGCCGTGAAGATCCTCATCGCCGGCGGCTTCGGCGTCGGCAAGACCACCATGGTCGGGTCGGTCAGCGAGATCGCCCCGCTGCGCACCGAGGAACCGCTCACCATGACGGGCCTCGGCGTCGACGACCTCGTCGGCATCGAGGAGAAACGGTCCACCACGGTGGCGCTGGACTTCGGCCGGATCACCGTCGGCGACGACCTCGTGCTGTACCTGTTCGGTACGCCGGGGCAGCAGCGGTTCTGGTTCATGTGGAACGACCTGGCGATCGGGGCCCTCGGCGCGGTCGTGCTGCTGGACGTGCGCAGACCCGAGTCGAGTTTCGCCGCCATCGACTTCTTCGAGCGGCGGGGCATCCCGTTCGTCGTCGGGGTCAACGGCTTCCACGGGGAACACCCGTATCCGCCGGAGGAGATCCGCGACGCGCTGGCGCTTCCGGACCACGTCCGGGTGCTGCTGTGCGACGCGCGCGAGCGGACCTCCTCACGGGACGTACTGATCGCCCTGGTGGACGAGTTGATCGCCGCGGCGGGCGGCTGACCGGGGTCAGTCCAGGTTCACCGACGCCAGCCAGCTCTTGGCCACGTCCAGCGGGTCCTTCTTCTCCAACTGCACCTGGGCGTCGAGGTCGAGCAGCGTCTCGGTGTCCAGCGCGGCGGAGACCGCGTTCAGGGCGGCGACGCCCTCCTCGGAGAGTCCCTCCTTGTTGACCAGCGGGGTGACGTTGGCGAAGCCGAAGAAGTTGTCCGGGTCCTTCAGGACGACGAACTTCTCCTTCACGATGGTCGGGTCCGTGGTGAAGATGTCCGCGGCCTGGACGGTGTTCTTGGTCAGGGCCGCCTGGGTCAGCGGACCGCCCGCGTCCAGCGCCTTGAACGACTTGAACTTCAGCCCGTACTCCGACTCCAGGCCCTTCAGCCCCTGCTGCCGGGTCTGGAACTCGGGCGAGCCGCCGATCACCAGCTCCGGCGCGATGTCCTTCAGGTCGGCGAGCGTCGAGTCCGAGGTGAGCTTGTACTTCTTCGCCGTCGCGGCGTTGACGCTCACCGAGTCCTTGTCCTCGGCAGGCGAGGGGTCGAGCAGCGTCAGGCTCTTGTCGAGCGCGGCCTTGGCCGCCGTGTTCACCGCCTCGGCGGAGGTCTGTTCGGCGTCGGCGTCGAGATAGGCGAGCAGTGAGCCGTTGTACTCGGGCAGGACGGTGACGGAACCGTTCTTCATCAGCCCGTACGTCGTCTCGCGGCTGCCGATGTTGTGCTTGTAGGAGACCTCGATGCCCTTGGCCTTGAGCGCCTCGCCGTAGATGTCGGCGAGCAGGGTGCTCTCGGCGAAGTTGTTCGAGCCGACGACGACCGTGCCGGCCTCCGCCTTCTCCCCGTCCAGGGGGTTGTCACCGCCGTCGTCGCCGGAGGAACAGCCCACGAGCAGCGCCGCCGCGGCCGTGAGTGCGACGGCCGCCGCACCGGTGTGCCTCGTCCTGGACCTGCTGCTTCGTGCCGTAGAAGTCATTCACCGATCCCATCCCGCCGCTTCTCGGTCAGTCAAGAGCGACCTGGTTACGGTTTCCTGACACTCCGGGAGCCGGACATCACCCCGGCCAGGAGCCCGGCGGTGGCCTCGGGCACCTCCACCGGGAAGTGGTGGCTGCCCAGGTCGACGAGGACGATGTCGAGGCGGTCGCCGTAGCGCTCGACCGCCTCCGGCGCGGCGAGGTCGCGGACCGCGAACACGGTGACCGGCTGCCGGGTGTGGCGCAGCGCCGCGTCCATGTCCCAGCGCACCAGTCCCTCGATGGCACGCACGCCGGCGGGCTGCCGTACGGCGGCCATCTTCGTGAAGTAGGCCTCCTTGAGGGCCGGGTCGAACCCGGCCGGGGAGCCCGCCTCGACCAGACCGCGCACCGCGCCCGCGAAGTCGTCGCGGAACAGCCGTACCGTCGCCTCGGTCTGCTCCTCGCTCTGCGCCGGGAACAGGGACAGGTAGACCAGCGAGTCGAGGGCGACCACGTGCGTCACCGTGCCGGGGAGCAGCCGGCCCGTCTCCACGGCGACCGCTCCGCCGAGGGAGTGTCCGGCCACGACGGCCGTGTCCACCGCCTCGGCCTCCAGAACCGCCGCCACGTCGTGGGCGAACTCCGTCATGGTCCACACGTCCCGCGTCGACCGCGAGGCGCCGTGCTCGGCGAGGTCGACCGCGAGGACGCGCAGGTGCGCGGGCAGCTGGGCGGTCACCGCGTCGAAGTCCGCACGGCTGCACCCCCAGCCGTGGACGAGGACGAGGACCGGGCCGTCGGCCGGGCCGCTCGCCGTGTAGTGGATCGTCGTGTGGTCCGATCGCCGTACCTGGAGGTGCCGCGTGGTGCGTGCGTACGTGGTCATGGTGACTCCTGTGGGTGTCGCCGGGGTGGGCGGGTGCGCGGGGACTGCCGGACCGCGGGCGGGTCAGGCGGCCCGGCGCCGCGTCCGGAGCCGGTGGACGTGCAGGAGGAGGGCGGCGAGGACGACCAGCACGATCGCCGACGCGTAGATCTCGGTCGCGGTGCGCAGGCCCAGCGCGGTGACGGCGATGCCGCCGAGCACGGCGGGCACGCTGTTGCCGAGGTAGTTGATGATGTTGGCGGAGGCGAAGACCGCGCTGCGCTCGTGCGGTTCGGCGATCCGGGCGAAGGTGCCGATCGTGGCCAGCGCCGAGGCGCCGACCCCGACGCCCGCGACGACCGTGCCGGCGGCGGCGAGCCCGACGAGGTCCGACATGGTGCCGACCAGCGCGGCCAGGACGCCGACGCCGAGCAGGGCGGACGACGGGGCCAGCAGCGCGGCGGCGGACCGGGACCGCAGTACGGCGACCGCGAGCGCCCCGGTGCCGGTCAGCAGGGTCACGACGACGCCGCCGGCCAGACGGCTGTGCAGGCCCAGCAGTTGGGCGGCGACGGACGGGCCGAGGGAGAGGAACAGCCCGGCCAGGGCCCAGCCGGCGATCATCACCGGCACCACCGGGACGATGTCCGCACGCAGGTGCGCGGGCAGCGCGGCCCGGGGGCGCAGGGAGGCGACGGCGCCGGGCCGGCGCGGTGAGGTCTCCGGCAGGACGGCGGTGATCAGCGCCGCCACCGCCATGACGCCGAGCAGTACGGCGTAGACGAGCCGGGTCGGGGCGGGGCCGAACTGGACCAGGGCGCCGGAGCCGAGGGCGCCGAGGGCGAGCCCGGCCAGCGGCGCGACCGAGGTGACGACGCCGGCGCGTCCCCGGGCGTGCGGCGGTTCGAGGTCGACGAGGGCGGCGCTCAGGGTGGTGCTCGCCGCCCCGGTGGCGACGCCCTGGAGGACCCGGGCGGCGGCCAGGACGTACACGTTCCCGGCGGTGAGGAACAGGACGAGCGCGACCGCCTCCAGCGCGATCGACGCGGCGAGCACCGGCCGGCGGCCGACGTGGTCCGAGAGCGCGCCGACGACGAGCAGCGAGCCCAGCAGACCGGCCACGTACAGGGCGAAGACGACGGTCAGCACCCAGGCCGCGAAGTGCCATTGCCCCTGGTAGACGGAGTAGAGCGGGGACGGCACGGCGGACGCGGCGAGGAAGGCGACGAAGACGGCGGCCACGGCGGGGAAGGCGCCCCCGCGTGCCACGCGGCGCCTGCCCGGGCCGGACCGCGGCGCGGACGGAGCGGATACAGCGGTGTTGACGGACATGAAAGCCTCGCAACGATCTGTGCGTTAGTGGCCGCACGCTAACACAAACGCATCGATCGCTGCATTATTATCGCAATGATCATTGCGTAATGCTCGCAGTGACCATGACGCGGCCGAGTCGCGCGACTCGGCCGAGGTCGCGCGACTCGGCCGGCCGGGCAGGCCCTGGCGCAGCGATCAGTGCGATACTGGTCCGGTGTCCACCACCGCTTCCCCCGCCCCGCAGTCCGGGAGCAGGCCAGGAGGCCGTTCCGCCCGGGTCCGCGCGGCCGTCCACCGGGCCGTCAAGGAACTGGTCGCCGACGACTCCGCCGAGCCCCCGACGATCCCGGTCGTCGCCGCCCGCGCCGGAGTACACGCCACCACGGTCTACCGCCGCTGGGGCACCGTCGGGGACCTGCTCTCCGACGTCATGACCAGCCGCTTCTCCGGCGACATCGTGGTACCGGACACCGGCGGCCTCCGCGGCGACCTGGAGCGCTACGCGTCCGACCTGGCCAAGGACCTCGGCGACCCGGACACCCTCGCCCTGGTCCGCGCCACCATCGGCACCGGCGGCGAGCAGGGCGCCGCCGCCTGCTCCGCGGACCGCCGGCGCCAGCTCGAAGCGATCCTGGAACGGGAAGAGGCCCGGGGCGGCACCGCCCCGAGCCTCGAACACACCACGGACGCCATCCTCGCGCCCCTCTACTACCGTGCCGTCTTCACCGGCCTGCCGCTCACCACCGAGTGGGCCCACACCCTCGTCGCCCGCCTGCTGCCGGACGGGGCGGCGGCCCCCTCGGCGGTCTCAGCGCCTGCGGACCCCCGGTGACACCGCCAGCCGGCCGGCCGCCCAGAACAGGGCCAGCGTGACCAGGGCCAGGACGGCCACCAGCGTGGCGCCGCCCACCACCTTCTCGTAGTCGCGCTGGTAGAGCCCGTCGACGATGTACCGGCCGAGCCCGCCCAGACTGACGTACGCGGCGATGGTGGCCGTCGAGACGATCTGGATGGCCGCCGAGCGCAGTCCGCTGAGGATCAGCGGCAGGGCGACCGGCAGTTCGACCTGGAGCAGGACGCGGGACTCGCGCATGCCCATGCCGCGGGCGGCGTCCACGGGGGCGGGGTCCACGGAGCGGACCGCCTCGTAGGTGGTGACCAGGATCGGCGGGACGGCGAGGACGACCAGCGGGATCATCACCGGCAGCAGGCCGAAGCCCATCATGATGACGATCAGCACCAGCAGGCCGAAGCTGGGCAGCGCGCGGGCGGCGGTGGCGACGAGGGCGAGCGCGTTGCCGCCGCGCCCGGTGTGCCCGGTGACCAGGCCGACCGGCAGGCCGATCAGGGCGGCGACGCCGAGGGCCAGCAGCGAGTACTGGACGTGTTCCAGCAGGCGCTGCGGGATGCCGTCGTAGCCGTGCCAGTGGGCGCTGTCGCTGAAGAAGGCGTCGACGAAGTTCAGGACGTTCACTCGGCCACCACCGCCGGGCGACGGGTGCGGGAGCCGCGCGGCATCCACGGCGTCAGCAGGGCGCGCAGCCCGACCAGGGCCGCGTCGCAGGCGATCGCCAGGAGCGCCGTGGTGATGACGGAGTTGGCGGCCAGTTCGGGCCGGTCGTACTTCTGCGCGGCGGCCAGCAGGTTGCCGAGGGCGCCCTGGTTGCCGATGAGGGCGCCGACGCTGACCAGCGAGATGCTGGAGACGACCGCGACCCTCAGGCCCGCCACGATCGCGGGCACGGCGATCGGCAACTGCACCTGCGCGTACCGCCGTACGGGCCCGAAGCCCATCGCCGTCGCGGCGGCCAGGGTCTCCTGCGGGACCGAGCGGACGCCGTCGACGATGGCCGGGACGAGGACGACCAGGCTGTAGACGGCCAGCGGGATCATCACGGTCAGCTCGGTCTGGCCGGTGTAGTCGATGAGGACGACGAAGAAGGCCAGGGACGGGACCGCGTAGAGGACCGTCGTCACGCCGAGCACCGGCGGGTACAGCCAGCGGAAGCGGACGCAGAGCTGGGCCAGCGGCAGGGCGAGGACCAGCCCCGCCAGGACCGGCAGCAGAGCCTCGCGCAGATGCAGGCCGATCAGTCCGGGCCAGGTGTTCTGGAGGTCGCTGGGGATGTCGAAGAAGCCGTTCACGACACGGCCCCGGCGGCAGCGGCGGTGTGTTCCGCGTGCGCGGCGCGGATCGCGTCGCCGATGACCGTCTGCGAGACGACGCCGGTGACCTTGCCGTCGGCGTCCACGGCGACGGCCCAGCCGGTCGGTGACAGCACCGCGCAGTCGAGGGCGGCCCGCAGCGAGTCGGTGCCGGGCGTGAACGGCCGCCCGTACGGCAGCAGCCGCGCCGGATCGATGTCGCCCGGGGTGAGTCCGCGCGGCTCGCTCCAGCCGAGCGGCCGTCCGTCGGCGTCGGTGACCAGCACGTACGGGGACTTCGCGGCGGCGCCGAGCCGCTTGGCGGTGGCGTCCACCGGCACCACCGGGGCGGTCGTCAGCTCCAGTTCGGCGGAGGGGAAGAAGGACAGCCGCCGCACGCCCCGGTCGGCGCCGAGGAAGTCCTCGACGAAGGCGTCGGCGGGGTCGGAGAGCAGTTCGGCCGGGGGCGCGTACTGGGCGAGGTGACCGCCCTCGCGCATCACCGCGACCATCGTGCCGAGTTTGATGGCCTCGTCGATGTCATGGGTGACGAAGACGATGGTCTTGCCCAGTTCCTCCTGGATGCGCAGGAGTTCGTCCTGGAGGCCCTTGCGGACCACCGGGTCGACGGCGGAGAACGGCTCGTCCATCAGCAGCACCGGCGGGTCGGCGGCGAGCGCCCGGGCCACACCGACGCGCTGCTGCTGGCCGCCGGAGAGCTGGTACGGGTAGCGCTTGGTGAGGGAGGAGTCGAGGCCGACCCGCTCCATCAGCTCCGCCGCCCGGTCGCGGGCCTTCTGCTTGCTCCAGCCGAGCATGCGGGGCACGGTGGCGATGTTGTCGACGATCGTCCGGTGCTGGAAGAGACCGGCGTTCTGGATGACGTACCCCATGGAGCGGCGCAGGGTGGTGACGGGCTGCCGGGTGACGTCCTCGCCGTCGAGGAGGATGGTGCCCTCGCTGGGCTCGACCATCCTGTTGATCATCCGCAGGGTCGTGGTCTTGCCGCAGCCCGAGGGCCCGACGAGGACCGTGATCGAGCGGTCGGGTATCTCCAGTGACAGCCGGTCCACCGCCACCGTGCCGTCCGGATACCGCTTGGTGACTGATTCCATCCGTATCAAAGCGCCGAATACCCTTCGGGTGGGGCGGACATTCCGGGAAGTGCCGGCCAGAGGTCGTACGGGCAGTTGCTGCCGGGTGAGTCTAGACGCGGCCGCCTCGCTCACCTGCCCCGGCTTGCGGACCGTTACGCCGCTCTCTCGCCCGTTGCCCCGCACCGCTCCCGGCCGCCCGGCCGCCGGCCCGTCACGCCGCCGCCCGCCGGCCGGATTCCGCCACCGGCAGCCCCGGCGAGCGCAGCACCCGGCGCTCCGCGTCCACCGCGAACACCTCGCAGCCCGGCCGTGCCGCGGCCCAGGTGACGCCCTCGCGGCCCAGGGCGAAGGCGGCGGTGGCGACCGGGTCGGCCTCGGTGAGGGTCGGGGCCACCACCGTCAGGCTGAGCAGGCCGGTCGCCGGTGCCCCGGTACGCCCGTCGAGGATGTGGTCGCCGCGCTCGTAGCGGGCGGAGGTCGCGACCGCCGCGTCGGTGACGTCGAGCACCGCGCACAGCCGGTCGGCGTGCTCGGGGTGCCGTATCCCCACCCGCCAGGGGCCGCCGGCGGCGACCACGTCACCGCCGGCGTTGAGGCAGAAGCGGCGCGCCCCGGCCGCCGTCAGCAGCCCGGCCGCCCGCTGCACCGACCAGCCCTTCACCACCGCGCAGGGGTCGAGCCCCCGCCCCGGCAGCCGGGCGTCGAACGCGCCGCCGGTGGCCTCGCGGTACTCCTCGCACAGCGCGAGCACCTCCCGCAGGTCGTCGCTCGTGCGGAACGACTCGCCCCGGTCCAGCCGGCACACCTCGCTGTCGGCCCGGAAGGGACTGAACCGCGCGTCGGCCTCGCGCAGCCAGGCGAAGACGGCGTCGGCGGCCCGCTCGGGCACGTCCTCGTCGTCCACGCGCAGGGAGACCGGGAACCCCATGACGTGCTCGACGCGCCGCATCTCAGGCGCCGCCGGCGTCGAGGGCGGCCTGGAGGGACTCGCGGTAGCCGTCGCTGGTGACGGTGGCGCCGGAGACGGTGTCGATGTCGGCGCTCTGTGCCTGGAGGGTCTCCTCGACGAGCTGCGGCACGGCGGCCGTGGTCTGCGGGTGGTCCGGCTGCTGGAGCATGGTGACGGCGGTGATCCGCTCGCCCTCGAAGGTCACCTGGACCTGGACGGGACCCTTCTCGGTGTTCACGGTCGAACCGGCGACGGTCCGCCCGGCGGTGCCGCCCGAGGAAGACACCGTGGGCGTGGGGGCGGGAGCGGCCTCGGTGGTCGTGGTGGTGGTCGTGGTCGTCGTCTCGGTCGACGGCGCGTACCGCCACACGGGAATCAGCCCCGCCACGCTGAGGACCAGGACAGGGATGGCTCGTTTCACGGCGTGCTCTCGTCTCTCGTCTGCCGTCGTCGCCTCAGCCCGCCAGGCTGAAGCGCTCGAAATGGATCTGCGGTCCGGGCACGCCCAGTTCGCGCAGGCTGCCCAGCACGGCGTTCATCATGGGCGGCGGCCCGCACAGGAAGACGTCGCGGCCGGTGAGGTCGGGGACCAGCCGGGCCAGCTCCGCCGGGGCCAGCCGGTCGGGCACCGGACCCCCGGTCACCAGGTGCAGCTCGGCGCCCCTGGCGGCGGCGAGGTCGCTGAGTTCGTCGTACAGGACCGCGTCCCGGTCGGCGGTGACCCGGTAGACGACGACGGCGTGGCCGTCCAGCTCCTCCAGGAGCGCCCGGATCGGCGTGACGCCGACGCCGCCCGCGATGAGCACGGCGTCCGGCCGGGTGCGGTGCAGCGCGGTGAAGGCGCCGTAGGGGCCCTCGGCGAAGACCCGGGTGCCGGGCCTGAGGTGCCGTAGCGCCGCCGTCCCGTCCCCGGCCGTCTTGACGGTGAGCCGGAGGGTGCGGCCGTCGGGAGCGGCGGACAGCGAGAAGGGGTTGGCCTGCCACCAGCGGTCCCGGGTCAGGAACCGCCACAGGAAGAACTGCCCCGCCCGTGCGGGCAGCCGCTCCAGGTCCCGGCCGGCGACGTACACCGACACCACCTGGTCGTTCTCCGGCACGACGGCCGTCACCCGCAGCCGATGCCGCCAGTTCCGCCACAGCGGCAGCGCGAGCCGCCCGGCGAACACCGCGCCCAGCGCGGCACCCCACAGGGCGTACCAGTACGCCGTCCCCCACGACGAGGACGCGAAGCTGGTCCCGACGGCGACCTGGTGGGTGAAGGCGAGCACCACCGCGACGTACGTGTACAGGTGCAGGAAGTGCCAGGTCTCGTACGCCATCCGGCGCCGCGCGGCGCGGGCCGAGGCGCCGCCGGTCACCAGCAGCAGCGCGAAGGCGACCACCGCCCGCAGCACGCCCTCGACGGTCTCGGCGAGGTCGACGAGCTGGTTCAGCGGGTCCAGCGAGGACGCCTGGGCGTACCCGAAGGTGATGAGCACGACATGGGCGAGCAGCGTCCACAGCACGCCGAAGCCGGTCCAGCGGTGCCAGGAGGTCAGCCGGTCCATGCCGATCCGCCGGTCCAGCCAGGGCAGCCGGGCGACCAGCAGCAGCTGGAACGCCATGAACAGGGCGCCGTACAGCCCGGCCAGCCGGCCCAGCACGATCAGCGCGTTGGAGGCGAAGCCGCCCTGGACGAAGAGGACGGCGACGACGGCCGCGTTGGCGGCGAGCAACGCGTACAGGCCGGCACGGGCCACCACCCGGGGGCGGAGCGCCGGTGCGGGGGGCGGCTGGACGACACGGGGAGCGCGCGGGGCAGTGGTCACGCCCCCGAGCTTGACCCGCGCGCCCTGTCGTTTTCCTGTCGGACGGCTTTCGACTGGTTATCGATCCCGGTACGGCGATGACCTGGGACTCGGCTGTGCGGGCCCGGTGACGCACTATGGGCGGGTGGAAAAAGTACGACTCCTCGTCGTGGACGACGACCCGCCCATCGCCGACCTGGTCGCCACGGTCGCCCGGTACGAGGGCTGGGAGGCGGTCACCGCGGGCTCCGGCGAGGAGGCGCTGCGCACCGCCGCCGCGTTCCGTCCGGACATCGTGGTGCTCGACCTGATGCTGCCGGACCTCGACGGCTTCGGCGTCCTGGACCGGCTGCGCCGCTCGGGGACCCAGGTGCCGGTGGTCTTCCTCACCGCCCGCGACCAGGTCGCCGACCGGGTGGCGGGGCTGACCCGGGGCGGTGACGACTACCTGGTCAAGCCGTTCGCGGTGGAGGAGCTGATGGCCCGGCTGCGGACCGTGCTGCGGCGCAGCGCCGGACCCGGCTTCCAGCGTTCCGTGCTGAGCGTGGCCGACCTGACGATGGACGAGGACACCCGCCAGGTGCGGCGCGGCGAGACCCTGCTGTCCCTCACCCCCACCGAGTACGAGGTGCTGCGCTATCTGATGCGCAAGTCGCCGACCGTGCTGACCAAGGCGCAGATCCTGGACCACGTGTGGGAGTACGGCTTCGGCGGCCGGTCCAACGTCGTCGAGCTGGTCGTCAGCCGGCTGCGCCGCAAGCTCGACGAGGCGGGCGACGGCGGTCCGCTGATCCACACGGTGCGCGGCTTCGGATACGCGCTGCGCCGGGCGGCCCCGTGATACGGCCGGTCCGGCTGGTACGGCGGCTGTGGCGGGCCTACCGCGGCTCGCGGCTCGGCACCCGTCTCGCCCTCGGCCTGGGCGCGCTGTCGCTGCTGGCGTTCGCCGTGGTCGGCACGGCGCTGACCGCGTACATGCGGGACTACCTGGAGGCGCGGCTCGTCGACCAGATGAAGCTGGCGCAGGTGGTGCAGAGCAAGGACGCGGCCGAGCACGGCACGGTCCAGCGCAAGCCGTACTACGGCTGGTACACGGCCGTCTACGACGTCTCCGGCTCCTCGGCCGGCCTGCGCAAGCCCGCCGACGTGCCCTCGGACCCGGGTGCGCTGACCGCGCTGGCCGAGGAGATGGCCGACGCGGACGAGGACATCACGCGCACCGTCCGGATCGACGGGCGGGGCCCGTACCTGTTGCGGGCCTGCGAGGTGGAGCCCGGGGTGGTGCTGGTCAGCGCCGCGCCGCTGGGCGACGTCGAGAACACCATGGACCATCTGATCGCCGTACAGGTCGTCGCCTTCGGTCTGGCGCTGCTGGCGCTGGTGGTGTTCGGGCGGCGGATGCTGCGGCGCGGGCTGCAGCCGCTGAGCGACATGGCGCACACCGCGCACGGCATCGCCTCGCACGACCTGACCGAGTCGGCGGCCCGGCTGCCGCTGCGGGACCCCGGACGGGACGGCGGGCGCGAGGTGGCGGAGCTGCGCACCGCGTTCAACGCGATGCTGGAGCACATCGACGACTCCCTCGCGGTACGCGCGGAGGCGGAGCGGCGGCTGCGCCGGTTCGTCGCCGACGCCTCGCACGAACTGCGCACCCCGCTGATGTCGGTACGGGGCTACGCCGACCTCTTCCAGTACGCGGCGGCCAACGAACCCGGCGAACGGGAGAAGCACCTGGCCCGGCTGCGCGCCGAGGCGGCCCGGATGGGCGTGCTCCTGGACGACCTGCTGCTCCTCGCCCGCCTGGACGCGGCGGAGGTGGAGACCCCGCTGCGGATGGCCGACACGGACCTGACCGACCTGGCCCGCCAGGCCGCCGACGCGTTCCGCGCCTCGCACCCGGGGCGTGAGCTGACGGTGACGGCGCCCGCGGAGCCGGTACGGCTGCGCCTCGACCCGCAGCGCGTCCGCCAGGTCCTGGACAACCTGCTCACCAACGCGGCCGTGCACACCCCGCCCGGCACGGAGGTGACCCTGCGCGTCACGCACGACGCGCGGGCGGCCCGGGTCGAGGTGGCCGACGCGGGACCGGGCATCCCGCCCGCCGACCGGGCCCGGGTCTTCGACCGCTTCTACCGCGTCGACAAGGCCCGCACCCGCGACCGCGGCGGCAGCGGGCTGGGCCTGGCGGTGGTGCGGTCGCTGGTCCTCGCCCACGGCGGCACGGTGGAGCTGGACAGCGGGCCGGGGGCGACGGTGTTCAGCGTGACCCTGCCGCCGGGCGGCGCGGTCGCCGATGACCTTCCGTGACCCGATCGACGGACAGCGCGGGCCGCTCTGTGGCAGGTTGGCCGCATGAGCAACCGGATGCTTCCCGTGCGCGTCGGCGACGTCGAACTCCTGGTGGAGACCGTGCCCGTGGCGGGTTCCGAACCCACGTCACGGCTGGGCGAGGCGGGCCGGCGGGTCACCGACTCCTTCGACCAGGTCCGCGACGCCGTGGTGGAGATCGGCACCTCGGCGGCCCAGGCGGTGGGGCAGCTGCGCGCGCAGGCGGTACGCCCCGAACAGGTCGAGGTCGAGTTCGGACTGCGCCTGTCCGTGCAGGGGAACGTAGTCCTGGTCGGTTCCTCCGGCGAGGCGTCCCTGGTCGTGCGGATGACGTACCGGGCGCCGGAGGCGGAGAGCGGGCCGTAGGCTCCGCCGCCCGCCGGACAGGGGGATGTGGGTATGGACCATGCACGGCGTCCAGGGGTCCCGGGCAGCCTGGGGCGGGTACTGGGGCCCGGCGGGGACCCGGCCGGCACCTGCTTCCAGGTGGCGCCCGGCCTGCTCGTCACGGCCCGGCACGTCCTGACGGGCCTGGGCCACGGCGCGGCGGGCCAGGAGGTCGCCGTCGACGCGCTCGACGGGTCGGCGGGCCCCGCCCCCGCGACCGTCACCGCGGTCGACGCCGTACGGGACCTGGCCGTACTGCGCCGCGCGGAGCCGCTGGCGGAGTCGGTTCCCGGGTGGGTGCCGACGGACTCGGTGCCGCCGGGGACGAAGGTGGTGGTCAGCGGCGTCGCGGAGGTGGACGATCCCGGCCACCGCTACGAGTTCTTGCAGGCCACGGGCGAGTGGCAGGGCGCGACCGAACGGGACGGCGTCGCGCTGGGACGGCTGTCGTGCTCCGCCGTGCTCACCGGCATGAGCGGCGCGCCGGTCCTGCGCGGGGACGACGGGCGGGTCGTGGGCGTCGTGTCGGAGCGGTACCACAGCGCCGGCGGCTGGCTGCGGGACACGGTCTGGGTGGCCAGGACGGAGGACCTCACCCGGTTGCTGACCGTCCACGGCCGCGTCACGGTGCGGCAGCGACTGGTACTGGGGGACACCGTCGGCATCGAGCTGTCCGTGCACGGCACCGGGCCGTCCCCGGCCGAGCTCGCCCCGGCCCCGGCGGCCGGCCCGGCGGAGGCGGCCCGGGAGGCCGAGCTGGTGCTCGCCGCGCTGGACGGCTCGTGCCGGGGCACGGGCCCGCTCGTCGGGCTCGTCGACCTCCTCGCGACGCGGATGGCAGCGGGCGGCTGGAGCACCGAGGTGATCGAGGACCTGCGGCGGAGACTCCGGTTGCGCGGCCTGGAACCGGCCGCGCTCCTGCCCCGCCTCCCGGACCACGACGAGGCGGTACGGCGGTGGTCGGGGCCGTTCCCCGGCGCGTCCGGGGAGGTGACCGGCCACGTCGCCCGCGCGCTGCTCACCGGAGTCCGCCGCACTCTCGCCGGCGCGCTGCGCGACGGGGTGCTGGTGGGGATCGCCGGTTCGTGCCACGGCTATCTGCTGGAAGCGCTGGAGGACGGGGACGCGCTGCCGCTCTCCGGCTTCCTGCACGCCTTGTCGGCCCGGCTCCCGGGGCCGCGCTCCGCGGCGGTGGAGGCCGTATGGCTGCCCGGCCGCGGTACGGCGGGGAACGGACCGGGCGAGCGGACCTCGGCGGGGCCGAGCGGACCGGGGCGGCGGGCGATCGGCGCCGGACGGCCCGCCGAACGACCCGAACTCGTCTCCGTCGCGGCGCAGATGTGCCGCCTGCCCCTCGCGGACCCGTGCACCGCCGGCCGCGCGGCACAGGTGGCCGGGATCGTCTCCAAGATCGACCGGAGCATGACGCGGTACGGGTCGGCGACCGCGTTCCTGTCCGGGCAGCCCGGCGTCGGCACCTCCGTCGTCGCCGTCGAGGCCGCTCGCGCGCTCGCGCCCGCCTTCCCCGGCGGAGTCTTCTACGTCGACCTCCAGGGACTCGTCCCGGACGCCTGCCTGAGCGTCCGTACCGTGGTGCGGATCGTCAGCGAGGCGCTGGGGCTCGACGCCGGCGTCTCGCTGCGGGACGACGCCCGGACCATCGCGTCGTTCCTGGCGCGGCTGCACGACCGGCGCGTCCTGCTGGTGCTGGACAACGCCCGCGACGCGGCCCACGTCCGGCCGCTGGTGAAGGCGCCCGCCGGCTGCGCGGTCGTCGTCACCTCACGCAACCGGGCCCAGGACTACGCCGGTCCGGGGCTGACGTTCGAGGTCGGGCGCTTGGAGCGGGAGGCGTCGGTGGAGGTGCTCCGGCGGTGCGCGCAGGACAGCGGCTCCGGCTCGCCGGACGGCGGCGGGGCGCCGGACGAGCTGCACCGGCTGGCGCACCTGTGCGACGACGTTCCGCTGGCCCTGCGGATCGTCGGCGCCCGGCTGGCGCAGCCCTCGGGCGGTGATCCGGCCTACCTCCGCCAGTTGCTGGAGGAGGCTCGGCTGGACACCCTGTCCTGGGGCGACCGGGCCGTCCGGCTGGCGATCCGGCTCAGTCACGACACCCTCGATCCCCCGGCCCGCCGCGTGCTGCGGCTGATCACCGCCGCTCCGGGCTCCGCCGTCACCGGCGCGGAACTCGGCCACTGCCTGCGGCAGCCCGCGCTGCGGCAGGAACTGCTGCTCAACCGCCTGGTGGACCACAGCCTGGCGCACCAGGACCTCGTCCGCATGCCCGAGGGCGGTCTGCTGGCCACCTTCCGGCTGTTCGACCTGGTGCGGCTCTTCGCCGCCGAACGCCTGGAGCTGGAGGAGGACGACGACGTCGTACGGGCCTTCCAGCGGGACTCGGTCTCCTACCTGTGCCAACGGCTGACGGAGATCACCGATCAGACGTCCGGCGCGCAGCTGTCGGGGGAGCTGGACCCCAGCCGCTTCCACGCCGCGCAGCGGCTCGCGGCGGCCAACGGGTGGCTGGACCTCGCCACCGACCTCGCCGTCGGCCTGCACGTCCTGTACAGCGCCCGGGGTGAACTCGACGCCGTGGTCGCCGTCAACGAGGACCGGATCGCCCTGCTTCTGCGTCAGGGGCAACCCGCGCAAGCCGTCAAGGCGTGTCTGCTCAACGCGGAGACGCTGCGCTTCGAAGACGCGGCGGGCCCGGCGGCCGACGCCGCGCGCCAGGCGGTCCGCCTCGCCCGCGAGTACCGGCTCGACGAGGATGCCGCCGCGGCCGAGTTCCAGCTCAGCCTCGCCCTGTGGGACCTGGGGGACCGGGCCGACGCGCTGGCGGCCGGCGAACGCGCGGTCGCCCTGCTGGAAGCCGCCGGCCGCCCGTCCGCCGCGGTTCCCCTGACGATCAACAACAGCCGTCTCGCTCGTGACCTGGGCGAGACCGAGGAGGCGTTGCGTTGGGGCCGACGGTCCGTGGAGCTGGCCGACCGCTGGAGCACCGGCGCCTACCGGGCGATGGCCCGTAATCAGTGCGGCCTGGCCGAGGAGGACGCGGGCGGTCACGCCGCCGCCCTCGCGCTCTACCAGGACGCGGCCGGGCTGTGGGAAGCGGTGGGCAACACGTCGAACGCCGCCAACGAGCACTCCAACGCCGGCTATGCGGCCCACCGCCTGGACGACCCGGTGGCCGCCTCGCACCAGTTCCACCGCGCGGCCCACCTGTGGCAGCGCGCCGAGGAGCACCCCCGGGCACTGGAGGCACTCGTCGACCTGAGCGCGGTGCACGCGTCCCAGGGCTCCTGGGAGGAAGCGCGTCGCGTGCTCGCCGAGGCGGAGGAGGCCGCGCTCGGTCCCGCCCGGGATGCCCCGGCCCTCCTGCGCGGGGAGGTGTCCGTACGCCACGCGGCAAGCTGCCTGTGCACCACCGGAGACGTGCCGGCTTCCTACCGGACGCGTGAGACGCGTGCGGAGACGGAGGGCGACGAGCCTCCCGAGCTGGAGGAGGCCCGTGCCGCCCTGGACCGGTTCCGCAGCGGCGACTTGGCAGGGGACAAGGCCCGCAGCGCGGTGGGGCCCCTGCTCCGCACCCTGAGCATCACCAAGGTCCCCCGCGCCGACCCGTGGATGTACGAGACCCTGGGCGGGGAGACACCCGACCGCCCGGTACTCGAAACCTGACGGGACGGCCGCGAAACGTCAGCGCCCGGCGGCGAACCGTATGAACGCCGACCACTCCGTAGGACGGAAGACCAGGCGGGCGCGGGTGGGGGCCTTGGAGTCGCGGACGTGGATGGTGGCGGGAGTGGTGGCGACCTCCAGGCAGGCTCCACCCTCGTTGCCGCTGTAGCTGCTCTTGACCCAGGTGAGGTTGCTCATCGTTCTCCCAGCATGTCCTTGATCAGGGTGAGGGACTCCTGCATGGTGAGCGCCTGCGCCCTGATGCTTCCGTACCGTGCGGCCAGAATACGTACTTCCTCGGGGTCGGTTGACAGGTGTGCGGAACTCTGCGACTCGGTGTACCCCACCTGCGGTTTCCCTTTGGGCGTCAACAGAATGAACGACCCGCCCATACCCGCGTGTTCCTCCCGGTCGGTCGGCATCACCTGGAGTTCCACGTTGCGCAAGCCGGCCAGGTGCGCGAGGTGCTCCAACTGCTCCTTGTGCACCTCCGGCCCACCGAGCGGCCGCCGCAGCACGGACTCGTCGATGACTGAGGTGATCATGGGCGGGGGCCACGGAGTGAGGATCTCCTGCCGGGCCATGCGTGAGGCCACCCGCTGTTCGATGGTCTCCTCGTCGAGCAGGGGCTTCCGCATCTCGTACAGCGCCCGAATCCGTCGTTCGGTCTGGAACAGTCCAGGGATGTCATGGCAGCTGTAGTCGTTGATCTCGACGGCCTCCCACTCGATCCGCGCATAGTCCTTGAACCACGCCGGATGCCGCACCCGGGCCTTCGCCTTGGCCTTCTCGATGTCCTCGATGACGGCCTTCAACAGGCCGCCCGCGTCCAGAAGTTCGTCCGCCGCCTTCAGGAAGTCCGGCTGCGGGACCCGGCGCCCCCGCTCGATGGAGGAAACCAGGTCCTCGCTGTACCCGAGCCGGTCGCCCAACTCCTTCTGCGTCAGCCCGGCCCGCTCCCGCAGCAGCTTCACCTGCTTGCCGATCGCCCGCATGAAGTCGGCGCTCAGCTCACCCTCGTCGAACATGTCCCGTACCCCGTCGTGTGACGACCGACGCACCGGTACCGCTCACGCTCCGTACCGGTACGCGGACCCTCCGTACCGGAGGAATTCCTGGTCAGGGTAGAGCGACGGGGCCACGCTCGGTGAGGTGAAGTCGCAGATCTCCACCCGAAAGTTCACCCAGCTCCTCAGCGCCACGCCGCGGGGTGCCCGGCTCGCCCGTCTGCTGACCACGCAGCAACTCCGCGAGTGGGGCTGGCCGCCGTCCTGCCCGGTCAGCGAGGACGCCGCGCTGGTCGTCGCCGAGCTGGCGGCCAACGCGGTGACGCACGCCCGCGTGGCAGGCCGCTGTTTCCGGCTCTCCCTCACGGTGGAGACACCGGAAACGCTCCGCGTCGAAGTCGCGGACCCGCGCGGCGACCGCCCGCTCCCGCCCCTCGGCACCGGCCTCGACGCCACCGCCGAATCGGGCCGGGGCCTGCTCCTGGTGGCGGCGCTGGCCGACCGCTGGGGCACGGCCCCGTACCCACCGTCCGGCAAGACGGTGTGGGCCCGCCTCGCCCTCCGGCCGAGTCTCAGCCCGCGTTCTCGGCCGGCTCCAGCCGCAGCGAGATCGAGTTGATGCAGTACCGCTGGTCGGTCGGGGTCGGGTAGCCCTCGCCCTCGAAGACGTGGCCGAGGTGGGAGCCGCAGCGGGCGCAGCGGACCTCCGTGCGGACCATGCCGTGCGAGCGGTCCTCGATCAGCTCGACCGCGGCGGAGTCCTTCGGGTCGTAGAAGGACGGCCAGCCGCAGTGCGACTCGAACTTCGTGGTCGAGGTGAACAGTTCCGCTCCACAGGCGCGGCAGGAGTAGACGCCCTTGGTCTTGGTGTCGGTGTACTCACCCGTGAACGCGGGCTCCGTGCCGGCCTGCCGCAGGACGGCGTACTCGGCCGGGGACAGTTCCGCGCGCCACTGCTCGTCCGGCTTCTCGACGTCGTACGCCATGAGTCCTCAGCTCCCTACTGCTTGTTCAGACGGTCCAGGATCAGCGGGCCGAGGTCGGTGACGTCGCCCGCGCCCATGGTGAGAACGAGATCACCGGGCCGTGCCATTCCCGCGACCGCCTCCGGTACCCCGGCCGCCTCGTGCAGCGGGGTGACGTCGGCGCCGGCCGCGCGGGCGGCCTCGACGATCAGGTCGCTGGTGACGCCGGGGATCGGGTCCTCGCGGGCCGGGTAGATGTCGAGGACCAGGGAGGCGTCGGCGAGGGCGAGGGACTGGCCCATCTCCTTGGCCAGCTCCTGGGTGCGGGAGAACAGGTGCGGCTGGAAGACGACGAGGATGCGGGCGTCGCCGGCCGCCGCGCGCATCGCCTCCAGGTCGGCGGTCATCTCCGTGGGGTGGTGCGCGTAGGAGTCGATGACCTGGACGCCGGCCGCCTCGCCCTTGAGCTGGAGCCGCCGCTTCACGCCGGTGTAGGCGGCGAGGGCGGGGGCCAGTTCGGCGGCCGGGATGCCGAGGGCGGCGCCCGCGGCCAGGGCGGCCACCGCGTTGGAGGCGTAGTGGCGGCCGGGGACGGAGACGGCGAAGGTCAGTTCCGTGCCGTCGAGGGCGACGGTGACCTCGCTCTTCAGTCCCTGCGGTACGACGGAGAGGATGCGGACGTCGGCGTCGGCCGCCTCGCCGTACGTCACCGTGCGCACCGTACCGGCCAGGCGGCGGGTCAGTTCGCGGGCGCCCTCGTGGTCGGCGGAGACCACCAGCGTGCCGCCGGGCACGATCCGGCCGGCGAACGTCTCGAAGGACTCGTAGATCTCGTCCATCGAGGCGTAGTTGGCGTGGTGGTCGAGTTCGACGTTGAGGACGATCGCGACCTCGGGGGCGTACTTGTGGAAGCTGCGGTCGCTTTCGTCGGCCTCGGCGACGAAGATCTCGCCGTCGCCGTGCAGGGCGTTGGAGCCGGGCGCGTCCAGGTCGCCGCCGATCGCGTACGAGGGGTCCAGGCCCAGGTGGGACAGGGCGACCGCCAGCATGGAGGTGGTGGTGGTCTTGCCGTGGGTGCCGGCCACGGCGAGCGGACGCAGGCCGTCCATCAGGGCGGCGAGGGCGTCGGAGCGGTGGACGACGGGGACGCCCAGCTCGGCGGCGCGGACCAGCTCGGGGTTGTCGGCGCGGATCGCGGAGGAGACGACGACACAGCTCGCGTCGTCGGCGAGGTGCGCGGGGGCGTGCCCGATGTGGACGGTGGCGCCCAGCGCGCGCAGCGCCTCGGCGGTCGCGGAGTCCTTGGCGTCGCTGCCGGCCACCTTGGCGCCGCGCTGGGCGAGGATCTTGGCGATCCCCGACATTCCGGCGCCGCCGATGCCGATGAAGTGCGGTCGGTCCATGGCGGTGGGGAGGCCGGGTGCCATGTTGTCTCCCTGTGCGTGCGGTTCTGTGCGTGCGGTTCCGTGCGCGCGTTCGGCGCGTGCGGTTCTGTACGTGCGGCTCTGTACGTGCCTGTCTGCGCCGGTCAGCCTATGCGGTGCCGGGCGCGGTCGCCGACCGGCGGGGTGCTCACGCCTTGCTGTGCGAGAACAGCTTCAGCACCGGGACGCCGACCTTGTGCCGGGCCCGGGAGGCCCAGTCCCGGTGGAAGAACTCCTCCACGTAGTGCGGGTCGGTCAGCACGATCACCTCGTCGGCGCCGATCTCCTCCACCAGGGTCTTCAGCGCGTCCAGCGGATGGTCGTCGATCAGCCGGCCCACCGCCTCGTGGCCCGAGGCGCGCAGCGCGGTGAGGGACACCTCCAGCGCCCGCTGTCCCGTGGTCAGCGCCTCCTCGCCCTCGGGTGTCTCCCCCTCGCGGACGGCCTCGTCCAGCTCGCCGAGCGCGATGTCGTCGATGGCGCGCAGCAGCCGGTCCGCCTGGTCGCCGCGCGGCTGGAGCAGCACGTAGAAGGAGACGGCCTCGTCCCCGTGCAAGGTGGTGACGAACTCCACGTCGGCGGACGTCAGGGCCTTCTCGATCATCAAAACGCTTCTGAACACCAGGCGCCCCTTACTCCCTCGCGGGCCCGTGGGCCCCAACCCTCGGTGAGCCGTGTCCGGCCCTGCCGAAACCATCCTGCCCCGTGATCGCACAGGTACTGCCGGAATCAGTGTGCCCGTCGGGAACTAAACGGAACAGCATATTCCGGATTCTGCCGCGCCCCGCCCCGTCGCGCTCACACCTTCCGGTACCGGCTGAAGAGGAAGCCCTCCTCCTCCAGCAGGGAGGCCAGCTCGAACCGTCGCGGCACCGCGACGGACGGCCCCCCGGCGATCCGCTGCGCGTCCCCCGCCGTCAGCAGCGGGGAGACGGTGAGGCACAGCTCGTCCAGCACCCCGGCCGCGACGAACTGGCCGAGCAGCCGCGGCCCGCCCTCGGTCAGCAGCCGCCGGTGACCGAGGGCGGCGAGGGCCTCCACGGCCCGCGCGGGGTCCACGCCGGCCCCGTCCCCGGCGACCACCACGCGGGCGCCCGCCCGCTCGGCGGCGGCGACGCGGCCGGCGGGCGCCGCGGCGCCGGTCAGGACCAGCGTGGGGACCAGGGGCGAGGTGAACAGCGGGAGGGCGAAGTCCAGGCCGAGGCCGGCGCTGACCACCGCGATCGCGGGCACCGGGCCCTGTCCGGCGGCCTGCCGGTCCGCCGCGAACTCGGCACGCGCGCGTGCCGGGCGGTACCCCTCCTGGCGTACGGTCTCGGCGCCGACGACGACCACGTCCGCCAGCGCCCGCAGCGTGCCGAAGATCCGCATGTCGGCGGCGCTGGAGATGGGCTGGGAGCGGTTGTCGTGCTGGGCGGCCCCGTCGAGCGTGGAGACCATGTTGGCCCGCAGCCACACGCCCGGTCCGCCGGCGCCGGGGGTGTCCGGATAGGCGTACACGGCGGCCAGCTCCGCCAGGCTCCACTCCCGGTCACCTCCTTCGCGGGTGACCGGGGTCTCCGGCGCTGCTGTCTGGTCGGTCACAGGGAACAGGCGTCGCATGCGGTGCAGTGTTCCACGCCCTCTACCATGATGAACCGTGTCGTCTCCCTCCCCCGCCCCCGGCCCCGCCGCCTCCGGCTCCGCGCCCATAGCGGGCACCGCGGGCACCGCCCCGCTGTCCCTGTGCGCCCGTGAGCCGCACGTCCCCGCCGACCGGCTGGTGGCCGAGATGGTACCCCCGCCGCGGTTCGACTCGGTCCGGTTCGACACCTACGTACCGGACCCGAACCAGCCCAGCCAGAGCGAGGCGGTACGGGTACTGGAGGGCTTCGCGTCCGGCCTCGGCCGGGCGGTGCCGGCGGGCGGCGGCAGGCGCGGCCTGTTCGGTCTCGGGCGGAGCAAGGCGCCGAAGACCCCGGCCGGCCCCCGCGGCGTCTACCTCGACGGCGGCTACGGCGTCGGCAAGACCCACCTGCTGGCCTCCCTCTGGCACGCCACCGACGCCGAGCCGTCCCGCAAGGCGTTCGGCACCTTCGTGGAGCTGACCAACCTGGTCGGCGCCCTCGGCTTCCAGCAGACCGTGCGGACGCTGTCGGGGCACCGGCTGCTGTGCATCGACGAGTTCGAACTGGACGACCCGGGCGACACCGTCCTGGTCTCCAGCCTGCTCTCCCGGCTGGTGGAGGCGGGCGTGGCGCTGGCCGCCACCTCCAACACGCTGCCCGGCAAGCTCGGCGAGGGCCGGTTCGCCGCGGCCGACTTCCTGCGCGAGATCCAGGGCCTGTCGGCGCACTTCCGCACCCTGCGCATCGACGGCGAGGACTACCGCCACCGCGGTCTGCCCGAGGCCCCGGCGCCGTACTCCGACGAGCGGGTCACCCGGGCCGCGCACGCCACCGCCGGCGCCTCCCTGGACGCCTTCCCCGACCTCCTCGACCACCTGGCCCGGGTCCACCCCAGCCGCTACGGCGCGCTGACCGACGGCCTCACGGCGGTGTGCCTGACCGGGGTCCGTCCGGTGCCGGACCAGTCGACGGCGCTGCGGCTGGTGGTGCTCGCGGACCGGCTGTACGACCGGGAGGTGCCGGTGCTCGCCTCCGGGCTGCCCTTCGACCGGCTGTTCAGCGAGGACATGCTGCAGGGCGGCTACCGCAAGAAGTACTTCCGGGCGATCTCCCGGCTGACCGCGCTGGCGCGCGACGCGGCACGCCTGGCCGACACCCGCTGAGACGGCGGACAGCAGTCAAGTCCCCTGACGTCAAGGGGACGTTCACGCCAGCAGACCCCTCTTTTCAGGCTCTCCTCAGACACGAAACACGGATGTAACCCTGCAACGGACTTTGCCGGGTTAACGTCTTTCTTGACCAGCCATTGACCAAGTGTTGGTTCCTGTAAAACGTTCGAGGTGAGCGAAGGGGGGCATATGCCACGAGGCACGACGGTGAGAACCGTGATCTCACTCCTCGCCGCCGCCCTGCTCACCTTCCAGCTGTTCGCATCCGGCGCGTCCTTCGCGACTGCGCACACCAGCCGTGATGTCGTGGCCGACGCCCAGTCCGGAGCCATCCCCTCCGGATGGGTCGCGCGCATCGAGACCGTCACGTGCCACGACGCCGGCCGGCCCGGGGACCCGACCGGTCCCCCACGGGTCCGCGACCGGCACCGCACCGCCACCGCCCCGGAACCCCGGTCGGCCGAGCGACCACTCCTGAGGCAGCGCATCCCGGCCGTCTTCGAGCAGGTCCAGCCCGGCATCGGGCACGCACGGCCGCCGAGTTCCTCGGCGGACCGTTCCCCCGCGGCACTCCAGGTGTTCCGCTGCTGACAGTCCGGAGCAGCAGCCCCCACCTCTGTCACTGACCGTCCGACGCGCCCCCACTGCGCGCCAGGAGGAAAACACCCTCATGCAACCCCTCATCGACCACGCCCGCACGTACGGACAGCGCCCTGAGGAGTTCGCCAGGTACGCCGAAGGCCAGTCCCCCGACGTCCTGTTCATCACCTGCTCCGACTCGCGGGTCGTACCCGCGCTGATCACGGGCGCCCGGCCCGGCCAGCTCTTCGAGCTGCGCACCGCGGGCAACGTCGTCCCGCCGTACACCGCGGAGCGTCCCACCGGCGAGGCGGCCACCATCGAGTACGCCGTGCAGGTGCTCGGCGTCGACGACATCGTGGTCTGCGGCCACTCGCACTGCGGCGCCGTCGGCGCGATGGTCCGCGGCGACGACCTGACCGCCGTACCGGCCGTACGCGACTGGCTCCGCTACGGCGCGGACCAGCCGGACTGCTCCGACCCGGCCGACCCGGCGGTCGCCGAGCCCGTGCAGAACCACGTACTGGCCCAGTTGCTGCGACTGCGCTCCTACCCGTGCGTCGAGCGCCGTCTGGCCGAGGGCAGCCTCCGGCTGCACGGCTGGTACTACGAGGTGCACACCGGCACCGTGCGCGCCCACCAGGCGGACACCGACACGTTCGACGTCCTGTGAGCGCCACCGTGTCCCGAATATCCAAGTACCCGTTCCTGCGGCAGGACTTCGCCGCCTCCCTCGTCGTGTTCCTGGTCGCCCTGCCGCTGTGCGTGGGCGTGGCCGTCGCCTCCGGCGTCCCGGCCGAACTCGGCCTGATCACCGGCATCGTGGGCGGCATCGTCACCGGTCTGCTGCCCGGCAGCAGCCTCCAGGTGTCCGGCCCCGCGGCCGGACTGACCGTCCTCGTCTACGAGGCCGTCGACACCTACGGCCTGCCCGCGCTCGGCGTGATCGTGCTGGCGGCCGGGCTGCTCCAGCTCGGCATGGGCGCCCTGAAGCTGGGGCGCTGGTTCCGGGCCATCTCGCTGTCGGTGGTCGAGGGCATGCTGGCCGGCATCGGGCTCGTCATCATCGCGGGCCAGCTCTACGCGGCGGCGGGCCTGGAGGCGCCCGCCTCCGGGCTCGGCAAGATCGCCGGGCTGCCGGGGGCGGCGGCCGACGCGTTCGGCTCCACCGATGCCCTGGCCTCGCTGGCGGTCGGCGCGGGCACCATCGTGGTGATGGTCGGCTGGAAGAAGCTGCCGAAGCAGGCCCAGACCGTGCCGGGCGCGCTCGCCGCGGTCGTCCTGGCCACGCTCGCCGTCCTCGCCTTCGGGCTGCCGGTCGCCACGGTCGAGGTCAACGGCCTGTTCGACTCCATCCAGCCGCCCGGCGCCGACGCCTTCGGCGAACTGGCGAGCGTCGGCATCATCGGCACGATCATCGCCTTCACCCTGATCGCCTCCGCCGAGAGCCTGTTCAGCGCCGCCGCGGTGGACCGGCTGCACAACGGTCCGCGCACCGAGTACAACAAGGAACTGATGGCGCAGGGCGCGGGCAACACGATCTGCGGAGTGCTCGGCGCGCTGCCGATGACCGCGGTCATCGTGCGCAGCTCGGCCAATGTGAACGCGGGCGCCAGGACCAAGGCGTCCCGGGTCATGCACGGTGTGTGGCTGCTGCTCTTCGCGGCGCTGCTCCCGGCCGCGCTGGCCTACATCCCGCTGCCCGCGCTGGCCGGCATCCTGGTGCACGCGGGCTGGAAGCTGATCCCGTTCCGTCCGCTGGTGACGCTGTGGCGGACGCACCGGGGCGAGGCGCTGATCCTGATCGTCACGGCCCTGTCCATCGTCGCCGTCAACATGTTCGAGGGCGTGCTGATCGGTCTGGCCCTGTCGGTGGTCAAGACCGCCTGGGATGCCTCGCACCTGAAGACGGAGATCGTCGACAAGGGCGCCGGTCCCATCCAGGTGTACCTGTCGGGGAACGCCACCTTCCTGCGGCTGCCGAAGATCCTCGACAGCCTGGAGTCCCTCCCGCAGGACCGGCCCATCGAGCTGGACCTGTCCGGACTGCACCACCTGGACCACGCCTGCCGTACGGCCCTGGAGAACTGGGCCGAGCGGCACAGCGCCACCGGCACGGACCCGGTGAAGGTGACGGAACCGGCACGGGTGGCGGCACCGGCGCGGGCCGAGGAACCGGCTGCGGTGACCGAACCGGCGGGCTGACGCCCGGCTGAGACGTCCGGGCACTCCACGCGCCCCCGTGGGGTGCCCGGACTCACACCCGCGCCGCACGTGGTTCCCGGGTCTTCTGTGTAGTGATAAACACAGCGGGTCACAGTCCTGTCCGCCAGCAGGAAGGTTTCCCCATGTCCGTGCCGTCCTCCCGTCCGGCTCGTCCGGCGTCCCCTCGTCCGGCGTCCCGACGTGACGTCCTCGCCCGCTCCGGTGCCCTGGGAGCGGGCATCGTCTTCTCCGGCGCCCTGGCCGAACTCTTCACCGGCACCGCCGCCGCGCACTCCCTGGGCCACACCGGGTACGGCCCCCTCGTCCCCGACCCCGACGGACTGCTCGACCTGCCCGCCGGCTTCCGCTACCGGGTGCTGTCCCGGGAGGGCGAGCCCCTGCGGTCGGGCGAAGGCCCGGTCCCCTCGAACCACGACGGCATGTCCGCCTTCCCCGGCGCCCGGGGCCGCGTCCACCTCGTCCGCAACCACGAGAACCGCGCCGACGGCCGCGTCCCCGTCCCCGCCGTCGAGGGCCTCACCTACGACCCGGCCGGCCGGGGCGGCTGCACGGCGCTGACCCTGGACTCCCGCAACCGGGTGCTGTCCGAGCGGGTCGCGATCGCCGGTACGGCGGTGAACTGCGCGGGCGGGCCCACCCCCTGGCGCACCTGGCTGACCTGCGAGGAGACCGAGGACAAGGCCGGCACCGACGGCTACACCAAGGACCACGGCTTCGTCTTCGAGGTCGACCCGGCCGACCCGCGCCGCACCGGCGCGGTACCGCTGACCGCGCTGGGCCGCTTCCCGCACGAGGCGGTCGCCGTGGACCCGGGGCGGGGCGTGGTCTACGAGACCGAGGACGCCTTCGAGCACCCCTTCGGCCTCTTCTACCGCTTCCTGCCCGACAGGCCGCTCGGCGGTACCGGGTCGCTGCGCGCGGGCGGCCGGCTCCAGGCGATGCGGGTGCCGGGCGTACCCGACCTGTCCACGATCCAGGAGACGGGCGCGGTGTTCGACGGCGTCGCATGGGTGGACGTCCCCGATCCGCTGGCCGCCGGGACCCCGATCCGCTTCCAGGACTTCGGCCGCGGCGGCGTCACCCACGCCCAGAAGCTGGAGGGCTGCTACTGGGGCGGGCGCTGCGTGTACTTCGTGTCGTCCTTCGCCCGCGGCGCGGACGGCTCGGCGGCCGACCACCACGGCCAGATCTGGCGCTACGACCCCGAGCGGCGGCGGCTCACCCTGGTGATCGTCTTCGGCCCGGACACCGGCGTACGGCTGCCCGGCGAGTCCCCGGACAACATCTGCCTGGCGCCCTCCGGCGGCCTGATGGTCTGCGAGGACGGGGGCGGCGCCCAGTACGTCTTCGGGGTGACACGCAAGGGCGAGGTGTACGCGGTGGCGCGCGGCCGGCAGAACATCGGAACGGCCGGGGAACCCGAGTGGGGCGAGTTCGCCGGGGTGACGTTCTCCCCCGACGGGGACACGATGTACGTCAACTGCTACACGCCGGGGACGACGTTCGCGGTGACGGGACCCTGGCGGGCGGCCACCGGGTGACGGCGGCGCGGCGCGGGGTACCCGCAGCCGCATGACGGAGAACGCGCGGCCCAGCGGCTCGTACTGGTTGGAGACGGCGCCGGGTGAACCCCACCCCGCGCTGACGGAGGATCTCGACGTCGACGTCGCCGTGATCGGCGGCGGCGTCGCGGGACTGAGCACGGCGTACGAGCTGACACGGGCCGGGCGGAGCGTGGCGGTGCTGGAGGCCGGGCGGATCGCCGCGAGCGTCACCGGCCACACCACCGCCAAGCTGACCGCCCAGCACACCCTGGTCTACGACAAGCTGCGCCGCACCCGGGGCCCCGAGGGCGCCCGGCTGTACGCCCGCTCGCAGACCGAGGCCATCGCGCGCGCCGCGGCGCTGGTGGACGAGTTGGGCATCGACTGCGACTGGGAGTCCCGGAGCGCGTACACCTACGTCTGCGACGCGGGCCGGGTGGACGAGGTGCGGGCGGAGGCCGCGGCGGCGAAGGAGGCGGGGCTGCCGGCCGAGTTCGTGACGGAGACCGGGCTGCCGTTCCCGGTCGCGGGCGCCGTGCGGGTCGCGGGCGGTGCCCAGTTCCACCCGCGCAGGTACCTGCTGGCCCTCGCCGGGGACCTGCTGGCGCGCGGCGGCCTGATCTTCGAGAACACCGTCGTGCACGGACTGGACGAGGGCGAGCCCTGCCGACTGTCGACGGACACGGGAGCGACGGTGCGGGCCCGCGACGTGGTGGTGGCGACCCACTACCCGGTCTTCGACCGGGCGCTGCTGTTCACCCGGCTCTCCCCGCGCCGCGAGCTGGTCGTGGCCGGTCCCCTGGACGCCGGCCAGGACATCGACGGCATGTACATCACCCCGGACGAGGGCACCCGCTCGGCGCGCACGGCCCCCCTCGACGACACGGGCCGGCGTCTGCTCATCGTCACCGGGGAGCACTTCACCCCCGGCACGGGCGACACCCGGGAGCGGTTCGAACGTCTGTCCGACTGGGCGCGCGGCCACTTCCCCGGCGTCGCTCTCACCCACTCCTGGGCCACCCAGGACATCGACCCCACCGACACCGTGCCGATGGTGGGCCCGCTGCACCCGGGCGCGCACCACACCTACGTCGCCACCGGCTTCGGCGGCTGGGGGATGAGCGGCGGCATGATGGCCGGCCTGCTGCTCACCGCGCGGATCACGGGCGCCGGCAGCCCGTGGAGCGAGCTGTACGACCCGCGCCGGCTGCGCACCCAGGTCCGCGAGGCGCCGCAGTTCCTCCAGACGCAGGCCGAGGTGGCCCGGCACTTCGTCGGCGACCGGCTCAGGCCCGCGCCTCCGGTGGACGCCCTGCCGCCCGGCGAGGGCGCGGTCGTCCGGGCGGGCGGCGACCGCGTCGCCGTCTACCGCGACGAGGCCGGCGCCCTGCACGCCGTCTCCCCGCGCTGCACCCACCTCGGCTGCCTGGTCGGCTTCAACGCCGCCGAGCGCGCCTGGGAGTGCCCCTGCCACGGCTCCCGCTTCGACACGGACGGCAAGGTCATCGAGGGCCCGGCGACGAAGCCGCTGGAGCGGCGGGAGATCTGACCGGCCGCCCGGCCGGGTGACCGTACGGCCGGGTCGGCGCCCGGCGGCGAGGAAAGCGGCGAAGCCGCCCATACGTTCGTACGATGATCACTCTCGTACGACGTGCGGTCCTGGTCGCTCTCCTGGGCGCCGCCCTCGCCGCCTGCGGCACCGCCGAGCCACCGCGGCACCCGGCCGCGTCCCCCTCCCCTTCCCCGTCCGGGAAGCCGTCCGTTCCGACCCTCGCGCCCGGCCCGGCCGGGCTCACCCCGGTCTTCTCGCACGGCCCGCGTACCGGCGAGCGGACCGTGGCGCTGACCTTCGACGCCGACATGACCGCCGACCAGGGGCCCCGGGCGGCGGCGGGCGAGCGGTTCGACAACCCGGAGCTGATCGCCGCGCTGCGGGAGCTGGAGGTGCCGGCGACGGTGTTCATGACCGGGCGGTGGGCCGAGGAGTACCCGGACCAGGCCCGCTCGATCGGCCGTGACCGGCTCTTCGAGGTCGCCAACCACTCCTACAGCCACTACGCCTTCACCGACGACTGCTACGGCCTGCCGACCGTCTCCCGCGACCGGATGCGGGCGGACGTGGAGCGGGCGTACGCGGCGTTCCGGAAGGCGGGCGTCCAGGACCCGATGCCGTACTTCCGCTTCCCGGGCGGCTGCCACGACCCGGCGGCGCTGAAGGAGCTGACGGCCGCCGCAGTCACCGCCGTGCAGTGGGACGTGGTGAGCGGCGACGCCTTCGCGACCGACGCGGACGCGGTGGCCCGGCAGGTGCTGGACGGGGTCCGGCCGGGGTCGGTGGTGGTCCTGCACTGCACCCGCAGCGCCGCCCCCGTCACCGAGCGGGCGGTGCGGACGGTGGTGCCCGAACTCCGTCGGCAGGGCTACCGCTTCGTGAAGGTCTCCGAGCTGGTCGGCGCCGTGCACGGGCGGACCTGACGGTCCTACGCTGGAGACATGAGCGACAACGACTACTGCCTGATCGACGACGCGGGCAGGCCGCCGAGGGCGGCTGGGCCGCCGTACGCCGAGTGCGTCGTGTGCCGGGAGCCGACGGAGTACCCGGAGTCGTACAAGGGCGTCACCCTCTGCCCGGCCTGCGAGTGGCTGGAGGCACAGCGGACGGCCTGCTCGGGTTGATCCGCGCCGCGGCGGCCCGCACCCGTCCGCCGTACCTCACGTCACGGCCCCGTACTCTCCCGGGTCCCGGCGGCTTGGCAGACTGGGCGCGTGAACAACGACGCGACACCCGTCCCCGACAGCCCGGCACCCGGCGGCCCCGCCGCCGACAGCCCGTTCCGCGCCGAACCCGGTGACCGCGACCTCGCCCCCCAGTTCGTGCTGCCGCTGGTGGTCCGCATCGAGCGCGCGGCGCCGCCGGCCCGTACCGACGCGCTGGAGACCGCCGCCCGGGCGGTGCTGGTGATGCTCGCCGACGAGCGGTCGGTGGGCGAGGGGGAATGGGCGCGGGCGATGCGGGACTGGCAGGACGCCCGCATCCGCAAGGTGGTGCGGCGGGCGCGCGGCGCCGAGTGGCGGCGGGCCGAGGCGCTGCCCGGCATCACGGTCACCGGCAAGTCGGCGGAGGTACGGGTCTTCCCGCCGGTCCCGCTGGACGGCTGGCCCAAGGAGCTGGCCAAGCTCCAGGTCTCCGGCACCGAACTCGACGACCCCGAACCGCCGGCGGACGCCGACCCGGCCGGGCCGGTGCTGTGGCTGAGCCCGGAGATCACCATGTCGGCCGGCAAGGCGATGGCGCAGGCCGGGCACGGAGCCCAGCTCGCCTGGTGGGAACTGACCGGCGAGCAGCGCGCCGCCTGGCGCGACGCGGGCTTCCCGCTCGCCGTCCGCACCGCGTCCGCCGCCGACTGGCCCCGCCTCACCGCGGGCGGCCTGCCGGTGGTCCGCGACGCCGGGTACACGGAGATCGCGCCGGGTTCGTGCACGGTGGTGGCGGACCACCCGGAGCTGCGGTGACGCGGTGAGCCGCACCGAACCTCAAATTCTGCTCTGAACGCCCGCCTTTTATGATTCGGCCCCGCTCGCGGCGGCGATACCCCCGACATGTACTCAGGAGAGGGGGTGGAGGCCGTGCACCGACTGGGAACCGGCATCGGCTGGCGTCCGGAGATCGCGGACGCCGTCGAGGCGATGCCGGGCATCGACTGGGTCGAGGTGGTGTCCGAGAACGTGTGCCCCGGACACCTCCCGGCCTCGCTGCTGCGGCTGCGCGAGCGCGGTGTCACCGTGGTGCCGCACGGCGTCTCCCTCGGCCTCGGCGGCGCGGACCGGCCCGACGCGGGGCGGCTCGCGGCACTGGCCGAGCGGGCCGACGTACTCGGGTCACCGCTGGTCACCGAGCACATCGCGTTCGTCCGGGCGGGCGGGCCCGGGACCTTCTCACCGCGTCTGGAGGCGGGGCACCTGCTGCCCGTGCCACGTACCCGGGACGCCCTGGACGTGCTGTGCGAGAACGTCCGCATCGCGCAGGACGCGCTGCCCGTGCCGCTGGCCGTCGAGAACATCGCCGCGCTCTTCTCCTGGCCGGGCGAGGAGATGACGGAGGGACAGTTCCTGTACGACCTGGCCGACCGGACCGGCGTACGGCTGCTGATCGACGTGGCCAACCTGCACACCAACCACGTCAACCGCGGCGAGGACCCGGCCGAGGCGCTCGCCGCGCTGCCGCTGGAGGCCCTCGCCTACGTCCATGTCGCGGGCGGCTTCGAACGCGACGGCGTCTGGCACGACAGCCACGCCCACCCCGTGACCCAGCCGGTGCTCGACGTGCTGACCGACCTCGCCTCGCGGGTCGCGCCGCCGGGGGTGCTGCTGGAGCGGGACGAGGACTTCCCCGAGCCGACCGAGCTGGAGGGGGAACTGGCCGCGATCGGGACGGCGGTGGAGAAGGGACGGGCGGCCGGGGGCCGGGAGGCCGTGCGGCTGCCGGGCGGGGCGGTGGACAGCGCGGCGGCGGGCCGCGGGGCGCGGACTGCGGCTGCGGCTGCGGCTGCGGGCGAAGGCACCCGCAGGCGGCTCGCCCTCGCCCAGACCGCCCTGCTCTCCTCGCTGGTCGCGGGAACACCCGCGCCCGAGGGGTTCGACCGGGCGCGGCTGGAGGTGCAGGCCCGGGCGCTGGCCGGGAAGCGGGCCGACGTGGTGGCGAAGGTCGCGCCCGAACTGCCGGAGATCCTGGGCGCGGCGTACCGTCCGGCCTTCCTCGCGTACGCGCGGCAGACGCCGATGGCCGGGGGCTACCGCCGGGACGCCCTGGACTTCGCCGCGCACCTGGCGCGGAGCGGGACCGTGGCCGACGCCCGGGTCCGGCGCGGGGTACGGCGGTGGTGGCGGGAGCGGTCGGGACCGGTGCCCCCCTCGCGGCGTCCGGCGGTGCGACTGGTGCGGGCCACGCGACGGGTGTTGCCGGGGCACTGAACTTCCCCGAACGGAACGTCACATACCGGCAACACTGGGTCCGGATGCTGAACAGACCGTGGCGTGGGCCCGTCTCTTCGGCATAGAAAAACGGCATGTTCTGGGTCCTCCTTCTGCTGCCGGCCTGGGCCGTCGCCGGTACGGCGTGCACGCGACTGTGTCTGGCCGCCGCCCGCGCGGCGAACGACGGCACGGACTCGGCCGGCGGACGTGAACTCGACCTCTACGAGGCGGCCTTCCTGTCGGGCGGCCCCGCGCGGGTGGCCGACCTGACGATGGTGTCCATGGCCCGTCAGCGCCGGCTCCTGCTCGCGCGCACCGGCTGGGCGACCGTCGTCGACCCGCGCGGGCAGGACGAGATGGAGCGCTCCGTGATCGGGGCCATAGGTCCCGGGGGGCAGTCCCTGATCGCGCCGGTGCGGGCCTCGGCCGCGGCGGCGGACGCGGTGCGGGGGCTGGCCGAACGGCTGGTCAGCGCGGGCCTGGCCGTACCGGACGGCGTCCGCACGGTCGCCGCCGCCGTCCACCGGGTGCGGCTCGCCGCGCTGGCGGTGTGCGCGCTGGGCGCGGCGGCGCTGGCCCTGCCCGCCCCCGGCGATGTGCCGCGCTACCTGATCGCCCTGTGGTTCGCGCTGCCGCTCGCGGTGACGCTGAGCTGCCTGGCCATAGCCCGCATCGAGGTCCACCCGTACTCGGCGTGGGCGTCACCGGCCGGGCAGCGGCTGCTGTACGCCTTCGCCCGGCGGGCCGGCCGGCCCGGGGACGCCGCCGCGGATCTCACCTCCGTCGCCGTCCGCGGCGTCCGGGCGATCGGCGAGCCGGACCTGCGTGCGGCCTTCGCGCACCGGGAGGAGTACGAGGGCCTGCGGGACTGAGCCGTCCGGGCCGCCCCCGGCCGCTCCTCGGAAAGACGCGGCGCCGACACCCGCCGGGGTGCTTGCCTTCCCCCACCATCGAACGAAACATCCCTTTTGTCGCACTTTGCGCACCGAAGGGACACGCGATGAGAGCAGCCGCCCTCTACTCGGCCGCCGGCTCCCTGCTCCTGGCCGCCCTCACCGCCGCCCCCGCCGACGGCGCCCCGAAAGACCCGGGCACGGGCACGGGCACGGGCACGGGCACGGGCACAGGTACGGGCACAGGTACGGGTACGGGTACGGCCGAGCGGCGAGGCACCGAGGTGGCCGCCGCCCGCGCCGCGGCGGCCGGCATCAGGTTCGGCGACTGCCCGGACGCCGACGAGCTGCCGGGCAGCATGCGCTGCGGCACGGTCACCGTCCCGCTCGACTACGCGCGCCCCGACGGCCAGCGGATCGAGCTGACCGTCGGCCGGGTGCGGGCCACCGGCAAGGACCCGGGGCGCGGTGGGCGGGCGGTGCCCCGGCAGGGCGCCCTCGTCTACAACCCGGGCGGGCCGGGCGCCTCCGGGCTGCACTTCCCCCTCATCGGCATGGTGCCCGAGTGGAAGCGGCTGGCGGCGGCGTACGACCTGGTCGGCTACGCGCCCCGCGGGGTCGCCCCCTCCGCGCCGCTGAGCTGCCAGGACCCGGAACGCTCCGTGCGGGGTCCCCGGCCGTCCCCGGCGCGGCCCTCCGCGGCGTACAAGAAGGAACGTGCCGCCGAGGCCGCGGCGTACGCCCGTGGCTGTGCCGAGCGGGCGGGCGACGCGCTGCGCCACTACCACTCCCTCAACAACGCCCGGGACCTGGAGGTGATCCGCGCCGCGCTGGGTGAGGAGAGACTGACCTTCATGGGTGCCTCGTACGGGACCTACTTCGGGGCGCTGTACGCGGAGTTGTTCCCGGGGCGGGTGCGGCGGATGGTGTTCGACTCGGTGGTGAACCCCGACCCGGCGGGGGTCTGGTACCGCAACAACCTCGCCCAGTCGGCGGCGTTCGAGCGCCGCTGGCGGGACTTCCGGACGTGGATCGCCGCGCACGACGACGTGTACGGGCTCGGAACCACGCCGGGCGCGGTGCGGGACAGCTACGAGCGGGCGAGCCGGTCGCTGGCGGCGCGGCCGGCGGGCGGCACGGTCGGACCGGCGCAGCTGCAGAAGTCGTTCCTGCGGGCGGGGTACTACGACGACCACTGGCCGCACCGGGCGCGGGCCCTGTCGGCCTATCTGAAGGGGGACGCGGGGCCGCTGGTGGAGCTGGCGGGGCCGCTTCCGGAGACGGCTGCGGAGACGGAGAACGCGAGCGCCGTGTACACGGCCGTGGAGTGCAACGACGCGCCCTGGCCGACGGAGTTCGCGGTCTGGGACCGGGACAACACGCGGCTGGCGCGCCGGGCGCCGTTCGAGACCTGGGAGAACGTGTGGACCAATCTGCCGTGCGCCTTCTGGCGGGCGCCCCGGCAGCGGCCCCTGGACGTGCGCACCGCGCCGGGTGAACTGCCGCCGGTGCTGATCCTGGCGGCCGAGCGGGACGCGGCCACGCCCTACGCCGGGGCGCTGGAGCTGCGGCGCCGGCTGTCGGGCTCGGTGCTGGTCACCGAGCGGGGCGCCGGCTCCCACGGCATCGCGGGCGGCCCGAACGCGTGCGTCAACGGGCACCTGGAGGCGTATCTGCTCGACGGCCGCCTCCCGGCGCGGGACGCGTCCTGCGCCCCGCGCCCGGCCCCGGTGCCCGCGCCGGAGAGCTGACCGGGCCTCGGACTCCGGCAGCTGGTCAGGCCAGCCCGGCGATCAGCTCCGGCAGGTCCTTGCGGCGGCCCGTGTAGAACGGGACCTCCTCGCGGACGTGCAGCCGGGCCTCGGAACCGCGCAGGTGGCGCATGAGGTCGACGATGCGGTACAGCTCGTCGGCCTCGAAGGCGAGGATCCACTCGTAGTCGCCCAGCGAGAAGGAGGCGACGGTGTTGGCGCGCACGTCGGGGTAGCCGCGGGCCATCTTGCCGTGGTCGGCGAGCATCCGGCGGCGGTCCTCGTCGGGCAGCAGGTACCAGTCGTAGGAGCGCACGAAGGGGTAGACGCTGATGTAGTTCCGCGGCGTCTCGTCGGCGAGGAACGCCGGGATGTGCGACCGGTTGAACTCGGCGGGGCGGTGCAGCGCCATGTTCGACCAGACCGGCTCCAGGGCGCGGCCCAGCCTGGTGCGGCGGAAGAGGTTGTACGCCTCCTGGAGCTGGTCGCTGGTCTCGGCGTGCCACCAGATCATCACGTCGGCGTCGGCGCGCAGCCCGGAGACGTCGTAGGTGCCGCGCACGGTCACGTCCTTGGCGGCGAGCTGGTCGAACAGCTCCTGGACCTCGTCGGCGTACCCGGCGCGCGCGGCGTCGTCGGGGAGCACGTCCTTCAGCTTGAAGACGGACCAGAGGGTGTAGCGGATGACCTCGTTGAGGTCCTTGGCCAGCTTGCCCTTGTTGGGGATGCGCTCGGCCGCGGGGGTGGAGGCGTCGTCACTCATGGCCATATTCTCCCGCTCCGTTCTGTGGGCTCGGCACCGGGGCGGTGGTGAGTTCCTCCACACCGCCGAGGCCGTCGTGGACCTGGTCGGCGGCCACCTGGGCACTGGCGATGGAGGCCGGGATGCCGACGCCGTCGTACGCCGCGCCGCACACGGCGAGGCCGGGGAGCTCGGCGAGGTGCTCGCGGACGCGGGCCACGCGCGCGTGATGGCCGACGGGGTACTGGGGCAGGCCGTCCTGCCAGCGGGTGACGCGGGTGGCGACGGGCGCGGCGGTCAGGCCGGTGGCCCGCTCCAGGTCGTGCCGGGAGGCGGCGACGAGTCCGGGGTCGTCGCGGCCGAGGATCTCCGTCTCGCCGTGACGGCCGACGGAGGTGCGCAGCACGACCAGGTCCGGGTCCTCGCGGTCGATCCAGCCCCACTTGCGGGAGGCGAAGGTGGACGCCTTGATGGCGCGTCCGTCGACCGGCGGCACCAGGAAGCCGCTGCCCTCGGGGAGCGCGGCGGCGTCCGCGCGGCGGTAGGCGAGGGTGATCAGCGCCATGGAGGCGTACTCCACGGCGGCCAGCTCGGCCGCGGCGGCGGGCGCCTCGGCGGCCAGCAGCGCGGCGGCGGCCGGGGCGGGCACGGCGACGATCACCGCGTCGGCCGCCAGCACCCGGTCGCCGGCGACGACGCGCCAGCCGGCGGGCGCGGTGCGGCGCAGCTCGGTCACCGGGCTGTTCAGCAGGATCTCGCCGCCGCGGGCGCGGACGGCGTCGGCGACGGCCGGGGGCAGGGTGCCGATGCCGCCCTCGATGCCCATGAAGACGGGGCCGCCGGGGCCCGGGGCGGCGGCCGTACGGCCCTGGATCGCGCGGACCGCCTCGGTGAGCGACGGGTGGGCGCGGACGGCCTCGAACAGCTGGGGTACGGCCGAGCGCATCGAGATGCGGTACGCGTCGCCCGCGTACACCCCGCCCAGCAGGGGCTCCACCAGGCGGTCGACCACCTCGCGGCCGACCCGCGCCGCCACGTGCTCACCGACCGCCACGTCGTCGCCGACCTCGGTGGGGGGCAGTTCGGCGTCGCGCTCGACGCGGGCGAGTCCCTCGTCCGACAGCACGCCGGCCAGGGCGGCGGCGGTGCCGGGGACGCCCATGACGTGGCCCTTGGGCATGGGCCGCAGGGCGCCGCGGGTCCACAGCGAGGCGGTCGCGGTGGCCGGCGGCTGGAGGCGGTCGCCGAGACCCACCGCACGGGCCAGGCCGACCGCCTCGGGGCGGCGGGCCAGCATCGACTCGGCGCCCAGGTCGACGCGCACGCCCGCGATCTCGCCGGGCAGCAGCTTGCCGCCGACGCGGTCCGACGCCTCCAGCACGGTCACCCGCGCGCCCCGCTCCGACAGCCGGTGGGCGGCGGCCAGACCGGCGATCCCGGCTCCGATGACGACGACATGCCCCGTGCCCGCACGGGTCCGACTTGCGCACATGTTCCCACCTTCTCAGACCCCGCTGACAGGGACCGAAGGGCCCCGGCGCCCGGCGGGCGCGAAGGCTCACGGGATGCGACGGCCGGACCGACCGCTCACGCCGTGCCGTTGATCCGGTCGATGACCTGCCGCGCCTGCTCCGCCGGCGGCCGGGCCGGCAGCGACGACACCGGCGCCGACCGGGGGGCCTGGGGCGGCTGCTCCCCGGCCTGCCGGGCGGGGGCGGCGGCCCGCGCGGAGCGCAGCCGGTGGCTCGCGGCCTCGTCCAGGGTGACCGGCCGCCGCCGCTGCGCGGCCGGCCGCCCGGCCTCCTGGCCGGGCCGGGCGACGTCCTCCCAGGGCAGCCGCAGTACCAGTGCGCTCTCCGCCTCGCCGTCGGGCAGGGCCCGCGGTGCGGGAGTCACTCGGTCGTCCATCGCCTGTTCCTCACCTCGTCCGCGCGGCACGCCTGCGCCGTGCCGCGGCCGGCCGGTGAGTCATACGCGTCACCGGGCGGCGGCGTTCAGCCCATCGGCCGCTTCACCGGCGCCGCCCGGGGCAGTAGTCATCCGTGGTCATCCCCGTCCATGACGTGAACCCGGTGCGCGGCACCCCGTGGGTCACCTACGCGCTCATCGCCGCGAACCTCGCGGTGTTCCTGTCCATGCCCGGCATGGCCGACTCGCTCACCGGCGCCGGCGGCCTGGTCCAGCAGTGCCGTCTCCAGGCGTACCTGGACCACTGGGCGGCCGTCCCCCAGGAGCTGATCCACCACCGGCTGCCCCGGCTCGTCCCCACCGGCGACGTGGGCGTCGGCTCCCAGGGGCCCGGCTGCGTGATCGCCCCGCCGGACTACGGCAAGTCCCCGGAGCTGAGCGTCCTGACGGCGATGTTCCTGCACGGCGGCTGGCCGCACCTGCTGGGCAACATGCTGTTCCTGTACATCTTCGGCAACAACATCGAGGACCGCATGGGCCACCTGCGGTTCCTCCTCTTCTACGGCGTCTGCGGCTACGCGGCGACCTACGGCTTCGCCCTGCTGAACGCCGGCTCGGGCGCCCCGCTGATCGGCGCGTCGGGGGCGATCGCCGGCGTCCTCGGCGCGTACCTGCTCCTCTACCCGAGGGCCCGCGTCTGGGTGCTCGTCCCGTTCCTGGTCTTCCTGCCGCTGCGGCTGCCCGCCTGGATCGTGCTGGGCCTGTGGTTCGTCCTCCAGGCGTTCTACTCCGCCGGCCAGGGCCTCTCCGACGCCGGCACCGTGGCCTACGTGGCCCACGTCGCCGGCTTCGCGGCCGGCCTGCTGCTGGCCTGGCCCCTCAAGCCCGGCACTCCCCCGCCGCCGGAACCGCCCGGCATCCTCTTCGGACGACGTACCCGACGGGCCCGGTAGGCCGGCCGCGTCAGCCCGCGGCGCGGCCGGCCCCGCCCGGCGCCGGCCACGACACCGGCGAGGCCGTGAGGGCGCGCATGGCCACGGGGTCGTTCGCGGCCTGGTGGTACCGGTGGCACAGGGCCGCGTTGGCCTCGTACTGCCGTCCGTCCTTGACCGCGGGCGCGTGGTGCAGGGCATGGGCCCGGCCCTCGTGGCGGACGGGGGGCGCCCCGAGCAGGGTGGTGTGGGCGATCTCCCAGGCGGCGTCCTCGAACCCCCAGCCGCGGAACCGCTCGTCCTGTCCGCCGTGGGCCCACCAGGTCGTCGGGGTGGTCACGTAGACGCCGCTGCACGCGCCGGGGACCGTGACGGCGTGGCAGTCGCGCAGCGGTGTCCCCGCGCGGTACTGGGCGCTGCCCTCGGCGCCGAGTGCCCGGTACTCGGTGTAGGGCAGATGGACGAGACCGCTGCCGGCGGCGCCCTCGACCGCCTGCCGGAGCGGGCCTTCCTCGACCAGCGTGTCGGCGTCGGCGATCACGACGACGCCGGCGCCGGACCGTGCGGCCCGGAACACTCCCGCGTTGCGGCAGGCGGCCGGGTTGAACGGCTCGGCGCCGGTGTCGACGTGCGTCACGGTGACGGCCGGCAGCACACGCCGCCAGTGGGCGACGCAGAGGTCATGGGCGTACTCCCGGCTGGGCTGCGGCCGGAAGGGCATGACGAGGGCGATGCGCACGGATACCCCTCCTCGGGGATCGCGTCGGTCCGTGGTCGTGAGTCGGGCGTGGTGAGGGCCGCCCGGCCGGGTTTCGGGCACCGGCCGGACGGCCCGGCCGGATCAGGCGCTCACCAGGTCAGCGATGACAAGTGCGGTGACGGTGTACCGGAACCTCCAGGCGGGGGCCTTGGAGTCGTTGGGATGGTTGCGGCGCCAGACGGTCAGCTTGACCGCGCCGTCGTACTCCGAGTTCGAGGACGGGACGATCTCCACGGCCACCTTGTCCAGCGACATGGAGGCGTGATGCGGGTTGCCGCTGTGGAGCACCTCCAGCGAGTACGACTGCAGCGCCACGTTCATGACCGGCCTGCCGTCGATCTTGCGGACCTTGCCCCTGAGGGTGAAGCCCTGCGTGGTCTCGATGGGTGCCGCCATGGGGGGCGGAGTCCATCGTGAACGTCACGGTCCTGAATTCCACGGGCATTGCTTTTCCTTTCGTTCCAGCTGACTGATCTGCCTTTTTCGTGCTGTGCGTTTTTGCGCTGTGCGTTTTTCGCTGGGTGGTTCATCGCCTCCTTGGCTGCGGGAGTCTCGTGGCGGGTTGGCTCGGTGTTCAGGAGGAGGGCCGCAGTGTGGGATGCCGGACGAGCCGCGCTCGGGATACCGGCCGCTTCCCTTCGCGCAACGACTCGACGGCGTCGCACCAGATGTCGAGGTCGAGGTTCTTGGTCAGTTCGTCGGAGCGTGCCCTGGCCCGGCGGGAGGCGACCTGCCAGGTCCGTGGGTCCCGCAGCGCCATCAGTGCGTGGATCCAGGCGTTCACGTCGTCGCGGTAGGCGAAGATGCCCGCTTCCCCGAGTGATTCGACCAGTCCGGGGGTGGGGTGGGCGATGACCGGAATCCCGGACGCGAACGCCTCCACCGCCACCCGGCCCCAGGACTCGTACAGGCTCGGCATGAGGACGACGCGCGACCGGCGGTAGACGTGTTCGCGCATCTCCGACCCCGGGACGCTGTCGATGACGTCGCAGTTGGCCAGCCGGGCCGGCGGCATGATCTGCTGTCCGTAGGCGCCCCGGACGCCCAGGAAGTTCCAGTCCGGGGTCCACGCGGCGATCTGCCAGAACAGTTCGCCGCCCTTGTCGGCGTTGAGGTTCACCAGGGTCGCGCAGTCGCCCGGTTCGGTCCGGTAGTCCTCCGCGATCACCGGGGGGCGGACCACGAGGGTGCGGCGGGGCAGGAACTCCTGCGGGTAGCGGGCGTAGAAGATCTCGCCGTCCCGTCTGATCCATTCGCTGTTGTAGACGAGCAGATCGGCACCCGCCGCGTTGTGGAAGGTCGTCTCGAAGTTGTCGTGGCAGATCACGACCACGGGAATGTGCCGGGCGCGGGCCAGGCCTGACACGAGGGGGACGTTCTCGTAGTGGGACAGGAGCACGTCCGCCTTCTGCGCGGCGGCGGCGAAGTCGGCGCCTTCCTGGTACGGGACGACGGACACGCCGTCGATCTCGTAGCTCTTCTCGATGCTCCCGGGATGGGACAGCCAGACCGTCACCCGGTGGCCGCGTTCGGCGAGCGGGCGCAGCATCGAGTGGAGCATCCACTCGGACCCCGCGTTGTGGGCCGGTGGATAACCGTACACCCGGGCCGCGACGGACAGACTCCACGGCGGGGCGAACGGGGCCGGAGCGGGCATGCACGCGCGGGGCGCCGCCGGGTTCACGTGATCCCCTTCGCTCACTCGACGGTGAGGTACGCGGCGGCCGGGGGACGGTCGCCCACGGTGAAGGAGAGCTCCGTCGCGCCCGGCACCGCCTCGGGGCCCGCGACCACGCCGATCAGCAGGGAGTTGCTGGCGCCGGCCTTGCGCAGATGGAGGTCGACGGGGCCGTTGGTGGTGAAGGTCTGCCCGTCCGCCGACACGGTGCCGCCGTACGACGCGAGCTGCCGGAAGACGCCGTTCTCGTCCTCCCCGTAGACGATCAGGTTGCCGCTGCCGTGGAACCGCAGGCCCTTGCCCGAGGGGAGGGTGACACGGACCGTCTGCGGGAAGACGTTGCCGTTGCCGAGCGCCTTGACGTACACGCCCGGCCACGCGGACGCGCCGGGCTCGCGCTTCAGCGTCACGGGTCCGGCCTGCGTCACCGAGAACGGAACCGTGATGACGACGGGTGCGGCCGCCGACTCCCGGTCGCCCACGGTGAAGGTCAGCTCCGTGTCGCCGAGGACCGCGTCGGCGTCGGCGACCACGCCGATCAGCAGGGAGTTGGTGGCGCCGGCCTCGCGCAGATGGAGGTCGACGGGGCCGTTGGTGGTGAAGGTCCGTCCGTCCGCCGACACGGTGCCGCCGTACGACGCGAGCTGCCGGAAGACGCCGTTCTCGTCCTCCCCGTAGACGATCAGGTTCCCGCTGCCGTGGAACCGCAGGCCCCGGTCCGGCGGGAGGGTCACGCCGACGGTCTGCGGAGGGACCCGGCCTTCGCCGAGGGACTTCACGTACACGCCGGGCCACGCGAACGCGCCGGTGCCGCGCTCCACCGGCACCCTTCCTCCGGGAGACACCTCGAACGGGGCGTCGGGAGCGGGGAGGCCGCTCACTTCCCGTACGCGGTTGTTGTCGGTGTCGGCGATGAGGAGGTTCCCCCTGGTGTCCATCGCGACGCCGTGCGGGTGATTGAGGGCCGCGTAGACGGCCGGTCCGCCGTCACCGCCGAAGTTGCCGTAGCCGTGGCCCGCGACCGTGGTGATCGTCCCCGAGCCCCCTTCCACCTTCCGCACCCGGTGGTTGTCGGTGTCCGCGATGTACAAGTCACCCGCGGAACCGATCGCGACCCCACGAGGACGATTGAGCGCCGCGTCGACGGCCGGACCGCCGTCACCTCCGAAGTCACCGTGGCCCTTGCCCGCGACCGTGGTGATCGTCCCCGAGCCCGCGTCCACCCTCCGCACCCGGTGGTTGTCGGTGTCCGCGATGTACAGGTTGCCGCCGGCGTCCAACGACACGCTGAAGGGCGTGTAGAGGTGCGCCGCCACCGCGCTCTCGCCGTCGCCTCCGTAACCGGCCCTGCCGGTGCCGGCGACGGTCGTGATCACCCCGGTGGTCGCCTCGACCCGTCGTACACGGTGGTTCTCGGTGTCCGCGATGTAGAGGTTGCCGACGGAATCCGCCGTGACGCCACGGGGGCGTTTGAGGGCCGCGGCGACCGCCGGCCCGCCGTCGCCGGAGTATTCCTGGTCTCCGTTGCCCGCCACGGTCGTGATCGTCCGGGACTCCGCGTCCACTTTTCGCACCCGGTGGTTCTCGGTGTCGGCGATGTAGAAATTGCCGGCACCGTCCACCGCGACGGCGTTGGGCTGGAAAAGCCCGGCCTCGGTGGCTTTCTGCCCGTCACCGGATTATTCGGCATACCCGTTGCCCGCCACCGTGGTAATCCTCGGAGTGCTATCCCCCTCCTGGACCTCCCCGACACGACGAATTCGCTCATCGCCTTCCCCTCTCTGTCCCGGATTTCAAGCGTGAACTCTCGATCAGCTCTTACCCGGCGGAATTCCGGATGCACGCGCGATCAGAATGAAACCGCGGGTCACACCCGCTCCTCGCCATCCGGGAAGGGTCACGATGCGCGGCACCAGTACGCGACTCGCGCCACAGGAAAACGGGGGACAACTCTCATCACCGTGACGGTGAACTCAGATATCACCATTCCTCCCCACAGCCCTCGCACGCCACATGGAGCGAGAAAAAGAGAACGACCACTTCTCCCCCTATTGATATGAAAATAGGCACACTCATTCTTGTGGGTGCATCGCACGCGTCAGCCTCTGCCTTTTCTGTCGGACAGGGCGCGAAATTCGAGTTCGTCGGGGCCATCACCGTGGCGCGGGGCGCCGGTGTCCGTCGCGCGTCCGGACCGTGACCGCATCGGGACCCGCGCACGCCAACGTTCCGGCCCGCCCCGGCGTCGAAGGAGCGTCAGTCGTCACGTCCCCGGGGGAGACCCGCATGTCCGCACAGCGTTCCGTACGACCCGTTCCGGCCCTGGCCGGGCTCCTGCTGGCCGCCGCCCTCGCGCTCACCGGATGCGGTGGCGGCGGTGACGACTCCGCCGGGAGCGGCAGCGCCGACAAGGCGGCCGGCCAGGAGCAGGGGGCCCGGCAGGGCGCCGGGGACGCTGCCGCGAAGGGCTCCGGGGCGACCGCCCCGGCGAAGCTTCCCGCGCAGCACATCATCCGTACCGCCTCCCTGACCGTGCGGGTCGGGAACGTCCCCGAGGCACTCGCCGAGGCCCGTACCGCCGCCGAGGACGCGGGCGGCTACGTCGGTGAGGAGACCACCGGCCGCGATGAGGACGGCAACGAGCACACCGACGTCGTGCTGCGGGTGCCCGCCGACGCCTACGACCGGGTCCTCACCGGCCTCGCGGGCACCGGGAAGCTGCTGGAACGGACCACCGAGGCGCGGGACGTCACCGACCAGGTGGTGGACGTGGAGAGCCGCATCACCTCGCAGCGCGCCAGCGTCGCCCGGATCCGTGAGCTGATGGACCGGGCGGAGCGGCTGAGCGACGTGGTGACACTGGAGGGCGAGCTGAGCAGCCGTCAGGCCGAGCTGGAGTCGCTGCTCGCCCGCCAGGCGTCCCTGAGGGAACGCGCCGCCCTGGCGACCATCACCCTCTCCCTCACCGAGACGCCGCCCCGCCCGGACAGTACGGACGGCGGCGACCCCGGGTTCACCGACGCCCTCGCGGGCGGCTGGGACGCGTTCGTGGCGATGCTGCGCTGGCTGGCGGTGGTGTTCGGCGCGGTGCTGCCGTTCGCGGCGGTGACGGCGCTGCTGGCGCTGGTGTGGACGCGGCTGGTACGGCCCCGGCTGCCGCGCCGCCCGGCACCCGCGCCCGCGGCGACCGCCCTCGGCCCGCTGCCGTCGGCCCGCCCGGCACCACGGCCGGCCCGCTCGCCGGAGGGGCGTACGGAGGAGGCACGTACAGGGGAGGCGCGTACGGAGGAGCGGGAGGAGGACTGAGCGGGACCCGGACGCCCCGCCCCCGTAGCGTGTCCGCATGGACATGAACGGTGCGACGGGTGGACGTGAGCGGCTGGTGGTGATCGGCGGCGACGCCGCGGGGATGTCCGCGGCGTCGCAGGCACGCCGGCTGAGGGGCCCCGACGAGCTGGAGATCGTGGCGTTCGAACGCGGCCACTTCTCCTCCTACTCGGCGTGCGGCATCCCGTACTGGGTCGGCGGCGAGGTCGACGACCGGGACCGGCTGATCGCCCGCACCCCCGAGGAGCACCGCGCCCGCCACATCGACCTGCGCATGCGCACCGAGGTCACGCGGATCGACGTGGCGGCCCGGCGGGTACGCGCGCGTGACGTCGATTCCGGTGCCGAGTCCTGGACGGCGTACGACAAGCTCGTCATCGCCACCGGCGCGCGGCCGGTCCGGCCCGACCTGCCCGGCGCGGACGCCCCCGGGGTGCACGGCGTGCAGACGCTGGACGACGGACAGGCGCTGCTGGACACGCTGGCACGCGCGCGTGGCCGTCGCGCGGTGGTCGTCGGCGCCGGCTACATCGGCGTGGAGATGGCCGAGGCGCTGATCAACCGCGGCTACGAGGTGACGGTCGTCAACCGCGGCCGGGAGCCGATGTCCACCCTCGATCCCGACATGGGCCGCCTGGTGCACGACGCCATGGAGGGCCTCGGCATCACGATGGTGAACGACACCGAGGTCACCGAAGTGCGCACCGGCGAGGACGGGCGGGTGAGCGCGGTCGTCGCCGGCGACGCGGTGTACCCGGCGGACGTGGTGGTGCTCGGCATCGGCGTCACCCCGGAGACCTCGCTCGCGCGGGCCGCCGGTCTCCCCCTGGGCGGCCACGGCGGCCTGCTGACGGACCGGGCGATGCGGGTGCGGGGGCACACGGACATCTGGGCGGGCGGCGACTGCGTGGAGGTCCTGGACCTGGTGTCCGGGCAGTCGCGGCACATAGCGCTCGGTACCCACGCCAACAAGCACGGCCAGGTGATCGGCACCAACGCGGGCGGCGGGTACGCCACCTTCCCGGGCGTGGTCGGCACGGCGGTCAGCAAGGTCTGCGACCTGGAGATCGCCCGGACGGGGCTGCGCGAGAAGGACGCCCGCCGGGTGGGCCTGCGGTTCGTCGCGGTCACCATCGAGTCGACCAGCCGCGCGGGCTACTACCCGGACGCCTCCCCCATGACGGTGAAGATGCTCGCCGAGCGCCGCACCGGCAAGCTGCTGGGCGTGCAGATCGTCGGCCGGGAGGGCGCGGGCAAGCGGGTCGACATCGCGGCGGTGGCCCTGACGGCGGGCATGACGGTGGAGCAGATGACCGGGCTGGACCTGGGCTACGCCCCGCCGTTCTCGCCGGTGTGGGACCCGGTGCTGGTGGCGGCCCGCAAGGCGGCGCGGGCGGTCGAGCGGGCGGGCTGACCCCGCACGCCGTGCCGTTGGTCCGTGCCGTTGGTCCGGTCGACGGCCTCCCGCACCCGCTCCGCCGGCGGCCGGGCCGGCGGCGACGGCACCGGCGCCGGCTGGGCGACCGGGGGCAGAGGCAGGGGGAACGTCAGCGCGCGGTGCGCGTGTGCACGTACTCCACGAGGCGGGTCAGCGCGTCCGGGTCGGTGGTCGGCAGCACACCGTGGCCGAGGTTGAAGACGTGGCCCTCCAGCCCCTCGGCCGCGGCGAGGATCTCGTCGGTCTTGGCCTCGACGGCCTCGCGGGAGGAGAAGAGGACGGCCGGGTCGAGGTTGCCCTGGAGCGCCTTGCCGGGGCCGACGCGGCGGGCGGCCTCGTCCAGCGGGACCCGCCAGTCGACGCCGACCACGTCCGCACCGGCCTCGCCCATGAGACCGAGCAGCTCACCGGTGCCGACACCGAAGTGGATGCGCGGGACGCCGTAGCCGGCGACGGCGTCGAAGACCTTGGTGGAGGCGGGCAGCACCGAGCGGCGGTAGTCGGCCGGGGCCAGGGCGCCGACCCAGGAGTCGAAGAGCTGGACGGCGCTGGCGCCCGCCTCGATCTGTACCTTCAGGAAGGCGGCGGTGATCTCGGCGAGGCGGTCGAGCAGGTCGGCCCACAGCTGCGGGTCGCCGTACATCAGTGCCTTGGTGTGCTCGTGGTTGCGGGACGGGCCGCCCTCCACGAGGTAGCTGGCGAGGGTGAAGGGAGCGCCCGCGAAGCCGATCAGGGGGGTCTCGCCGAGTTCGGCGGTGAGCAGGCCGAACGCCTCGGTGACGTAGGAGACGTCCTCGGGGGTCAGGTCGCGCAGCCGGGCCAGGTCGGCGCGGGTGCGGATCGGGTTCTCGACGACCGGGCCGACGCCGGGCTTGATGTCGAGGTCGACGCCGATGGCCTTGAGCGGGACGACGATGTCGCTGAAGTAGATCGCCGCGTCCACGCCGTGCCGGCGGACCGGCTGGAGGGTGATCTCGGTGACCAGCTCGGGCCGCATGCAGGACTCCAGCATGGGGATGCCCTCGCGCACCTTGCGGTACTCCGGCAGCGAGCGTCCGGCCTGGCGCATGAACCACACGGGCGTGTGCGGCACCGGCTCACGCCTGCACGCCTTGAGGAAGGCGGAGTCGTACGTGGCGGTCGGCGGCTGGCCCGCGGGGCTCTGGTCGGGGCTCTGGTTGGCACTCACGACGGAAAGTCTCGCACGCCCCGGCGACCGTCCCGGACCGCGGGGCGCACCGGGGCGGGCGGCCCCGGTGCCGCGCCCGGCCGTGCGCCGCCCTCCCCGCCCGCGCGCCGCGTGATCCGGACATCGCGCCCTGTCGCGGGTGTCCTCCCTGCGCCGGGGCCGCGTTCCGCTTAATCTTCCCCGCATGGCTGCGGCTCAGGGACGACTGTCGGACGGCACGGGCGGAATGGACGAACCCAAGGACGACAAGGACGGTGCGGACGGCGTCGGATATCCGGACAGTACGGCTCCGCTGCCGTTCCGGTCCGCCGTCGACGCGTTGCGGGCGACGCGGCTGCGCCCGCAGGTCGAGGTGGAGGCGACCCGCCCGCCGCAGCGGCTGGCGCCGTACGCGTACGCGCTGGAGGCCGCGGTCGTCGACGGCGACGAGGACCTGGCGGACGGGCGCCTGGTGCTGTTGTACGACCCGGCCGGGCACGACGCCTGGCAGGGCGCCTTCCGGCTGGTGACGCTGGTGCGCGCGGAACTGGAGCCGGAGCTGGCCACCGACCCGCTGCTGCCGGAGGTGTGCTGGACCTGGCTCACCGGCGCCCTCCAGGGACGCGGGCTGTCCTACGGCGAGGCCGGCGGCACGGTGACGCGCGCCAGCTCGCACTACTTCGGCGGCCTGTCCGCGCGCCCGGCCGCCTCGCAGATCGAGATCCGCGCCTCCTGGACCCCGCGCGAGGGCCTGGGCGGGGTGCCGGACGCGGCCGCGCACCTGGGCGCCTGGTGCGATCTGCTGGCCCAGGTCGGCGGGCTGCCGCCGGCCGGTCCGGGCGACGCGTCGGTGGTGACGCTGCCGCAGCGCCGGGGGCCGCAGTCCCGCTAGCCGGAGGCAGAGGAACGGAGGGTACGGCTTGCGCCGTACCCTCCGTTCCTTTTTCCCTTCTCTCCCCTCGAACCGGTCAGGTCACTTTGTCGATACGGCCACTTTCGAGCGCGTAACGACGCAGACCGGAACCGTTCGATCTTCGAATGATCGATCGCCTGTCCGAATTGCTCGGATTGTTACTCACCAGATCGTGATCATTCTCTAAAGGAGGACAGGTTTGATGCCGAAGACGACTGTGACCTTGAAAGCACGGTTCGTCCCGGCTTCTTCCCCATGAGCCGGCCCCGTCCCCGCACCCAGGAGGCCTGGTGTCCGTTCTTCTTGAGCAGCCCGCAAGCCTGGTCGCCTACCGCCCGAACAAGCCGACCGCCATGGTGGTCGTGGCCGACCCCCGCGTCCGTTCCACCGTCACCCGTCATCTGTGGGCGCTCGGTGTGCGCGACGTCATCGAGGCCTCGTCCGTCGCGGAGGCTCGTCCCCGCATCGGCAACCCCCGCGACATCTGCGTCGCCGACGTCCACCTCCCCGACGGCTCCGGTCTGACCCTGCTGTCGGAGACCCGCGCCGCGGGCTGGCCCAACGGGCTCGCCCTCTCCGCCGCCGACGACATCGGCGCCGTGCGCAACGCCCTCGCCGGCGGCGTCAAGGGCTACGTCGTCACCGGCACCCGCACCAACGTCGGGCTCCCCACCCGACCCGGTGCCGCCCCCATCGGCGCCGCCGCCGCCCGCCTCCACCGCCGCCCCCCGGGTGCCCCGAGCCACCCGGGCGGCTACCGCGAGCTGTCCGGCCGCGAGGTCGAGGTGCTGCGACTGGTCGCGGAGGGCCAGTCCAACAAGGCGATCGGCGTCTCGATGGGCCTGTCCGCCCTGACCGTCAAGAGCCACCTCGCCCGCATCGCCCGCAAGCTCGGCACGGGCGACCGCGCCGGCATGGTCGCCGTCGCCCTGCGCACCGGCATCATCCACTGACCCGACCACCCCGCCCCCCTGGTGCCCGCCGACGGAACGTTCCGTCGGCGGGCACCAGGCATGTCACGACGCGAAGGGGGCGCGTCCGGCGACGCCCGGCGTAACACCCCATTGGTTACGCCCCCGGTGACGCCCCACAGGGCTCGCGGGGCAGGATCACCGGATAACGGTGACAAGTACCGAGAAGTCGTTTTCGCAGGTCAGCCGAATTTTCGACCGAAACCGCAGGTCAGCAGAGCGTCCGGTGCAGATACCCTTGACAGGTGACCGACGCCCACGAAACCGCAGCAGACCGTGCACCGCACACCACCGGAGGCGCCCCTCCGGACGAGACCGGAACTTCTGCCGCGGAGGCGCCGATCCCCTTGCTGGAGCCACGGGAGGGCATTCCGCCGGTGATCGCCGACGCGGCGGCGCTCGCCGAGGTGACCGCCGCCTTCGCCGCCGGGTCCGGGCCGGTCGCCGTCGACGCCGAGCGCGCCTCCGGCTACCGCTACGGCCAGCGCGCCTACCTGGTGCAGCTGCGCCGCGAGGGCGCCGGGAGCGCGCTGATCGACCCGGTGGCCTGCCCCGATCTGTCCGGGCTCGGCGACGCGCTGAAGGACGCCGAGTGGGTGCTGCACGCCGCCACCCAGGACCTGCCCTGTCTGCGGGAGATAGGGATGGTGCCGACGCGGCTGTTCGACACCGAGCTGGCCGGGCGGCTCGCCGGGTTCCCGCGGGTCGGCCTCGGCGCGATGGTCGAGAGCGTCCTCGGCTTCGTCCTGGAGAAGGGCCACTCCGCCGTCGACTGGTCCACCCGCCCGCTGCCCGAGCCCTGGCTGCGCTACGCCGCCCTCGACGTGGAGCTGCTCGTCGACCTGCGGGACGCGCTGGAGAAGGAGCTGGACCGGCAGGGCAAGCTGGAGTGGGCCCGGCAGGAGTTCGACGCCATCGCCTCCGCGCCGCCGCCCGAGCCCCGCAAGGACCCCTGGCGCCGTACGTCCGGCATGCACAAGGTGCGCCGGCGCCGGCAGCTCGCCGTCGTCCGGGAGCTGTGGCAGACCCGGGACCGCATCGCCCAGCGGCGGGACGTTTCGCCGGGCAAGGTGATCGGGGACGCGGCCATCGTCGAGGCGGCCCTCGCGGTGCCGCCCAACGTGCACGCACTCGCCCAGCTGAGCGGCTTCGGGCGGGTCAACCGCCGGCAGCTGGAGCAGTGGCAGGCGGCGGTCGACCGGGCCAGGGAGCTGTCGGAGTCCCAGCTGCCGCAGCCGGGGCAGCCGGTGACCGGTCCCCCGCCGCCGCGCGCGTGGGCCGACAAGGACCCGGCCGCCGCGGCCCGGCTCTCGGCGGCGCGGGCCGCGATCACGGCCCTGGCCGAGGAACTGAACATGCCGCAGGAGAACCTGATCACCCCGGACACCGTGCGCCGGGTCTGCTGGGAGCCCCCGGCGCCGGCCGACGCCGGGTCGGTGGCCGCGGCGCTGGCCGCGCACGGTGCCCGGCCGTGGCAGGTGGAGCAGGTGACGCCCGTACTGGTGGCGGCGCTGACGAAGGAGCCCTGACCACCGTCGCTTCGTCGCCCCGCGCGTGAAGCCGTCACAACGCCGCAGACGAGCACCGCACCTGCCGGAGATCGTCTCCCGGCGCGTCCCGGAGGCGCCTCGGAACGGAACAGCGACGTCGAGATCACGCCAAGATCATCAAAGGGCCCTCGACGATGCCGCGCAGTCGCCGCCGGGCGCGAGGGCGACGTCGAAGCCCTCGGGGCGGAGGCGGCCCGGACGCCGTTCGAGGTCTGCGCCGGGACCCCGTGCTGACGCCGCGTGGCTCAACCGCTCCCCCGAAGAGGTGTGACCTGCGCCGCTGTACCCTCTGGGACTGGGCAGCTACGTTACTGGTAAGTAGCATGGCTTGAGCAAGCGCTCAGCGTCCCGCACCCTGGAGGAGAGCCATCGTGCCTCGTACCGTCAGGGACGTCGTCTTCGTCGACGGCGTCCGCACCCCGTTCGGCAAGGCGGGCCCGAAGGGCATTTACCACGAGACCCGTGCCGACGACCTGGTCGTGAAGGCGATCCGGGAGCTGCTGCGCCGCAACCCGGGCCTCGACCCCAAGAAGGTCGACGAGGTCGCCGTCGCCGCCACCACGCAGGTCGGTGACCAGGGACTGACCATCGGCCGCATGGCCGGCATCCTCGCGGGCCTGCCGCAGTCGGTGCCCGGTTACGCCATCGACCGGATGTGCGCGGGCGCGCTGACCGCCGTCACCACGGTGGCCGGGTCGGTCGCCTTCGGCGCGTACGACGTCGCCATCGCCGGCGGTGTCGAGCACATGGGGCGGCACCCGATGGGCGAGGGCGCGGACCCCAACCCGCGGTTCGTCTCCGAGAAGCTGGTCGACGAGTCCGCCTTGTTCATGGGCATGACGGCGGAGAACTTGCACGACCGCTACCCGGGCATCACCAAGCGCCGGGCCGACGAGTACGCGGTGCGCTCCCAGGAGAAGGCCGCCAAGGCGTACGCCAACGGCAAGATCCAGGCCGACCTGGTGCCGGTGTCGGTACGCCGTACCAACCCCGAGGCCGGTGAGACCGGCTGGGGCCTGGTCACCGCCGACGAGCCGATGCGACCGGGGACCACGCTGGAGAACCTGGCCAACCTCAAGACGCCGTTCCGGGTGCACGGCCGGGTCACCGCGGGCAACGCGGCCGGTCTGAACGACGGCGCCACCGCCTCGATCATCGCCAGCGAGGAGTTCGCCCGGGAGAACGGCCTGCCGGTCAAGATGCGGCTGGTCGCCTACGCCTTCGCGGGCGTCGAGCCCGAGGTGATGGGCTACGGCCCGATCCCGGCGACGGAGAAGGCCCTCGCCCAGGCCGGGCTGTCCATCGACGACATCGGCCTGTTCGAGATCAACGAGGCGTTCGCCGTCCAGGTGCTCGCCTTCCTGGAGCACTACGGCATCGCGGACGACGACGAGCGCGTCAACCAGTACGGCGGCGCCATCGCCTTCGGTCACCCGCTCGCCTCCTCCGGCGTCCGGCTGATGACCCAGCTGGCCCGGCAGTTCGAGGAGCAGCCGCACGTCCGCTACGGCCTGACCACCATGTGCGTCGGCTTCGGCATGGGCGCGACGGTCGTCTGGGAGAACCCGCACTTCGAGGGGGACAAGTGAGCACCACCGCTGAGCTGCTGAAGGGTGCGGCCGAGCTGTTCCCCGGCGAGGTCGTCACCCAGGCACACGTACGTCATCTCGACCTCCCCCTCGGTGCCGGGCGCTTCGCGCTGATCACCCTGGACAACGGTCACGACCACACCAAGCCGACCACCCTGGGCCCGCAGTCGCTGGCGAACATCGACGCCGCCATCGACCAGGTCGAGAAGGAGGCCGCGGACGGCGACATCGTCGGCGTCGGCGTCACCGGCAAGCCGTTCGTCTTCGCCGTCGGCGCCGACCTCAAGGGCGTCGAGCTGCTGAAGCGGCACGAGGACGCGGTCGCCATCGGCAAGGGCGGCCACGACGTCTTCAAGCGCCTCGGCAAGCTGGCCGTGCCGACGTTCGCGTACTACAACGGCGCCGCGATGGGCGGCGGCGTGGAGATCGGCCTGCACTGCGCGTACCGCACGGTCTCCTCGGCCGTCCCCGCGTTCTCGCTCCCCGAGGTCTTCCTCGGCCTGGTCCCCGGCTGGGGCGGTTGCACGCTGCTGCCGAACCTGATCGGCGCCGACAAGGCCGTGACGGTCATCATCGAGAACAGCCTGAACCAGAACCGGCAGCTCAAGGGCAAGCAGGTCCACGAACTCGGCATCGCGGACGCGATCTTCGAGGGCGCCGACTTCCTGGAGCAGTCGCTGACCTGGACGGCGGCCGTCCTCAAGGGCGAGATCGCCGTCGAGCGCCCGGCGATCGACCGCGGCGAGGGCTGGGACCAGGCCGTCGCACGCGGCCGGTTCATCGCGGACTCCAAGGTGCACGGCGCCGCCCCGGCCGCCTACCGCGCCCTGGACATCATCGCCGCCGCCAAGGACGGCGATCTCCAGGCCGGCTACGACGCCGAGGACCAGGCCCTGGCCGACCTCATCATGAGCGGCGAACTGCGCGCCGGGCTCTACGCCTTCAACCTCGTCCAGAAGCGCGCCAAGCGCCCGGCGGGAGCGCCGGACAAGAACCTGGCCCGTCCGGTCACCAAGGTCGGTGTCGTCGGCGCCGGTCTGATGGCCTCGCAGCTCGCGCTGCTGTTCCTGCGCCGCCTGGAGGTGCCGGTCGTGCTGACCGACATCGACCAGGAGCGGGTCGACAAGGGCGTGGGGTACGTCCACGCCGAGATCGACAAGCTGCTCGGCAAGGGCCGGATCAACCAGGACAAGGCCAACCGGCTCAAGGCCCTGGTGACCGGCGTGCTGGACAAGGCCGAGGGCTTCGCGGACGCGGACTTCGTCATCGAGGCCGTGTTCGAGGAGATCGGCGTCAAGCAGCAGGTGTTCGCGGAGGTCGAGGCGGTCGCCCCGGCGCACGCGATCCTCGCCACCAACACCTCCTCGCTCTCCGTCTCCGAGATGGCGTCGAAGCTGAAGCACCCCGAGCGGGTCGTCGGCTTCCACTTCTTCAACCCCGTCGCCGTGCTGCCGCTCCTGGAGATCGTGCGCGGCGAGCGGACCGACGACGCGTCGCTGGCGACCGCGTTCGCGGTGGCCAAGAAGCTGAAGAAGACGGCCGTACTGGTCAAGGACGCCCCGGCGTTCGTCGTGAACCGCATCCTGACCCGCTTCATGGGCGAGATCCAGAACGTCATCGACGAGGGCACGCCGGTGGCCGTGGCGGAGCAGGCGGTGGAGCCGCTCGGCCTGCCGATGTCCCCGCTGGTCCTGCTCGAACTGGTCGGCCCGGCGATCGGCCTGCACGTCTCGGAGACGCTCAACAAGGCGTTCCCGGACCGCTTCACCGTCTCCCCCAACCTCAAGGCGGTCGTCGAGGCGGGCAAGCGCGGCTTCTACGTCTACGACAGCGGGAAGCCCGAGCTGGACCCGGAGGTCGCCGCGCTGCTGAAGCAGGGCGACACCGTCCTGACCGAGGAGCAGGTGCGCGACCGGGTGCTGGACGCGGTGGCGCAGGAGATCGGGCTGATGCTCGACGAGGGCGTCGTCGCCGAGGCCCAGGACATCGACCTGTGCCTGATCACCGGTGCGGGCTGGCCCTTCCACCTGGGCGGTGTCACGCCGTACCTGGACCGGGCGGGCGTCGCCGCGCGGGTGAACGGCAAGCGGTTCCTGGAGCCGGGCGTGGCGAGCGTCCCGGCGTAGGCGCGACGCCAAGAGGGGGCGGGCCGAACACGGCCCGCCCCCTCTTTTTCCCTTCGGCCCCGGTCGGGGTCCTCGCTCAGACCTCCTGCCAGGCCCGCAGCGCCAGGCCCGGTTCGTCCTTGCGGCGGGACAGCAGGAGGCGGCCGGTCGACGGGGAGAGGGTCGCCGCCACCACCCGGTCCGTCTCGTCCACGGCGAGGGCCAGTTCCGTGTCGTCGGTGAGCGCGGGGCCGGACCCGGTCCACCAGGCGCCCGCCGCCTCCTGCTCGGTCGGATAGGCCGCGAAGGCCACCCGGCCGTCGGCCGACCGCTGTCCCAGCAGCGTGCAGTCGTGTCCCTCGATGACGCAGCGCACGGCGGCGGCCGGGCCGGGCCCCGCGGCGGCGACCAGCGGGACGGGCACGCCGCCGGGGCGCCAGGCGCACAGGGTTCCAAAACCGTCGGTGAAGAACACGGTGGTGTGCTCGGCGGAGGTGGCCAGCGCCCGGAGCGTGCCGGGGCGCACGGTCGCCTCGGTCCGCGCGTCGAGGATTGGCCGCGCGCCGGGCTTCTCCTGCCGCCAGTGCAGCAGTACGCCGTCGGCGGCGGCGTACAGCTCGACGAGGCCGGACTCCCCCGTGACGGCGGCGGGTTCCTCCTGGGCGTCCGCTCCCCCGAGGTCCTGCCAGGGCTCCCAGCCGCCCTTCTCCTTCTGCGCCAGCACACTCATCCCGCCGCCCGCGTTCCGGACGAAGACATGGGCGCGGCCCTGCGCGTCGACGGCCACGGCGGGCGTCCCGGTGCGGGCGCCCTTCTTGTCGGGGTGGCCGACCGGGCTCCAGTCCAGCGGGGCGAGCCGGGGCCGGAAGTGCGTGGAGTGCACCAGCCCGGACTGCCCCCGGCCGGTGGGCCGCCAGGCGACCAGATGGGCGTACCCGTCGGCGCCGACGCCGACCGCGAGGCCGGGGCGCAGCTTCTGGTCGCCGCCGATCCGGCGGGGGGCCTCCCAGGGGCCGTCGGGCCCCAGCTCGGCACGGCACAGGATCGCGTCGCCCGACGGCAGATAGACGCAGAGGCGGCCGTCGCGGCCGCGTAGGAGCCAGTCGCCGTTCACCCGGTTCACTCTAAGCGGCGCGGCCCGGTCGGTACCGGCCGGGTGGGATCGGGCCGGCCCGGCCGTGGGACCCTGACGGTATGGAGGACTGCGCCCCGCTGCTCGTGATCGTCGACGCCGCCAACGTGGTCGGGTCGGTGCCCGACGGCTGGTGGCGGGACCGGCGCGGCGCCGCCGAGCGGCTGCGGGACCGGCTGGCGGCGGACGGGGTGCCGGGGCACGCCGGACCCGTGGAGATCGTGCTGGTCGTCGAGGGCGCGGCCCGCGGGGTGGCGTCCGTGCCCGGCGTACGGGTGGAGGACGCGCCCGGCAGCGGCGACGACCACATGGTCGACCTGGTCGGGCGGGCCGGCGGGCGGGCCGTGCTGGTGGTGACCGCCGACCGGGGACTGCGGCGCAGGGTCACGGAGTCGGGGGCGGAGGTGGCGGGGCCCCGGACGGTGCGGCCGCGGGGCTGAACCGCCCGACGGCCGGTCAGCGGGGCCGGAGGCGTGTGCCGCCCCGCGGCCCGGCTCAGCGGCGCCGCGTCCTGACGTACAGCACCGCCCCGTCGACCGTCCCCGCCTCCTCGTAGCGGGCCGCGAGGAGCCGGCGCAGGGTCGGCAGGTGTTCCGGGGCGTACGGGGCGCCGCGCGAGTCGTCGACGATCAGCGCCGGTGGGCGGGCCGCGGTCTCGCGCCGGAAGACGTCCCAGGCGCCCGCGACGGCCTGCCGTTCGCCGACCCGGGCGCCGGAGCGGCCGCCGCTGTGGTTGGTGAGCAGACCGGCGGTGAGGTAGCGGGTGGCGGGGGTGCGGTCGGCGAGCCAGTACGTCTCCGGGTGTATGCCCCACACGAGTACGCGCTCGCCGGGACCGGTGGCGCGGGCGGCGGCGTCGGCCAGCCGCCGCGCGTGGTCCAGTTCGGCGCGCGGGGCGGACAGGCCCCAGCCGAGGAACAGCGCGCAGCAGCAGGCCGCGACGAGGACCGCGCGGGCGGTGCGCTCGGGGGGCTGGGTGCGCAGCGCGGCGGTCGCCAGCAGGGTCAGCGGCGGCAGCAGCTGGAGGTAGTAGTGGCCGAAGAAGTGCAGGCCGGTGGCGACCGCCCCGGCCGACGCGGCGAGCCACACCCACAGGCCGGCGCGGCCCGGCGCCCGGCGGGCCAGCGGTGGCAGCAGCGCGGCGCAGCCGACGGCGAGGACGGCCGCGTTGCCCAGGGCGCGGCCCAGGACATGCGTCCAGGAGCCGGAGAACGACGCGTAGGAGCCGGAGCCGGTGACCGTCCAGAAGAGGAAGCCGGACGGGTCGGTGGCGAGGGCGGCGCCCAGGACGGGAGGTGCGGCGCCCGCCGCCAGCCGCAGCAGGGGGCCGCGCCGTGGTCCGCTGAGCCACAGCACCGGCAGCAGGACCGCCGCGCCGGTCTGCTTGGCCAGGAAGGCACCGGCGACGGCGGCCCCGGCGGCACCCCAGCGGCGGCGGTCGGCGCACCACAGGGCGGCGGCGGTGCCCGGCAGTATGAACACCTCGAACGTGGCGGCCTGGGCGTCCTCGGGGTTGAGCCCGACGGAGACCAGCAGGTACAGCACCCCGGCGGTACGCCCGGACCCGTCGCCCCAGCGGCGGCGGGCCAGCGAGGCGAGGAGGACGGCCGTGGTGAGCTGGGCGAGGACGGCCAGGACGCGTACCGGCGTCAGCGACTCCGAGCCGGCCAGCGCGAACGCGCCCTCGTACAGCCACGGCACCAGCGGCGGCTTGCGGTCGACCACCGTCTCGTAGAGCCGGCCGCCGTCCGCGAGCAGGCGGGCCTGTACGGCGAGATAGCCCTCGTCGGGGTTCCACAGCGGGCGGGCGAAGGACGGGAGGCGGGTGAGGCAGACCAGCAGCGCGAGCAGGGGCAGCAGGCGGGTCCAGTAGCCGCTCCGCGCCCGCGGTGCGGACACGGAGGGTGACGGGGAGAGCGGCACACCCGCACGTTAGCGGCCCCGCGCGGTCACCGGCTGTTGCCGCTCTCCGTCTCGCCGCGGCCCAGCCGGCTGTGACCGCGGCCGTAGAGGAAGTAGACGACGATGCCGATCGCCATCCAGATCCCGAACCGCAGCCAGGTCTCGGCGGGCAGGTTGAGCATCAGCCACAGCGAGGCCGCCACGGAGACGATCGGCAGGACGGGCACCAGCGGGGTGCGGAAGGCGCGGGGCAGGTCGGGGCGGGTGCGGCGCAGGATGATCACGCTGAAGGCGACGATCACGAAGGCGAAGAGGGTGCCGATGTTGACCAGCTCGGCGAGTTCGCTCAGGGAGGTGAAGCCGGCGACGATCGCGATGACGACGCCGAGCAGGATCGTCGGGCGGTAGGGAGTCTTGAACTTGGGGTGGACCCGGGAGAAGAAGCGGGGCAGCAGTCCGTCGCGGCTCATGGCGAAGAAGACCCGGGTCTGGCCGAGCAGCAGGATCATGCAGACGGTGGTCAGGCCGACCGCCGCGCCGAAGCTGATGACGCCGGCGAAGAAGGGGTGCCCCGTGGCCTTGAAGGCGTCGGCGAGCGGGGCGTCCACCGACAGCTCGCTGTAGTGCTGCATGCCGGTGACCACGACGGACACGGCGACGTACAGGATCGTGCAGATGAACAGGGAGCCGAGGATGCCGCGGGGCATGTCGCGCTGCGGGTTCTTGGTCTCCTCGGCGGCCGTGGCGACGATGTCGAAGCCGATGAAGGCGAAGAAGACGATGGAGGCGGCGGTGAAGATGCCCATCACGCCGAAGTTGGCGGGCGCCCACCCGAACAGCAGCTGGATCAGGGGCGAGTGCAGTCCGCCGCCCGCCTCGACCTCCTGCGACTTGGGGATGAACGGGTCGTAGTTGGCGCCCTTGACGAAGAAGGCCCCGGCGATGATGACGATGAGGACGACCGCCACCTTGATGGCGACGACGACCGAGGTGATCCGGGCCGAGAGCTTCATGCCGAGGACGAGGATGGCGGTCAGTACGAGGACGAGGGCGGCGGAGAGGATGTCGAAGCCGAAGCCGTCGGCGCCGTCCCGGCCGCCGAGGTAGTCCGGGAACTGCCAGCCCGCGTTGTCCAGCAGCGAGCGGATGTACCCCGACCAGCCGACGGCCACCACCGCCGTGCCGAGCGCGAACTCCAGGACCAGGTCCCAGCCGATGATCCAGGCCGGCAGCTCGCCCAGCGAGGCGTAGGAGAAGGTGTACGCCGACCCGGCCACCGGGACCGTGGAGGCGAACTCGGCGTAGCACAGGGCGGCCAGCGCGCAGACCACGCCGGCGACGACGAAGGCGAGGGCGGTGGCGGGTCCCGCGTTGTTCTTGGCGACCGTGCCGGTCAGCACGAAGATGCCGGTGCCGATGACGACGCCGACGCCGAAGACGGTCAGATCGAGCGCGGACAGGGATTTCTTGAGGGCGTGCTCGGGTTCCTCGGTGTCCTGGATGGACTGCTCGATCTTCTTCGTCCGGAAGAGGGTGCTGCTCACGGGACCTCCCACGCTGGTCGCCCTCGGCATGATCGAAGGGGGCGCGGTACGTATGCCCCGGCGGGCGTGGATCCACGCGGACGGGCCGGTCCCGCCACCGCATCGGGTGGCGGGACCGGCCCGTCGGAGCCGTCGCGCGTCAGTCGCGGGTGGCCTCCACCGCTTCGGCGCCGGCCCGCTCGTACCGGCCGTCCAGCTTGGCGACCAGTCCGGTGACCTGGCGGGCGATGTCCGGGGCGGTCAGCCCGATCTCGGCGAGCACCTCGGCGCGGGAGGCGTGGTCGAGGAAGCGCGGCGGGATGCCGAAGTCCCGCAGCGGTACGTCGACGCCCGCGTCGCGCAGGGCCTGGGCGACGGCGGAGCCGACCCCGCCGACGCGGGAGTTGTCCTCGACGGTGACGACGACGCGGTGCCGCTCGGCCAGCGGGGCCATCGCCTCGTCCACCGGCTTGACCCAGCGCGGGTCGACGACGGTGGTGGTGATGCCCTGCTTGTCCAGCAGGTCCGCGATCTCCAGGCACATCGGGGCGAGGGCGCCGACGGAGACCAGGAGGACGTCGGGGCGCTCGCTGCCGGGCTCGCGCAGGACGTCCATGCCGCCGACGCGGCCGACGGCCGGCACGGCGGGGCCGACGGCGCCCTTGGAGAAGCGGACCACGGTCGGCGCGTCGTCGACGGCGACGGCCTCGCGGAGCTGGGCGCGGACCTGGTCGGCGTCGCGCGGGGCGGCGAGCCTGAGGCCGGGAACGACCTGGAGGATCGACATGTCCCACATGCCGTTGTGGGAGGCGCCGTCGGTGCCGGTGATACCGGCCCGGTCCAGGACGAAGGTCACACCGCACTTGTGCAGGGCCACGTCCATCAGGACCTGGTCGAAGGCGCGGTTGAGGAAGGTGGCGTAGACGGCGAAGACCGGGTGCAGACCGCCGTGGGCGAGGCCGGCCGCGGAGACGGCGCCGTGCTGCTCCGCGATACCGACGTCGTACACGCGTTCGGGGAAGCGCTTGGCGAACTTGTCGAGGCCGACCGGCTGGAGCATCGCGGCGGTGATGGCGACGATGTCCTCGCGCTCGGTGCCGAGCTTGACCATCTCCTCGCCGAAGACGGAGGTCCAGTCGGCGCCGGAGGTGGAGATCGGCAGGCCGGTGTCGGGGTGGATCTTGCCGACGGCGTGGAAGCGGTCGGCCTCGTCCGCCAGGGCGGGCTGGTAGCCGCGGCCCTTCTCGGTGAGGCAGTGCACGATGACCGGGCCGCCGAACCGCTTGGCCCGGGTCAGCGCGGACTCCAGGGCCTCGATGTCGTGGCCGTCGATCGGGCCGACGTACTTCAGGCCGAGGTCCTCGAACATGCCCTGCGGGGCGATGAAGTCCTTCAGGCCCTTCTTGGCGCCGTGCAGGGTGTCGTAGAGCGGGCGGCCGACGACCGGGGTGCGCTCCAGGAGGTCCTTGCCGCGGGCCAGGAAGCGCTCGTAGCCGTCGGTGGTGCGCAGGGTCGCCAGGTGGTTGGCGAGGCCGCCGATGGTGGGGGCGTAGGAGCGCTCGTTGTCATTGACGACGATGACCAGGGGGCGGTCCTTGGCGGCGGCGATGTTGTTCAGCGCCTCCCAGGCCATGCCGCCGGTGAGCGCGCCGTCGCCGATGACGGCGGCGACGTGCCGGTCCTGTTGCAGGATCTCGTTGGCCTTGGCGATGCCGTCGGCCCAGCCCAGCACGGTGGAGGCGTGGCTGTTCTCGATGACGTCGTGCTCGGACTCGGCCTGCGCGGGGTAGCCGGACAGGCCGCCCTTCATCTTCAGCTTGGAGAAGTCCTGCCGGCCGGTGAGCAGCTTGTGCACGTAGGACTGGTGGCCGGTGTCGAAGAGCACCTTGTCCTTCGGTGAGTCGAAGACGCGGTGCAGGGCGATGGTGAGCTCCACCACGCCGAGGTTCGGGCCGAGGTGGCCGCCGGTCTTGGACACGGCCTCGACGAGGAAGGTCCGGATCTCCTGGGCCAGCTGGTCCAGCTCCTCCAGGCTGAGCCGGTCCAGATCGCGCGGTCCCGTGATGCGGGTCAGCAGCGGCACCCGTGCCTCCTTGCAGTAGAGCTGTTGCCGGGCCTGTCGAGTCTAATGTTCCGCTCCGGTGGTCGGTGTCCGGGCGGTGCGTCGTACGTCACGCGTTCGGCTGTACCCACCACGGGCCCCGGCTATGGCAGGAGCTGTGACACGGCTGTGCCCGGTACCGCCGTTGGTACCGGGCACAGGTCCGTTCAGAAGCGGCGGTGACGCTAGGCGCGGCCGGCCGTCTTCTGGGTCTTGCGGGTGACCGCGTCGATGACGACCGTGGCCAGCAGCACGCCACCCGTGATCATGTACTGGACCGGGGAGGCGATGCCCTCCAGGGCCAGGCCGTACTGGATGGAGACGATGACCATCACACCGAGCAGCGCGTCCCAGGTGCGGCCCCGGCCGCCGAAGAGGGAGGTGCCGCCGATGACGGCCGCGGCGATGACGTTCATCAGGAACTCACCGGTGCCCGCGCCCTGGTTGGCGGAGGCGATCTTCGACGCGACGAACAGGCCGCCGATCGCGGCGAAGGTGCCGGCGATCGCGAAGACCGAGATCCGCACCAGCTCCACGTTGATGCCGGCCCGGCGGGACGCCTCGACACTGCCGCCGAGCGCGAAGACCTTGCGGCCGTAGGCGGTGCGGCGCAGCACGAAGTCGGTGAGCAGCAAGAACGCCAGGAAGATCACCACGGCCAGCGGCAGGCCCTTGTACTGGTTGAAGACGAACGCCACGACGAAGGCGAGGACCGCCAGCAGCACCGTACGGACGATGATCTCGCTCAGCGGCCGGGAGGGCACCCCGGCGGCCTCGCGGCGGCGGTTGCCGAAGTACGCGGAGAGGAAGTAGCCCGCGGTCACGACGACCGCCAGGCCGTAGGCGGCGGCCACGTCGCTGAAGTAGTAGCTGGTCAGGTTGACGACGATGCCGTCGGCGTCCAGGTTGATGGTGCCGTTGTCGCCGAGTATCCGGAGCATGAAGCCCTGCCAGAACAGCAGGCCGGCCAGGGTGACGGCGAAGGCCGGGACGCCGATGCGGGCGAAGACGAAGCCGTGGATGGCGCCCGCCACCGTGCCGGTGAGGACCGCCAGCACCAGGGCCAGGATCTCGTTCATCCCGTGCGTGATGTTCAGCACCGCGAAGGTGGCGCCCGCGACACCGCTGACCGAGCCGACCGACAGGTCGATCTCGCCGAGCAGCAGGACGAAGACGATGCCGACGGCGATCAGGCCGGTGCCGACCATGGCGACCGACATGTCGGAGAAGTTGCCGGCGGTGAGGAAGTTGGAGTTCAGGCTGGTGAAGATGGCCCAGATGACCAGCAGGCCCACGACGACCGGGAGGGACCCGAGGTCGCCGGCCTTCATCTTGCGCTTGAACTCGCTCCAGTAGCCCGCGAAGCCCTGTTCGCGCACCAGCAGGCGGGGGTCGACCGCGGGGACCGCCGCGGCGGCGGTCTTCTCCGCCGGCTCGGTGGCGGCGGCGGAGGTCTTGTCGATGCTCACTTCTGGATCTCCCCATTGGTGCGCGCCGCACGACGGGTCACGGCGTTGTCCGTGGCGCCGGTGATGGCGGAGATGATCTCTTCCTGGGAGGTCGACTTGACCTCGAAGATGCCGTTGTTGCGGCCGAGGCGCAGCACGGCGACCTTGTCGGCGACCGCCTTCACATCGGCCATGTTGTGGCTGATGAGGATGACGGCGTGGCCGCGCTCGCGCAGCCGCTCGACCAGGTCGAGGACCTGGGCGGTCTGCTCGACGCCGAGGGCGGCGGTGGGCTCGTCGAGGATGACCAGCTTGGGCTCGCCGAGCATGGAGCGGGCGATCGCCACGACCTGGCGCTGACCGCCGGAGAGGGAGGCGATCGGGATGCGGACGCTGGGGATGCGGATGGAGAGCGTGTCCAGCAGCTCGCGGCTGCGGCGCTCCATCTCCACCTCGTCCAGGACGCCGCGCTTGCGGATCTCCCGGCCCAGGTAGAGGTTGCCGACGACATCGATGTTGTCGCACAGCGCGAGGTCCTGGTAGACGGTCGCGATGCCCAGGTTCTGGGCGTCGTGCGGCTTGTTGATGGTGACGGCCTTGCCGTCCCACTCGATGGCGCCTTCGTCGATGGGATGCACGCCGGCGATCGTCTTGACCAGCGTGGACTTTCCGGCGCCGTTGTCGCCCACCAGGGCGACCACTTCACCGGCGTGGACCTCAAGCTCTACGTCGGTGAGCGCCTGGACGGCACCGAACCGCTTGGAGACCCCGCGCAACGCCAGCACGGGCGTAGCGGACACGTGAACCAACTCCTTCGCCGCCTGACCCGGCGGGAGGTTGTGCAGAAGTTTGGGGGGTGGTCCGTCCGGCGCCCCGCCTAGCTTGCGGGGCTGATGGGTGCGGGGCGCCGGAGGAGCTGGGGCAGCCGGTCCCGGGCGCGTGTCACGCGCCGCGGGAGACGGGGCTGCTCAGGGGCGGGGCTGCTTAGCTGAGGCCGGCCTTGGAGCAGGCGGAGGCGTACTTGCCGGCGCAGATCTCGTCCACCGTGTAGAAGCCTTCCTTCACCACGGTGTCCTTGATGTTGTCCTTGGTCAGGGAGACGACCGGGACCAGGACGGTCGGGATGCCCTTGGTGGTGGCGCTGTCGGACTTGCTGGTGGCGAGGGAGTCGAGCGACTCGCCCTTGGCGAGGGCGACGGCCATCTCGCCCGCGGTGGCCGCCTCCTGCGGGTAGGACTTGTAGACGCTCATGTACTGCTCGCCGGTGAGGATGCGCTGCACGCCGTTGAGCTCGGCGTCCTGGCCGGTGACCGGGATGTCGTCGATGCCGGCGGCCTTCAGGGCGGTGATGATGCCGCCCGCCATGCCGTCGTTGGCGGAGTAGACGCCGATGATCTTGTCCTTGCCCAGGGCGGAGATGGCGCCCTCCATGTTGGCGTTGGCGTTCTCCGGCTTCCACTCCTTGGTGTCGTAGGAGCGGCCGATGTTCACCTTGCCCTTGAGGACGGAGAGCGCGCCCTCCTTGAACTGGGCGGCGTTCGGGTCGGTGGAGGAGCCGTTCATCATGACGATCTGGCCGTCCTTGGCCTGGTCGCCCAGCGCCTCCAGGAGCGCCTCGCCCTGCGTCTTGCCGACGGTCACGTTGTCGAACGAGGTGTAGGCGTCGATCGGGCCCTCGGCCAGGCGGTCGTAGGCGACGACCGGGATGCCCTGGTCCTTGGCCTTCTTGATCGAGCCGGCGATGGCCTTGGAGTCGACCGCGTCCACGATCAGCACGTCGACCTTGTTGGTCACCATCGTGTCGACCTGCTGCGCCTGCTGGCTGGCGTCCTGCTTGGCGTTGGCGTAGATGACCTCGCCCTTGTTGTTCGTCAGCTCCTTGACCTTCTTCTCGATCAAGGGCTTGTCGAACTTCTCGTAGCGCGCGGTCTGGTTCTCGGGAAGGAGCAGACCGACCTTGATGGCGTCGCCCTTCTTGGCGGAGTCGTCCGACGAGTCGGCGTTGTCTCCGGACTCCTTGGCGCTGCCACAGGCGGCGAGTGAGACGGCCATCGCGGTGGCGGCTACGGCAACGGCGGCACGACGCATACGCGTGTTCACTTCAGAAACCTCCCTGACGAGGCCGCGTCGTTGCGGCCGAGGTGGCTGGAAGTCAACTCGGCCACACGTGCGACGTCAAGAAGTAAATCCTTAACGAGATGGCAACGGTGCCATCCGTTCTCTAAGTGAAGACGGGGGTCGCGGCGGACAGACCGCCGGCCGCGCTGCCGTCCAGCAGGGTCGAATCACCCATCTCGCTCAGGGCGAGGGCGAGCGCGCCGAGCACCTCGGCACGGCCGCCAAGTGCCCCCGGGAGCACGGAGAGTTGGCGTCCGGCGCTGGGGATGGCGTAGCGGCCCACGGACTCCCGGATGGGGCCGAGGACCAGCTCGCCGGCCTCGGCGAGGTCGCCGCCGAGGACGACCCGGCTGGGGTTGAGCAGGTTGCAGAGGTTGGCGACTCCGCTGCCGATGTGCCGGCCGACGTCGGCGACGACCCGGCGGCAGCCCGGGTCGCCGTCCCGGGCCATCCGCACCACGCCCTCCATCGTCAGACCGGTGCCGTGACTCGATCCGAGCAGCGGCAGCACGTACCGCGCGGCGGTGAAGGTCTCCAGGCAGCCGCGGTTGCCGCAGCGGCAGACCGGGCCGGCCTCGTCGAGGGTGATGTGCCCGATCTCGCCCGCCGTGCCGCCGGGCCCCCGGTAGATCTTGCCGTTGATCACCAGCCCGGCGCCGACACCGCTGGCGACCTTGATGTACGCCAGGTCCCGCACCCCCCGGCCGCTGCCCCAGACCAGCTCGCCGAGGGCGCCGAGGTTGGCGTCGTTGTCCACGTGCACGGGCACGCCGAGCCGCCCCCGCAGCTCCTCGGCGGGCCGGGTGCCGCCCCAGCCGGGCAGGATCGCGGTGGACCCCAGCGTGCCGGATTCCACGTCGATCGGGCCCGGCACGCCGAGGCCCACGCCGGCGATCTTGGACCGGTCGACGCCGGTCGCCTCGATCAGTCGGCTGACCAGCTGTTCCGCCCGGTCGAAGCCCTGTGCCGAGGAGGCGTCCACGTCCAGCGGCTCGGACTCCTCGGCCAGCACCTGGTGGGCGAGGTTGCCGACCGCCACGCGCAGGTGGGTATGGCCGAAGTCCACCCCGATCACGATCCCGGCGTCGCCGCTCAGCGAGACGCTGCGGGCCCGCCGGCCGCCCGCCGAGGTGGGCGTGACCTCGACGGTCCCGCCGTCCTTCAGTTCCCGGACGATGTTGGAGACGGTCGCCGCGGACAGCCCCGTCGTCCTCGCGATCTCCGCCTGCGTGAGCGACCCGGCCAGCCGTACGGCGCGTACGACCCTCTCCAGGTTGGCTCGGTGCAGCGACGACTGCGACCCCGGAGTCTCCACGACGACCTCCTGCGCCGGGGCCGCGTCGACGAGACCCCGTCCATGTCCAACTAGTGAACTCTAAGCTGAGCCGTTCGGGTCGCCTCCCGTCAAGAGGTTGAACCGCATCCGGGTGCCCGCGCCCTCCGCGCGGCGGTCACTTCAGGGCGCCGGCGGTCAGCCCCCGCACCACCTGCCGCTGGAAGAGGACGTACGCCGCCAGCACCGGGAGCATCGCCATCACCAGGCCCGCGAACAGCCCCGACCAGTCGCCCTTGTACCCCTGGCTGACCGCGAGCTGCACCAGGCCCTGGGTGAGGACGTGCTGGTCCGGGTCGGTGTTCAGCACGGTCGGCAGCATGTACTGGTTCCACTGCCCCAGGAAGTTGAAGATCCCCACGCTGATCAGCCCCGGCTTGGCCATCGGCAGCATGACCTGGAAGAACGTCCGGGTGTGCGAGGCCCCGTCGACGAACGCGGCCTCCGCCACCGAGGTCGGCAGGGTGCGGAAGAACGCGGTCAGGAAGAACACCGTGAAGGGCAGCGAGTAGGCGATGTAGACCAGGATCAGCCCGTGGACGGTGTTCAGCAGCCCCATGTTGTCCACCACGTAGAACAGGGGGACCAGCGCGAGCATGATCGGGAAGCTCATGCCGCCGACGAACAGGAAGTAGACGAACCGGTTGCCGGGGAAGTCGAACCGGGCCAGGACGTAGGCGGCCATCGAGCCCAGGACCAGGGTGCCGATGAGCGAGCCGCCCACCACCAGGACGGTGTTGAGGAAGTAGTCGCCCATGTGGGCGTGGGTCCAGGCCCTGGACCAGTTGTCGAAGTGCAGGGTGTCCGGCAGCGACCAGGGCGAACCGAAGATCGACGCGTCGTCCTTGAAGGACGTCATCACCGCCCACACCAGCGGCAGCACCACCATGACCGCCCAGATGACGAGGATGCCGTGGGAGAAGACGTCGAGGGCGCCGCCGTCCTTCTTCGCGCCCCTCCGGGCGGGGGTGTCGGTCGTCTTCATCGTTCAGTACTCCAGCCGCTCGCGCCGGCCCAGCCGCATCACGACGGCCGCGAAGGCCAGGGTGACCACGAGCAGGGCGACGCCGATGGTGGTGGCGTAGGCGGCCTGACCGTCCCGGAACGCCTTCTGGTACACGTACAGGACCATGACGGTGGTCGAGTAGTCCGGTCCGCCGGGGCCGACGGTCATGATCTGGACGACCGCGAAGGACTCGGCGCCGAGCGCGAGGATGCCCATGTAGACCCAGCCGGACTGCACGGTGTCCCACAGCAGCGGCAGGGTGACCCGGAAGAACGTGGTGGAGCGGGTCGCCCCGTCCAGCAGCGCGGCCTCGTACAGCTCCACCGGGATGGAGGCCATGCCGGCGGAGAAGAGGACCACGAAGAAGCCGACCGTGGACCAGACGAGGACCGCCATGACACACCACAGGGCGAAGTCCGGGTCCCCGAGCCACAGCGGCTGGACGGAGTCCAGGCCGATCCCGCGCAGCAGGGAGTTGACCGCACCGCTGTCCGGGTTGTACGCGAACTGGAACAGCAGGGCGACGATGGCGATGGACAGCACCTGCGGGAAGAAGTAGACGATCTTGTAGAAGGCGGAGCCGCGGACGCCGGAGACCACCGGGCCGCCCTTCCGCTTCCGCCCGCCGACGTTGATCATGAAGGAGAGGAAGAGCGCGAGGCCGAGCGTCGCCAGGGGGACGAGCAGCGCGAAGAGCACGCTGTGCCACAGCGACTTCCAGAAGACGTCGTCGTCGAGCATCCGGGCGTAGTTGTCGAAGCCGACCATCTCGAACTCGGGGCTCAGTCCCGTCCAGTCGGTGAACGAGTAGTAGATGGACTGGACGAACGGCCAGACGACGAAGAGGGCGTAGATCCCCAGCGGCAGCGCCAGGAACCCCACGATGAACCGGTACTTGCCGTGCTGCATTGCCAACCGACCCCGATCCGGCGTCCCTACTGATGCTTGTAGTGCTTGATCGAGGGGTCCTTGGCCGTGTCGTCGGCGTAGCCCTGGATCTTCTTGACGGCCTCGGCGGGGGTGAGCCGGCCGGCCATCATCTCGCCCAGGCAGCCGACGCCGATCTGCTCCTTATGGAGCTTCACGTACCAGTCCTGGATGCGGGGGTTGACCACGTTGTCGCCGGCCAGTTCGAGGGCCGCGACGCCGGATTCCAGGCCGGGGGTCAGCTCGATGCCGTCGGTGCCGCCGTTGTAGGCGGAGAGCGACTTGACCTTGGAGGTGAAGTTCTGCGAGGAGGCCTCGCTGAGCATGATGCGCAACTGCTCCATGCCGCCGGTGCCGTTCTTCGCCTTGGCGGGGACGATGAACGGCTCGCCGCCGGAGGCCCAGACGGTGCCGAAGGGCAGCTTGTCCGAGGAGTCCAGGCCGGAGGGGGCGGAGACGGTCACCCCGAAGTCGCCGGGGATGACGTTCGCCGACTCGTTCTCCACCCAGGAGCCGTTGGGCAGGAACAGGGCGTCGCCCTTGGCCCAGGCGGTCTGCGACTGGACGTGGTCCAGACCCGGGGTGCCCCTGAGGACGTACCCCTTCCGGTACAGCTCGTAGTACGCCTCGAAGCACGCCTTGACCGCCGGGTGCTTCCAGGCGTTCGGCTCCAGGTGGTCGATGGCGTCCAGCACCTCCACGCCGCCGACCTTGGCGATCATCGGGTAGAGCGAGAAGGGGATGTAGTACGGGTACTTGCCCGCGTACGTCCAGCCCGCCTTGCCCTTCTTCTTGGCCTTGGCGCAGACCGCGAGCATCTCGTCCCAGGTCTTCGGGTACGCGGCGTCCAGCGAGTCCAGCGCCTTCTGTGAATACCAGACGCCGTAGACGGTGTAGGCGTAATAGAAGACCCAGACCTTCTCCCCGTCGAACTGGCCCATTTCCACGATGCCGGGGCGCAGGGTGTCGCGGACCTTCTTGTCCGGGTCGTCGTAGGAGGGGGCGTCGAGCAGCGGGGTGAGATCGGCGAGCTGCTTCTTTCCGACCAGGACGCCCATGTCCATCTGTTCCGCGCCGGAGTTGTCGATGAGGTCGGGCGGGGTGCCCTGGTTGAAACGGGGCTGGAGCGTGGTCTGGATCTTCTGGGTGGCGGAGAACTTCACGGTCGCGTCGGGGAAATTCTCCTCGTAGATCCTCACCGCGTCCTCGGCGTACTCCGTGCCGAATCCACCGTCGAAGAGGACGAATTCCAGCGGGGCGCCGTGGTTCACGCCGAGCGGGTTCTCGGCGGTCTTCTCGCCCGCCTCCGCCTTGTCCTGGTCGTCACCGCCGCCACCGCTGGCACAGGCGGACAGGAGACCCGTCGCGGGGACGGCGAGCAGGCCGAGCGCGGTGGCCCTCTTGATCAGGTCGCGGCGGCCAGTGCCCGCGCGGGTACCGGTGCTGTCGGGCGTACTGGCGTTCTCGGCGGCGGTACCGGTGTGCTCGGCGGAAGTGGATCCCATTGCTCAAGTCCTCGCCTTCTCCAGGACTCAGGCGGTGAACCGGATCCTCCCGGCACCGCGTTCGGTCTCGCTGGGTCGTGCAGGCAGTGCGGATCTCGCGTGTTCACAACGCTCCGGTGGCCGACAGGTATAGTCCACTTCCCGGCGGCGGAGCAAGATCGAACGCAAGGTTGGCCACGGGTCTTTTCCGAGTTGAGATCTGGCGGACATGTGCGGGGCCTGTGAGCAGCTTGCCGGAAAAGTCCGCGACATAAACCCCGAACGCCGCGACCAACACCCTTGACATCACCTGCCACTTGACCCACTACTGGACCCTGCGCACACGAATTGACAACGTTGTCCGGCGTGCAGGGAGGGTCCTGGGAGATGCAGCGCAGAACTCGGCACAGATGGGGTCCGGCGGTCGTGGTGACGACCGCTTTCGCACTGGCGGTGGGCTCGCAGGGCGCGGCGGTCGCGCTGCCGCGGGCGGCCACCGCTCCGGACCGGGAGTTCACGTCCTCGTTCGAGGCGGACGATCCGGCTCCGGACTGGCTGAACACCGTCGACACCGGCCCGGACGGCGAGAAGCGCGCCGCGGGGGTGGACGGCGGGTACAGCACCGGCATCCCCGGCAATGTGAGCGGCGACGTCACGGGCGTGCGGGCCAGCGGGGAGAACACGGGCGGCGGCGAGGTGAAGGAGAACCTCACCGACACCGAGCCCGCCACCAAGTGGCTGACCTTCGCGCCCACCGGCTGGGTGGAGTTCGACCTGGAGGCGGCGGCCGGCATCACCCGGTACGCGCTCACCTCCGCCAACGACCACGACGAGCGCGACCCGGTGGACTGGACGCTCAAGGGGTCGGCCGACGGCGAGCGGTGGACGACGCTGGACACCCGCTCCGGCGAGTCCTTCTCCGAGCGGTTCCAGACCAAGACGTACGACCTGGCCGAGAAGGCCGAGTACCAGCACTTCCGGCTGGAGTTCACCAAGAACAACGGGGCGGGCGACGCCCTCCAGCTCGCCGACGTGCAGCTGTCCACGGGCGGCAGCGAGGTCCCGGCACCCGAGGACATGCTCTCCCTCGTCGACAAGGGCCCGACCGGCTCCCCGACGGCCAAGGCGGGCGCGGGCTTCACCGGCGAGCGGGCCCTGCGCTACGCCGGGCGGCACACGGCCGACGGCCGGGCGTACTCGTACAACAAGGTCTTCGACGTGAACGTCAAGGTCGACCGTCGCAGCGAACTCTCCTACAAGATCTTCCCGTCGATGGCCGACGGCGACCTCGACTACGACGCCACCCACGTCTCCGTCGACCTCGCCTTCACCGACGGCACCTACCTCAGCGGCCTCGGCGCCACCGACGCCCACGGCTTCCCGCTCACCCCGCGCGGCCAGGGCGACGCGAAGATCCTCTACGTCAACCAGTGGAACGCGGTCGAGTCCGGCATCGGGTCGGTCGCCGCCGGCAAGACGGTCGACCGGATTCTGGTGGCGTACGACTCCCCCAAGGGCCCGGCGAAGTTCCGGGGCTGGCTGGACGACGTGTCGATCGAGCGGGCCGAGGCCGAGCGGCCCGAGGCGCACCTGGCGGACTACGCGCTGACCACCCGCGGCACCAACTCCAGCGGCAGCTTCTCGCGCGGCAACAACTTCCCCGCGACGGCCGTCCCGAACGGCTTCAACTTCTGGACGCCGGTGACCGACGCCGGTTCCACGAGCTGGCTGTACGACTACGCGCGCCGCAACAACGCGGACAACCTGCCGACGCTGCAGGCGTTCAGCGCGAGCCACGAGCCGAGCCCGTGGATGGGTGACCGGCAGACGTTCCAGGTGATGCCGTCGGCGGCGTCCGGCTCCCCGGACACCGGCCGGGAGGCCCGCGCGCTGCCGTTCCGGCACGAGAACGAGACCGCGCGACCGTACTACTACGGCGTCACCTTCGAGAACGGTCTGAAGGCCGAGATGGCGCCGACCGACCACGCGGCGATGATGCGCTTCACCTACCCCGGTGACGACGCCGGCGTCGTCTTCGACAACGTCAACGACCAGGCCGGCCTGACCCTGGACAAGGACAACGGCACCTTCACCGGCTACTCGGACGTGAAGTCCGACCTGTCGACCGGCGCGACCCGCCTGTTCGTCTACGGCGAGTTCGACAAGGAGGTCACCGGCGGCGGCTCCAGCGGCGTCAAGGGCAGCCTGACCTTCGACGCGGGCGACGACCGCACGGTCACGCTGCGCCTGGCCACCTCCCTCATCAGCGTCGACCAGGCGAAGGACAACCTGCGCCAGGAGATCGGCGCGCGCACCTCCTTCGAGAAGGTGAAGCGGGACGCCCGCGCGCAGTGGGACCGGATCCTCGGCAAGGTCGAGGTCGAGGGCGCCACGCGGGACCAGCTGACCACCCTGTACTCCAGCCTCTACCGGCTGTACCTGTACCCGAACTCGGGCTTCGAGAAGGTCGACGGGGAGTACAAGTACGCCTCCCCGTTCCAGCGGATGCCCGAGCCGGACACCCCGACCCACACCGGCGCGAAGATCGTCGACGGCAAGGTGTACGTCAACAACGGCTTCTGGGACACGTACCGGACGACCTGGCCGGCGTACTCCTTCCTCACCCCGAAGCACGCCGGTGAGCTGGTGGACGGGTTCGTGCAGCACTACAAGGACGGCGGCTGGACCTCGCGCTGGTCCTCCCCCGGCTACGCGGACCTGATGACCGGCACCTCCAGCGACGTCGCCTTCGCCGACGCGTACGTCAAGGGCGTCGACTTCGACGCGAAGGCGGCGTACGAGGCGGCGCTGAAGAACGCCACCGTGGTGCCGCCGTCCTCGGGCGTGGGCCGCAAGGGCATGGAGACCTCCCCCTTCCTCGGCTACACCTCCACCGAGACGCACGAGGGCCTGTCCTGGGCGCTGGAGGGCTACCTCAACGACTACGGCATCGCACGGATGGGCGCCAGGCTCTACGAGGAGACCGGAGAGAAGCGCTACCAGGAGGAGTCCGCCTACTTCCTGAACCGCGCCCAGGACTACGTCAACCTGTTCGACGACCGGGCCGGCTTCTTCCAGGGCAAGGACGCCTCGGGCAAGTGGCGCGTCGACTCGGAGAAGTACGACCCGCGCGTGTGGGGCTACGACTACACCGAGACCAACGGCTGGGGCTACGCCTTCACCGCCCCGCAGGACAGCCGGGGCCTGGCCAACCTCTACGGCGGACGCTCCGGCCTCGCCGACAAGCTCGACGAGTACCTCTCCACCCCGGAGACCGCCTCGCCGGAGCTGAAGGGCTCCTACAACGGCGTCATCCACGAGATGGTCGAGGCGCGCGACGTCCGGATGGGCATGTACGGGCACTCCAACCAGGTCGCCCACCACGCCCTGTACATGTACGACGCGGCCGGGCAGCCGTACAAGACGCAGAAGAACGTCCGCGAGGTGCTCTCCCGCCTCTACACCGGCAGCGAGATCGGCCAGGGCTACCACGGCGACGAGGACAACGGCGAGCAGTCGGCCTGGTTCCTCTTCTCCGCGCTCGGCTTCTACCCGCTGGTGATGGGCAGCGGCGAGTACGCCATCGGCTCCCCGCTGTTCACCAAGGCGACCGTGCACCTGGAGAACGGGCGCGAACTGGTGGTCAAGGCTCCGAAGAACAGCGCGAAGAACGTCTACGTGCGGGGGCTGAAGGTCAACGGGCGCTCCTGGAACTCCACGTCCCTGCCCCACTCCGTGCTCGCCAAGGGCGGCGTCCTGGAGTTCGACATGGGGCCGCGGCCGTCCAAGTGGGGCACCGGCGAGAACGCCGCGCCGGTGTCGATCACGACCGGCGACGAGGTGCCGGCGCCGCGCGAGGACGCCGTCTCGGGTGACGGCGCCCTGTTCGACGACACGTCGGCGACCCAGGCGACGCTGGCCCCGGCGGTGGACCTGCCGGTCGCCGACGGGACGAAAGCGGTCCAGTACACGCTGACGTCCCCGAAGGACCGCACGTCGGCTCCGACCGGCTGGAAGCTGGAGGGCTCGGCCGACGGGACGACGTGGAAGACCCTGGACGAGCGCTCCGGGGAGTCCTTCGCCTGGGACCGGCAGACGCGGGTCTTCTCGGTGAAGTCGCCGGGGACGTACGCGAAGTACCGTCTGGTGCCGACGGGCGGGGCGACCCTGTCGGAGGTCGAACTGCTCGCGTAGGCACCGCTGGTGCGAGTACCGCTCGCGCACGTGCCACCGCTGCGGCCCGCCCGGTCACCGGGCGGGCCGCAGTGCGTGCCGGGACGTGCCGGGCCTGCGCGCTCCGGCCGTTGTCCGCCCCGGTCAGGCTTTCGGCTCTATGCAGAAAGCTGCGTGCATAATGGTTCGAGCGTAATGCTAGGAACTTTCTGTGCATGGCTACCCTTTACCAGGGTACGTGCACGGTCGAAGGAGCGACGATGACACCCCCTGTGGACCCCAGTCTCAACCGGCGCAAGCTGCGCCTCGCCCTGCGCAAGGCGCGTGAGGGCGCCGGGCTCAGCCAGCGTGAGGCCGCGGAGCGGGTGGAGTGGTCGCAGTCGAAGCTCATCCGGGTGGAGACCGGGACGGTGAGCGTGTCCGTCAGCGACCTGCGCGCCCTGCTGGCGTTGTACGACGTCACCGAGCCGGACACGGTGAACGAGCTGGTGGAGGCGGCCCGGGGCAGCAAGGGCCCCAGCTGGTGGTCCCAGTACCACGACGTCGTCTCACCGCAGTTCGCCCAGTACCTCGGCTACGAGGGCGCCGCGCACGCCGTCGACACGTACCACCCGATCGTGATACCGGGACACCTGCAGACCCGCGCGTACGCGGAGGCGCTGCTCGCCGAGCGCGGACTGACCGCCGAACGGATACGCCGCGTGGTGGACTTGAGGATGGAGCGGCAGGAACGGATGCTGGACGGCACCGGCCGGCCGACGGCCACCTTCGTCCTGGACGAGGCCGCGGTGCGGCGGCAGATCGGCGGACCGGCCGTGTTCGGCGAGCAGTTGGGACAGGTCCTGGACTTCGCCGGGCGCGACGGCGTGACCGTGCGCGTGCTGCCCTTCGCGGCCGGGGCCCACTACAGCACGCTGGGCAGCTTCGTGCTGCTCCGGTTCCCCGACGACGACGATCTCGTGTACTTGGAGCACGCCGCCGGCAGCATGACCGGCGGCGAGGACCTGGAACTCCTGGCCCGGTACCAGGAGTGCTTCCAGACGATCATGGAACGGGCGCTGGACGAGACCACGTCCCTCGACCTGATCGAACGCGTCAGGCAGAACCTCGAGGCCCGCTAGAACCGCGGCACTGAGGGCGGGCAGAGGCAGGGGAGGACCGGCGTGGTCTCCAGGTCGACAGTCGAGGCGCTCCTGGAAACGGTGCGAATAGCCTTCGGCTCCAGCATGAACGACGAGGAGCTGAAGGCCCAGGCCATCCAGGACCCGGGTCAAACGGAGCGTCTCATAGCCATCGAGGCGTCCCGTGCGCGCGACAAGCGCAAGCAGACGGCGCTGATCGGCGCGATCGCGCTGGTGGCGCTCTGCATCGTGGTCAAGATGGCGCCGGTCGTCCTGAGCGCGGCCCGCGCTCTGAAGCTGCCCTGGTCCGAGATCGGCACCACGGTCGGCACCTTGGTGTCGACCGCGGCCGTCGCCGGACTCGCCTGGTGGGCGAAACGCAAGCTGAACGCCGCGCGGGGCGGTTCGGCTACTCCGCAGAACCCGCCTGAGAATCGTAGCGAGGGCGATCAGAACCAGGTGGGGACGTCGTAGGCCCGTTCCCCGCTCGCCACACCCCGGCGCCGACCGCCACGGCGAAGGCGACGGTCACCCACAGGATCCTCTTGGCGAGCACGCTGTCGACAAGCATGGACGCGACGGCGGCAGCCAGTGTCGCGAGTGCCCCGGCGGTCACGGTGAACGTGATGACACCGCCCACGAGGACGCCGGCTCTCCGCTTCCCGCCCGATTGCCGCACCGCGGATGCCTCGGCATTCATATGGCCCCCTACCGCCTGCCGATGGCTGGATAAGAACGTCACGGACCGTCCAACTCTCCTTGTTCCACGGCATGCAGGAAATGTGTCCAAGTGGAGGCGGTGAAACGCAGCCAGGAACGCGCGGGCGCCTTGGAGTCGCGCGTCAGCACTCGGCCCTCGCGCACGGCTACCTCCACACACTCGCTCTCATTGCCACATCTGCTGCTCCTGCGCCACAAGGGTTTCCCCTTATGCACTGCCCCAGCCCCCCTGCTTCCCCCACATGCCTGGATAGGTGCCCGTCCAGGTTAGTGGACGGGTGTGCACTGTCGCAGTGAGTACCCGGAATTCCCCCACCCGGAATCCTCAGCCGCGTCCGCCCCCTCACCCGAAGTGACCGAACAACCAGCGTACGTGACGCCGGTCACCCCTGGCCATACGGGAATGAGCCGGTGATACAGGCCGGGCCGTGTCCTCCGGAAACCGGCGGACACGGCCCTCAACCGCCTTGCCCCTCCGCTTACTTGCGGATCAGGCTGCGCAGCACGTACTGCATGATGCCGCCGTTGCGGTAGTAGTCCGCCTCGCCGGGGGTGTCGATGCGGACGACCGCGTCGAACTCGACGCCGGTGTCGGTGGTGACCTTCACCGTGCGCGGGGTCGTGCCGTCGTTCAGCTCGGTGACACCGGTGAAGGAGAAGGTCTCCTCGCCGGTGAGGCCGAGGGAGCCGGCGTTCTGGCCCTCCGGGAACTGGAGCGGCAGGACGCCCATGCCGATGAGGTTGGAGCGGTGGATGCGCTCGTAGGACTCGGCGATGACGGCCTTGACGCCAAGCAGCGCGGTGCCCTTGGCGGCCCAGTCGCGGGACGAGCCGGAGCCGTACTCCTTGCCGGCCAGGACGACCAGCGGGATGCCCTGCTCGATGTAGTTGCGCGAGGCGTCGTAGATGAACGACACCGGGGCGTCGGGCTGGGTGAAGTCGCGGGTGTAACCGCCTTCCGTCCCCGGCGCGATCTGGTTGCGCAGGCGGATGTTGGCGAACGTGCCGCGGATCATGACCTCGTGGTTGCCGCGGCGCGAGCCGTAGCTGTTGAAGTCGCGGCGCTCGACGCCGTGCTCCGTGAGGTACTTGCCGGCCGGGGTGTCGGCCTTGATGGCACCGGCGGGCGAGATGTGGTCCGTGGTGACCGAGTCGCCGAGCTTGGCCAGGACGCGGGCGCCGGAGATGTCCTCGACCGGCGTGGTCTCCATCGTCATGCCCTCGAAGTACGGGGGCTTGCGGACGTAGGTGGACTCGCTGTCCCACTCGAAGGTGTTGCCGGTGGGGATCGGCAGCGCCTGCCACTGGGCGTCACCGGCGAAGACGTCGCTGTAGGACTTGGAGAACATGTCCTCGCCGATGGCGCCGGCCACGACCTCCTCGACCTCGGCCTCGGACGGCCAGATGTCCTTGAGGAAGACCGGGTTGCCGTCGGTGTCGGTGCCCAGGGCGTCCTTGGTGATGTCCACCTTCATGGAACCGGCGATCGCGTAGGCGACGACCAGCGGCGGGGAGGCCAGGTAGTTCATCTTGACGTCGGGGTTGATGCGGCCCTCGAAGTTCCGGTTGCCGGAGAGGACCGAGGTGACGGCGAGGTCGTGGTCGTTGACCGCCTTGGAGACCTCCTCCGGCAGCGGGCCGGAGTTGCCGATGCAGGTGGTGCAGCCGTAGCCGACGAGGTTGAAGCCGACCTTGTCGAGGTACGGGGTCAGGCCCGCCTTCTCGAAGTAGTCGGTGACGACCTTGGAGCCCGGGGCCAGGGTGGTCTTGACCCACGGCTTGCGGGTCAGGCCCTTCTCCACGGCCTTCTTCGCGACCAGCGCGGCGGCGACCATGACGTACGGGTTGGAGGTGTTGGTGCAGGAGGTGATGGCCGCGACCGTCACCGCACCGTGGTCCAGCTCGTAGGTGGTGCCGTCGGGGGCGGTGACCTGGACCGGGTTGGACGGCACGCCGTTGGTGACGGCGGGGGCGTCGGAGGCCGGGAAGGACTCCTGGCCCGCCTCGTCCACGCTGTCGACGTAGTTGCGGACGTCCTGCTTGAACTGCTCGGCGGCGTTCGCGAGGACGATGCGGTCCTGCGGGCGCTTCGGGCCGGCGATCGACGGGACGACCGTCGAGAGGTCCAGCTCCAGCTTCTCGGAGAAGTCGGGCTCGGCGGCCGGGTCCAGCCAGAGGCCCTGCTCCTTGGCGTACGCCTCGACCAGGGCGACCTGCTGGTCGCTGCGGCCGGTCAGGCGCAGGTAGTTCAGCGTCTCGTCGTCGATCGGGAAGATCGCGGCGGTGGAGCCGAACTCCGGGGACATGTTGCCGATGGTGGCGCGGTTGGCGAGGCTCGTGGCCGCCACACCCTCGCCGTAGAACTCGACGAACTTGCCGACGACGCCGTGCTTGCGCAGCATCTCGGTGATGGTGAGCACCAGGTCGGTGGCGGTGGTGCCGGGCTTCAGCTCGCCGGTCAGCTTGAAGCCGACGACGCGCGGGATGAGCATGGAGACCGGCTGGCCGAGCATCGCGGCCTCGGCCTCGATGCCGCCGACGCCCCAGCCGAGGACGCCGAGGCCGTTGACCATGGTGGTGTGCGAGTCGGTGCCGACCAGCGTGTCCGGGTACGCCTTGCCGTCGCGCACCATCACCACGCGGGCGAGCTTCTCGATGTTCACCTGGTGGACGATGCCGGTGCCCGGGGGGACGACCTTGAAGTCGTCGAAGGCGGTCTGGCCCCAGCGCAGGAACTGGTAGCGCTCGCGGTTGCGGCCGTACTCCAGGTCGACGTTCTGCTTGAAGGCGTCGGGGGTGCCGAACTTGTCGGCGATGACGGAGTGGTCGATGACCATCTCGGCCGGGGAGAGCGGGTTGATCTTGTTCGGGTCGCCGCCCAGCTCCTTGACGGCCTCACGCATGGTGGCGAGGTCCACGACACAGGGCACGCCGGTGAAGTCCTGCATGATGACGCGGGCGGGCGTGAACTGGATCTCTTCGGACGGCTGGGCCTGCGAGTCCCAGCCGCCGAGGGCGCGGATGTGGTCGGCGGTGATGTTCGCGCCGTCCTCGGTGCGGAGCAGGTTCTCCAGCAGCACCTTCAGGCTGTAGGGAAGGCGCGCGGAGCCCTCGACCTTGTCCAGCCGGAAGATCTCGTACGACTCGTCGCCCACCTGCAGCGTGCTGCGGGCGTCGAAGCTGTTCGCCGACACGACAGTCTCCTTCATTCATGTGCGCGTACCACCGCATCCTGCCGCCACGCCGCCCTGGCGAATCCGCTAAGGTAAGGCTAAGTTAGGCAACCCTTACTGGAGCGGGCTTCGGGGCGGCGACCGCAGTACGCCTCGGCAGATATCTCGATGTCGAGATAACTCTAGTACATGGGGGCGGAACGGTCATGCCCGGACCCGGTGTGGCGTGCGCCCCACACCCGCCCCTGCCCGGGTGACCCTCGGGGCCATCAGTACGCCGAGCGGGGGTATCCGACTTGTGCCGGGGTCTCCCGGCGCGACTCGGAAGGAGGCACGATGCCCCTCACGTTCCGCAAGAGTTTCCGGATACTTCCCGGAGTGCGCCTGAACATCAACAAGCGGTCCTGGTCCATCACCACCGGCGGCGGGAACGGCCCGCGCCACACCCGCAGCAGCACCGGGCGCCGTACGACGTCAATGGACCTGCCCGGGCCGTTCGGCTGGCGCCGCACCCGCACCGCCGGGCGCCGCTGACCGACCGTCACCTCGTCGGCCTCTCGTTCGTCACCCGAACAGACCCCCCAAGAGGCGCCATCTCATATCTGAGATAGCCTCAACCTCATGGCAGACGACTACCTCGTACGCATCGGCAAGCTCATCCGTGACGCCCGGCAGCACCGCGGCTGGACGCAGTCACAGCTCGCGGAGGCGCTCGGCACCAGTCAGAGCGCGGTCAACCGGATCGAACGCGGCAACCAGAACATCAGCCTTGAGATGATCGCCCGGATCGGCGAGGCGCTGGACAGCGAGATCGTCTCTCTGGGCTACGCGGGACCGATGCACCTGCGGGTGGTCGGCGGCCGGCGCCTCTCCGGCGCCATCGACGTCAAGACGAGCAAGAACGCGTGCGTGGCGCTGCTGTGCGGCTCGCTGCTCAACAAGGGCCGCACGGTACTGCGCCGGGTCGCGCGCATCGAGGAGGTCTACCGCCTCCTGGAGGTGCTGAACTCCATCGGCGTGCGCACCCGCTGGATCAACGACGGTGTCGACCTGGAGATCGTGCCGCCGGCCGAGTTCGACATGGACGCCATCGACGCCGAGGCGGCGGTGCGCACCCGCTCCATCATCATGTTCCTGGGCCCGCTGCTGCACCGTATGGACCGCTTCAAGCTGCCCTACGCCGGCGGCTGCGACCTCGGCACCCGCACCATCGAGCCGCACATGATCGCGCTGCGCCGCTTCGGCCTGGACGTCGCCGCCACGGAGGGCCAGTACCACGCGGTGGTCGACCGCGGCGTCCGCCCCGGCCGCCCCATCGTCCTGACCGAACGCGGCGACACGGTCACCGAGAACGCCCTGCTGGCCGCCGCCCGCCACGACGGCGTCACCGTCATCCGCAACGCCTCCTCCAACTACATGGTCCAGGACCTCTGCTTCTTCCTGGAGGCGCTGGGCGTGCGGGTCGAGGGCATCGGCACCACGACCCTCACCGTGCACGGCGTCCCGGTCATCGACGTGGACGTCGACTACTCCCCCTCCGAGGACCCGGTCGAGGCGATGAGCCTGCTGGCCGCGGCGGTCGTCACGGAATCGGAACTGACGGTCCGTCGCGTCCCCATCGAGTTCCTGGAGATCGAGCTGGCGGTCCTGGAGGAGATGGGCCTCGACCACGACCGCACCGCGGAGTACTTCGCCGACAACGGCCGCACCCGCCTGGTCGACCTCACCGTCCGCCCCTCCAAACTGGAGGCGCCGATCGACAAGATCCACCCCATGCCCTTCCCGGGCCTGAACATCGACAACGTCCCGTTCTTCGCGGCGATCGCCGCCTCCGCGCAGGGCAAGACCCTCATCCACGACTGGGTCTACGACAACCGCGCGATCTACCTGACGGACCTGAACCGGCTGGGCGGCAGGTTGCAGTTGCTGGACCCCCACCGCGTCCTGGTCGAGGGCCCGACCCGCTGGCGCGCCGCCGAGATGATGTGCCCGCCCGCCCTGCGCCCGGCGGTGGTCGTCCTGCTGGCGATGATGGCGGCGGAGGGGACGTCGGTGCTGCGGAACGTGTATGTCATCAACCGGGGTTACGAGGACCTGGCGGAGCGGTTGAACTCGATCGGGGCGCAGATCGAGATCTTCCGGGACATCTGATCGGCGGGGTGTCGTGCCTCTGGGAGACGAGGGGCACGACACCCTTAAATGCCTGCTGACCTGCTGTTACACACTTGCAGGACCCTCCATTGACCATCCCTGTTCTTCATCGCCTTGCGCAACGCGCGCGCAAGATGATCTTGGATCGCTGACGGCGCGTCAGGAATGTCCGAGCACCCGCCAGTCCTCACGGGGAGTGCTCGCCGCGCACGGGCGTCAAGCGAACTACACCGCTCCGGCCAGTTCCGAGCCCGGACCTCCACGCGCACCGGCGCTCCTTCGATCATTCCGCTGACCTCCACGTCCGGGTCGGCGACCTGCTGACCGAGGCGCCCGCCGACGGCATCCGCGACACCCCTGCCCGGGCACCTCGATCTTGGGACCACCCCCGAGGGCGCGGGGAGCAGGCTTCGCGACCTGCGGTGTTGTCACGGCGACTGACGGTTCCGCATGACTTTCACTGAATCCGACATAGATGACAAAGACCGCATACGGGGCGCTACTTGCTTCCGTGGCGGCGTCGTCTGGCGGCGTTGCTCCAGCCCTTCGTGGGTGCGGAAGGTGAAGCCCTGTTCGTTGTCGGTCCCGGATCTGCGCGGACCTGGACGAACAGCTCGACGCTTTCCGCACCCGGCCGCTGGACCACATCCGGTCGCGATCCCGAAAATGCCGGCCGGGAGCTTCTTCCCCAGCCTCCTTGAGCGTCGGCGACGCATCGACCAGGCCAGCTCGAGGTCGTCGGCCTGCGTGGTCACCGTCTTCTCCCGGTGCCCGTTGCGCCAGGTGGTGCGGGTGTCGCTGCGCTCTCCCCATTCGGCGCCGATCTTCGCACTCGCCTCGGTCTTGATCAGTTCCTGCGGCAGCCGCTCGGCAACCTCTCGGACCAGTTCAAGAACAGCCGCTGAACATAGTGTGACTCAAGCAGACGAAGTAGGTCATGCCGGGACAAGGTCACCGTGCACCTCTCAAGGTTGAACTGCCCGTTCACCAAGGACAGTCGCACGGTGGCCTGCCAGTTGAGCAGGGAGTATTCACCAACAGACGGTGCACTCCAGGGAGCGGAACCCGCGCACTCAACCGCGGAGATCCCCTACACCACTCGGCGGGACGCCATCCGGGGGACAAGGCCCCGCGACAGCCACAGCGGCTGGGAGGGAACTCCGGTGAACGTCAGGCCGACGGTTCTTCTCGTGCAGCACCGGCGTCCGGCCCGGGCGTGAGATCCGCCCCGGCGCGGATCAGGAGCGAGCGCATCCACCGATGCGCCGGATCGCCCGTCAGACGCGGATGCCACAGCATCGGGTAGTCGAAGGAGGAGAACTGTTCCGGTGCCTCGGCCACGCGCAGCCCGGGTTCACGCAGGAGGCCGACGAGACGCCGGGGAACTATCGCGATCAGCCGGGTACCGCGCACGGCGGCGGCAGCCGCGGCGAAATAGGGAACGGTCAACCCGGCGGGCGGGCGGACGCCAAGCCGGTTCAGGTGCGCGTCCACCAGCATGTGTCCGCTCTCCAGGGCCGCCACGGCGGCATGCGGATACGCCCCCAGGTCGGCCGGCGTCAGCCGGTCCCGGGTCAGCGGGTGGTCCTCGGCCAGCACGCACACGTGGTCCTCGGTGAACAGCACGTGCCTGGACATCTGGGGCGGTGCCGACGCCGGGACGAACGCCATGTCCACACGGCCTCGGTCGAGATCGTCGAACGTGGTGGGACTCACCGGCTCCACGATCAATGAGATTCCCTTGGCCTGCTCGAAGAAGGCCGAGAAAACTCTGTTCCCAATGACGGCCAGGAAGTAGTCGGATGCCGCTATGCGTATCCGCCCGTTCGCCGTCGAGGGATCGAAATTCTCCTCGGTCACCAGATTTCGCAGCCTGGGCAGAATTTCCGACAGTTCGGCCTGGATGTGACGGGCGCGCGGCGTAAGGGCGTAACCGCTGGAGGTTCGTACGAGCAACTCGTCGGCGAATGCCTCCCTCAGTCTGCTCAGGGTGCGGCTCATCGCCGACTGGCTGAGGTGGAAGCGGGCTGCCGCCCGCGAGACATGCCGCTCGTCCAGCAGCACGTCAAGTGCCTTGAGCAGATTCAGATCAACACTCTCGATATGCATGGCGCGCATATTAACAGTGCTCGACATGCATTGGACGGCATGCTGGGTTGCGGTGGAAGATCGATGTGGAAGCCCGCTGTGGGCTTCATTGAGCGTCCCTGGAGGGCAGCGATGAATCACCGAATTCCCTCGCCGGTAGAAACTCGGGCGGGACGGCCCGGAAACCACCCCGCCGAATACGGGTATTTCAGTGACGGCCAGTGGCTCACGGCCGAGGCCGGTACGTTCGAGGACTTCGACCCGTGGACCGACCAGGTCTTTGCCACGGCGGCCCGTTGTGGGCGGGCGGAGACGGCGGCGGCGATCGCCGCCGCGGACCGCGCCTTCCCGGCCTGGTCCCGGACCTCGCCGGCCGAGAAGGCCCGCATCCTGCGCAAGGCGGCATCCATCGTGGAGCGGCGTCGTGAGGAGCTGGCCACCACCATGGCCAGGGAGACCGGAACCACACTGCTCAACGGCCGCTTCCAGCTCGACCTGGTCGTCCAGCTCATCGAACAGGCCGCGGGCTGGGCCTACCTGCCCGCCGGTGAACTGCTGCGCTCCGACTTCCCGGACACCACACAGACCGTGGTGCGCCGCCCGCTCGGGGTGGTCGCGAGTTTCACCCCGTGGAACGGGGCGCAGATTCTGGCCTGGCGTGCGGTCCTCTCGCCGCTTGTCGCCGGAAACACGGTGGTGGTCAAGCCCACCGAGCTGGCGCCGGTCTCGGCGGGCATCCAGGTCGCCGAGATCCTCCACGAGGCAGGTCTGCCGGCCGGGGTGGTCAACGTGGTGACGCACGGTCCCGGTGAAGCGGGCCCGATCGCCGACGAGATCTTCGAGAATCCCTCGGTGCGCTGCGTCAATTTCATCGGCAGCGTTCCCACCGGGCGCATGCTGGCCGAGCGCGCCGGAGGGGCGCTGAAGCGGTCGGTCATGGAACTCGGCGGGTACAACCCGCTGATCGTCCTGAACGACGCCGATCTCGACTACGCGGTGCGCGTGGCCACGTTCAGCGCCTTCTTCCATCAGGGGCAGATCTGCCTCAACGCCCGCACGATCCTCGTCCACCACGACCTGTACGACGTGTTCGTCGAACGGCTGGTGGCCAGGACCAGCACCTTGCGGGCCGGCTCCCCGCTGGAGGAGGGGACCTTCATCGGGCCACTGATCACGCGCGACGCCCTGCGCCGTGTCGACGAGCGCGTTCAGGACGCCGTGGCGAAGGGGGCCCGACTGCTGACCGGCGGCACCCACGACGGCCCGGTCTACGCCCCTACCATCCTGGTGGACGTACCGGAGGACGCGACCGTCTCCACGGAGGAGACCTTCGGACCGGTGGTCGTCGTACGGTCGGTGCGGAGCGCCGACGAGGCCGTCGACATCGCCAACCGCCTCGACTACGGGCTCACTTCGGCGATCCTCTCCGGCGACACCCATCGCGCCGTCCGGCTGTCGGAGCGTATTCGGGCCGGCTCGGTACGCATCAACCTGCCCACCATCGACGACGAGATACAGGCGCCGATCGGTGGTGTGCGCGACAGCGGGTGGGGCCGCAGCGGGCCCCACTCCCTGCACGACTTCACCGACCAGATCGCCATCACCGTGCAAAGCGGTGAGCGCCAGCTTCCGTCCTTCTGAGAGACAGGTGAACACCATGTCCGCTGCATCGAACCTCCCGCCCGGCCCAGGCCGGCGGAGTGCCACGGTGGGCGCGCGGCGTCGTGTCACCGCCGCCGTGGTCGACGCCACCGGTGAACCCTTCACCCTTGCCGAACTGGAGATCGACGCGCCGCGGGCCGACGAGGCCTTGGTACGCATCGATGCCGTCGGCGTGTGCCACGCCGACATCCAGGCGCGGACCGGAGGACTGCCGGTCCCGGCGCCGCTGGTGGCCGGTCACGAGGGCACGGGAACGGTCGAGGAAGTGGGCACTTCGGTGACCGGGGTGCGGCCCGGCGACCGGGTCGTGCTGACCTTCGACTCGTGCGGGCGCTGTGGCCGGTGCCGGGCCGGCGTCCCCAGCCAGTGCGACCACTTCGTGTCCCGCAACTTCACCGCCGGCACCCGCGAGGACGGCACCGCACGCCTGTGGCGCGGCAGCGACCCGGTGAACGGCAACTTCTTCGGTCAGTCGGCGTTCGCCTCCTACGCTCTGGTGAACGAGCGCAACGCGGTCGTCGTCGACAGCGACCTGCCTCCGCACTTGCTCGCTCCCTTCGGCTGCGCGGTACAGACCGGGGCGGGCAGCGTACTGGGCGTCCTCGCCCCCGAGGCCACGGCTCCGGTGGTGGTGATCGGCGCCGGTGCCGTGGGCCTCTCGGCGGTGATGACGGCCGCACTGGAGGACCGCACGGTGGTCGCCGTGGACACCCGCGACAGCCGTCTGGACCTGGCCTTGAAGGTCGGCGCCACCCATGTGGTCAACGCGTCCCGCGACGCCGCCGACGAAGCGGTCCGGTCCATACTCGGCGGCGGCGCCCCCTACATGCTGGAGAGCAGCGGATCTCCGGCGGCGCTGCGGGACGGTGTCCGGGCTCTCGCCACCGGCGGTACCCTGGCCGTCGTGGGCACCGCCCAGGTGGGCGCCACGATCCCGCTGGACGTCATGGACCTGGTCAATGGCAGCAAACGACTCGTCGGCGTCGTGGAGGGATCCTCACGCCCTCACGAACTCATCCCCCGCCTGGTGGCGATGGCGGAACGCGGGGATCTGCCGGTCGAACGGTTCGTGACCACCTTCCCCTTGAACGACGTCGCCGCCTGGAGCGAGGCGGTCGAGAGCGCGGAGGTCGTCAAGCCGGTCCTGCTGCCAGCCGCCGAACCAGCCTGAACCGGTGCGGAGGAAGGGGTTCCGCGAGGGCGGCGAGGCTCCCCGGCCTGGTAGGGGGCGGCGTCTGCTGGTCCGGCCGGAGGGAGGTCCTGGTTTCCACCCCCTGGGTCCCCGACATCCTCGAGAAGCAGACCTCCGGGGCGCCGACCAGATCCGGGAGGCCCGTCCGCAGCGGACGCGGCCCGCACTGCCGCCGGGGGAGCGAGTACGAAGTCACACCGCGCTCGACATCAACGCTGCCTGAGCGCATCTGATCACCCGCCCGTCCGGACCGAGCACCGCCGGTGCGAGCCGCCAGAGATCCACGAGTCGTACCTACGTGATCGTCGGCCCCGACCCGCCGGCCCGCCGTCCGCAGAGCGGCCCCGGTCTCGAAGCGGTTGAACATCATGTCCCGCACCCGGAACCCGCGGGACCGTGCCGAGAAGTCGGACACGGTCGTCCGGCGGAAGGGCGCCGGCGCGAAGGTCTCGCCCATCCGGCTCCGCCACTCGTGTGCGAAGTCGCTGAAGGCGTTCGCGCCGCTCACGTCCGCCGAGAAAGTGCCGCTCATCGTTGTCGCGCATCTCCCGTTCGGCCTGACGCGCCGGTCCGAGGCGCCGAGACCACACGCTTCCTACCGTTGTTCCGGCATGCATCGAAGCTCCGACATCCGCGGTCCGGAATGTCGATACAAGGATCACGAGGTGGCGAATTGAGCACGCTCGCGATCGTGGGCGCAGGCCCTCAACTCGGGCGCGCGATCGGCCGGCGGTTCGCCGCCGAAGGGGTCGACGTGGCGCTGATCGCCCGCAGCCGCACGACGCTGCAGGCAGTGGCCGACGACCTGTCCGACACGGGCGTGCGGGCCGAGGTGTTCCCCGCCGACGTGACCGATCGTCCCGCTCCGCACGCGGCGCTGACCGCCGCCGAGGAACGGCTGGGACCGATCGACATACTCGAGTACTCGCCCGCGCCGTCCCCGGCTGACCTGCGCCGGGCGCCGCTGGTCGAGGCCACGAAGGTCACCGTCGACTCGGTTCTGGCCCAGCTGGACCTCTACCCGCTCGGGGGCGTGGCGGCGGTGCGGCACGTCCTGCCCGGCATGCTGGAGCGCGGCACGGGGACGATCCTGGTCAGCAGTGGCGCGGGGTCGGGGCCGGTGATCGCCCCGCACGTGGCGGACGTCCAGATCGCCACCGGCGGGATGCGTAACTGGATCCTCGACCTGCACGCGGCGCTCTCCGGCACCGGCGTCCACGCCGCGCACGTGGCGATCGCCGCCTTCATCGGCCAGGGGGCCACGACTCCCAGCCGCAGACGATCGCCGACGCCTGCTGGCGGCTGCACAGCGGGCACAGCGAAGCCGAGCTGGTCTCCCAGGATCTGCCGGACGACTACCTGGACCGGGGACTGGCCGGCAAGTTCGTCGAGCCCTGAGCCGCCGGCGGCTGCACGGCCGAAGCAGGCACAGAGCGGTGTGCCGTTCCGGCTGTCCACGGCGGCGGCGCCGTGGACAGCCGGAACGGTGACAGGGGACCGGGCCGTGGCAGTCCCCGCCGGCAGGGCGCCGGTCTGCTGCCGGGCGCAGGCGCGTGGTTCACGGGCCCGCGGCCCGGGAGATCGCCAGACTCGCCCTGCGCAGCGCCGTCACGGCCGCGGTACGGGGCCCGCCCTCGTCGGGTGCGACCAGGGACAACGCGCCCAGTGCGTCGCCGCGACGGTTCAGGATCGGGGCGGCGACGGTCGACATGACGGCGGGCCCGGAGCGCAGGGGGTTGGGCACCGTCACGGCGCAGACGCCGTCCGTGCGGACGGTGGCCAGGAGCCGGCGGACGCAGGCCGCGTCGTCCGCGTCGGCCAGTGCTTCCTTCCGAATCCGCCCGGGGGCGTGCGCCAGCAGGGCGATGCCGATACCGGTCCCGATGAGGGGCAGGCGTCCGCCGACCCGGTACTTGATCGCCGCCGCGTCCCGTGCGGACAGCCGCTCGACCAGAACGGCCTCGTCGCCGTCGCGCACGGCCAGGAGGATGTGCTGGCCGGTGACCCGGTGCAGGTCCTGCATGAACGGCAGCGCGGCGGCGCGCAGTCCGTGGCCGCGGGGTGCCAGCGAGGCGATCTCGAGCAGTTGCAGGCCGACGACGAAGTCGCCGTTGTCGAGGCGTTCGAGGGCTCCGACGTCCGTCAGCTGGGCCGCGATCCGGGACGTGGTGCTCTTCGGAAGGCCCGCCCGGGCCGCGAGTGTGTGCAGTGCCAGTCCCTCGCCGGCCTCGGAGAAGGCACCCAGGACCCGGAAGGCCCGCTCCAGGACCGGCTCACCGCGCAACGGCCTGCCCGAGCGCGGGACTCGCACCGGCGTTCCACTCATCGGAATCGTCGGTGCGCGTCGTCTGCCACGGTTCGAATAATAGCTCGTGACGTGCCACCCGGTGAGGGCGGTCGCCGGCTCTGATCGCCGGCGCCGGGCCGGGGGAAGCGCCGTCCGCCCGTAACGACGGGCAGCACAGACCGAGGAGACCACAATGGTGACCAGCCCCGCGCTGCGCGACGTCCACGTCCCGCACGCCTACCCCGAACAGCAGGTCGATCTCGGCGAGATCGTCATGAACTACGCCGAGGCCGGTGACCCGGACCGGCCCGCCGTACTGCTGATCCCCGAGCAGACGGGATCCTGGTGGTCGTACGAAGAGGCGATGGGCCTCCTCGCCGAGCACTTCCACGTCTACGCCGTCGACCTGCGGGGCCAGGGGCGCAGCAGTTGGACCCCGAAGCGCTACAGCCTCGACAACTTCGGCAACGACCTGGTCCGGTTCATCGCCCTGGTGGTGAAGCGGCCCGTCGTCGTCGCGGGCAATTCCTCCGGCGGCGTCCTGGCGGCGTGGCTGTCGGCGTACTCCATGCCCGGTCAGCTCCGGGGCGTCCTGTGCGAGGACCCGCCGCTCTTCGCGTCCGAACTCGTCCCGGCGCGCGGTCACTCGATCCGGCAGGCGGTGGGGCCGGTGTTCGACCTCTTCCGGACGTTTCTCGGCGACCAGTGGAGCGTGGGTGACTGGGAGGGGTTCTGCCGCGCGGCCGAAGTCTCGTCGTCGCCGATGGCGCGGTCCTTCGTGGCGGACGTGATCCCGCAGCACCTCAAGGAGTACGACCCGGAATGGGCCCGGGCCTTCTACGAGGGGACCGTCGGGCTGAACTGCCCGCACGAGCGCATGCTGGGCCAGGTCAAAACACCGGTGCTCCTCACCCATCACATGCGCGGCACCGACCCGGAGACCGGGAACCTGATCGGGGCGCTCTCCGACGAACAGGCCACGCAGGCCAGGCGTTTGATGGAGTCGGCGGGGGTGAAGGTCGACTACGAGTCGGTGCCGGACGCAACGCACATGATGCACCAGTCCGACCCGGCGCGGTACGCCGAGATCTTCACACGGTGGGCGGCCACGCTGGCCCGGTGACCGGGTGACGCGCGGGCAGGCGCGGTCGGCCCTCAGGCCCGCAGCCAGGAGGGGGCGGGTTTCGTCCTCAGCCCGCAGGTGAACTCCGCCGTTTCCAGGAGCCAGCGTGTCAGCCGGACTGCGGTGACATGGTGCGCCAGGGCGACCTTGGCCGGGGTGAGGCTTCGGACCTCGTCCTCGTCCGGGCCCTCCAGCGGGTGGAGCGCCCCGAGGCCCCGCGGGAAGGAGGTGGTTGTGGCCACCAGGTGGCTCTCGGGGTGATGCTTCGTCCGTCGGCTGCGGGGGCGGCGCCATGCTGCTGCTCGCCGGGTCGCAGGGGCGCCACATCGGCGCGGCCGTCGCGCAGCATCTCCCCCTGCTCACATGTGCCACTCGGCAGCACCTCGATCTCGGCGGCGTCGGGCTCGGCCGCATAGGCGTCGATGAGCTTGTGCAGCAGCTCGTGAGACGAGCCGGCCTTCACCGCAAGGACCAGGCGGTTGCGAGGGCCGCCCGGACTGTCGGCGCGCCGGGTGCGGCGAGCGGCGGCGGTGGTCGCGTCGAGGGCTGCGCGGCCCTCGTGCAGCAGCATCTCTCCGGCGCCGGTCAGGGAGACTCCGCGACGGTTGCGTTCCAGCAGCAAGACGCCGAGGCGCCGCTCAAGCCGCTGGATGGCCCGGGAGAGCGGTGGCTGGGCCATGCCGAGGCGCTCGGCGGCGCGGCCGGAGTGGAGGTCCTCCGCGACGGCCACGAAGTACCTCAGCTCGCGGGTCTCCAAGGTGTCCATGGGCCCCAGCCCAACTCGGTGATACTCGCCGGGTATGACAGGGCACCCTGTCGGTATTGGATGCGCCGCTGGTCGGCGAGCGAACATCGACGACATGGGAAACCGAAGTCCGCTCCGGTAGCCGACGCGGACAAGGCGCCGTCGACGAGCGACGGACCACGCGACCCACAGCCCTCCGAAGTATCCGGCTCAGCAGGAAAGGCACAGCCATGAACACACCCCCCGCGTCACTGCCCGGCGGCACCTGGACCCTGGGCGATCTGACCGTCACCCGCTTCGGCTACGGCGCCATGCAGCTCGCCGGCCCCGGCGTCATGGGCCCGCCCGCCGACCACGACGGCGCGCTCGCCGTCCTGCGCGAGGCCGCCGATCTCGGAATCACCCACATCGACACCGCCGGCGCGTACGGACCGCGTGTCACCAACCAACTGATCCGCGAAGCACTGCACCCCTACCCCGCATCGCTGCACATCGTGACCAAGGTCGGCGCGGACCGCGATCAGCAGGGCGGCTGGCCCCCTGCCCGGCAGCCCGAGGACCTGCGCCGCGCCGTCCACGAGAACCTTGCGGACCTCGGCCGCGAATCACTCGACGTGGTCAACCTCCGGCTCGGCGACGCCCAGGGCCCCGTGCCCGGCTCACTCGCCGAGCCCTTCGAAACCCTCGTCGAACTCCAGCAGCAGGGCCTGATCCGGCACCTCGGCGTGAGTAACGCGACCACGGAGCAGGTCGCCGAGGCGCAGGGGATCGCGCCGATCGTGTGCGTACAGAACATGTACAACCTCGCCTACCGCCAGGACGACGAGCTGATCGACGAACTCGCCGACCAGGGCATCGCCTACGTGCCCTTCTTCCCGCTCGGCGGCTTCACTCCGCTCCAGTCCACGGCGCTCTCGGCCGTGGCCACCCGGCTCGCCGCGACGCCGATGTCGGTCGCCCTGGCCTGGCTGCTGCACCGGTCACCGAACATCCTGCTCATTCCCGGCACCTCGTCGGTGGCCCACCTGCGCGAGAACGTCGCCGGCGCGGGACTCCCGCTCTCCGACGAGGACCTTGCCGAGCTGGACAAGATCGGCCGTTAGGACCTGTTCCGGGTGGGATCACCCGGTGAGGCGGAGGCTGCGGACCCAGATCAGGGAGCCGAGGACCTTGATGCCGGCCAGGATGGTGGTGAATCGGGGGCTGTCGGCGCACTCGCCCGGGGTGAGAACGAGAAAGACAGCGGGCGACAGCTGCCGCGCGAGTCAGGCCGGCAGGTTCGGCACCCGCCACCGCCCGCCCTCTTCGCGCGTGCCTTCTCCTCCTCAACCGCCTTCTCCAGCGCGGTGAGGACCTCGGCGTCCACGAGCATGCCGGCGGCGTCGTGGTGGGTCCGGGCCGCAGCGGAGTCCACGCTTCAAGGCGTCATTTCACTTGGTGAGTCCGCGGTGGCATATGAGGGTCGCGGCGATGGCGGTGAAGGCGAGGAAGTGTTCCGGCTTGCGTTCGTAGCGGCGGTGGAGGCGTCGGCAGCCGGACAGCCAGGAGATGGTCCGCTCCACGACCCAGCGGTGCCGGCCCAGGTGTCGGGATGACTCGATGCCCTTGCGGGCAAGGCGGTGCCGGATGCTGCGAGAAGCGAGCCATCTGCGCGGGTGGCGGTAGTCGTAGCCCTTGTCGCCGTGCGGCTTGCCGGGCCGCCGGCGTCGCGGGCCGCGACGGGAGTGGGGGGGCGGGATGCCACGGACCAACGGGATGAGGGACCTGGCTGTCATGGAGGTTGGCAGCGGAGATGCCGACCGACAGGGGCAGCCCGTGACGGTCGACGATGAGGTGGATTCTCGATCCCTTCTTGCCGCGGTCGGTCGGATTCGGTCCCGTCACCTGTCCCCTTCGAGGGCCCGGACGCTGACGGAGTCGATCGCGCACCGCGACCAGTCCAGCTCACCTCGGGCACCGAGCTCGTCCAGGACCAGGCGGTGCAGCTTGGCCCACACCCGAGCCTCGGTCCACTCAGTGAACCGCCGGAAGGCGGTGACCCCCGACAGTCCCAAGCCCGGCGGCAGTTGGTGCCAGGTGCGACCCGAGGTGGCCACGAAGACGATGGCGGCCAGCACCTCGCGGTCGCCTCGCCGACGGTGTCCTCCACCCTGCGCGCGAACCGGTGCCGCGGCACCACCCGCTGGAACAACGTCCACAGGTCATCCGGCGCCATCCGCTCGACAAGCGCAGCAGTCATCACCCCAGACTCCGCAAGATCACGCCAACTGAAATGACTTCTGAGTCGCACCACTGCACAACCCGTTGGTAGGCCGTCGTCCAGATGTCGTGATCAGCGGGCATGTCCCGCCACGGACTGCCGGTACGGAACCGCCACACCACCCCTTCCAACTGCTCCCGCAGCCGCTCCAAGGACGGGGCGCACTCGCCTACCAGCAGTCACGGCGCGACGCCCGCTCAGGCTTCACCCGAGGCGTGCGCCTCGGCCCAGACAGCAAGGATCTTCCCCATGTCCTCGGACAAACCACGAAACCGCACGGCCCGCCTCACCGCGGGCGCGGCGTCCGCCGCGTTGCTCGTTACGGCCGTAACGGTCACGGCCCAGGGCGCGTCTGCCGCCCCCGACCGTGGGCCGGGCTACACCCTCCACACGATCACCCAGAAGGTCTCGCTCACCGGCAGCGGACCGGCCGACCAGACGCTGAGCGCCGTGGAATACCAACCGAGCCACGCCCGCGTGAAGGGCGTTCAGGTGATGATCCCGGGCGTCACCTACGACCACCGGTACTTCGATCTCAAGACGAACCGCGGCTGGATCTCGCAAGCCCGCGAGGCGGCCAAGGACGGCTGGATCACCGTCGCCGTCGACCGCCTCGGAACCGGCGACTCCAGCAGCCCGGCCGCGGACCAGCTGAACGGCACGACTCACTCCGCCGCCGTCCACCAGCTGATCACCAGGCTGAGGAGCGACCACAGGGGGCTGCCGATCGCACTGGTCGGCCACTCCATGGGCAGCGTGGTCGCCATCCAGGAAGCCGCGTCCTACAAGGACGTCGACGCCGTTGTCGTCACCGGATTCATGCACCATGCCGGCTCCGGCGGGCTGTTGTTCAACGCCGCGATGCACCCGGCCGCCGAAGACGCTGCCTTCGCCGGCCGCGCGATTCCGGACGGCTCCCTCACCACCCGGGACGGCATGCGCCACACGTTCTACTGGCCGTTCAACGCCGATCTGAGCACCGTGCAGGCCGACGACAAGGTCAAGCAGATCGCCACCCTCGGGGAATTCACCTCCTTCGAGGACGAACAGAGCCACAACACCTACGGCAAGGACGTCAACGTTCCCGTCCTGTCGCTCGTGGGCCAGCACGATGGCCTGTACTTCGACCCCGCCGACCTGAACACGACCCTCAAGGCGGAGACCGCCGCTTACTCGGCCAGCCCTGACGTCGACGTGAAGTCCATTCCCGGAGCCGGCCACGACCTGGCCCTCCAGCGCAACGCTGCCAGCACCACCACCATCGTCAACAAATGGCTGTCCCGCAAGCTCTAGGAGGACGCGCCTCGGCTCCCAGCGAGATCCGGGGCAGCAGGGGTTCGACCACACCAACTCCGCGAAGGTGGTGTCGGAAGGACAGCAGCGCAGGCGGGCGGTCGCGGGCGCCAAGATCCGCGGATACCGGAGCCGGTGGGGCTATCACCGTTCCCCAGCCCGACGGGCCATCCGCCGCGTGCTGACCACCTGGTCGTGTGCTCAGCATCGGCTGTCCCCGGGCGCGAGCGGGCTCGTGACGTCGGCGATCGCGTCCGCCGAGGGATGGAAGTACTTCCGTACGTTCTCGGGCTTCTTGTGCCGAGACTTCGCCATCAGTATCAGCAGGCTCGCCCTCGCCTCGCCGAGGTCCGTGAGCCCGGGTTGCCGCCACTCGTGCAGGTCCCGGCCCGCGCCGCTTTTGTCGCCGAGGGCGGTGTGCTCGTCCAGCAGCATGCGGGCCTGCCCGTACGACAGCCGGACCAGCCCAGTGTCCGTGCACACGTCGCGCGGCGCGAGGACCTTGCCCGGGCCCGGCCTGCGGTGGGTGACGGACACCGGCCCGCGCGTACGGCCCTTGAGAAGACGGGGTAGCAGCCGGGCGGTGCCCGCGTCCCAGTACACGGTCTCCAGCACGAAGTCCTCACGCACCGTGTTGCGGCGCCGGGTGCGAGGCCGGGCGCTCTTGGCCTTCACCGGGGCCAGGCGCCCGGCGAGGTCCAGCTCCTCGATGTTGACTCCGATTATCTCCTCCGACCGCGCAACCGCTTCGTAGAGCATCCGCCGCAGGGTCTTCTCCCGCAGATGGACATCGCGGCGGGCGATCAGCGGGTCGATGGCCAGCAGCCCCGTGACACGCTACCGGGCCGGGGAATCGGCAGCGTCGTAGCTCTGCTGGGCGGCCTCCAGTGCCGCGGTGTTGCTGCTGAACCAGCTCAGCAGCGCGCACAGTTGCTCCGCCAGGCTCCGCCCGAGTGGCGTCAGGCTGTAGGTGACCTGCGGCGGGACGGTCGGCTCCACCAGGCGTTCGACCAGCCCGTACCGCACCACCGACTTGAGGTACTGCGACAGCACCTTCTGGCTGATGCCGCCGATGTGCCGGTGAAGGCCGGAGAAGCGCATCGGTCCGGGAACCAGCGCAGCGATGATCAACGCACCCCACCGGCCGGTCACTTGGGCCATCACCGGCCGCGTCGGGCAGTCCTTGTCGAAAGAGTCTGCCGGAAGCTGGGCGAAAACATCCTTGAGCTGCTCACTCACCGCCATGCCACCAGCTTACAAAAAGGTACGTACTTACGAAAGGTCACCGACAGCCCTAGAGTCGACCCACGGAACCGGCGGCCAAACAAGACGAATGGGTTCAGAGTGTTCACAAGCCATGCATCCCCGGCCTTCCTGGGCTGGGACCTCGGAGGCATCGTTGTGCGCCGAGTCGACGAAATCGACATGTCACCGGCAACCAGTCAATGGCTTCTGCCCGATGCCACACCTGAACACTTGCACCACACCTGGCTGCGACCCCACTTCACCGACGGCACAGCCTTTGCGATGCACGTTCACATCTTCGCGATCGAGGTGAACGGCAAGCGCATCCTGGTCGACACCGGCATCGGCAACGACAAGCCCCGGCAGATACCCGACGCCGACAACCTGCAGACCCCGCTGCTGCGCTGGCTGACCGCCGCGGGTTTCGCCCCGGACACCGTCGACCTGGTGATCACCACGCACATGCACGTCGACCACGTCGGCTGGAACACTCACCTGGTCGACAGCCGCTGGACACCGACCTTCCCGAACGCCCGCTACCTCACCGACCGCAGAGAATGGGACTACTGGACCGCCGCCGCCGAAAGCGACGAGGAAGTCGCCCAGGTGCACCGCGACTCCCTGCGACCCATCCGTGACAACGGTCTGTACGACCTGCTCGACATCCCCGCCTCAGGCCTTGAGGTGGCCGACGGCGTCCGCCTGGTACCGACACGCGGCCACACGCCCGGCCACTTGTCGGTCAAGCTGACAGGCGCCGGCCGCAATGCGCTGATCAGCGGCGACAGCTTGCATCATCCCGTGCAACTGGCGTACCCCGACATGGGTAGCGTCGGCGACGTCGATCCCGCCGAGGCGCGAACCACCCGCCACCACTTGCTCACCGAGCTGGCCGGTACCGATGACCTGCTGCTGGGCACCCACTTCACGCATCCCACCAGCGGACGCGTCCAGCAGCGGGACAACCGATTCCAGCTGCTGGACGCGTCCCCTGTCCTTCTCCCGCCCGCCTCGTTCTAAAAATCGTGGGCCGGCAACAGCGCCCACGGGGAGTTTCGAAGTGCTGGTCACAGCCACTCGCTGATGGCCGCGACCAGCACGGTATCGCGGTCCAAGAGGTGGCACCCGGCTCCAGGACGGCGACGAATGGGTAGGGCCAGCCCGGGATGAACTGCGACGCCGTCTTCGCCCGACCGTAGACGTGGCAGAACAGCCGCTCGGCCGAACACGGCGCGTCCGAGCGAAGCCACGGCGACACATCGACGGCCAGGACCAGGTGCCCGCCGTCGAACCGCGGCAGCGGCAAGCCGGCCAGCACCGTCCGCAGCCGATCCACATCGATCCGGCCGCGGTTGAGGCCCCCATACATCGCTCCGTGTCCACGACGATGCTCGGGCAACAGCGTACGGTCCACTGGGTACTTCACCGCCCCGTCCGCCCACAGCACCGCATCCGTCAGCTCGAACAACTTGTCGCGCCGAGCGGTCAGACACTCGTAGAACTCGCCCCGGAAGCGTGACGCTTCCGCGAACGCTTCCCTCCTGACAGCATCAGGCAACAGACTCACCCTCACGGCCTTCGTCGTGATCACGTGCACCTTGGTCGGAGCACATGATCAGACGAAGGCCGCCCTCGCGTCCGGCGAATCCCCAGGTGACGACTCAGTACGAGGCGCCGTTCGAGGCCGGAATAGAAGAGCAGGCTCAGGTCAGGGCGCGAGGCAGCCAGTAAACGGAACTTCTGCGGGAACTCCCGGACTGGCCAGGTCAATGACACCCGTGATGTCTGCAACGGCACAGTCGATGGTTGCCACTGGGTCCGGGACAGCGTTGGCCGGTGACGTGAGGACGCCGAAAAGCGCAAGAGAGCCAAGAATGACGGTGATGGTTCGACGCATGATGCCCTCTCTCACAGAGATGCTGACGCGCCGAGCCTGCCCCTGCCGTGGCTTCCTGATGCGTTGTGTCACTCTTGTGGGTTTGATGGAACACCCCGGCGCTTTCCCGGTGACCCGCGTCCAGAATGGAGATCCTGGTAGATAAAGAACAAGCTGAAGGGTGTTGCGGAAGGCCGTGAGCAGGGCATATCCGTTGTGTGGCTGGGGTGTTGAGGGCCGAGCGGGTGTGGGTGGAGACGTTTACCGGGTTGCGGGTCGATCAGTTCGGGTGGTCGCTGAAAGCGGTCCGGGAGCGTGGTGGCGAGGGTTGCGGCTGGGGTCGTCCGTGGCGGCTGCCGCTGGCCGAGCGGGTGCTGCTGGTGGCGGTGTACTACCGCACGAACCTGACCATGCGGCAGCTCGCCCCGCTGTTCGGGGTCTCACCGGTGGGTGGTCGGCCGGCCTCCTCGGTCGCAGCAACTGGTCGTAGGCCTACCGCCCGGCCCTCACCCAGGCCCGGCCGCCTCACAAGACGCCCCTGGCTGACGTCTACCTGTTGTCGGGCAGGACGTTGGTGACGGGGGGCGGGTCACACCTGCCGCGGGCTGAGATCAACGTGGACCTGGTTGAACCCCTGGTCCAGCAGGGCTGGGCGGTCCACGTTCCCGTCTGATCGGGCCCACTGGCTGGATACAGCGTCGAGTACAGCCGTGGCGGCGTTGGTGAGCAGGTCCGCGGTGTACGGGTCGAGGTCGGTCCCTGGCCGATCTTGGAGCGCGTCGCTGACTCGCCTGCGCCATTCGGTTCTGCGTTGGTGGAGTCGCCCGGCCAGTGCGGGCGTTGCCTCGATCAGGCGGATGGTTGAGAGCGCCTGCTCACTGGCGTGGATCTCTTCCTGCCAAGCCCGCAGGACCTGGTGCAGGCACTCCCACGGCCCTTCGCCTGCTGGTCGCGCTGCGATGTCGGCGACGACGCTCTCACCAGTGAGGTCGATGCCGTCGAAGACGACGTCTTCCTTGGTCGGGAAGTAACGGAAGAAGCTGCGCTTGGTCATGCCGGCTGCTCGGGCGATGTCCTCGACGGTCGTCTCGTCGAAGCCCTGGCGGGCGAACAGGTCGACGGCCACTTGGGCGAGCTCCGCCCGCACTGCTCGGCGGGTGCGTTCGCGCAGTCCCTCTTTCATGCACCCAGTCTACTTCGCATCATTCGATGACTATCATGTCACCAAGTGACAGATCGCGAATGGGGTGGTGACAGTGGAAGGCAAGACCGTCCTGGTGACCGGCAGCACGGGTGGCATCGGCAAGGAGACCGCGCGACAGTTGGCCGCGCTCGGCGCGAGCGTGATCCTCGTCGGACGGGATGAGTGCCGCGCCGACGCTGCCGTGGCGGATATTCGTCACACCAGCGGGAACGATGACGTCACGGCGATCACGGCCGACATGTCCCGGCTGCGCGACGTCCGTCGCCTCGCCCAGGAGGCCAGCGGCCGGGCCGGCGGCGTGGACGTGCTGATCAACAACGCCGGAGCGACCCGAAACCACCGCGAGGTGACCGAGGACGGCATCGAGACCGCGTTCGCAGTCAACGTGGTCGCGCCGTTCTGCCTCACCCACTGGCTGATGCCGGCCCTGACAGCGTCCAGGCAGGCCCGGGTCATCAACATCACCGGCGGCATCCCCCGGGGGCAGATCGACCTCAACAACCTGCAGGGCGAGAAGTCCTATGTCGGGCTGTCGTTCTACAACCAGACCAAGCTGGCGCAGATGGCGATGAGCTACCGCTTCGCCCAGGAACTCGCGGCCACACCGGTGACGCTGAACGTCGCCTACCCCGGACACGCCTACACCTCGATGAACAAGAACCTCACCGTCGGCACCTATCCGCCATTGGCTCGCCCCATCGTCCCGTTGCTGCGGCTGGCGATGCCCGTCGTCTACGGCCGCCGGGCGCTGCTGAGGGCCACGCGCTCCAGCGTGTACCTCGCCTCCAGCCCTGAGGAGCGCACAACGAACGGCGCCTACTTCAACAGCAAGGCCAAGCGGACCCCGTGGCCCGATGCCGTCCTGGACGACACCACCCGCAACACCATCTGGGAGCTGTGCGAGATGCAGCGCGACGGTCCGACCACGGCGTAACGCTGTCACCAACGAGAATGGATGTGCTCATGGTGCATCGCAACACCCCGTTGAGCCCCGATGGGCGGCGCCGCCTGATCGCTCGGTGTCGGACCCGACCCCCGACCGATCGCTCACGTAGCAGCCGAGATGGGAATCTCGCGTGCCTGCGCGTCCAAGTGGGTCAACCGATGGCGTCGACATGGCGAAGCCGGTCTTCAGGACCGCCCCTCGACGCCGCACAGCAGCCCGACCGCGACGCCGCCCGAGGTGATCCAACAGGTCGAGGCATGGCGGCGTGGGCACAAGTGGTCCGCCCGACGGATCACCGACGAACTCGCCGACCTGGGCATCGTCATCGACCGACGCACGGTCGGCCGCCACCTGAGCCGACTCGGGCTGGGCCGACGACGGTTCTTCGACCCCAGTGGCGGCCCCCACCGCGGACCCGGCAAGATCATTGCCCGCCGGCCCGGGCACATGGTCCACCTGGACGTGAAGAAGGCCGGCCGGATCCCCGACGGCGGAGGCTGGCGGATGCACGGCCGAAACAGCGACCCGGCCAAGGTGACGGCACGGGCGAAGACGGCCGGCGCCAAGCGCGGCTACATCTACCTGCACTCCATCGTCGACGGCCACTCCCGGCTCGCCTACACCGAACCCCTGCGCGAGAAGGGTTCCACGGCGGCGGCGTTCCTCGCCCGTGCGAGGGTTTGGTTCGCCGCTCACGGCATCAACCGCATCCACAGGATCGTCACCGATAACGGCGCCTGCCGCCGATCCGGCGACTTCGCCCGGGTCGTCGGCAACCAGACCCGCCACCAGAAGACCAAGCCCTACACACCCCGCCACAACGGGAAGGTGGAACGCTACCAGCGCATCCTGGCCGAAGAGCTGCTCTACGCCCGAGACTTCACCAGCGAAGACGCGCGATCGGCAGCGATCGCCCGGGGGCTCGTAGGTCCGGGCGTGAGGAAGTGGGGAACTCGCCCGTCAATCCCGCGACTCAGCCCCCGGACTGCCCGCGTCGCGGACGAGGAGGGCGATCTGCACCCGGTTGGACAGGCCGAGTTTGGTGAGCGACCGGCTCACGTGGACTTTGACGGTGGTCTCCGCCATCCCTAGCTCACGGGCGACCTCCGCGTTGGCCAGCCCGCGGGCAACCGCGGCGACAACCCTTCGCTCGCGGTCAGTCAGGACCGACAGACGTTGCCTGGCTGCGACGAAGTCGGCGGAGTGCTGTCCGGCGTAGGCATCGATCAGACGCCTCGTGACCGTCGGCGCGAGCATCGCGCTGCCCTCGGCGACCGCACGGACGGCGGCGATGAGGTCGCGCGGTGCGGTGTCCTTCAACAGGAACCCAGCGGCCCTGGCGCGGAGGGCGCCGTGGACGTACTCGTCGCGGTCGAAGGTCGTCAGCATGATCACGGCCGGCGGGTCAGGCAGCCGGTTGATCTCCGTCAGCGCGTCCACGCCGTCGATGCCGGGCATACGTACATCCATCAGGACGACGTGCGGCCGGTGGCGCGCGACCGCGTCGACGGCAGCGGTTCCGGAGTCGGCCTCGGCGACCACCTCGATGTTCCCGGCAGCTTCGAGGATCATGCGCAGGCCGGTCCGGACGAGGGCTTCGTCGTCGACTACCAGAGTGCGGATGAGGCGGGAGGTCCAGGTCATGTCGGCAGTCTCGCAGTGACAGCGAACCCTCCAGCAGGTTCGGGGGCAGCCGCGAACTGCCCGCCGAGGAGTTCGACGCGCTCCCGCAGCCCCACGAGCCCCAGACCGCTGCCGGGCAGCGGAGAAGCGGGAACGTGCACTGCGGTATTCGTGACGGTGACCTCCAACGCCGACGGCAGGTGCCGTACCGCCACCCGGACCGTGGGCCGGACGGCGTGCTTGTGGACATTGGTGAGCGCTTCCTGGACGACCCGGTAGGCGGTGTGCTCGATCATGGCGGGGACATCGCGCACAGTGCCCTCGTCCTGCCGCTCGACGGGGATACCCGCCGACCTGGACTGCTCCAGCAGCCGTTCGAGGTCGGCGAGCGTCGGCTGCGGCAGGAACGGCTCGGCTGTCTCCACTTCCGTCAAGACACCCAGAACTGAGCGGAGTTGAGCGAGCGCCTCCCTTCCCGTGGTGCGAATGAGCTCTGCCTCCTGCGCGGCCCTCTCGTCGGTGGTGCTGATCTCCAGGGCTCCGGCGCGCAGCACCATCAGGGAGACGCGGTGGGCCACGACGTCGTGCATGTCTCGGGCGATGCGGGCACGTTCCTGCGCGCGGGCCTGCTCGGTCCGTACGGCCTGCTCCCGCTCCAGCCGTTCGGCCCGCTCGCGCAGCCCGGCCACCACCAGCGCCCGGGCACCCCGCCACAACCCGCCCACGACGGGCAGCCAGACGAACAGCGCCACACCGCCGAGCGCCGACACCGCCTCGACTCCCGGCCGGGGCACCGCAACCAGCAGGCTCGCGGCCACCGTGAAGAGCACCAGGTGACGAGGCCGTCGGTACGAGGTTGCGGCCACATAGGAGGCCACCGATACCAGCAGCCCCGGCGGCCTGACCGCAGAGTCGACACCTGCGAGCAGAAACAGCAGCCACGGCCGCTCCGACGCGGTCCGGGCCGCCACCGCAGCCAGCAGCCCCGCCACCGCGGCCACGACCGGGCCGGGCACCGAGGCAAGCACCGGCCATGCGGGCCCGTACGGACCGGGCAGTGCGGCCGGAAAGAAGGCGCTGCCGAACGCGACGACGGGAAGCAACCAGGCTCGCAGCCGACGACGGACCGGATTACTCGGCCTCGCCGACACTCCTGCCATGCATGATGGTTGTGTCACCAGCTCAGGATCCTCAACGGCCTGCGTCCGGCCGCGAGCACCCCCTGGCTGCGCAGCTCGGGCACGGTGTCCCGGAGCACTCGGATGCCGAGGGGGACGAACACCGCGCACAGACCGACGGACAGGACGACGTCGAGAAGCCCGCTCTCCTTGAGCGCGCCGGTCCACAGAGATCCCGCGAGGAGGAACAGCACCAGCCGCCCCGTACCGAAGGTTCCCGACCGGAAAGCCCCGATGGCGAGCACTGCCGTGCCGGCGTACAGGGCGAAAGCGGCCGTGATGGGCACCCGCAGGGGCCCGTAGGAGATGTCCGTGTAGTCGGCCATCACCAACTGGGTGGCCCGCTCCAGCCCCAGCGGTTCGATCAGCTGGAAGGCGGTGTGGTCCACCCCGGCCCAGTACAGGCGGCAGAACAGGCCGATTACGACGAGCGTGCCGCCGGTGCAGGCGAGTCGCGGGGCGCGCACGGCGACGATCCCGGCGAGGGTGACGAAGGCGATACACAGCAGGACGGCGCCTGCGGCGAAGCATCCGTAGCCTGCGGTGGTCAGGTCAGGGCTGGCCTGGAAGGCAGCGAGCTGACCGTAGGCGGGGAACGGCTGGCTGTCGTACCACGCCAACTGCTCCGGCGTGAAACCCGCCGTGCGCACGGCCAGGTAGCGCAGGAGCAGCCCGACGCACCAGATGACGGGAGCAAGGATGCAAGCCGTCCCACCGATGAAGCGCCCGGGGAACCAGATTCTGCGGGGGAGCCGGACAGTTTCTTCTCGCGCGCCGCCCTCGGGGGCGGGCGTGTGGTGTAGGGACATGCCAGCAGCCTCGCCACCCGCCGGCACCCTCACATCCGCCAATGGTTACGCCCCTCCGTCTCTTTAGGAGTCCTCACGAAGGCGTTGGATGTGGCGATGGGTGATGAGGCAGGTGGCGAGGCCGAGGGAGGCTTCGTGGATGTCGTCGCGACGTTCCCAGCGGATCTCCACGCCCCAGCGGTGAACGCCGGGTCTCGTTCGTGGGGCACGCCGCGGCGCGCGATGACCGGCTCGACGCCCATCGCCCAGGTCAGACGACGGTACTTGTCATGGTCGTAACCACGGTCACCCGGAAGGGCGCCGGGTCGTCCGCGGCCGGCCGACCATGCCCGGCACGGACGGGATCTTCTCCGGCAGCGGGATCAGTTGGGTGTCGTCGTTGAGGTTTCCGCCGGTCAGCGAGACCACGAGCGGGATGCCCTGGCCGTCCACGACGAGGTGGTGCTTGCTGCCCGGCTTGGCACGATCGACCGGGCTCGGCCCGCTTCTGGGCCGCGTCGAGCAGCTCGGACGTGGCTGGAGTCGATCACCGTCCGGGACCAGTCGAGCTGCTTGGCCGCCCTCAGTCAAGACGCCTTCCCCCAGCGCGCGGCTCCTGGCGGATGTGATCGCGTTCGGCTTCCCGTATCCGCTGGTTCTCACCGGCGGGTACGCCGTGCGGGCGCACCCGTGATGCGCCCCGGCCAGGACCTCGACGTCGCCGCCACGCTCCGTATCGGCCTGGAGGCCCGAGGCTGGGGGTGCACGCGCTGGAGTCCGCCCCGTTGTCCGCGTGCTTCACCGTGGCCGAGCTGGAGGAGTTCGGCCGACGCCGCACCCGGCCGGCTACAAGGCGATCGAAGAGGCGGCGGCCCAGCGCGTCGAGCACGTCCGCCGGCTGTTCGTCGACGCCCTGACGCCGAGCCGGCGACTGGTCAGCCCGTCCAGCTACCGCCCGGCGCGGTGCTGCCCCGGCCCGGCGTCCGCCGCGTCCGCGGTCGGCGCCGGTATCTCCTCCGCCCCCTCGCGCGGCGGTCGGCGGCCCGGCAGGACCGCGAGGACGATCATCGCTCCGGCGGCCATGATGACGCCGCCGATGAGGCTGGTGTGCGCGACACCGTGGGCGAACGCCTCATGCACGGCACCCACCAGCGTCCGGGCCTGCTGGACCCCGCCGGCCGGGTCGGTGGCCACCTGCTCGGCGACGGCCAGGCCGCTGCCCACCGAGTCCTGGGCCGCGTCCAGTGCCGCGGCCGGCAGCCGGCCGCCGACCAGGTCGCTCAGCTTGTCCTGGTACGCGGTGGCGAGCAGGGAGCCGAGGACGGCGATGCCGAGGGAACCGCCCAGTTCCAGCGAGGTGTCGTTGGCGCCGCCGCCGACACCCAGCTCGGACTCGGGGAAGGAGTCCATGATCGTGTCGGTGGCCGGGGAGACGCTGAGGCCGATCGCGAAGCCCAGCAGCAGGAGCGACGGCAGGAAGTCGCCGTACGTCGAGCCCCCGTCGATCCGGGTGAGCAGGAACACGGCCACGGTCCCGATCGCCATGCCAGGCACGATCACGGCCCTCACCCCGAGCCTCGGGGTCAGCTGTCCGGTGGCCGCGGCGCCGGCGAACACGGCGCCGGCCAGCGGCAGCAGACGGACGCCGGTCTCCAGCGCGTCGTAGCCGAGCACGAACTGCAGGAACTGGGTGGCGTAGTAGATCGAACCGAAGGTGCCGAAGAAGAAGAACAGCACCGCGAGCATCGAGCCGCTGAAGCCGCGCAGCCTGAACTTGCGCACGTCCAGCATCGGGTGGGGGTGCCGCAGCTCCCACAGGACGAAGGCGACGGAGCCGGCGCCCGCGACCACGGCCGCGGCGACCGGACCGGTGCCCCAGCCGAAGTGCGGGCCCTCGATGATGGCGTAGACGAGCGTGCCGACGGAGACGATCGACAGCAGCCCGCCCACGTAGTCGATCCGGCCCATGCCCTCCGCCTTCGACGGCGGTACGAGGGCGAAGGCGCCGATGACGGCGGCCACCGCGACGGGCACGTTGATCAGGAAGGTCGAGCCCCAGGCGTGCCGCTCCAGCAGCCAGCCGGCCACGACCGGGCCGACGGCTATGGCGAGTCCGGAGGTCGCGGTCCAGGCGGTGATGGCCTTGGCCCGCTCGCCCTTGGGGAACATGGCCACCAGCAGGGAGAGCGTGGCGGGCATGACGACCGCGGCCCCCACCCCCATGATCGCGCGGGCGGCGATGACCAGCTCGGTCTCGTCGACCACACTGCCCAGCACGGAACCACCGGCGAAGACCACCAGGCCCGTCACCAGGGCGCCGCGGCGGCTGTACTTGTCGCCGATCGCCCCGAGTACGAGCATCAGCGCGGCGTAGGGAACGGTGTAGCCGTCGATCACCCATTGCAGGTCACTGCTGCTCAGCCGCAGCTCCCGGGTCATGTCGGGGGCGGCGACGATCAGGGACGTATTGGCCATGACCACGATCAGCAGGCTCAGGCACAGAACGCCCAGCGCCCACCAGCGCCGTGGGTACGGCCCCGCCGTCCTGTCGACAGGTGTATTGGCCGGCAGAGGCACGGAGAACTCCCGAGGGGACACGTTATTTGCACATTCATGAGCAGCGTAAGTTGTCTGCACATCGATGCGCAAATAACGTGGTCACCTCAAGAGGTGATCATGTTCATGACAAGCACGGCGGCGCCTCCGCCCGCTCGACTCAGCCTTCGACGGCGGTCTGCTGGGCGGCCATCAGGGAGACGGCCTCGTCGACCACCGCGCGCGCCCGCTCGTCCGGCACACCGGCCGCAATCAGCGAGGCGGTGGTGGACCGGGTGCCGTCGTCCTCCAGCGTCCCCTTGTTGACGGCTTCGAGCAGCGCGACCGTGACCGCCTCCAGGCCGGCGCTCAGCGCCTCCGGCGGGAGATGGGTGTGGAAGACACCGTCGCGCTGACCGCGCTCCAGGATGGCCGCGACCTCTTCCCGCGCGGGCCGGAGGATCTCGGTGACACGCTCTTCGCCCAGGTCGCGGCGGGCCAGCGCCAGAAGCATCCGGTAACGGTCCCCCACGGGCCACAGCGACAAGGTGAAGTACGCGAGGGCCAGTTCGGCACGCTCCGCCGGTCGCACACCGGCCGCCATGGCGTCGCGCAGGCTCTCGGCCGCCTCCTCGGCCAGCGCCTCCAGCAGCGCCGCCCGGCCGGGGAAGTGACCGAACAGGGTGCGCCGTACGACACCGGACGCCCGCGCCAGCTCCTCAAGGGTGACGTCGGGGTTGCGCCCCAGTTCCTGACGCGCCGTGGCCAGGATGCGCGCCCGGTTGGACCGCGCGTTACGTCGCTGGGGAACGCGGGCGACCGGCTTGGGCACGGGGAAACCTCGATGGACGGCGGAACGGACGGCATGCCCATTTTGGCACGGGCCGTGCGACCCGGCGCGGAAACGGGGATGGCGGGGTTCTTCGCGGAAGTAGACACCAGCCTAGAGGGTTACATGTCACTCCTGCCGATCCCCATTACTTGCCATTGATGCCTCGTAACAGACTTTTCACCTTCTTTCAAACACCATCTTGACCGGTGTCTCCGTGAAGATGATGCTGATGCTCTTACCGATGAGGAGGCACCGTGCACGATCACGACGAGTACCTGTACTTCCTTCGCCGCGCCTTCGACGGCCTGCTCGGCGCGCTGGAGCAGTTGGAGCGACTGGGCGGCGATCTCGGCAACACCGCGCCGCCGCTGCCCGGCGCCAACTCCCCCTACGCCATCGCCCACCACTGCGTAGCGGTGGCCGACTACTGGCTGGGGCATGTGGTCGCGGGGCGCAGGGTCGAGCGCGACCGGCCCTCCGAGTTCACGGCGAAGGGGAACGTGCGACACCTGCGCGAGGAGGTCGACGCGCTCTTCGTACGTCTGGAGGCGGACCTCCGCGAGGCGCTGCCGTCACAGCCCCCGCGCAACGTGCCGCCCGCCGATTTCGAGGGCCCGGAGCGTCCCCTGAGCGTGCGGGGCGTCCAGCTCCACGTCCTGGAGGAACTGGCCCAGCATCACGGACAGGTGGAGATCACCCGCGATCTGCTGCGGACGGGGGCCCTGGCATGAAGCTCGCGCCGGCTCGGGCGGTGCCCGGCTTCGACGACCTCGGCATGGACTGGCTGCGCGCCCGCTCCAGCGTGAAGTGGCACCGCCCGGAGCGGGACGTGCTGCCGGCCTGGGTGGCCGACATGGACTTCCCCACCCCGCCGCCGGTGGTGGCCGCGCTGCGCGAGGCGGTCGACGGCCGCGATCTCGGTTACCCGGACTGGCCGGACGGCAGCCCGCTGCGTACGGCCTTCGCCGAGCGGATGGCCGAGCGGTTCGGATGGGCCGCGTCGGCGGACCGGGTGCGCGAGCAGACCGACCTGATCCAGTGCCTGCAACTCGTCCTGCACCTCGCGACGTCGGCCGGGGACGCGGTGGCGGTGCAGGTTCCCAACTACCCGCCGTTCCTGGCGACGTTGCGGACGATGAACCGCCGTATCGTGCCCGTCCCGATGCGGGACACGAACGACGGCCCGCGCATGGACTTCGCCGCGCTGGACACCGCGGTGAAGCGGTCCGGCTGCACCGCGCTGATCCTGGTCAACCCGCACAACCCCACCGGCCGGGTGCTGACGCGGGACGAACTCGACGAGATCGCGGCCATCGCGCGACGACACGACCTGCTCGTCGTCAGCGACGAGATCCACGCCGAGCTGGCCCACGCCCCGCACCGGCACATCCCCTTCGCGAGCCTGTCCGGCGACACCGCGCGCCGCACGGTGACCCTGACCTCCGCGACCAAGGCGTTCAACCTGGCGGCCATCCGCTGTGCCGTCACGCACTACGGCCCCGACCGTCTCCTCGCGCTGCGCGACGCACAGCCGCCCGACCTCTACGGCACCGTCTCACCGCTCGGGGTCGTCGCCACCCTCGCCGCGTGGCGGCACGGCGACGCCTGGCAGCGCGAGCTGCTGACCGTGCTGGACCGCAATCGCCGGCGCGTCCACGAGGTGGTGCGCGACCGGCTCCCCCTGGTCCGCCACCATCTGCCCGAGGCGACGTACCTGGCGTGGCTGGACACCCGGCCGCTCGGGCTGGACGAGCCGCCGGTGGAGAAGGTCCTGAGGGAGGGCCGGGTCCTGCTCGACGGCGGCGCCCCCTTCGGGCCGGGCGCCGACGGGTTCCTCCGGCTGAACTTCGCGACCTCGTGGCACGTGCTGGAGGAGGTTCTCGGCCGCGTCGTCGAGGCGCTGGGCGGAAGGGAGGGGTGACGGCGGTGCCGGGGGCCACCTGGCACCATGAGGGGGTGGATGACTTCGTCTTTGTCAGCGGGCGGCTGTCCCTGGACCTCGCGGGCACCCTGCTGTGGCGGCGGAGCCGGCGCATCGAACTCCTGCGCTCGCCCGACGACCTGGGGCGCTGGATCCAGCAGGCCGGACTGCTCGACGCGCCCGGTCCACTGGACGGACGCGCCCTGTCGAGGACGGGCCGCCTCAGGGAGGCCGTGTACACCCTGGTCCGCGCGTGGCCCCTGACACCGGCCGCGGACAGCGAGGTACGGGAAGCGCTCGCCGAGGTGAACGAGGCGGCCCGGTTGCCGCTGCCGAGGCACCAGCTCGACGAGGACGGTCGCCTCGCCCGTACCGGGGGCGTCGACGAGGTGCTGGGCGCGGTGGCCCGGGACACCGTGGATCTGCTGGGCGGCGCCGACTTCGCCCGCGTGCGGGAGTGTCTCAACGAGGAGTGCACCCGTCTCTTCGTGGACCTGTCGCGGTCCGGCAACCGGCGCTGGTGCGGCATGGCCGAGTGCGGCAACCGGCACAAGGTGGCCAACTACCGCAGGCGCCGGCAGACGGCGGGCTGACCGTTCGAGGTCGGTTCGGGGTCGGTTCGCGGCGCGGTCCGCGATGGCGGGCCGGTCCGCGATGGCGGGCCGGTTCGCGATGGCGGGCCGGTCGGTGGTGCTGGGCCGGTCGGCGATGCCCAGCCGGTCCGCAGGCGCCGAGGCCGGCCCGCAGGCGCCGAGGCCGCGGTGTCGGTCCGCGCTGCGCGTCGGCACGTCAGGCGTGCAGGACGACCTTGCCGGCGACGGTGCCGGACTCGGCCAGGCGCAGTGCCTCGGCGGCCTGGGTGAGGGGCAGCTCGGCGGCGATCTGGGCGGTGATGTCGCCGCGCCGGAGCGCCTCGAAGACCTCGGTGAGGTCGGCGCGCAGCCGGGCCCGGAACCGGTCCTTGGACAGGGCGCGGCCGGCCCAGACGTTGTAGAAGTAGGCGTGGCGGCGGTTGGGCAGGGCGTTCCACAGCCACACCCGGCCCAGCAGCTTGAGCACGGGCCACTGCTTGGAGCCCTCGTCGTCGCGGGTGGAGGCGGTGCCGTAGGAGACGAGCGTGCCGCCGGGCGCGAGCAGCCCCCAGGAGTCGACGACGCTGCGGCCGCCGACGTGGTCGAAGACGGCGTCCACGCCGCCCGGGGCGAGTTCGCGGACGCGGGCGGGGATGTCCTCGGTGCGGTAGTCGACGGGGGTCACTCCCCGTTCCCGCAGGGCGGCGTGGTGGCGCGCGGACGCGGTGCCGATGACGTCGGCGCCCGCGGCCCGGGCGAGCTGGACCAGGACCGAGCCGACTCCCCCGTTGGCGCCGTGCACCAGGACGGTCTGCCCGGCACGGACACGGGCCTGACGGTGCAGCATCTGCCAGGCCGTGATGCCGTTGATCACCAGGGTCTCGGCCTGCGCCGCGCCGATCCCGTCCGGCACCGGCACCACGTCGGCGGCGTCGACGACCACGTGGCTGGCCCAGCCGCCGACCTTGAGCAGCGCGGCCACCCGGGTGCCGACCAGGCTCGGGGCGACCCCGTCCCCGGCCGTGAGGACGGTGCCTACCAGGTCGTAGCCGGGGACGAAGGGGAACGGCGGCTGGTCGTAGTAGCGGCCTCGGCGCATCTGCTGCTCGGCGAAGGAGACGCCGGTCGCTTCCATGCGGACGACGACCTGACCCGGGCCGGGGGCCGGCACGGCTCCCTGCCGCAGCTGCAGCCCTTCCGGCTCGACCTTGCCCGGCAGCACGACCTCGATCATTTCCCCAGCGTTCATGGCGACCTCCATCGACCTCTCACCAGCGACAGTTAGCGGCTGGCGCTTTCGTTAGAAGTTATAACCCCCTCTAGAGTGACGGTCAAGAACTTTCGTAATAGGGTCTAACGGCGAGCGGGAACGAACCGCTCGTACGGCCCCGGGAGCCGGTGAGCCGGTGATCCGACAGGGAAGGGACGAGCACATGACCGCCGCCGGCAAGGAGACCCCCCGCGAGCGCTACCGGACCCAGCTCCGGGCCGAGATCAAGGAGCGCGCCTGGGAGCAGATCGCCGCGGCGGGGGCGCCGGGGCTGTCACTGAACGCCATCGCCAAGCAGATGGGCATGAGCGGCCCCGCGCTCTACCGGTACTTCGCCGGCCGGGACGAGCTGATCACCGAGCTGATCCGCGACGCGTACCGCAGCCTCGCCGACGCGATCCGCTCCGCCGCCGCGCCCGACGCGGATCTGGCCGTACTGGGACACGCGCTGCGCGCCTGGGCTCTGGACGACCCCCAGCGCTACTTCCTCGTCTACGGCACGCCCGTCCCCGGCTACCACGCGCCCGACGACATCACCGCGATCGCCGCGGAGATCATGGCCCCCCTCCTCGACGCCGCCCAGCGCGTGACCGGCACGGCCGCGGACACCCCGGCCGACGGCCACTCCGGCGCCCGCTCCGGCAGCGGCCCCGACACCCGGCTGGAGGCCCACCTGGCCGAGCACCGGCGGTGGGCCGCCGGCCACCCGGCGACACCGGCCGCCCTGCGCCGCGCCCTGGTCTTCTGGACCCGCCTGCACGGTCTCCTCTCCCTGGAACTGGCGGGCCACTTCACCGGCATGGGATTCGACCCGGCCGAGCTGTACGACAGCGAACTGCGCCACCTGACCCGGTGAGCGCGCCCGCACCGGGCCGGGCCGTCACCGGGGGCGGACGGCCCGCCTCACAGGGGCCCCCAGGTCTCGGCCTGCCGGTGCAACTGCCGCTGCACCAGAGCCACGGGCGCCGGCGCGGGCCCGGAGCGCGTGACCAGATAGAGGGTGTTGAGCGGCTGGATCTGCGTGTGGTGCAGCAGTTCGAGGGAGCCGGCGGCCAGAGCGGGGTCGGCCAGATAGCGGGGCAGTACGGAGATCCCGGCGCCGGCGACGACGGCGGCCAGCACGGCCCGCAGGTCGGGCACGATCACCGAGACCGGGTTGGGCGGCCGGCGGCCGAACTCGCTGCGCCAGTAACGGCGGACGATCGGCAGTTCCCGGCTGTAGGCCACGATCGGCAGATGAGCCAGGGCGGCCAGGGGGTCCTCGGCCAGCCAGTCCTGATCGACGGAGCGGGCCGTCGTGGGGGTCGCCACCAGGACGAACTCCTCGTCGACGAACGGTACGGCGGCGAGTCCGCGCCGGCCGGACGGGGGGCGGACGGAGGAGACCACCAGGTCCAGTTCCCCGTCGGCGAGGGCGGTGAGCAGGTCCTCGGCCAGCCCGAGCGTGATGTCCAGGTGCAGGCCGCCACCGGCCAGGGGCGCCAGCGCCGGTATCAGCCGGGAGGCGGTCAGCTCCCCCGCCGCGCCGAGCCGGACCGTGCCCCGGTGGGCCTGGCCGTCGGCGTCCTGGGCCAGGGCGCCGCGCAACTGGTCCAGGGGAGCGGCGACGCGCCGGGCGAGGTCGTGCGCACGCGCTGTCGGTACGGCCCCGCGCCGGGAGCGTTCGAAGAGCACGGTGTCCATCTGCTCCTCAAGACGCGCCAGTTGCCCGCTGACGGCGGGCTGGGAGACGCCGAGGGCGGCGGCAGCGGCGGTCAGTGATCCGCGGCGGTAGATCTCCAGGAAGCTCGCCAGCAGGTCGAGGTCGCTCATGCAAGCACCGTACATAAGAAATCTTATGGAGGGCTTCGGACGCCAACGGGATGTTGATGGAAAGTGGGTGGCGTTCCGACACCCACCGAACCCGGAGAAAACCGTCATGGCGAAGATCCTGATGATCGTCTCGGCCGCGGACACGCTGGTACTGGCCGACGGCAGCGCCCACCCCACCGGCTACTGGGCGGAGGAGGTGGCCGTGTCCCACAAGGTGCTCGTCGAGGCAGGCCACCAGGTGGACATCGCCACCCCCGCCGGAGTCCGCCCCACCGTGGACCCCATCTCGCTGGACGAGCGCGGCGGCGTGCAGGCCGCCGACGGGGCCGAGTTCCGCGCCTACCTGGACTCCATCGCCGCCGACCTCGACGCGCCGCTCGACCTGGGCGCGGTCAAGGCCGCCGACTACGACGCGCTCTACCTGCCCGGCGGGCACGCCCCGATGGCCGACCTGGCGGACGACCCCGCGCTGGGCGCCCTGCTCACCGAGGCCGACCAGCGGGGCCGGACCGTCGCCGCGCTGTGCCACGGCGTCGCCGCCCTGCTCAGCGCCACCGACAGCGCCGGGACATTCCTGTTCGCCGGCCGGGACCTCACCGGCTTCACCAACGAGGAGGAGCGGCAGGGCGGCCTCGGCGACGCCGCGCCGTGGCTCGTGGAAGACCGCCTCGGCGAGCGCGGCGCCCACTTCCGGGCGGGCGCGCCGTGGTCGGACACCGTCGTCGTCGACGGCAACCTGATCACCGGGCAGAACCCGCAGTCCAGCTCGACCACGGCGAAGGAGGTCCTGGCGGCCCTGCGCAACGCCTGACCACGACCGCGACACCGTCCAAGGCGGTGTTTTAACCCCTCTCCTTCCGGCCAGACACTCCAAACGCCATAGAGAAGAGGAGAGTTACCCCCAACAAGTAACCCCCCTGTGTGGTGTATGGTGCGAGGTCAGTGACGCCGACCAGTGGGCGAGCGGCGACGGCAGGAGGAGACCCACGTGACCGGCAGTGCTCCCCGCGTCATGGCGGGCCGGCTGCGGCGCGGACGTGACCGGGGGTTCACCGGGCGGACAGCGGAACTCGCTGTTTTCCGCGCCGCCCTGGCCGGTGACGAGGGAGCCCCGGCCGTGCTCTTCGTGCACGGGCCCGGGGGCATCGGCAAGTCGATGCTGCTGCGTCGCTTCGCGGCCGAGGCGCGGGCGGCCGGCCGGCCGGTGCTGGAGATCGACGGCCGTACGGTCCAGCCGACACCGGAGGCGTTCGAGCGGGAGGCCGGGGCGGCCCTCACCGAAGAGGGCGCGGTCCTGGTCGTCGACACCTTCGAACGCTGCCAGGGACTGGAGGGCTGGCTGCGGGACAGGTTCCTGCCGAGGCTGCCGGACGGCGCGGTGGCGGTGATCGCCGGGCGGCGGGCGCCGGACACGGAGTGGACCTCGGACCCGGGGTGGGCGGACCTGCTGTACCGCATGGCACTGCGCAATCTGTCCCCGGACGAGGCCGGCGCCCTGCTCAGCGCCCGGGGAGTACCGCGGCAGAGCCAGGCCGAGCTGCTGGCCTTCACCGGCGGGCATCCGCTCGCCCTGGCCCTGGCCGCCGCGGTGGCGGTCCGCGAACCCGACCGTACCGCCACCCGTTGGAAGCCCAGCATGGACGTCGTCGCGACCCTGCTCTCCCGGCTGGTCGGCGAGGTTCCCTCACCGCTGCACCGCCGGGCGCTGGAGGTGTGCGCCCGCGTCCACGTGACCACGGAGACACTGCTGCGGGTCGTCCTCGGCGACGACGCCGCCGCCCTGTTCGCCTGGCTGCGCACGCTCCCGTTCATCGAGTCGGCGCAGGACGGCCTCTTCCCGCACGACGTGGTCCGGCAGGCGCTGGAGGAGGGCCTGCGCTGGCGCGACCCGGACGGCTACGCCGAGCTGCACGGGCGGCTCGGCCGCCACCTGTTCGAGCAGATCCGCACCTCACCCGCGGACGGGACGCTGTCCGCCGTACGCTCCTTCCTCTTCCTGTACCGCGACGACCGGTACATGTCCGACTTCAACAGCTGGCGGGACGCGGGCGAGGTACGGCTGACCCCGTACGAGGCGGAGGACCGGCGGCGGGTCGAAGCGCTGGTGACCGAGGTCGAGGGCGAGGAGTCGGCCGCCCTCGCGGTGGCGTGGCTGGAACGCCGCCCGGACGCGTTCCGGATGTGCCGCACCGCGCGCGAGAACAGGACGGTCGGCTTCTCCGCCTGGCTGCGGCTCGACGAGGCCCCGCGCGCGTTCCACGACCCGGTGGCCGAGGCGGCCTGGAACCACGCGCGGGCCACCCGGCCCCTGCGCGACGGCGAGCACGTGGCGGTGGCCCGCTTCTCGGTGACGGCGCCGGAGTACCCGAAGATCTCCCCGGTCGAGAACCTCCACCAGTGGCGGACCCTGGCCGAGGCCGCGAAGAGCGAGGGCCGGGTGGCATGGATGTACGTCGCCGTACGGACGGGGACGTTCTGGACGCCGTACATGACCAGCCTCGGGCTGCGTCCCCTGGCGGAGCGGCCCCGGGTGGGCGCCCTGACCTACACGCTGTTCGCCGTCGACTGGCGGGTCCAGCCGGTGCGGGCCTGGGCCGAGGAGAAGAGCCGGCTGATGCTGTCCCACCTCCGGGACGGGTCGTGCGCGGTGGGGGCGGGCGGCGAGGAGGCGCTGCCGGCCGCGGAGTTCACCGTCCTGTCGCGCCCCGAGTTCGACGCCGCGCTGCGCGACGCGCTCCGCACCTTCTTCCGCCCGCAGGAATGGTGCGCGAACCCGCTCACCCGCAGCAGACTGACCGCGGGCACCGGCCGCACACTCCCCCAGGTCCTGGCGGACGCGGTCGAGGAACTGCGCACGGAAGCAGGCGGCGAGAAGTACTACCGAGCGGTGTCCCGGACCTACCTGACCAAGGGCATGCCCACCCAGCAGGTGGTCGCCCAACGGCTGGGGCTGCCCTTCAGCACGTACCGCAGACACCTGACCGGAGGCATCACCCGGCTGTGCGACGCGCTGTGGCGGCAGGAGATCTACGGCCAGCCGGCCACGCCGCCCCTGCCGCACCCGATGGCGCGGGACCTCGTGGCGCAGGATCAGTGAGCTGTACGGCCGGCGGTGACGGTTCCGCCGGCCGGACCCGCCTCCGTCAGCCCCGTACCAGAGTCACGTCCTGCCGCTGCCAGGCGTGGATGGTGGGCAGCGGGAGGATCAGGGGGCGCAGTTCCACCACGGTCGCCTCGACCTGGGCCGGTCCCGGCTTCAGGGCCGGCGCGGCGCTCGCCGTCGTGGGTCTGCCGGAGCCGGCCCAGGGGTGCACCTGCCCGTCGCACACCGCGCGGGTGCCGCGGAGGCCGTACCGTACGGAGCCGGCGTCCTGGCTGACCGAGGCGCTGACGAAGGCGAGGCCCCGGGCGGCGTCGCAGCGGTAGGTGCCGGCGAGGGTGACGGTGCCGTCGGGGGCGATGCGGCCGGTCGGGTCGACCGTCACCGTGCCGCTGCCGGACGGGACGACGGCGGACGGGACGCCGGCGGGCGGGACGGTGCCGGTCTGCTCGGCGGGGGCGGCCTGCGCCGCGGGGGCGGCGGTCAGCAGGAGCAGGGCGGCGCACAGGGCGGGGCGCGCCAGCGCGGACTTCAAGGACACGGGAACCTCCTGAAGAGTGGGGTTTCCACTGGTACCCGCCGGGTGCGGCGCTCGGTGTGACCGTCACCCCTTCGGTGGCGCGTCCCGCGTGCGGTGGGCGGCGTCGCCGGACCGTGCCGGTCGTGTCCCCGTGTTGTCACGGTCGGCCGCCGCCGGTTCCGGTGCGCGCGCGGCGCGGGCATCGTCTTCTCACAGAAGAAGAGCAGACGCGGAGGTGCGCCATGTGTTCCCACCGGCCCTCGTGCCCAGGCCCCGACACTCGTCCCGTACACATCGTCACCGCCCGTCCCGAGCAGGGGTGGAGCCTGCTGTGCGACGGCACCATCGTCTTCGACGACAGCGGTGAACTGCTGCCCGACGGGCGGGCCGTGGCCCCGCGCCGCGACCGCGCCGGCGTCCCCGCCGACCGGCTGACGACCGCCGCCTGAACCCGGTAGGCCCGAACCCCGTACGCCCGAACGGTGCTACGGCAGTACGGCGAACCCGTCCAGTTCCACCAGCGCCGTCTCGTCCCACAGCCGGACGACCTCGACGACGGCCATCGCCGGGTAGGCGCGGCCCATCCGCTCGCGCCAGATCCGGCCCAGTACGGCGGCCTGGGCGCGGTAGGCGGCGACGTCGGTGGCGTAGACGGTGACCCGGGCCAGGTCGGCGGGGGTGCCGCCGGTCGCGCGCAGGGCCGTCAGCAGATTGGCGAGCGCCGTGTCGAACTGCTCGGGGAGGGTCCGCCCGGTCACCTTCCCCTCGGTGTCCAGCGCGGTCTGGCCGGCCAGGAAGACCACGCGGGTGCCGGTGGCCACGACGGCGTGCGAGAAGCCGGCGGGCGGGGCGAGGGCGGGTGGGTTCACGCGCTCGGCGCTCATGCGTCCCCCTCGGCTCTCGTGTACAACTCGCGGGCGATGATGCCCCGTTGGACCTCGCTCGCGCCCTCGTAGACGCGGGGGGCGCGCACCTCGCGGTAGAGGTGTTCGAGGAGGTGGCCGCGGCGCAGGGCGCGGGCGCCGTGCAGTTGGACGGCGCGGTCGACGACGTACTGCGCGGTCTCCGTGGCCAGCAGTTTGGCCATCGCGGCGCGTTCGCGGACGTCCGGCGCCCCCGCGTCGTACGCCGTCGCCGCCGCGTACACCATCAGGCGGGCCGCCTCGGTGCGCACGGCCATCTCGGCGACCTGGTGGGAGACGGCCTGGAGGTCGCTGAGCGGGCCGCCGAAGGCGTCGCGGGCGCGGGTGTGGGCCACGGTGGCGTCCAGGGCGGCCCGGGCCATGCCGACGGCGAAGGCGCCGACGCTGGGGCGGAAGCGGTTCAGGGTGTCCATCGCCACCCGGAAGCCGTGGTCCGGCTCGCCCAGTACGTCGTCCTCCGTCACCGGTACGCCGTCGAAGGCGAGGGTGCCGATGGGGTGCGGGGAGAGCATCTCCAGGGCGGTGCCGCCGAGGCCGGGGCGGTCGGCGGGGACCAGGAACGCGGTGACGCCGCGGGCGCCGGCGCCGGGGGTCGTCCGGGCGAAGACGGTGTAGACGTCGGCCTCGGGGGCGTTGGAGATCCAGCACTTCTCGCCGGTCAGCCGCCAGCCGGCCGGGCCGTCCCGGCGGGCCGCCAGCGACAGGGCCGCCGCGTCCGAGCCGGCGCCCGGTTCGGTGAGGGCGAAGGCGGCCACCGCGCTGCCGTCGGCGACGCGCGGCAGCCAGTGGGCGCGCTGGACCTCGGTGCCGTGGGTGTGCACCGGGTGGGCGCCCAGGCCCTGGAGGGCGAGGGCGGTCTCGGCCTCCGTGCAGGCGTACGCGAGGGACTCGCGCATCAGGCACAGGTCGAGGGCCGGGGAGGTGAACAGGCGCGGGAGCAGACCGAGGGAGCCGAGGGCGGCGAGCAAGGGCCGGTTGACCCGGCCGGGCGTTCCCCGGTCGGCGAGCGGGCGCAGCCGTCCGGCGGCCAGGGCGCGCAACTCGGCGCACCAGGCGGACTGTTCCGGCGCGAGCGCGAATGCCGTCATCGGCGGTCCCCCATCGGCGGTCTCCCTGTCTGTCTGCCTGCCTGCTGCCTGCCTGCTGCCTGCCTGCCTGCTGCCTGCCTGCCTGCTGCCTGCCTGCCTGCCTGCTGTCTATCTGTCTGCTGCCTGCCTGTCTGCCGGGTCCTCAACTCCCAGGTTATCGCGGTGTATTGACCACCGTCACCGACGCGATACGCTGCGCGGACGCGAGCTCACCACGAGCAGGGGGCGCACCGTCATGAATCCCCGGAGCACCGCCACCGCCCACGTCGACACCTTCGCCCGCGACCGGCTGCCACCGCCCGACCAGTGGCGACCTCCGCTTCGACCTTCCGGAGCTGCGCTACCCGGACCGGCTGAACGCCGCCGCCGAACTGCTCCGGGGCGGTGCCAGCCGGTTGCCGGTCTTCCGCATCCCGTCCGGTGACGTGTGGAGCTACGGCGAGCTGCGCGCCCGCGTGGACCGGCTCGCGCATCTGCTCACCCGTGACCTCGGCGTGGTCCCCGGCAACCGGGTGCTGCTGCGCGGCCCCACCACCCCCTGGCTGGCCGCCTGCTGGCTGGCGGTGCTCAAGGCGGGCGCGATCGCGGTGACCGTGCTGGCGCAGCAGCGGCCGTCCGAGCTGAGCCGGATGTGCGAGATCGCCCGCGTACGGCACGCCCTGTGCGACATACGGTGCGTGGACGACCTCGCCGGGGCCGGGGTCCCGGGGCTGCGGATCACGACGTACGGCGGTGACGGCCCCGGCGACCTGCTGAACCGTCCGGCACCCTCGGCGCCGTACCCGGCCGTGGACACCGCCGCCGACGACGTGGCGCTGATCGCGTTCACGTCGGGCACCACCGGCCGCCCGAAGGGGTGCGCGCACCTGCACCGGGACGTCCTGGCGATCGCCGACACCTTCTCCCGGCACGTCCTGCGGCCCCGCGCGGACGACCTCTTCGCCGGCAGTCCGCCGCTCGGCTTCACCTTCGGTCTGGGCGGGCTGGTGGTCTTCCCGATGCGGGCCGGGGCCTGCTCCCTGCTGCTGGAGCGGGCGGGGCCGCGGGAACTGCTGCCCGCGATCGCCGAGCACCGGGTGTCGGTGCTGTTCACCGCGCCGACCGCGTACCGCGCGATGCTCGCCGCGCCGGGCACGTACGACCTGTCGTCGCTGCGGCGCTGTGTCTCCGCCGGGGAGAACCTGCCCGCCGCCACCTGGCGGGCCTGGTACGAACGCACCGGGCTGCGCCTGATCAACGGCATCGGCGCCACCGAACTGCTGCACATCTTCGTCTCCGCCGCCGACGAGCAGATCCGGCCCGGCACGACCGGCGTCCCGGTGCCGGGGTGGCAGGCCGAGGTGCAGGACGCGCACGGCCGTCCGGTGCCCGACGGGGAGCCGGGGCTGCTCGCGGTGCGCGGGCCCGTCGGGTGCCGTTACCTCGACGATCCGCGGCAGCGGGAGTACGTGCGCGGCGGCTGGAACATCACCGGGGACCTCTACGTCCGCGACCCCGACGGCTGGTTCCGGTACGTCGCCCGCGCCGACGACATGATCGTCTCGGCCGGGTACAACATCGCCGGGCCGGAGGTGGAGGAGGCGCTTTTGCGCCACCCGGACGTGGTCGAGGCGGCGGTGGTGGGGCGGCCGGACGCGCGGCGCGGGCAGGTCGTGGTCGCCTTCGCGGTACTGAAGGAGGGCGCCGAGCGGGACGCCGAGGCGCTGCGCGCCTTCGTACGGGCGGAGCTGGCGCCGTACAAGTGTCCGCGCGAGATCGTGTTCCGCACCGCGCTGCCGCGCACGGCGACCGGCAAACTCCAGCGGTTCCGGTTGCCGGTCGACGGGTACGCGGAGTCGACGACCGGCGGGGGCGCCGAGTCGCCGACCGGCAGGGAAACAGGGGGTGACCGGCAGTGATGCCGACGACCTAAGATGATCAACGTGTCCGACCAGCATGCACCACGGTCCCTGATCGTCACGCTCTACGGCGCGTACGGCCGCTACGCGCCGGGCCCGGTCCCCGTCGCCGAGCTGATCCGGCTCCTGGCGGCGGTCGGGGTGGACGCGCCGTCCGTGCGCTCGTCGGTGTCCCGTCTCAAACGGCGCGGCCTGCTGCTGCCCGCCCGCACCGCCCGGGGCGCGGCCGGATACGAACTCTCGGACGAGGCCCGGCAGTTGCTCGACGACGGCGACCGGCGTATTTACGCCACCGATCCCCCGGCCGACGACGGCTGGGTGCTCGCCGTGTTCTCGGTGCCGGAGTCGGAACGGCAGAAACGGCACATACTGCGCTCGCGCCTCGCCGCCCTCGGCTTCGGCACCGCCGCCCCCGGGGTGTGGATCGCCCCGGCCCGGCTGTACGAGGAGACCCGGCACGTCCTCGGCCGGCTGCGGCTCGACACCTATGTGGACTTCTTCCGCGGCGAGCACCTCGGGTTCGCGCCGACCGCCGAGGCGGTGGCCCGCTGGTGGGACCTGGCCGCGATCGCCAAGGAGCACGACGCGTTCCTCGACCGCCACGCGGGCGTGCTGCGCGACTGGGAGGAACGCCCGGACACCCCGCCGCAGGACGCCTACCGCGACTACCTGCTCGCCCTGGACTCCTGGCGCCGCCTGCCCTACGCCGATCCCGGCCTGCCCGCCCGTCTGCTGCCGGACGACTGGCCGGGTGCCCGCTCGGCCGCCGTGTTCCGGGCGCTGCACGAGCGGCTGCGGGACGCGGGGGCGGTCTTCGCGGATCTGTGACCTCACGCACAACGCGGGTCACTCACGCAACCCTCAGGTTTCTCTGTGCCTCTTCTCAAGTTTCCTGCCTACCGTCCGTGAGGTCGTCCACGGGGGCAAGGAACGAGAAGAGGACTGTTGCGCATGACCACCACGGCAAGACCGCTGGGAGCCACCGTCTGGCTCACCGGGCTGCCGAGCGCGGGCAAGACGACCATCGCCCGGCTGCTCGGTGACCGGCTGAAGGCGGAGGGGCGCCGGGTGGAGGTGCTCGACGGTGACGAGATCCGCCGCTTCCTCTCGGCGGGCCTCGGCTTCTCCCGCGCGGACCGCAACACCAATGTGCAGCGCATCGGTCTGGTCTCCGAGGTCCTCGCCCGCAACGGCGTGCTCTCCGTCGTCCCCGTGATCGCGCCGTACGCCGACAGCCGGGAGGCCGTCCGCAAGCGCCACGAGGCGAGCGGGACGCCGTACGTCGAGGTGCATGTCGCCACGCCGGTCGAGGTGTGCAGCGAGCGCGATGTGAAGGGGCTGTACGCCCAGCAGGCGGCGGGTGAGCTGACCGGACTGACCGGGGTCGACGACCCCTACGAGCCGCCGGTCGACCCGGCACTGGTGCTGCGGACGCAGGAGCAGACTCCGGCGGAGTCGGCCGACACCGTGTACGCGGTGCTGGCGGAGCGGGGGCTGGTGTGAACGACTTCGCCCTCTCGCATCTGGACGCGCTGGAGTCCGAGGCGGTGCACATCTTCCGCGAGGTCGCGGGCGAGTTCGAACGGCCGGTGATCCTCTTCTCCGGCGGCAAGGACTCCATCGTCATGCTCCACCTGGCGCTGAAAGCCTTCACCCCGGCTCCGGTTCCCTTCTCCCTCCTCCACGTCGACACCGGGCACAACTTCCCCGAGGTCCTCGCCTACCGCGACCGGACCGTCGAACAGCACGGACTGCGACTGCACATCGCCTCCGTCCAGGACTACATCGACCGCGGAGCACTGAAAGAACGCCCCGACGGCACCCGCAACCCGCTCCAGACCGTCCCGCTCACCGAGAAGATCCAGCACGAGAAGTTCGACGCCGTCTTCGGCGGCGGACGCCGCGACGAGGAAAAGGCGCGGGCGAAGGAACGGGTGTTCTCCCTGCGCGACGAGTTCTCCCAGTGGGACCCCCGCCGCCAGCGCCCCGAACTGTGGAACCTCTACAACGGCCGCCACGCCCCCGGCGAACACGTCCGCGTCTTCCCGCTCTCCAACTGGACCGAGCTGGACGTATGGCAGTACATCGCCCGCGAGAACATCGAACTCCCCCAGATCTACTACGCCCACGAACGCGAGGTCTTCGCCCGGGCCGGCATGTGGCTGACCGCCGGCGACTGGGGCGGCCCCAAGGACGGCGAGAGGATCGAGAAACGGCAGGTCCGCTACCGCACCGTCGGCGACATGTCCTGCACCGGCGCCGTCGACTCCGACGCCGACACCATCGAGAAGGTCATCGCCGAGATCGCCGCCTCCCGGCTCACCGAACGCGGCGCCACCCGCGCCGACGACAAACTCTCCGAAGCCGCGATGGAAGACCGCAAGCGCGAGGGGTACTTCTAGACATGAGCACCACCACCGAGATCCTCTCGGAGACCACCCTGCTGCGGTTCGCCACCGCCGGGTCGGTCGACGACGGCAAGTCCACCCTCGTCGGACGGCTGCTGCACGACTCCAAGTCGGTCCTCACCGACCAACTGGAGGCCGTCGAGCGCGCCTCCGCGTCACGCGGACAGGAGACCCCGGACCTGGCGCTGCTGACCGACGGTCTGCGGGCCGAGCGGGAGCAGGGCATCACCATCGATGTCGCCTACCGGTACTTCGCCACGCCCCGCCGGCGGTTCATCCTCGCCGACACCCCCGGACACGTGCAGTACACCCGCAACATGGTCACCGGCGCCTCCACCGCCGAACTGACGGTCATCCTCGTCGACGCCCGCAACGGCGTCGTCGAACAGACCCGCCGGCACGCCGCCATCGCCGCCCTGCTGCGCGTCCCGCACGCCGTCCTCGCCGTCAACAAGATGGACCTGGTCGGCTACGAGGAGAAGGTCTTCGAGTACATCGCCGAGGAGTTCGCCGCGCTGGCGGCCGAGCTGGGGCTGCCGTCCTTCACACCGATCCCGGTCTCCGCGCTCGCCGGGGACAACGTGGTGGAGCGCTCGGCGCACATGGACTGGTACCGGGGGCCGGCCCTGCTGGAGTTCCTGGAGACCGTGCCGGTCGCCGCCGGACCGGTCGCCGCGCCGGCCCGGTTCCCCGTGCAGTACGTGATCCGGCACGGCGAGGACCGCCACTACGCGGGCCAGCTGGTGTCGGGCGCCCTGCGGGTGGGCGACCGGGTGACCGTGCACCCGTCGGGGGAGGTCTCCCAGATCGCCGGCATCGACGTGCTCGGCACCCCGGCCGACGCGGCGTACGCCCCGCAGTCGGTCAGCCTGCGCCTCGCCGACCAGCGGGACGTCTCCCGCGGGGACATGATCACCGCCGGGGTGGACGCGCCGGCGCTGACCCAGGATGTGCGGGCCGCCGTCTGCCACCTCGCCGACCGTCCGCTGCGGGTCGGGGACCGGGTGCTGCTGCGGCACACGACCCGGACCGTGAAGGCGGTCGTCAAGGACCTGGCGGGGGTGGACTCGCTGGCCGCCAACGACCTCGGCCGGATCGTGCTGCGCACCGCCGAGCCGCTGCCGCTGGACGACTACGCGGTCTCCCGGCGCACCGGCGCGTTCCTGCTGATCGACCCGGCCGACGGGGCGACGCTCACCGCCGGGATGGTGGCGCTCAGCGGCCCAGCGTGAGCCGGGGACGCGGGGCGTCCGTGCGTCCGGTCGGCGGGCGCCGGCTGCCCGCCCGGTACGGGAGGGGCCAGACGGCGCCCGGACCGTCGTAGCCCTGCTCGGCCGCCGCGTGCAGCGTCCAGTGCGGGTCGTACAGGTGCGGTCGGGCGAGGGCGCAGAGGTCGGCGCGTCCGGCGAGGACGAGGGAGTTGACGTCGTCCCAGGAGGAGATGGCGCCGACCGCGATCACCGGGACGCGGGCCTCGTGCCGGATGCGCTCGGCGTACGGGGTCTGGTACGAGCGCCCGGACTCCGGGCGTTCGTCGGCCGTGACCTGCCCGGTGGACACGTCGATCGCGTCGGCGCCGTGCGCGGCGAAGGCGCGGGCGATCTCCACGGCGTCGTCGGCGCTCGTGCCGCCCTCGGCCCAGTCCGTGGCGGAGACGCGGACGGTCATGGGCCGCTCCTCGGGCCACACCTCGCGTACGGCGTCGAAGACCTCCAGCGGGAAGCGGAGCCGCTTGGCCAGGGTGCCGCCGTAGGCGTCGGTGCGGTGGTTGGTGAGCGGGGAGAGGAACCCGGAGAGCAGATAGCCGTGGGCGCAGTGCAGTTCGAGCAGGTCGAAGCCGGCCCGGGCGGCACGGGAGGCGGCGGCGGTGAACTGTTCGCGGATGTCGGTGAGTTGCGCACGGGACAAGGCGCGCGGGATCTGGCTGTGCGGCGTGTAGGGCAGCGCCGAGGCGGCGACCAGCGGCCAGTTGCCCTCGGGGAGGGGTTCGTCCATGCCCTCCCACATCAGGCGGGTGGAGCCCTTGCGTCCGCTGTGGCCGAGCTGGACGCCGAGCGCGGTGCCGGGGGCGTGGGCGTGGACGAAGTCGGTGATCCGCCGCCACGCCTCCGTCTGCCGGGCGGTGTACAGGCCCGTACAGCCCGGGGTGATGCGGCCCTCGGGGCTGACGCAGACCATCTCGGTCATCACCAGGGCGGCGCCGCCGAGCGCGCGGGCGCCGAGGTGGACGAGGTGGAAGTCGCCGGGGACGCCGTCAGCGGCGGAGTACATGTCCATCGGGGAGACGACGACCCGGTTGCGCAGGGTGAGGCCGCGCAGCCGGAAGGGGGTGAACATCGGCGGGGTGCCGGGCGGGCAGCCGAACTCGCGCTCCACGGACTCGGTGAGGCGGGGGTCGCGCAGCCGCAGGTTGGCGTGGGTGACGCGGCGGCTGCGGGTGAGCAGGTCGAAGGCGAACTGGCGGGGCGGGCGGCCGAGATGCCGGGCCGGGCTCTCGAACCACTCCAGGCTGGCGCGGGCGGCGCGCTGGACGGAGGCGACGACGGGACGGCGTTCGGCCTCGTAGGCGGCCAGGGCCCGCTCGGTGGTGGGCTGTTCCGCCAGACTGGCGGCGAGGGCGAGGGCGTCCTCGACGGCGAGTCTGGTGCCGGAGCCGATGGAGAAGTGGGCGGTGTGCGCGGCGTCGCCGAGGAGGACGGTGTTGCCGTGCGACCAGCGGTCGTTGACGACCGTGCGGAACGTGGTCCAGGCGGAGTTGTCCGACCGCAGGGGGCGGCCTCGGAGGGCGTTCGCGAAGATTCCGGCACAGCGGGCGGTGGATTCGGCGACGTCGAGTCCGTCGAAGCCGGCCGCGCGCCAGACCTCGTCGCGCATCTCGACGATCACGGTGGAGGCGTCGGGGGCGTACGGGTAGCCGTGCAGTTGCATCACGCCGTGCTCGGTCTCGGCGAACTCGAACCGGAAGGCGTCGAACGGGAAGTCCGTCGCCAGCCAGATGTAGCGGCAGCGGTGCTCGGTGATCCGGGGACGGAAGGTGGCGGCGTACGTGTCGCGCGTGGCGCTGTGTACGCCGTCGGCGGCGACGACCAGGTCGTGGCTCCGCGCCAGTGCGGCGGCGGGCGGGGCCTCGGCGCGGAAGCGGAGGTCCACGCCGAGGGCGCGGCAGCGGGCGTGGAGGACGGCGAGCAGACGGCTTCTGGCCAGGGCGGCGAAGCGGTGTCCTGAGGAGGTCTGGTGGGTGCCCCGGTGGACGATGTCGATCGTGTCCCAGCGGACGAAGTGCTGTTCCAGGGCCTCGTGGACCTGTGGGTCGGCGTGTTCGATGCCGCCGAGGGTCTCGTCGGAGAGGACGACGCCGAAGCCGAACGTCTCCGTTTCGGGGTTGCGTTCCCAGACGGTGATGTCCCGGGTGGGGTCGAGGCGTTTGAGGAGGGCGGCGGTGCAGAGGCCGCCGGGACCGCCGCCGAGGATGGCGATTCGGTGCGGGTGGCTGGTCTTCGGGGGCGCGTGTCCGTTCGTCGTGGCGTGTCGCGCCCCCGGGGGGACCGCGGTCACCGTCCGCTCCACTTCGGCGGGCGCCTCTCCGTGAACGCCGTATGGAACTCCCGGTAATCCTCCCCTGTCATCAGCAGCGCCTGGGTCGTCGCGTCCAGTTCCACCGCCGCCGACAGGGGCATGTCCAGTTCCGCCGTGAGCAGGGCCTTGGTCTGGGCGTGGGCCAGGGCGGGGCCGTCGGCCAGACGGCGGGCGAGGGCGTGGGCGGCCTCGTCGGCGCGGCCCTCGTCCGTCACTTCGCTGATCAGGCCGATCCGCTCGGCCTCCGGGGCCCGGACGGGTTCGCCGAGCAGCAGCAGGCGGGTGGCGTGGCCGAGGCCGACGACGCGGGGCAGCAGATAGGCGGCGCCCATGTCGCCGCCGGAGAGGCCGACGCGGGTGAAGAGGAAGACGAAGCGGGCGCCGGGGTCGGCGACCCGGAAGTCGGCGGCCAGCGCGAGGACGGCGCCGGCGCCCGCCGCGACGCCGTGGACGGCGGCGATCACCGGGAACGGGCACTCGCGGACGGCACGGACGACCTGGCCGGTCATCCGGTTGAAGTCGAGGAGGCGGGCGGTGTCCATGGACAGGGTCGCGCCGATGATCTCGTCGACGTCGCCGCCGGAGCAGAAGCCGCGGCCCTCCCCGGCCAGCACCAGGGCGCGCACCCTCCGTTCCCTGGACAGTTCGGCGAGCAGGTCGCGCAGGTCGGCGTAGGCGCCGAAGGTGAGGGCGTTGAGCCGGTCGGGGCGGGCCAGGGTGACGGTGGCGACGCCGCCGGCGAAGTCGACGCGCAGGTGCTGCCAGGAGGGAGTGCGGGCGGCGGAGCCGGTGAAGGGACTCATGACGGCGGCCTCCTCATGCGGGGACATGACGAAGTTATCACCGCTATGTGACCGTCGTCACGGGTGCGCTATACAGGTCCTGGCCGGGTCCCGCCCGGTGCCCTTCGAGGTTCTGCCGGGCGGCGCCGTACCATTCATGAAGTTGAAAGCCGGACAGGGCCGCCTGTTCCACGAACGGAAACCGTCGTGCACGATTCCACTCCCGCCTCCGCCTCCTGGCGCGTAGCGCTGCCGCACACCGCCGCGGCCGTGCCGGTCGCCCGTGCCCTGGTGCGTACGGCGCTGGCCGAGCTGCGGCACGCCGCCGACTGCGACACGGCGGAGCTGCTGACGGCCGAGCTGGTCGCCAACGCCGTCGAGCACACCGCCGGCGAGACGCCGATCGAGCTGGTGGTGGAGCTGCTGCCGACCGGCTGCCGGGTCGAGGTGCACGACCCGGACCCGGCGCCGCCCACCGGCCTCACCGTCCCGTGTCCGCCCGAGCCCGACCCCTTGCAGGAGGGCGGGCGCGGACTGCTGCTGATCCGCGCCCTCAGCTCCTCCTGCGGGCACCGCCCCACCGGCTCCGGCAAGGCGGTCTGGTTCAGGCTCCCCGCGGTCCCCGCTCAGCGGCGTCCGGCGTGACGCCGGCCCCGGGGCGGGCCAGCCGGGAGTTGCGGCGCCCGTAGCCGGCGTAGACCAGCAGGCCCGCCGCGAGGAACACGGCGAACTGGATCCAGGTCGTGCTGCCCGTCTCGTACATCAGGTAGAGGCAGAAGGCGATGCCCAGCAGGGGGGTGACCGGGTAGAGCGGTACCCGGAAGGTGCGGGCCAGGCCCGGTTCGCGGCGGCGCAGGGCGAGGACCGCGACATTGACGACGGCCATGGTGGCGAGGGTGCCGATGGTGCACAGGTTGACCACCGAGTCCAGCGAGGCGAACGCGGCCGGCAGGGCGAAGACCAGGCCCACGATCCAGGTGCCGGCGACCGGGGTGGCGGTGCGCGGGGAGACCTTCTCGAAGACGCGCGGGATCAGGCCGTCGCGGGACATGGACATCAGGATGCGGGTCTGGCCGTACATCACGGCGAGGACGACGGAGGCGATGGCGACCACCGCGCCGAAGGCGACGATCGTGCCGCCGACGGCGGAGCCGGTGACCTGGTCGACGACGTAGGAGAGGGCGGCGGGGCGGTCGCCGACGGCGTCGCCGCCGATGGCGCCGATGGCCGCGAGGGCGACCGCGCAGTACAGCAGGGTGACCAGGCCGATGCAGACCAGGATGGCGACGGGGATGTCGCGGCGCGGGTTCTTCGCCTCCTCACCGGCGGTGGTGATCGCGTCGAAGCCGATGTACGAGAAGAACGCGGCCGTGGTGCCGGCGCCGATGCCGCCGAGGCCGGCCGGGGAGAACGGGGTGAGGTTGCCGTCCTCGAAGGCGGTGTAGCCGATGGCGCAGAAGGCGACCAGGACGGCGAGCTTCAGCACCGCCATCGCGGCGGTGGCGCGGGCGCTCTCGCGCACGCCCCGGACCAGCAGGACGCAGGCCAGGGCGATGACGATCACGGCCGGGAGGTTGATCACGCCGCCGTCGCCGGGGCCGGCGGACAGCGCGTCGGGGAGCTGGATGCCCAGGACGCCGTCCAGGAGTTCGTTGACGTACTGGCTCCAGCCGACCGCGACCGCGGAGACCGAGACGCCGTACTCCAGGAGCAGGCACCAGCCGACCAGGAAGGCGGTGGTCTCGCCGAGGCCGGCGTAGGCGAAGGAGTAGGAGGAGCCGGAGACCGGGATCGCGCCGCCCAGCTCGGCGAAGGCGAACGCGGTGAGCACGCAGGTGATCGCGGCGAGGACGAAGGAGATCACGACGGCCGGGCCGGCCTCGCCGACCGAGTCGGACAGGCCGACGAAGATGCCGGTGCCGACGATCGCGCCGACGCCGAAGCAGACGAGCTGGAACAGCCCCATCGTGCGCTTCAGGCTGTGGCCGGCCCGGTCGGCGCCGGACTCGGCCACGAGGAGGTGGGGGGACTTGGTGCGGGGCATGCGGGTGGTGCTCGTTTCTGGTGGTACGCGGTGGTGCGGGGCGCGAGGGTGGTCGCGCGCGGCGGCGCCGGGTGGGGTGGTTCCGGTGCCGCCGGACGGAGTGGGGGCCGATCAGGCCAGGGTGGCGACCAGGACGGCCTTGATGGTGTGCAGCCGGTTCTCGGCCTCGTCGAAGACGACCGAGTACGGCGACTCGAAGACCTCGTCCGTGACCTCCAGGGAGTCCAGGCCGTGCGCGTCGAAGACGTCCTGGCCGACCTTGGTGCCCAGGTCATGGAAGGCGGGCAGGCAGTGCAGGAACTTCACGTCCGGGTTGCCGGTGGCGCGCAGCACGTCCATGGTCACCGCGTACGGGGCCAGCGCGGCGATCCGCTCCGTCCAGACCTCCTTGGGCTCGCCCATGGAGACCCACACGTCGGTGGCGACGAAGTCGGCGCCGCGCACGCCCTCGGCCAGGGTCTCGGTCAGGGTGATCCGCGCGCCGCTGGTGACGGCCAGCTCGTGGGCCCGGTCGACGATGTCCTGGGCGGGCCAGTAGGTCTTGGGGGCGACGATCCGGACGTCCATGCCGAGCAGGGCGCCGGTGATCAGGTAGGAGTTGCCCATGTTGAAGCGGGCGTCGCCGAGGTAGGCGAAGGCGATCCGGTCCAGGGGCTTGTCGCTGTGCTCGCTCATGGTGAGCACGTCGGCCAGCATCTGGGTGGGGTGCCAGTCGTCGGTGAGGCCGTTGAAGACGGGCACGCCGGCGAAGGCGGCCAGTTCCTCGACCTTGGCCTGGCTGTCGCCCCGGTACTCGATCCCGTCGTACATCCGGCCCAGTACCCGCGCGGTGTCCTTCACGGACTCCTTGTGGCCGATCTGCGAGCCGGACGGGTCCAGGTAGGTGGTGGCGGCGCCCTGGTCGGCGGCGGCGACCTCGAAGGCGCAGCGGGTGCGCGTGGAGGTCTTCTCGAAGATCAGCGCGATGTTCTTGCCGCGCAGGTACCGGGTCTCGGTCCCGCCCTTCTTGGCGGCCTTCAGCTCGGCGGCCAGCTCGACCAGGCCGCGGAACTCCTCGGCGGTGAAGTCCAGCTCCTTGAGGAAGGGCCGGCCGGCGAGGGCGGTCGGGACAGTCGCCATGGGGCGCTCCAGAGGTACGAGAACAGCGAAGTACGGGTTACCGACTCCATACTAACGGAATACTATACAGGCCCCTGAATTCTTATACGGGATCTCTCTCCACCGGGCAGCTCATGCACCGCGGGCCGCCCCTGCCCCGGCCCAGTTCACTACCGGGGATCTCGATCACCTCGATGCCTTGCTTCCGCAGGTGTGTGTTGGTCGTGACGTTGCGTTCGTAGGCGACGACGACGCCCGGTTCGACGGCGAGCACGTTGCAGCCGTCGTCCCACTGCTCCCGCTCGGCCGCGTGGACGTCCTGGGTCGCGGTCAGCACCCGGATCTCGCTCAGGCCCAGCGCGGCGGCGATCGCGCGGTGCATGTGCTCCGGCGGGTGGTCGGTGACCTTCAGCTCCTTGTCGACGGTGCCGGGCTCGATGGTGTAGGAGCGCAGCATGCCGAGCCCGGCGTACTGGGTGAAGGTGTCACCGTCGAGCATGGTCATCACGGTGTCGAGGTGCATGAAGGCGCGGGACTTCGGCAGGTCGAGGGCGACGATGGTGCGGGCCGAGCCGGCCGCGAACAGCTTGTGCGCGAGCATCTCCACGGCCTGCGGGGTGGTGCGCTCGCTCATGCCGATGAGGACCGCGCCGTTGCCGATGACCAGGACGTCGCCGCCCTCGATGGTGGAGGGGTAGTCGGCCTGGCCCTCGGACCAGAGCGGGAAGCGCTCCGCCCGGAAGAGCGGGTGGTGCCGGTAGATCGCCTCGAAGTGGACCGTCTCGCGCTGCCGGGCGGGCCAGCGCATCGCGTTGATGGAGACGCCGTCGTAGATCCAGGCGGAGGTGTCCCGGGTGAACAGGTGGTTGGGCAGCGGGTCCAGCAGGAAGTCGTCCAGCTCCATGACGTGGAAGCGCACGGAGACCGGCTCGGGGTGCGCCTCCAGGAACTCGCGCTTGGTCATGCCGCCGACCAGCAGTTCGGCCAGGTCGCGGGCGGGCAGCGGCTCGACGGCGGCGCGGAGGTGGTCGGTGGCCAGGACGCCGTACTCCTTCTCGTCGAAGACCCGGTCCAGCACCAGTTCCCGGGCGGCCGGGATGTCGAGGGTCTCGGTGAGCAGGTCGCCGAAGAGGTGGACGGCGACCCCGCGGTCGCGCAGTACGTCGGCGAAACCGTCGTGCTCGGCGCGCGCCCGGCGCACCCAGAGCACGTCGTCGAAGAGGAGGGCGTCCTTGTTGCTGGGCGTGAGCCGTTTCAGCTCCAGATCCGGCCGGTGCAGGATGACGCGGCCGAGCCGGCCGGCCTCGGAGTCGACGTGGAATCCCATGTCTCCATCCTGACCAGTCGGGCGGGTCTTCACCCGGCCGACGGGCGCATTTTCCGGCCGGGGGGCGCCCCTCGGGCGCAGCGGGGCGCGGCACGCCGCTGACCCGTGCGCCGGACGCCGTCGACCGCCGGGCCGTGCTCCCGGCGCCCGGGCGCGGAGCGCGCGTGCCCCCTGCGGTGCGACGCCCGGTGCCCCACAGGCTGGGACGGTCGTCAGCGAGCGGTACGGGAGAAACGGGAGACGCCAGTGGACCAAGACGCCCTGATCACTCACTTCGTGGGTGCGTCTGCGCTGATTCTGGTGGCCGCGCACGCCGCCGGATGGCTGGCCCGGCGGCTCCGGCAGCCCTCCATCATCGGCCAGCTGACCGCGGGCATCGCCCTCGGCCCGTCCCTGCTGGGCGCGATCGCCCCCGACGCGTACGCGACGCTCTTCCCGGCGGCCCTCGGCCCCGCCCTGACCGGGCTGGCGCAACTGGCCCTCGTGGTGTTCCTGTTCGGCGTGGGCTACGAGCTGGATCTGCGGATGCTCGGCGACCGGGCGCGTACGGCGGTGACGGTGGCGCTGGCGTCGTTCGCGCTGCCGATGGCGGTGGGCAGCGGCTGCGCCCTGTTGTTCCAAGACCAGCTCCACGACCTGGGCATGCCCCGGGATCTGCCGCCGGCCGCCGTGGTCTTCGCCGGGGTGGCGCTGTCGATCACGGCGGTGCCGGTGCTGACGGCGATCGTGCGGGAGAACGGCCTGTCCCGGTCGGTGCCGGGCGTGGTGGCGGTCTCGGCGGCCGGGGTGCTGGACGTGATCGGCTGGACGGTGCTGGCCGGGGCGATGATGGACCGCGGCGGCGGGGCTCAGGGGCTGGGCTGGCCGTGGCGGGTGGCGCTGGCCGCCGGGTTCGTGGCCGTGATGGGGGTCGCGGCCCGGCCGGTACTGCGGCGGCTGCTGTGGCGTACGCGGCTGGAGCCCTCGCTGCGGCTGGCGCTGCTGCTCGGTTTCGCCCTGGCCTCGGCGTGGGTGACGCACTCCCTCGGGCTGCACGTGATCTTCGGGGCGCTGCTCGCCGGGGTGGTGGTGCCGCGCGAGGAGGGCGGCACGCTCGATCCGGACCTGTTGCGTCCGCTGCACGACGTCGGCTCGCTGCTGCTGCCGTTCTTCTTCGTGGTCTCGGGGCAGTCGGTGACCCTGGCCGGCATGGGCGCCACCGGCTGGATCGCGCTGCTGGTGGTGACGGTGCTGGCGGTGACCACGAAGGTCGGCGGCGGGACCGTCGCCGCCCGGCTGGGCGGCCTCGACCGGCACGACGCGCGGACCGTCGGCGTGCTGCTCAGCGCCCGCGGCCTGACCGAGCTGATCGCCCTGGACGCGGGCCGCCAGGCGGGCCTGCTGAGCGGCCCCCTCTACACGGTCCTGGTCTTCATGGCCCTCACGACGACCCTCCTGACCCAGCCCCTGCTGCGGCTGACGGACCACCTGGCGGCCCGGGACCGCGCCACCGCCCTCCCGACGCCCCGACGACAGCCGGACGGGGCGCCGGCGGCACCCGTCAGCGACAAGGGGTGACCAGGTCGGTGACGAGGGGGGCTCGGGCGATGACGAGAGTGCCCGGGCGGTGACGAGGGGGGCCCGGGCGGTGACGAGAGTGCCCGGTCAGCGACGGGGGGACCGGTCAGTGACCAGGGGCCGGGCGGCCGTCGCGGCGGGGCGGCGGGCAGCGGGGCGGCGCCGCGGTGGGGGCAGCGCGGGGGCGGCGGGGACGGCGCAGGGCGCCGCGGCGGCGGCGCCGCGGTGGCGAGCGGCTTGGCGGCCGGCTCGTAGCAGACCCGCTCGGCGGATACGTCCGAGTCCCGGCCGGCGAGGTCGCCGACGAAGACGGCGGTGCGGCCCTCGGGGCGGATGCCGTCGGGGCGGACGCCGTCGGGGCGGACGCCGTCGGGGCGGACGCCCTCGGGGTGAATGCCGTCGGGGCGGACGCCCTCGGGGTGAATGCCGTCGGTGTGGCCGAGCCTGCCGAGCGGGGTCTCCAGCTCGCGGGCGCAGCCGTGTGACGACTGGTTGTCCGAGGCCGGTGCCCGCTCGGCGGGCGGGCACCGGCCTCGCACGGCTACGCCAGCTGGGACTGGACCTGGGCGGAGATCAGCTCCAGGTGGTCCAGGTCGTGCAGGTCGAGGAGCTGGAGGTAGACGCGCTGGACGCCGGCCTCGGCGTAGCGGCCGATCTTGTCGACGACCTCGGCCGGGGAGCCGGCCAGGCCGTTGGCCCTGAGGTCGTCCACCTCGCGGCCGATGGCGGCGGCCCGGTGGGCGACCTCGGCGTCGTCCTTGCCGACGCAGACGACGAGGGCGTTGGAGTAGGTCAGCGCGTCGGCGCCGCGCCCGGCCTCCTCGGCGGCGGCCCGGACCCGCGCGAACTGCCGCTCGGTGTCCTCGACGGAGGCGAACGGGATGTTGAACTCGTCCGCGTACCGGGCGGCCAGCCGCGGGGTGCGGGTGGCGCCGTGGCCGCCGATGAGGACGGGCACCTTGGCCTGCGCGGGCTTGGGCAGCGCGGGCGAGTCGGTGAGGTCGTAGAACTTCCCGTGGAAGTCGAAGGTCTTGCCGGCCTCGGTGGCCCACAGGCCGGTGACGATGGCGAGCTGCTCCTCCAGGCGGCCGAACTTCTCCTTCGGGAAGGGGATGCCGTACGCCTTGTGCTCCTCCTCGAACCAGCCCGCGCCCAGGCCCAGTTCGACGCGTCCGCCGGACATCTGGTCGACCTGCGCGACCTGGATGGCGAGCACGCCGGGCAGCCGGAAGGTGCCGGCGGTCATCAGCGTGCCGAGGCGGATGCGCTTGGTCTCGCGGGCGAGGCCGGCCAGGGTGATCCAGGCGTCGGTGGGGCCGGGGAGGCCGTCCACGGAGCCCATCTTCAGATAGTGGTCGCTGCGGAAGAAGGCGTCGAAGCCGAGGTCCTCGGTGGCCTTGGCGACGGTGAGCAAGGTGTCATAGGTGGCCCCCTGCTGGGGCTCGGTGAAGATGCGGAGATCCATGGTTCCATCCTGCACGCTCGGCCGCCTCCGGGTCCCCACCCCCGCCCTGCGCGCCGGAGCCCTCGCCTCCGGCGGCACCCGCCGTCCTGGCGGGGTCCGTGACCGCTACCCCGCCTCGCGCTCCGGCGTCCCGTCCTCCTCCGCGAGCGTGCCCAGCATCCGCAGGACCCGGTCGCGGGACTCGTCGGCCGCGTCGATGGCCTCCACGCACTGCCAGTACATGCCCTCGTCGTCCGCCGCGCAGGCCAGGGCGACGAGGGCGATGCCGGTCTCGGCGAGCAGGGTGCCCAGGCGCATCAGGGTCTGGCGGGCGTCGCCCAGTTCGGTGAGCTGGGCGGCGCGCAGCTCACCGGGGGGCAGGTCGGGATCGCCGAGGACGCCGCAGCCGCGTCCGGCCAGCTCGGTGAGGCCCCGGGCCTCGCCGCGCAGGGCCGGTGGCCCGACGACCGCCAGCCGGCTGCCGATGGCCTGGGCCAGGGCCTGCGCCTGCCACACCTCCGCCAGCATGTGCGGCACGTCGCCGCCGGCGGTCAGGGCACGTCTGCTCGTCACAATGAGCCGCACCGCGTCCATGGGTCGTCCCCGTCTGTCCCGACGCGCTCGCGGCGCGTCCGCCCGAACTCCGTTGTCCACTACCCAGAGTGAGGGCAAGGGGCCCGAAAAGCCAGAGGAAGACGGAAATCTCTGGACAACAATTCGGTTTCGGGCAGAGAAACAACTACTGTACGTGATTATGGAGTTGGTGGTTCCGCCAGGTCGGAGCCGGGCACCGGGAAGCGCCGTCCGTTGCGGTCGATCTTCGCCGAGAGGGCGGCCAGCGGGTCGACGCCGAGCACCTCGCAGAGCTGGAGCAGATAGGCCAGTACGTCGGCGATCTCGTCCCGCACCCGGTGCGCGGTGCCGGGGTCGTCCATCACGCGGGCCGACTGCTCGGGCGTCAGCCACTGGAAGATCTCGACGAGTTCGGACGCCTCCACGCTCAGCGCGGCCACGAGGTTCTTCGGGGTGTGGTACGGCTGCCAGTTGCGCGCGGCGGCGAACTCGGCCAGGCGGCGCTGGAGTGCCGGCACGTCCAGGGGATCTTCATCGGTCACGGCTCCAGGTGTACCACCGTGACGCCCGCCGTCCCGGCGCCCAGGAGGCGTCGCGGACCGCGCCCACCAGCCGGATGTGCCCCCGCGCGCACATCGCGGCGGGGCCGAGGACGGGGGCGCGGTCCGCCCGGACCGTGGGACCCGGTTCGCCGGCGAACCGTTCCGCCCGCCTTCGGGGCGGTCCCGCGTTCGGGGACGGCACTGTCACGGCACGGGCCGCCTTGGCCGCCGTCAGCCTCGCGGGCCGACCGCCGCGCCCCGCCCCGCCGTCACATCCCGGGAATCCCGGCCCCCTGCATCAGCCCCGTGACCTCCGTGCCCGCCGGTGTGAGCAGAAACACATTGCGATCGACGCGGTGCATCCCGCTCGCCAGGCCGAAGACGACACCCGTGCTGAAGTCCAGGACGCGCTTGGCGACGTCCGTCTCCGCGCCGGTGAGGTCGAGCAGCACCGGGATGCCCGACATCAGCGTCTCGGCGACCTCGCGGGCGTCCGCGAACACATTGACCCGCATCACCACGAATCGGCGCCGGGCCTCGGTCTCCGCCTCGGGCAGCGCGCGATGCCCCACCGAGGACGGCCACGCGTCGCGTCCGCGCAACGGAACGACCTGGGCGAGCCCCTCCCACTGTTCATCGGTGACGTCGTGACTGTTCACCGGCTCCCCCCGATCCGACCGCTCCGACTCGCCTTCAATGCCTGCACCAGCCAATTCTTACGCCAAGTCACCCGTTCGGCCCAACAGCGACACGATCCGCGACCGAACCGGAGGGCCCTATGAGCATGCCGGACCCTCCGGACCCGCCCTGCGCGAGGGTGCCTCACCCCTGCTTCACCCCTGCTCGACCCCTGCCCTCAGGCCGCCGCCATGACGGCCGGCACCCCCTCGCCCTCGGTTTCGTCCTCGCCCTCGGCCTCTGACAGGGACCGGAGCAGCGCGGTGCGGGCGCGGGCCACGCGGGAGCGGACCGTGCCGACCGGGCAGTCGCTGACGGCGGCGGCCTGCGCGTAGGGCAGGCCCAGGAGTTGGGTCAGGACGAACGCCTCCCGGCGGTCGGCGGGCAGCGCGTCCAGCAGCGCGGCGAGGACGACACCCTCGTCGAAGCCGGGCAGGTCCCGCGACTGGGCGCGTTCGACGGCCGCCTCCCAGTCCTCGGTGTCCGACAGCCGGGGCCGGCTGGACGTACGGCGGATGCTGTCGGCCACCGCGCGGCGCGCGATCGACAGCAGCCAGGTGCGGGCCGAGCAGCGGCCCTCGAAGCGGTGCAGGCTGCCGAGGGCCCGCAGGAACGTGTCCTGGGCCAGGTCGTCGGCGCTCTGCGGATCGGCGCCGAGGAACGTCACGTAGCGGCGGACGTCGCGGTGCAGGGCACGGACGAAGCGCTCGACCGCGTCGGCGTCCCCGGCGCGGGCGGCCAGCGCCCAGGCGGTTATCGACTCCTCTCCCGGTGTTGCCTCCGGCTCGCCCGGTGGGTACGGCGAGGCTGCAGTGGTCACAGTGGTCACAAGGGTCACCTGAGTGTCCTTCGGGTCCGCGACCGGCGTCGGGCAGCGGCGCGTACGACGCGCACGGCGGCCCGTGCCGGTGCATGGGTGAAAGGGGCGGCCGGGCACGGCGGTGCGCGGCCGGTGCCCGAGGCGGCGGACGGTCGCGCCGGTCCGCGGCGGCCTCGGGAAGCCGGCTGTCGTCAGGCGACAGCGACCCCTGCGGGCGGACCCCGGGACGTGATCGCGTACGTGAGCGGGAGCCGGCGCGGCGCACCCCCGGAACCGCCCCGGCGCGCGCGGACCCGCGGACGCTCCGGCGGCGCGGGGGCCCGCAGCAGCGGGCGCAGCGGCGCGCGGAGCCAGCCCGCTACGGCGCGCAGGACCCGGAAGACGGCGCGTTCCCCGCGCGCGAGCCAGAGCCCGCTGAGCAGGGCGGCCAACAGGTGGGCGGCGAGCATGCCGACCGAGGACGTCCCGGCCACCGTGCCGCCGTGCTCCATGACGTGTGCGTGACCGGCCCCCATCGAGGCCATCGAGCCCATCGGCCCCATCGAGCCCGTGGAGTTCGTCGGCCCTATGGAGGACATCGCCTGCATGGCGGACGCCCCAGGTACCGCCGGCATGCCCGGCACCGGCGCCTGGGTGAGCGTGAAACAGCCGTGCAGCGCCGTCTGGGCGGCCACCGTGAAGGCGACGACCGCCACGGGCCCGCGTTCCCGGCCCGCGAGCCGCCACGCCGCACCGCCGGTGACCACCGCACCGCCGGCCATCGCCCACCAGGGCACCGCCGCACCGGACATCAGGATGTGCCCGAGCGCGGCCAGCACGACGCAGACGGCCGCGCACACCGCGGCACGTCCCGCCCGCGAGCACCCCCCAGCCGTCATGGCGCCCTCATCCCCGTATCCGTGTCCCACGCCTCACGGGAGCGTACGGACATTGTCCCGGTACCCCACTCACATGGAGCGGCGTGACGCGTGTCACACCGGCTGCGTCGAACGGGCGAGCGTTCCACATCACATGACCGAAGAGAAGAAGGTCACCACGTGCCCTCTGCTGCGCGTACATCCTTCTGCCCTAGCATCCCGACCATGACGGCCCTGCCTGACGACAGGCTCCCGCTGGCGACCGAGTTCCCTGACGCGACACATGAGCAGTGGCAGCACCTCGTGGCGGGTGTTCTGCGCAAGTCCGGCAAGGAGATCTCGGACACCGAGGCGGAGCGGAAACTGTCCACCGAGCTGGAAGACGGACTCCGCGTCCGGCCCCTCTACACCGCCCGGGACGCCGCGCCCGACCCCGGGCTGCCCGGCTTCGCGCCCTTCGTGCGCGGTGGCCGCGCGGAAGGACACACGGCGGGCGGCTGGGACGTGCGCCAGCGGCACACGGTCGCCGACCGGGCCGCGGTCCTGGCCGACCTGGAGAACGGCGTCACCTCCCTGTGGCTGGCCGGCCTCCCGGCAGGCGCCCTCGCCACCGCCCTCGACGGCGTCCACCTGGACCTGGCCCCGGTCGTCCTGGACGCCGGCGCCGAGACCGGGGAGGCCGTACGGCGGCTGCTCGCGCTGCACGAGGAGCGGGGCACCGCCCCGGAGGCGGTGCGCGGCAGCCTGGGCGCCGACCCGCTGGGCCACGAGGCCCGCACGGGACAGCCGTACGACGTCGCCTTCGCGGACGTGCCCGGGTACGCCGAGCGGTACCCGGGGCTGCGGGCGCTGACCGTGGACGCGCTGCCGTACCACGAGGCCGGCGGGTCGGCGGCGCAGGAGCTGGGCTGCTCGCTGGCGACCGGGGTGGCGTATCTGCGGGAGCTGACCGGCACCGGCCTGAGCGCCGAACAAGCCCTGGGACAGCTGGAGTTCCGGTACGCGGCGACCGCCGACCAGTTCCTGACCATCGCCAAGCTGCGGGCCGCGCGGCGGCTGTGGGCGCGGGTGGCCGAGGTCTGCGGGGCGCCCCGGGCGGGCGGGCAGCTCCAGCACGTGGTGACCTCGCCGGTGATGATGACCCGCCGCGACCCGTGGGTGAACATGCTGCGCACCACCGTCGCCGCGCTGGCCGCCGGGGCGGGTGGCGCCGACGCCGTGACCGTGCTGCCGTTCGACGACGCGCTGGGGCTGCCGGACGCGTTCGCGCGCCGTATCGCCCGCAACACCTCCACCATCCTCATCGAGGAGTCCCACCTGGCCCAGGTGACCGACCCGGCGGGCGGCTCCTGGTACGTGGAGCGGCTGACGGACGAACTGGCGCACGCCGCCTGGGAGTTCTTCCAGGAGATCGAGCGCGGCGGCGGTCAGGCGGCGGCGCTGCGCTCGGGCCTGGTCGGGGACCGGCTGGCCGCGACGTGGGCGGCGCGCGGCGCGAAGCTCGCCACGCGCCGGGAGCCGGTCACGGGGGTGAGCGAGTTCCCGCACCTGGCCGAGCAGCCGGTGGTCCGCGAACCCGCGCCCGAGCCGCCGTCCGGGGGGCTGCCCCGGGTGCGGCGGGACGAGGCGTTCGAGGCGCTGCGGGCCCGTTCCGACGCCCACCTCGCCGCGACCGGCGCCCGGCCCCGGATCTACCTCGCCGCGCTCGGCCCGGCCGCCGCGCACACCGCCCGCCTCTCCTTCGCCGCCAACCTCTTCCAGGCGGGCGGCATCGAGACCGTCACCGAGGGAACCTTCGAGGAGAGCGGGGCGCGGGAGGCGTGCCTGTGCTCCAGTGACGCGGTGTACGAGGAGCAGGCCGACGGCGCCGCCGAGCGGTTGCGGGCGGCGGGTGCCGGGCACCTGTTCCTCGCGGGCCGCCCGGGGACGTACCACGGCATCGACACGTACGTCTTCGCCGGCTGTGACGCCGTGGCCGTGCTGACCGCCACGCTCGACCGCATGCTCGACCGTATGGGAGTGTCCCGATGACCATCCCCGACTTCTCCGGGATCGAGCTGGGCACGCCGTCCGCCGACGCCGGACCCGACGAGTGGCGTACGGCGGTGAAGAACGCCGCCGGCGGTGACGACCTGCGCTGGGAGACCCCCGAGGGCATCGCGGTCAAGCCGCTGTACACCGGGCAGGACCTGGAGGGCCTGGACTTCCTGGACACCTACCCGGGCATCGCCCCGTACCTGCGCGGCCCGTACCCGACCATGTACGTGAACCAGCCCTGGACGATCCGCCAGTACGCGGGCTTCTCCACGGCCGAGGAGTCCAACGCGTTCTACCGCCGCAACCTCGCCGCCGGCCAGAAGGGCCTGTCGGTCGCCTTCGACCTCCCGACCCACCGGGGCTACGACAGCGACCACCCGCGCGTGACCGGTGACGTCGGCATGGCGGGCGTGGCGATCGACTCGATCCTCGACATGCGGCAGCTCTTCGACGGCATCCCGCTGGACCGGATGACGGTGTCGATGACGATGAACGGCGCGGTGCTCCCCGTACTGGCGCTGTACATCGTGGCGGCGGAGGAGCAGGGCGTGCCGCCCGAGAAGCTCGCCGGGACCATCCAGAACGACATCCTCAAGGAGTTCATGGTCCGCAACACCTACATCTATCCGCCGAAGCCGTCGATGCGGATCATCTCCGACATCTTCGCCTACACCTCGCGGCGGATGCCCCGCTACAACTCGATCTCCATCTCCGGCTACCACATCCAGGAGGCGGGCGCGACGGCCGACCTGGAGCTGGCGTACACCCTCGCGGACGGCGTGGAGTACATCCGGGCGGGCCGGGAAGCGGGGCTGGACGTGGACGCCTTCGCGCCCCGCCTGTCCTTCTTCTGGGCGATCGGCATGAACTTCTTCATGGAGATCGCCAAGCTGCGCGCGGCGCGCCTGCTGTGGGCGAAGCTGGTGAAGCGGTTCGACCCGAAGAACGCCAAATCGCTCTCCCTGCGCACGCACTCCCAGACCTCCGGCTGGTCGCTCACCGCGCAGGACGTGTTCAACAACGTCACGCGTACGTGCGTGGAGGCGATGGCCGCCACCCAGGGCCACACCCAGTCGCTGCACACCAACGCCCTCGACGAGGCGCTGGCACTGCCCACCGACTTCTCCGCCCGCATCGCCCGCAACACCCAGCTGCTCATCCAGCAGGAGTCGGGCACGACGCGGGTGATCGACCCGTGGGGCGGCAGCGCGTACGTGGAGCGGCTGACGTACGACCTCGCGCGCCGCGCCTGGCAGCACATCGAGGAGGTGGAGGCGGCGGGCGGCATGGCGCGGGCCATCGACGCGGGCATCCCCAAGCTGCGCATCGAGGAGGCGGCGGCGCGGACACAGGCCCGGATCGACTCGGGGCGGCAGCCGGTGATCGGCGTCAACAAGTACCGGGTGGAGACCGACGAGAGGATCGAGGTCCTCAAGGTCGACAACTCTTCGGTGCGGGAACGGCAGTCGGCCAAGCTGCGGCGGCTGCGCGAGGAGCGGGACGAGGCCGCCTGCCGGGCCGCGCTCGACGCGCTGACCCGGGCCGCCGGGGGCGACGGCAACCTGCTGGAGCTGGCGGTGAATGCGGCGCGGGCCAAGGCCACGGTGGGTGAGATCTCGGACGCCCTGGAGAAGGTCTACGGGCGGCACGCGGGCCAGATCCGTACCATCTCCGGGGTGTACCGGAACGAGGCAGGTCAGGCGCCGAACGTGGACCGCACCCGGGCCCTGGTGGACGCCTTCGCCGAGGCCGAGGGCCGCCGGCCGCGCATACTGGTCGCCAAGATGGGCCAGGACGGTCACGACCGGGGCCAGAAGGTCATCGCCACCGCCTTCGCCGACCTCGGTTTCGACGTGGACGTCGGCCCGCTGTTCCAGACGCCGGCCGAGGTGGCCCGGCAGGCGGTCGAGGCGGACGCGCACATCGTCGGGGTGTCGTCGCTGGCCGCCGGGCACCTCACCCTCGTCCCGGCGCTGCGCGAGCAGCTCGTCGAGGAGGGCCGGGAGGACATCATGATCGTGGTGGGCGGGGTGATCCCGCCGCAGGACGTGCCCACGCTGCTGGAGATGGGCGCGGCGGCGGTCTTCCCGCCCGGGACGGTGATCCCGGACGCCGCCCACGACCTGGTGGCGAAGCTGGCGGCCGACCTCGGTCACGGCGAGCTGTGATGCTGGATGTCGACGGTTACGTCAAGGGTGTCCTCGACGGCAAGCGGGCGGTGATCGCCCGCGCGATCACCCTCGTGGAGTCGACGCGCCCCCAGCACCGCGCACTGGCCCAGGAGGTGCTGACCGAGCTGCTCCCGCACAGCGGCCGGGCCCGGCGGATCGGGGTCAGCGGGGTGCCGGGGGTCGGCAAGTCGACGTTCATCGACGCCTTCGGCACGATGCTGACCGGGCTCGGCCACCGGGTGGCCGTCCTCGCCGTCGACCCCTCCTCCACCCGGACCGGCGGCTCCATCCTCGGCGACAAGACGCGGATGGAGCGCCTCGCCGTCGACCCGGCGGCGTTCGTCCGGCCCTCCCCCACGGCGGGCACGCTCGGCGGGGTGGCGAAGGCGACGCGCGAGTCGATCGTGGTGATGGAGGCGGCGGGGTACGACGTGGTGCTGGTGGAGACGGTGGGCGTGGGCCAGTCGGAGACGGCGGTCGCCGACATGGTCGACTCCTTCCTGCTCCTCACCCTGGCCCGCACCGGCGACCAGTTGCAGGGCATCAAGAAGGGCGTCCTGGAGCTGGCCGACGTCATCGCCGTCAACAAGGCGGACGGCCCGCACGAACGCGACGCGCGGGCCGCCGCCCGCGAACTGGCGGGCGCGCTGCGCCTGATGCACGGCAAGGACGCCTTCTGGACCCCGCCGGTCCTGCACTGCAGCGCCCGGGAGTCGACGGGCCTGGACACCGTCTGGGACCGCCTGGAGCAGCACCGTACGCTCCTGGACTCCACCGGCCGCCTCGCCGCCCGGCGCCGCGAGCAGCAGGTCGACTGGACGTGGACGATGGTCCACGACGAACTGCTGGGCCGCCTGCACGCCGACCCGGCGGTCCGCCGTCTCGCGCCCGAGCTGGAGCGGCGGGTCCGGGAGGGCGAGCTGACGGCGACGCGGGCGGCGGAGGAGATCCTGGACGCCTTCGGGGAGCGCGCTTGACGGTGGATATGCTCCCGGAGTGACGACGTACGACTATGAGCGGGACGGTGCCGAGATCTACCGGCAGTCCTTCGCCACCATCCGCGCGGAGGCCGGTCTCGGGAGGCTGCCGGCCGATGTGAGCCGGGTGGCGGTCCGGATGATCCACGCCTGCGGCATGGTCGACCTCGTCGAGGACATCGCGTACTCGCCCGGTGTCGCGGAGAGCGCCCGCGCGGCGCTGCGCGCCGGGGCGCCGGTCCTCTGCGACGTGCGGATGGTCGCGAGCGGCGTCACGCGCACCCGGCTGCCCGCCGGCAACGAGGTGCTCTGCACCCTCTCCGACCCGGCCGTTCCCGGCCTGGCCGCCCGGCTCGGCACGACCCGTAGCGCCGCCGCGCTGGAACTGTGGCGGGAGCGGCTGGACGGCGCGGTGGTGGCGGTGGGCAACGCGCCGACCGCGCTGTTCCGGCTCCTGGAGATGATCCGGGACGGCGCCCCGCGCCCCGCCGCCGTCATCGGCGTACCGGTCGGCTTCGTCGGGGCGGCGGAGTCGAAGGACGCCCTGGCGGCCAACCCGTTCGGCCTGGAGTACCTGGTGGTACGGGGCCGGCGCGGGGGCAGCGCGATGGCCGCGGCGGCGGTCAACGCGCTGGCGAGCGAGGCGGAGTGAGCCCTATCCGGTGACCCACCGGAGGGCGGCCTCCGGATCGGCGACCACGGGCACCCCCTCCGCCACCGGCGGCCTCCGCACGACCACCACCGGCACGCCCGCCTCCCGGGCGGCCGTCAGCTTCGGCGCGGTGGCCGCTCCCCCGCTGTCCTTGGTGACGAGCACGTCGATCCGGTACCGGGCCAGGACGCGCCGCTCCCCGTCGAGGGTGAACGGCCCCCGGTCGAGGAGCACGTCCATGCGCGGCGGGTGCGGGGGCTCGGGAGGTTCGACGGACCGTACGAGGAACCACAGGTCGTCCGGGCCGTCCGCGAAGGCGGCGAGCCCCATCCGTCCGGTGGTGAGGAAGACCCGGCGCCCGAGGGAGGGCAGCAGTGCGGCGGCCTCGGTGAGAGAACCGGCCTCGTGCCAGAGGTCTCCCGCGACGGGTTGCCAGCCGGGCCGCCGCAGCACGAGCAGCGGTACGCCGGTGGCGGCGGCAGCCTGTTCCGCGTTGCGGCTGATGGTGCCGGCGAAGGGGTGGGTGGCGTCGATGACGGCGTCCACGGCATGCGCGCGCAGCCAGTCGGCCAGCCCTTCGGCCCCGCCGAACCCTCCGACACGCAGCTCACCGGGGGGTGTGCGGGGCGCGGCGACCCGTCCGGCGAGGGAGGTGGTCACGCGGGCGTGCGGCCGGCCTGCTGCCAGCGACTCGGCGAGCCGGCGGGCCTCGGCGGTCCCGCCGAGGATGAGGACGTGCACGTCAGACCTTCCGTACCGCCCACTGCGTCACCGGCATCGCCTGCCGCCACCCGGTGAAGCCGCCCACCGGAACGGCGTGCGCGACGGCAAGCCGGACCAGTTCACCGCCGTAGCGGCGGCGGGCGTCGGCGAGCAGCGCCTCCGACTCCAGGGTGACGGTGTTGGCGACCAGCCGCCCGCCGGCGGGGAGCGCCTCCCAGCAGACGTCCAGCAGACCGGGCGCGGTGAGCCCGCCGCCGACGAAGACGGCGTCCGGGGAAGGGAGTCCGCCGAGCACGTCGGGCGCCGGGCCGGTCACCACCTTCAGCCCCGGCACACCGAGCCGCTCGGCGTTGCGGGCGATGCGCTCGGCGCGGGGGGGGTCGCGTTCGACGGTGACGGCACGGCAGGAGGGGTGGACGCGCATCCACTCGATCGCGACCGAGCCGGAGCCGCCGCCGATGTCCCACAGCAGTTCGCCGGGGGCGGGGGCGAGCATGCCGAGGGTGGCGGCCCGCACATGCCGCTTGGTGAGCTGCCCGTCGTGCTCGTAGGCGTCGTCCGGCAGGCCCGGGACGGCGCCGAGGTGCGGGGCGTCGGAGGCGCGGCGGCACTCGACGGCGACGAGGTTGAGGGGGTCGCCGGGCGGACGCGTCCAGTCGTCGGCGGTGGACGGCTCACTGGTGTGTTCCTCGGGTGCGCCGAGCCGCTCCAGCACCCGCATCCGGCTCGGACCGAAGCCGCGGTCGCGCAGCAGGGCGGCGACGGTGGCGGGGGTGGTGGCGTCGGCGCTGAGCACGAGCAGGCGGCGGCCGTGGTGCAGGGCGGCGGCGAGCCGGGGGGCCGGACGACCGACGAGGGTGACCACCTCGACGTCCTCCAGCGGCCAGCCGAGCCGGGCGGCGGCGTAGGAGACGGAGGACGGGTGCGGCAGGACGTGCACGGCACCGGCGCCCAGTACGTCGGTGAGGGCGCGGCCGATGCCGTAGAACATGGGGTCGCCGCTGGCCAGCACGGCGATCCGGCGCCCGGCGTGCGCCGCGAGCAGGCCGGGGACGGCGGGGCGCAGCGGGGAGGGCCAGGCGATCCGCTCCCCGGCGCACTCGGGGGGCAGGAGATCGAGCTGGCGGGGACCGCCGACGACGACCTGGGCGTCGCGCAGGACGGCACGGGAGGCGTCCGGGATGCCGTCCCAGCCGTCGGCTCCGATCCCGACGACGGTCACGGGCGGGGAGGGGACGGGGTTCACGGCGGCTCGGTTCCTCGGGTCTGGCGATGGGGGGTGGCACTCCCGCGGTGCGACGGGTGACGGAATCGCACTTTACGCGGTCCCGGAACCGGCTCTCTGCCAGCGCTCGCCGTGCTGCTCCCCGCAGCCGTGGTACTCGCCTCGGCCCGTCGGCACACTGCCGCTTTCCGGCGATGTCCGTGGCACCGGGCTCACGGTTGCGCGCGCCCTCACGACGTCCTCGGGGAACCCCTTCGGCAAGTCGGGTCAGGCGCCACCCGCTCCCGCAGCGACCCCGTCCGTCACTTTCGCACTCCAACAGGTGAAGTGCCCGGATCGACCCTTCTCGGAGACCCTGGGACGGTACCGTTGAGGCTTCACTGATCCACCGGACGGTCTTCCGCCAGACGTGACCGATTGATGCCTGGGGGGCATGTGCGACAGCCGGAAGAGAGCCCCACGAGGGGCGCGGCGCCGGTGCCGGGGCCAAGGCCGCGGGAGAACGGCGAGAGCGTCTTTGGCACGTTGCCGAAGACGACGAACGCGACGCCCACCGGGCAGAGCGACGTGACCCGATACCTGTGCGCCGCCGCCTACCTGGACTGGAAGTACGCGAAATCAATCATCGAAATGGTCGTGACCGAACCCCATCGTGGAGTTGCCCCGGCGCCCGGATGTGACCTTTCCGTCGTGGCTCGGCATGCTTTTCGAAGCAATAGGCGGCACCTCGTTCGAGATCTTTCCCTTTCCGCACTTCTTGTGCCAGCCGGATTCATGACGTGCCCAGAGAAGATGAAATTAGTCTGCTCTCCCGATCACGCGTTACGGCTGATCTCGCTCCTCCTCGGCGCCTGGGTGATCATATTCTGCTTCGAAGTGTCAACACTGTACGGGCGCCCCTTGAAAAACCTTCGGCCAGGGAATTTCGACCCCGCGCAGGCGCCTCCTGCGCCCAGCGGAAGAATCGGTGAACTCATCGCTCAGGCGAGTGCCTACGCCGGGGGAAACGTCAGCGTATACAGCGGCTACTCGCCCTTCACGGGGTACGGTACCGAGCGCGAGTCCTGGTCCTTCACCCTGGACACCAGCAAGGGAAGCGATCCGGGCGGCGACCCTCTGGGATTCGACGTGACGGACCTCTACGCGTACGTCTCCGAGCGTCTGCACGACCTCTCGCTGCCCGGCGCACAGATCGAAGAGCGACTGTTCGTCGCCGGGGAGGGCCTCAAAGAGAGCCGGCCGCTCCTGGAGAGCCGGTTCGGAAGGCCGGCGGCGAGCATCTCCGCGGAGGACCTGGACCACCTGAAGCGGGTCCCGGACGAGGGGGCCCGACCGTATCTCGCCGTACACAGCACAAGCTGGGACGGCTGGCTGGTCAGCTCCTTCTTTCTCCGGTTCGCTGTTTACGGGTCCAGCCTCTCCGTGGACGGCGTCCACACGGTTCTCTGCCCGCTCCGGGAGCGATACCAGAGGATCGACACCATCACGCGGCGCCCCAGTCTCTTCGACCTGGTGAAGCTGTCGGGCAGAACCGCGATCCGCACGTTGTTCGCCCTGCTGACTTCACCAGAACGTGGCATCAAGGGACTGATCTGGGCCTTCCGTATGCGGTTGCGTCCTCGCAAACAGCGGCGACAGATCGAGGAAACCGATAATTTCAACTACGGTGCGAAGTTCGCGGTCCGGGAGAGCGCGTCCAAGGACGAGTACCAGAACCACTTCCAAAAGCTCGACGACAGCCTGGCGGGCAAGGCGTACGAACGACGCGCGCTGGACGCTCTGATCGAGTTCGCCCGTCAACATCGTTTCGACGTGAGCGCTCTGCTGGAGCACCGGAACGTGATCATCAACAACGGTCTGATCGTCGGAGCCGGTGCGAAGGTCAGGGGCAATTCGGTCGCCTCGGGCACGAGGTCGCGCATCTCTATGAAGAACAACACCCGAAGTCCCCTGCGGAGAAGGTGAACCGTACCACTGCTGTCGGCAATCGAAAGGAATCGGCATGGGAACGAACTACGGAATCACCGCCAGTAACGGCGCGGACGTCTCCTGGAACGCGGTCGCGAGCGGCAAGGGAGCCAAGGCGGAGATTCGCCACACCGCCGCAGCGGAGCAGACGGACACGGACCAGGACGCCGCCATGGAGGAAATCCGTCAGCTGCTGTCCCGGCTCATCGACGAACTCGCCCAGTCCGATCACCCTGAACGCTCCGAGCTGATCGAAGAGACCGAGCGGGCACGCGACGCTGTCACCTCGTCCCCCTCCCCGACCGGCAGGCTGCGACGACTCCTTGCCGGGCTGGCGGTGGCGACGGAAGGCTTCGCCCCCCTTGCCGCGCTCGTAGCGACGATCAGCGAAGCGGTGAACAACCTGTAGTCTCACCGTTTCGGTCGAGCCGGAGCAGGGCCATCACGCGCACTGCATCCGCCCGGCCGATCACCTGGTCCCGAGGGCCCACGCCGGCCGTGTCCCTTGACGCGTGGGCGTGTTCACCGGGCCGCTCACCCCGCGGAGCAGCGCGTCCCGTCGAGGGTGAAGGCCGTCGGCGCGGCGTTGGTGGTGAGCTTCGTGCCGGTGAAGCCCAGCGTGACCGAACCGGCCGCCGGGATCGCCGATGTGTACGACGCGGCGGCGACCGTCACCGAGGAACCGCTCTGGGCCGGCGTGCCGCCCCACATGTTGGTGATGGTCTGGCCGGACGGGAAGGTGAAGCCCAGGGTCCAGCCGCTCACCGCCGCCGTTCCGGTGTTGCGGACGGTGATCTCGCCCTGGAAGCCGCCGGGCCACTCGCCCACCACGCGGTAGCCGACGGAGCAGGCGGCGCCCGGGGTGCCGGTGTCCTCGTCGGTGGTGACGGTGACCGTGGCGGAGCGGGCGGACCGGTTGCCGGCCGCGTCCTTGGCGTAGACGGCGAAGGTGTACGCCGTGTCGGCGGTCAGGGACGGCACGGTGACCGAGGTGGTCGCGGAGGACGCGGCCGTCGTCTCCGTCGCGCCGTTGACGCGGACCACCTCGTAGCCGGTGACGCCGGTGTTGTCCGTGGCGGCGGGCCAGGTGAGGGTGACGGAGGTGGCGGAGACGGCGGACGCCACCGGGGTGCCGGGGGCGGTCGGGGCCTGGGTGTCGGGGGCGGCGCCGCCGAAGACCGTGGCCTCCTTCGCCGTGGCGGCGATGCCGTTCGCCCCGTGGAAGACGCGCTCGCCCCAGGACGTCATCCGCGCCGGGTCGAAGTTGAGCACGAGGTCGAGGACCGGGTCGGTGTTGCCGCTCCAGGACCAGGCGAGGTAGCCGAGGCCGAGCTGCTCGGCGGTGGCCAGCATGGTGTCCTCGTCCGGGTCGCCGTAGGCGTCGGCGGGGCCGCCGAACTCGCCGATGACGAGGGGCAGTCCGGCGGTGACGAAGGCGTTCAGGTAGTCGGTGATCTCGGCGGCCGTGTCGAAGACGCTGTACATGTGGATGGAGAAGAGTAGGTTGCCGGTGGGGTCGGCGTCGTAGACGGTCTGCGCGTTGGTCCGCATGACCTGCTGCCAGTCCTGGCCCCAGTTGGGGGCGTCGATCATGATGGTGTGCTCGAAGCCGGCGGCGCGGAGCTTCTGGATCGCGGCGGTGGTGGGAGCGGTCCAGCCCTGCGGGTCGGTGTTGCCCCACGGCTCGTTGCCGATGTTGACGATGACGTAGTCCTCCTGGCCGGCCAGGACGTCCTTGAGGCTGATCCAGTAGTCGGCGGCGTGATCGAGCGTGCCGGCGGCGGCGTCTTCGCCGTAGCCGGTGGTGTCGTGCACTTCGAGGACGCAGATCAGGCGGTTGGCCTTGCAGTTCGCGATGACGGCGGCGACGTCCTCGGGGGTGTTCCGCGACCAGCGGTGGCCGTCGGAGAGGACGACGCGGACGGTGTTGGCGCCGAGTGCCTTGATGTCGGCGAGGGACCGGGTCTCGCCGGGGTACCAGGTGTGGGCGTGGTTGACGCCGCGCATCACGAAGTCGTTGCCGTTGCCTTCGAGGAGGCGGCCGTCGCTGATGTGCAGGCCGGTTGCGGCGGCGGAGGGGGGTTCGGGGGCGGCGGCGTGGGCGGTGCTCGGGGTGAGGGCGAGCAGGGCGAGGAGGGTGATCAGGGCTGTCCACAAGGCGGGTGCGGCGGGGGGAGTCGTGCTTCTTGTCGTTCTCACTGCGGCTCCTGGAGTGAGGCAAGGAAGCGGAATGGTTGTGGGAGCGCTCCCATCAAGCCAGTACGACAGGTACACGTCAACCCCTCGGCGAAGTGGGGACAGCCGACGCCCCGCCCTGGGGCCTCAAGTCGAGGTCCGCACGGGCGGGGGGGGCGGCCTGGTCCGGACGCGGAACCAGCCGAAACAGGCTGCCATCCGCTCGGCCGCGTCCGGCGCGAGACCCCTCTGCTCCAGCCGCGCCGAGCCGGCCCCGATCGCCGCCGTGCGTTCGAACATCCCGGCCTCGTAGGCAGCGATCGCCGCGGCGGGGTCGGCCGCGTGCCCGGCGATCGCCCGGGCCAGCACCACGCCGTCCAGCATCGCCTGGTTGGCACCCTCGCCCACCGGGGGCATCAGATGGGCGGCGTCACCGAGCAGGGTGACGTCCGGGCGCGACGGCCAGCGGGTGCCGACCGGCAGGGCCGTGATGGTGGCGCGCGACCAGCGATCCGGGGTCGCAGGCGTCGATCATCGCGGTCAGTTCCGGGTTCCAGCCGGTGAACATGCCGTGGAGCCGGGCCACCGTGTCGGCCCACTCCCCGTCGCCGAACCGCTGCCGTCCGATCCAGCCGTCGTCCGCCCGGACGGCCACCGAGGCGCGGATCGTGCCGTCCCCGGAGGTGCGGGTGCGCGGGTGTGGCTCAGGCCGCGGCGGGCGTACGGGACAGGGCGGTGCGCAGCGCGAAGAAGCCGAGCAGGCCGCCTGACGCGAACCGCTGGGCGGTCATCACACGGGGCCGGGCGGCCAGGAACCCCGACACCCGCGCCGCGCCCAGCATGATCAGAGCGTTGACCGAGATCCCCACGATGATCTGCACACCGCCCAGCTGGAGCAGTTGCGCCCAGTCCGGGCCCGCCTGCGGCTCCATGAACTGGGGCAGGAGAGCGGCGTACATGAGAGCGATCTTGGGGTTGAGCAGGTTGGTCAGGAGCCCCATCGAGAACAGGCGGGCGTCGGAGACCGGGGGCAGGTCCTGGGCCGGAGCGAAGGGCGAACGCCCACCGGGCCTGAGCATCTCCCAGGCCAGGTACGCCAGATAGGCGGCCCCGGCGAGCTTGACCACCGTGAACGCCGGCGGCACGGCGGCGAACAGCGCGGACAGGCCCGCCGCCGCGGCCGCGAGATAGCACAGGAAGCCCACGGCGGTCCCGCTCAGGCTGACCAGGCCCGCCCTGCGGCCCTGGGTGATCGCCCGGGAGGCGAGGTGGATCATGTTCGGTCCCGGGGTCAGGGCCATGCCCAGTTCGACCAGGGCCACTCCCCCCACCGCGGCCAGACTGATCACTGGTCAACTCCTGATCCTCTGCCGGGTGGCCGCGCCCCGGGTGGGACGGCGCCCGGCTGGAGCGGGCAGGGGCGAGGCGTGTCGGCAGTGCCCGCATCGCCTGCTTCAGGATACGGGCCCTGCGGCGGTACCCCCGGGCTCAGCGTTCCGCGACCACCGGTTCGAGCAGGGACAGGGTCCGGTTGTCGGCGTCCACGTCCGCGCGGACGCCGAGCGGCAGGGGGAGGTTCGGGGAGGTGTGGCCGAAGTCGACCTGGGCGAGGACGGGGATGTCGCGCTCCGCCAGGACGTCGAGCACGACGTCGCGCAGACCAATCCGGTCGTCGCCGTCCTCGTAGGGCGTGACCTCGCTCGGGATGCCGACCACCATGCCCGCGATCCGGTCCAGCACGCCGGACAGCCGCAAGGCGTGCAGGTCGCACCAGACCCGTGAGACCGGCCGCTGCAGCTCTTCCCAGAACAGGACGGCGCCGTCGAACCGTTCGGCGTCCAGCGCGAACGGTGTCGCCTGCAACTGGACCAGACGGTTCAGCAAGCCGCCGACCAGTGGCCCCTGCGCGCGGCCCGGCCGCCAGGTCTGCCACGTCCCCCCGGCCGGCAGCGTGCCCGGCGCCTCGGCCTTGGTGAGCGCACGGGCGTAGAGGTCGACGAGTTCGGACCGGCGGGCCTCGTCGCCCAACGTGTACCAGTCGCTGCCGAAGCCGTGGGTGGCGATGTCGGCGTGGAAGCCGACGAGGCCGGTCCTGGCGTACAACGCCATGTGCAGCAGCGAGATGTCGCTGTAGCCGATGATCGGCTTCGGGTCGGCCCGGACCGCGTCGAGGTCGATCAGATCGAGGTAACCGATGGTCGCCTGGCCCCCGGTGTGCGCGACGACGGCCCGCACCTCCGGGTCCCGGAGCAGCGCGTTGAGTTCGGCGGCCTGCTCCGCCGGTGTGCCCGCCGCCCACCAACGGCCCCGTGCGGGGTCGACCAGCGGACTGACCCGCACGCGGAAACCCATCCGCTCCAGTACCGCCACACCGCGAGCGAGCAGCGGCTCCTCACCGGGCTCCAGCCGGCCCGAGGGCGCGGTGACGACCACGAGATCGCCGGAACGCAGCGCACGGGGGCGACGGATCGTGGGCACGGGTCCTCCTTGTTGATCGACAACGGGCTCCACAACCCGCCGGCGGCCGCTGATATTCCGCTTCGCCGACGCGATCACCCGCGGCCCCGGGACCCGGCCCCGGGACCCCGGAATGCCACGACCCCGAAACCGCCGTCCCTCCCTCGGGGGCGGTGGCCCGCCTCATCGACGTACTCAGGAAGCGTCCGCGCTCCCGCCCTCATCCGCGCCCCCGGCCAGCAGCCGTTTCGCCGACTCCAGGAAGTCCGCGACCAGGCGGTTGGTCTCGCCCCGGCGGCTCGCGACGACCACCGCGCAGGGCTCGACGCCCTCCACCGGCACGGTGGCCAGGTCGTCGCGGAGGGCGCAGCGGCGGTCGCCGGACGGGATCAGGGCGATGGCCCGGCCGTCGGCCACCGCTTCGAGCTTGTCCTCGAAGGTGTCGACGAGCAGGGGGCCGAGCGGGGCCGGGGCGCCGTCCGGGCGGGGTTCCAGGCGCCAGAAGCCGGTCCACGCCGAGGCCATGCCCGCGCAGGCGACCAGCGGTTCACCGGCGAAGTCGCCCGGGGTGACGGACTCCTTGCCGGCGAGGCGGTGCGAGGCGGGCACGAGGAGGGCCCGGGGTTCCTCGTAGAGGACGGTCGTCTCCAGGCCGTCGGCCGGGATCGGGAGCGGCGTGCGGACGACGACCGCGTCGACCCGGCCCTCGGGCAGGGCGCGGGCCTCGTCCCAGTCCAGGTGCCGGGTGCGGACGTGGGCGTCGGGGCGGCGGCGCCGCAGGTCCCGGACCGCGGGAGTGATGACGAGGTCCTCGACGTAGCCGACGGTGATCGTGCGCGGCGGGGCGGCGGAGCGGGCGGCCAGCGTCGCCTGCTGGGCGGCGTACAGCAGTTCCTGGGCCCGGGGGAGGAAGGCGGCGCCGGCCGCGGTGAGCGTGCTGCCCTGGGTGCCGCGCTCCAGCAGACGTACCCCGAGGGTCTTCTCCAGCCGCTGGATCTGGCGGCTGAGGGAGGGCTGGGCGACGCGCAGGGCCTCGGCCGCGCGGGCGTAGTTCAGGTGCTCGGCGACGACGGTGAAGTACCGGACCAGCCTCAGGTCGATGTCCAGGGGCGGGGTGCTGTCAGCCATCCGGCCACCATACGTCCGAACGTCATACCGCTGCCGCATGACGGGGTGCGGAACAGGTCTTGGACGCCCTGGTGAGGGCGGGAGTTGACTCGACGGTGTCCGGCGGGGACCTCCCGCCGGACGGCTCGGTTCGTCATCCAGAACCTGGATCGCGATCCAGAACCTGTGTCGCAAGAGGGGTGTGTCCTGTCATGGGCAAGTACGAGGGCAAGAAGGTCGTGATCACCGGTGGCAGCAGCGGGTTGGGGCTGGCCACCGCGCGGCTGCTGGTGGACGAAGGGGCGCGGGTGCTGATCACCGGCCGCGACCGGAACGCTCTGGACACGGCCGCCGCGCGGCTCGGCGGCAACGCGGTCGCGGTCCGCAGCGACGCGGGGGAACTGGCCGGGATCGACGCGCTGGCCGACCGGGTGAAGGCCGAGTTCGGCACGGTGGACGCGCTGTTCGCCAACGCCGGCGTCAACGGCTTCGCCCCGTTCGAGGAGACCGGTGAGGAACTCTTCGACCAGCTGATGGCCGTCAACGCCAAGGGGCCGTACTTCACGGTGCAGAAGCTCGCCCCGCTGCTGGCCGAGGGCGGCGGCGTGGTGTTCACCACCTCCGTCGTCAACGTCCTGGGCATTCCCGCGCTCAGCGCCTACGCGGCCGGCAAGGCGGCGGTGCGGTCGATGACCCGCAGTCTGGCCCGGGAGCTGCTGCCCCGGAAGGTCCGCGTCAACGCGGTCAGCCCGGGGCCGATCGACTCCGGGATCCTGGAGAAGTCGATGCCGAGGGAGGCGGCGGAGCAGGTGAAGGCGGGGATGGCCGCGGAGAACCCGATGGGGCGGGTGGGCAGGCCCGAGGAGGTCGCCAGGGCCGTGCTGTTCCTCGCCTTCGAGGCGACCTTCACCACCGGTGCCGAGCTCGCCGTGGACGGGGGTGGCTCGCAGATCTGAGCGCCCGCCCCGGCCGGCCCCTCGGCGCGGTGTCCGGTGCCGACTTTCCTCCGGCATATGCGCTCCAGCCGTCAGCGCAGTGGCCAAAGCGGCTCACTTGCCGTCAAAGGGTGTACTGCGGACGGCTGTTGCCGGGGCCCTCATGTCCTTTCTGTGAAGATTCATGACCCGCGCGCGAGGCATGTTGCCAAAGCGGCGATAATCAGCCACTCCGTGGCCGGATCGCGTCGCAACAATCCCGCGTGACCGGCGCGTTGCCGCCTTTTTGGGCATAGAGGGCGCCGCTTTTCAAGGTGGCGCGCGGTGATAGCCTTCCGGCGTTCACGACCTTGATCCACTCGGCTTAGGTGCTGATCCGAGGTCGGCCTGCGCATCGCGCGACAGCGGTGATGCAGCTCCCAGCGGATGTCACGCGGATCCCCCGAGGCCTGTCCGCAGATGCCTGCATGCCACGCGCCGGGAAGGTTTCTATGAATCAAGACGTGCTCATATGGTGCCTGGTTGCTGTGGCGGCGGTAGCCGCCGCCACAGCCGCGGTCCTGTTCGTCCGCAGCAGAGCCCTGCAAGCGAGAAAGCGGCGGCTGGAGGCCGAACTGGCGGAATCCAAGCGACAGCTGGGTGACGTCCAGGGCAGCCTCGCCCGCAGCGAGAACGAACTGCGGCAGGTCCTCAACCAGCAGGACGCCGCCATCCGCGAGGCCGAGCGGACGGCGGAGGAGAACACCAAGGTGGTGCTGAAGGGCGCCGCGCGCCTGCTGCAGAGCCTCACGGCCGAGGCCACCATGATCCTCGAAGGAATCCAGCAGAAGTACGGCGGCCACCCCGTGCTCGCCGATCTGCTGGAGGTCCACCACGCCAACGCCCAGATGGCCCGCAAGTCCCAGGGCATCGCGGTCATGTGCGGCGCGCCGCTGGGCCGCCGTACCCAGCCGGCCAGCGTCTACGACGTCGTCCGCAGCGCCCAGGGCCAGATCCGCAACTACTCGCGGGTCACCGTCATGCAGCACAACGGCATGGCGCTGAAGGCGTCCGCCGTCGCGCCCGTCGCCCTCGCGGTCGCCGAACTGCTCGACAACGCCGCCAGCTTCTCCCAGGCGGACGCGCCGATCGAGGTGACCTTCCAGCAGGTCCAGAAGAACCTGTGCATCATCATCGACGACGCCGGTGTCAGCATGAGCGACGAGGAGCGCCAGAAGGCGACCGCGCTGCTGTCCGGTGACACTCCCCCGCAGCTGTCCCAGCTCGGGACCCAGCCCAAGTTCGGTTTCCCGGTGATCGGCCTGATCGCCCGCCACTACGGATTCAAGGTGGATGTCACCGGCGTCTCCCGCTACGGCGGTGTCCGGGCCGTCGTCCTGCTGCCCGAGGAGCTGTGGACCATGGAGGAGATCACACCGCCGCCCACCGAGGAGGCGCCCGTCCGCAGAATCCGGCGCGTCGAGGACACCGACGAGCACGCCGCTCGTACGGCGCACGGCCTGCCGAAGCGGGGGGCCCGGCAGGCTCCGGTCGAGAGTGTTCAGGGCACCGAGGGCAACGGCCCGATCACGCCCATCAGGGCTCCCCGCCGCGGTCTGGGCGGGCTCCAGCGCGGCACGCTTCGCGGCCGGGACCTCGCAGCACCGACGCCCGAAGGGTCTGAAGAGGCGTGAACCAAGACATGTCGTGGATGGTCCGGGACATCGTGGACAACGTGCCGGGTGCGCGGCACGCCGTGGTGCTGTCCGCCGACGGCCTTCCCCGCGGTGCCACAGAGGGCCTGGCCGAGAAGGACGTGCGGACCATCTCCGCCGCCATGTCCGGCATGCAGGCCCTGAGCAAGGCCACCGCCCACTTCGCCGGACCGGCCGCCGAGCGGCGGTGGAACCAGACCGTCGTCGAGTTCACCGAGGGCTGGGCCTTCCTGATCGGCGCGGGGCAGGGCGCGTACCTGGCCGCCGCCGCCGACCCGGACGTCGACCTCCAGCAGATCTCCTTCCGGATGCACCGGCTGGTCGCCCGGCTGGGCGAGAACCTGACGGCACCGCCGAGGGTGAACGGGGAGAACGCCGCCGAGGCGGAGCAGCGCGCCGCGCGGCTGTCGGCGGGCGGCGCCCCGGCCGGCTTCGTCCTGCCGGAGCTGGACAAGGTGATCGCCGAGGTGCCGGGCGCCCGGCACGCCGTACTGCTGGGGTCGCACGGGCTGCCCCGCGGGGCGTCCTCCGGCATGGGCCAGGACCTCGCCGACACCATCTCGGCGGCCATGACCGGCATCCAGGCCTACAGCCGGGCCACGGCGCAGTTCGTGGGCGACCCGGACTTCCAGTGGCGGCAGACCGTGATCGAGTTCCAGCACGGGTGGATCTTCCTGATCGCGGCCGGGGACGGTGCCTTCCTGGCCGCCTCCGCGGCGCCCGACTGCGACATCGACCGGTTCACCGCGCGGCTGGCCGACGCCGTGCCCCGGCTCGGCGTGGACGGCACGAGTGGCGCGAGGAGGTCCGGCGATGCATGACGGATCCGACGAAGGACCGGAACTCACCGGGTCGTTAGTACCACTGTTCGTGATCACCGAGGGGCGTGCGCTGCCCCCGGACCACGAGTACGAGCACACCACGCTGGTGACCGCGCAGAACGCCCCGGCCACCGCGACCCGAGCGCTGTCCCCGGAGGCGCGCAGGGTCACGGACCTGGTCGCCGACGGTTTCCTGTCGCTGGCCGAGGTGTCCGCCCACACGCGGCTGCCGCTGGGCATCGTGCGCATCCTGGTGGCGCAACTGGACAACGACGGTCTCCTCCTCGTGCGAAAGCCCATCCCACGCGCCGAACGGGTCGACCGCGAACTGCTCAGCGCTGTGCTCGACGGCCTGAGAAACCAATTCGGAGCGTGACCCGTGACACTCACATCAGATGCCGCACACTCACCCGAGTACCTGAACCCGGACGTCTCCCACTCGGTGAAGGTCCTCGTGGTGGGCCACTTCGGCGTGGGCAAGACCACCTACATCGGCAGCATCTCCGAGATCGAGCCGCTGAAGACCGAGGAGACGATCACCGAGGCCAGTGAGGGCTTCGACGATCTGTCGGGCGTCCCCGACAAGACCACCACCACGGTGGCGATGGACTTCGGCCGGCGTACGCTCAGCAACACCCTCGTCCTGTATCTCTTCGGAACGCCCGGCCAGGAGCGTTTCAAGGAGATGTGGGAGGCGTTGTCCCGGGGCGCGCTGGGCGCGCTGGTCATCGTCGACCCTTCCCGGCTCGACCAGAGCTTCGCGGTCCTCGATCTGGTCGAGCGGTTCGGCCTGACGTACGCCATCGGTGTCAACCGCTTCGACGACACCGCCGCCTACCCGCTCGATGAGGTCCGCGAGGCGCTCAACCTCCCCGAGGAGACCCCTGTCGTGGAGTGCGACGTCCGCGACAGCCAGTCGTCGGCGAAGGCGCTGATCGCTCTCGTGGAACACCTCATGACCCACTTCGGCTAGGAGCCACGGCATGCAGCAGTCCAACACCCCCGAGATACCCCCCGGCTGCCCCGCACACGGCAACACCCAGCTGTTCGGCAACGACTTCGGCTCCGATCCCGAACGGCACTACGACCATCTGCGCTCGCTCGGCCCCAGCGCGCCCGTCGACATCGCGCCGGGCGTCGAGGTCGAGCTGGTCACCGGCTACGACGAGGCCCTGTACTTCCTCCAGAACCCGGCCTGGTTCGTCCGCGACGCCCGTCGCTGGAACGCGCTGAACGAGGGCCGCGTCCCCGAGGACAGCCCGGCGCTGCCGATGATGGGCTACCGGCCCAACGCGCTGTTCAGCGACGGCGCGGCGCACGCCCGGCTGCGGCGGGCGGTCACCGACAGTCTGGCCACCATCGACGAGATGCGGTTCGTGCGGCAGACCCAGCAGTCCGCCGACTACCTGATCAGCCGCTTCGGCTCCACGGCGCGCGGCCAGGCCGACCTGATGGCCGACTACGCCCAGCCGCTGCCGCTGCTGGTCTTCAGCGACCTGTTCGGCTGCCCGCCCGAGATCGGCGACCGGGTCATCGTCGGCATCAGCGGCATCTTCGACGGCACGGCCGGCGCCGACGAGGTGCTGGCCGGTGCGCTCACCGAGCTGATCGCGCTCAAGCACCGGCAGCCCGGCGAGGACCTGACGACCCGGCTGATGCAGCACTCCGCCCAGCTCACCGACGAGGAGGTGCTGCACCAGCTCGTCACGCTGCTGTCCGGCGGCACCGCGCCCCTGTCGGCGGCCATCGGCACCAGCGCCGCGCTGTACCTCAGCGAGGAGTGGCGGTCCGGGCTGCCCGTCGAGGACGCGGTCGTGCAGACGCTGTGGGACTACGCGCCGATCGCCAACTACGCGGGGCACTACCCGACCCACGACGTGGAGCTGGCCGGCCGGACCCTGCGGGCCGGCGACCCGATCCTGATCTCCTTCGCGGCGGCCAACACGGACCCGAAGCTGAAACGCCACCGCGAGCAGCTCAGCAAGGCGCACCTGGCCTTCGGCGCCGGGCCGCACGCCTGCCCCGCCAAGGACCCGGCCTTCCAGATGACGGTCACCGCCGTGGAGGCCCTGCTCAACCGGCTGCCCGACGTCGAGATGCGGGTGCCCTTCGCCGACCTGCCCTGGATCCCGGCGCCGTGGAGCCGCTGCCTGGTGACCCTGCCGGTGAGGTTCACGCCGCGCTCTGCGCCCTCCGACGCCGCCCCGGCGAGCCCGGCGGGCGACCGTACGGCGCACTCCTCCGCGCAGCCGCAGCGCGCCGTCGCTGCCGCCACCCGGTCCGCCGCTCCCGCCGCCCCGCAGCGCAAGGGGGGCCTCTTCAGCAACTTCGTCTCCTGGATCAAGGGCGAGTGACGCCGGCGGACGAGCGGGGTGAACGTGTGAGTGACATAAGTAACCCTGTGGGAACAGACGGTTATTGGATGTAATGATCATCTAGAGGGTATGCATGGCGGCTGCTGCTGAGAAAGGAGCTGCCGCCATGGGGAGTGTCACCACCCCATCCACCGACCGTCGCGCCGCCGTCGCTCTCTTCTCCCGCCTGCGTACCCCGCAGGGCCAGGCCGATCCCTTCCCGCTGTACGAGAAGCTCCGGTCCATGGGCGAGGTCAGCCCGGCGCCCTGGGGCGGATTCGTCGTCACCGGCTACGACCTGTGCGCCGCGCTGCTGCGCGACGGCGACTGGCTGGAGCCGGACCAGGAGTGGCGGGCCCGGCAGGGGCCACGCACCCGCTGGAGCGCGCCCTCCTCCCGGGAGATCAGCAACACCATGCCCGCGCTCAACCCGCCGGAGCACACCCGGGTGCGCCGCGCGGCCGGGTCCTTCGACCGGACCACCATCCAGGAACTGGGCCGGTCCGTGGAGGGCATCGTCGACGGACTGCTCGACTCCCTCGCGGAGCGGCTGCGCGAGGGCGAGGCCGACTTCTCGGCCCTGGTGAGCGAGCGGTTGCCGATCGCCACCATAGGCAGCTGGCTGGCGCTGCCGTCCGCGGACTGGGACCGGCTGCGCGACCTGACCCACGAGCAGGTCTTCACCCAGGAACTGCTGCCCTCCGCCAGCCAGCTCGCCCGCTCCGACGCCGCCCTCGGGGAACTGCGCGCCTACTTCCTGGACCTGATCCGGCACCGGCGCGCCCGTCTGGGCGACGACCCCGTCTCCCGGTGGATACGGACCTGGGACGCGATGGAGGCGGACCGGGACAAGGCCGACGAAGGCGTCTACTTCCTGGCCCTGTTCGTCCTGCTCGCGGCCCTGGAGACCACGTCCACGCTGCTCTCGGCCACGGTGCTGCGCCTGGTGGAGCGGCCCGAGCGGTGGGACCCGCTGGCCGGCTCCCCCGACCTGGTCCCCGCCTTCGTGGAGGAGACCCTGCGCTACGACCCGCCCACCCACGTCATCAGCCGGGTCGCCGCCAAGGACGGTGTACTCGGCGGCTTCGAGGTCCGCGCCGACGACATGGTCCACCTCATGGTCGGCGCCGCCCACCACGACCCCGCCCGGTTCCCCGACCCCGAACGGTTCGACCCCTCCCGCAACGTCACCCAGCACCTCGGCTTCAGCGGCGGCATCCACTACTGCCTCGGTGCCCCGCTGGCCCGGCTGGAAGCCCAGACCCTGCTCCGCCACCTCGTCCGCCGTCTGCCCCGCCTCTGCCTCGTGCGCCGCCCGCCGATGGCGCCGCGCGTGGTCTTCCGGCGCCTACTCAGCCTGGATGTCGCCCTCGCATGAACCACATACCCGCTCTCTCCCCCGTCACCGGCTCCAAGGCCGTCGGCGTCACGCAGGACGGCCCCGTCCTGCACGTCCTGCTCGATCCCCAGGGCACGGACCCCACCCTCAGCACCGCCGTCGTCGACGGCCTCCTCGCGCTGCTCGACGGCCTGCACGACCGCCCCGACATCCGCGCCCTCGTCCTGTCCTCCGCCGGCGACGACTTCTGCTCGGGCGCCGACCGCACCGAGTACCAGGCGGCCCTCGCCGACGGCCCCGCGGACGCCGGACTGCGGCGCCTGCTCGACAAGGCCCAGCGCCTGTGCCGCGCCCTGGAGGAGTGCCACGCCGTCACCATCGCCCGGCTGCACGGCAAGGTGATCGGCGCCGGACTGGCCCTCGCCGCCTACTGCGATCTGCGGGCCGGCGCGGACAGCTGCCGGTTCCGCATGCCGGAGGTGGGGCTGGGACTGCCGCCGGCCTGGGGCGGGGCGATGGGCCGGCTGATCCACGAGGTGGGCGGCTCGCGCATCCGCGAACTCATGCTCACCTGCGAGACCTTCGACGCCCCGACCGCGCACCGCATCGGCCTGCTGCACAAGGTGGCCCCCCTGGACCAGCTCGACCACGCCATCGCCGGGTGGACGAGGTCCTTCGCCCGGCGCTCCCCCGAGGCGCTGGTGCTGACCAAACGCATGCTCACCGGCTACGCGCGGGCCCAGCGGACGGCGGACATCGCGCTGCTCGACGCCCATCTGCTCGGTTCCCGTCTGGAGCGGGCGGCCGGGCACCGGCCGGCCGGCTGACACGGGTTCGCGGGCTCTTCCTCCCCCGGGGGCCCGCGGACGGCATCACTTCCGAGAGCCGCTCCCGGCGTGCCGGTCGCTCTTCCAGAAGCCGGAGAACGTGATGCGGTCCTTCGGCAGGCCGGCGCGGTGCAGATGCCGGCGCCCCTCCGCCGCGAGCAACTGCTCGCCCACGACGAAGGCGTAGCCGCGCGGGTCCACGTCGACGTGGGCACGGAGCGCGGCCAGCGCCGCCGTGCCGGGGACCGCGTGCGGGTCGGCGCGCGGTATCCAGTCGATGCGTGTGCCGGGCGGGGCGGTCAGGTCACGGCGGTCGGCGTCGGTCGGCACTTCCTGAAGCACCCGGACCTCGCCGGGCGCCGGGTCGCCGGCCAGCGACCGCAGGATGCCCGCGACGGCCGGCAGTCCGCTCTCGTCGGCGACCAGCAGCACGCTCGTGGCGTCGGCGGGCGCCTCGTACAGGAGGCCCTGGTCGAGCAGGGCCATCTCCTCGCCCGCTTCGACCGCGCACGCCCAGACGGCGACGCCGCCCTCGATCTCCCCGTCGGCGCCGCGGTGCACGACGACGTCGATGTCGAGTTCGCCGGGCTCGGGACGGAAGTCGGCCACGGTGTAGTTGGCGCAGTAGGGCCGTACTTCGTCGGGCATCGCCAGGTAGGGCTTCCACCAGGTGTCGGCCTGGACCTCGGGCGCGTGGAAGCGGTCCTGGTGCGGGTAGCGGAAGAACAGCCGGAACCAGTGGTCGTAGCCGCGCCACGGGAACGCGTGGAGGTCGTCGCCGCGTACGGTCACCCGCTGCATGTTCGGGGTGAGGCGTGTGCTCGACACGACCGTGGCGCGGAACAGTCTCGGGTCGCGTCGGCTGGGACGCTCGCTGGAGCTCATGAAGGTGAGGCTAAGCTAACTTCGCGATCATCGCCATGCTGATCCCGGGCCCGCGGGTCGTCGCCGACCGGCTCTCAGCTCAGGCCGCCCTCCCACTCCCTGGCCGGTGACCAGATGCCGTGGTCATGGGCACCGCCGCCCTGCGCGGGCGACCGGTGGTCCCGCTCCGTCCGCTGGAAGCCCACCGTGCAGATGCGCACCACCTTGCCGTTGGCCGAGGTCACCGTGATGGTGCGGGTGGTGAACCCGGGGACGGACGAGGAGACGGTGGAGCTGCCGGTGGTGACCTTCACCCGGGCCCCGGACTCGGCCGCCACGGCGCCGACGGCCGGGAGCTTTCCGTTCTCCGGCCAGTCCACGACGTACGTGCCGGCGTGCGGGTCGAACCCGTCGAGCGCCACGCCCCCGACCGTGATCGCCGACGCGTCGGCGACGCTCGCCTTCGTGGCGTCGGAGAAGTCGGTCACCGTGACCGATCCGTCGGCGCCCACGACGACCTGAGCCGCCATCGCCGCCGCGAGGTTGATCCGCTGCCAGCTCTCCCCTCCCCCGGCGGTGAGGACGAGCGGGTAGCCGGAGTCGGTCGCCGTCTGCTCCAGGATCTGCGTGCGCTGCTCGGTGGTGAGGCCGGGGAAGGCCGTGGTCAGCGGCGCCGCCGCGTCGGACGGCACGTCCAGCGCCTGACCGGCCCTGCCGACCTGCGAGAACCCGTACGTCAGGCGCTGTGTGCACAGGTCGATGTGCCGCGCCGTGCTCAGCCCGGCGTACGGGTCGCCCGCGCACTCGGTGAGCGTGTCGCCGTACCCCTTGGTCTCGCACGCCGCGAGCAGCACGTTCCGCATCTCGGTGTGCGCCTGGGTCAGCAGTTTCCCGAACTCGGGGTCCGCCCACCGGTGCGCGACGGTCGCCTGGGCGGTCATCCGGCCGCCCATGACGTCGAGCGGGTAGGGGAAGCCGAGGACGATCCGGTTGTCCCCGTACTCCGAGGCGCGGGCGAGGATCGACGGCGCCGGCTCCGGCAGCAGCGTGGCGAGGATCGTGCCGGCCTCGTAGCCGCCGTAGGTGTGGCCGCTGGGGTACGAGCCCTGGCCGGCCAGTCCGCTGTAGCCGCTGTCCTGCGACTCGGGAGGTGCAGCCACTCCCGTACGACCCGACGGACAAGGATGCCGATGACCGCGACCGCGTAGATCCAGGAGGCCATCGACGCCGGGGACGCCCCTGTCGCCCGCATGCTCGCGGATGTGATCCTCAAGGGGATCGCGGGGGCCTGAGCATCGGCTTCACGATCCGCCCAGCGCGTGTGACGCACAACACAGGAACCCCTCGCACCGGTCGGACATCAATCCACGTGACTCACTCAACCCCCGCCCGCCTCCGCGCAGGCGACCCGGCCGCGCTCGCCGAGGCGTTCCGGGAGCACGCTGACGCCGTGTACCGCCATGCCCTGTGGTCCACGGGCAACTGGGCCACGGCCGAGGACGTCGTCTCCCTCACCTACCTGGAGGCGTGGCGCTCGCGCGAGCGGCTGCGCCCCGAGGAGACCGACAGTCTGCGCCCGTGGCTCCTGGGCATCGCCACCAACGTGCTGCGCAACACGGCCCGTTCCGTCCGGCGGCACCGCAGGGCCCTGGCCCGGATGCCGCGCTCGGACACCGTCCCGGATTTCGCCGAGGAGGTGACCGGGCGGCTGGCGGACGCCGAACAACTGGCGGCGGCCAAGGCGGCGCTGGCAGGACTGCGGCGCGCCGAGCGCGAGGTGTTCACCCTGTGCGTCTGGGGCGGGCTGGACTACGCGTCCGCCGCCGAGGCCCTGGGGATACCCGTCGGCACCGTGCGCTCCCGGCTGTCCCGCGCCCGCGCCAAGCTGCGCGACTCCGTGGGGCACCCGGCCACCCGGCGCGACGACACCCAGGGCGCACCCGGCCGGGAACCGCCCGGCGGCAGCGGACACATACAGCACGTAGACGGCATTCTGGCTCGAACCACCCAGGAGAACCTCGCATGAACGCCCTGTTCCGGAACCGTTCCGGCTCCGCCACCCCGTCCTCCCGCCCGTCCTCCAGCCCGGCGGACCCGGCCCACGAGGAGGAGGAGCGGGAGCGGCAGGAGGCCCGCGACCGCGCCGAACTCGCCGCACTGCGGGAGATGATCCCGCAGCCCGTCGTCCCCCGGCTCTCGCCCACCCGGCGCGCGGTGCTCGAAGCACACCTGATGAAGGAGGCCGACGACACGGCCACGTCCCGCTCCGCCGCCGGCCGCCCCTCGGCTTTCGGCTGGCTGACGCCCGTGCGGTCGATGTCCCTCGGAGCGGCCGCCGCCGTCGTCGCGGCGACCATGACGGGGTTCGCCCTCACCGGCAGCAGCGGTCAGACGGCCGTCGCCGCGCCCGCCCCGCTCAAGGTGGAGAGCACCCGGGCCACCGTGCCGCTCGCCACCGTCGCGAAGCGGGCCGCCGCCCTCGCCGACTCCCCCGGCGCCGCGCAGCGCGGCACCCACCGCCGGGAGTGGGCACTGGGGATGTGGGACGACGGCGAGCACAAGCCGGAGCAGATGCCGGTGATCGAGGTCCGCGAGCACTTCGACGCCGACGGCAGCGGTGAGGTGCAGGACCTCGAAGACGGCCGGGTCATCGACCGTACGCACCTGCCGGCGGGGTCGTGGGAGAAGCTCGCCGACTACCCGAGCACGCCCCCGACCACCGTCGGCGGCCTCGCCGACTACCTGGCGGAGGAGAACCCCGACACCCGCGGCAGCGGGTACTGGACGCTGAGTTCCGTGGAGGCGCTGCTGCGCGACTGGACGCCCGGCCCCGCCCAGACGGCGGCGATCGACGGCCTGCTCGCCAAGCAGCCCGGCATCCGCGCCATCGGCCCGGTCACGGACCGTGTGGGGCGCCAGGGCCAGGCGTACGCCGCGGACTTCAAGGGGACGGTGCGGTGGACGATCATCCTCGACGAGCACACCGGACGCATCCTGGGCACGGAGCTGTCCAGCATCAAGACCGACCCGAAGATGCGGCTGAAGCCCGGTGACGTCGAGCAGTACGACGCCTACCTGGACTGAGGCCGCACGCCTCGGACACGAGCCTCAGGGTGTCCCGGTGTCCGCCCAGTGGGCCGCGTGGTCCTGGACGAACTCGGCGAAGGTACGGGGCGGTCGGCCCGTCAGGTCCAGCACGTCGGTGCTGATCCGGTCGTCCCGGCCGGTCCGGATACCCGCGTCGACGGCGGCGAGGGCGGCCGCGAAGGCGTCCGGCATGCCCGACGCCCGGTAGGCGTCCGCCTGCTCGGCCTCCCCGACGGGCACGACCCGGACCGGCCGGCCGGTGCGGTCGGCGATGATCTCCGCCGCGTCCTGGTAACTCAGCGCCTGCGGCCCGGTGAGCAGGTAGTCACGCCGGTCGTCGCGGTAGCCGCCGGGGTGGCCCTCGGGTTCGGTCAGCAGCGCGGCGGCCGCCGCCGCGATGTCGCGGGCGTCGATCCAGCCCACCCGGCCGGGTCCGGCGGCGGTGCGGATCTCGCCGCGTCGCCGGATCCGCTCGCCCAGCGGATGCGGGGCCAGGAAGTTCTGCATGAACCCGGAGGGGCGCAGCACGACCCACCCGGGCCGGGCCCGCACGTACGCGGCCAGCTCCAGCGCACTGGGCGCGTCGGGCAGCACGATGGCGGACCCGAGCAGCACCACCCGGCGCACGCCGACGTGTTCGGCCTCGGCCAGAAACGGTTCGACCAGCGGCATCGGATCTGTCGTGTCCACCGGGGGCACCAGGTAGACCCGGTCCGTCCCGTGCAGCGCGGCCGGATGGGTGGCCGGGTCGTTCCAGTCGAACCGGACCGTGTCCGGGGCGTCCGCCGACGGCGTGCGGCTGGCCACCCGGACCGGTACACCGCTGCCGCGGAGCAGCTCGGCGAGGGCCCTGCCCGTCTTCCCGGTGCCGCCGGTGATCAGCACGCCGGTCATCGGGTGGCCCCCGACCGCAGCGAGCCGAGCAGTCCGGGCAGCGTGCCGGCCGCCGAGGCGGCGGCCAGCGGGTTCCAGTAGTCACGGTAGCGGCTGATCAGACCCCGGTGGGTGGTGAGCACCGTGATGTAGTCCAGCTGGTACGGCTCGCCGGTGGCCACCGTGCGGCCGTGCGCGGTGAACTCCACCACGATCGTGTCGGGCCGGCCCGTGTGGTGCACGGTGACGGCCGGGATCTCCCGTACGTCCATCAGGTCCGGGTAGCCGGCCAGATAGGCCCGGACGGCCTCACGCCCGGTCAGCTGTCTCGGTGCGTCCCCTTCGGCGAAGGGGAACTCGGCGGTGCCGTGCTCCGCCCACAGATCGGCGATGGCGTCCATGTCCTTGGCCAGCAGCAGTTCCAGCAGCCGGCGAAAGGTCTCTTCGGGAGTGCGTGGTGGCACGGTGATGCTCCAGCGTTCGGCGGGACGTGTGTCCGCACCAGAGTGGGCGCACCGGGCGGCACCGTGGAACGCACCGGTTAGCCCCGGACCACTGGTCCGTGGCTGAGCGGGCTGCCTCTGTGCCACCCTGGCCGGGTGAGCAGAGGTGAACTGGCCGACTTCCTGCGCCGCCGACGCGAGGCGCTGCGCCCGGCCCACATGCCGGCCGCCGCCGTCCATCCGCCCGGCCCGCGTGCCCGGCGCACCCCCGGGCTGCGCCGGGAAGAGGTGGCCGCCCTGGCCGGGGTGTCCACCAGCTACTACGAGCGGCTGGAGCAGGCCCGCGCGCCGCGCCCGTCGCCGCAGGTGCTGACCGCGCTGGGCACGGCGCTGCGCCTCACCGCCACGGAGCGCGAGCACCTGGCGCGACTCGCCGGGCAGATCCCGCCCAGTACGGACGCGGACGGTGCGCCGGTGCCCGCTGACGCGCACCGGCTGCTGCGCCGGCTCGGGCCGATCCCCGCCTACCTGGTGAACGACCTGGAGGACATCGTGGCCTGGAACACCGCGGCGGCCGCGTTGATCACCGACTTCGCACAGGTGCCCCGCCACGAGCGCAACACCCTGCGCCTCGCCGCCCGGCTGGGCGGCACGCTCTGCTCGGCACCCGTCGGCGCGGAAGGCGACTTCGCCCGGCAGTCCGCCGCCCACCTGCGCGCGGCCGGCGCCCGCCGCCCGGGGGACCGGGCGCTGGGCGAGCTGGTCGACGAGTACGCCGCGCACGACCCTGACTTCCTCGCCGAATGGCGCAGCCACGACGTGCGTCCCCGGCCGACGGTGCGCAAACACCTGCGTCATCCGGACCTCGGTGAGCTGGAGCTGGACCGTCAGACCCTGCTCGTGCCCGGTACCGGGCTGCGGCTGGTGCTCTACACCGCGGACCCCGGCAGCCCGAGCGCCGCGGCACTGGCCCGGCTGGACCTTCCCGACACGGAGCCGTGACCGTCGGACCGGGCCGGTCGGGACGGCGAGATTCCCGCCCCGGAGGCCGGCGGGACACCGCCGACGCCCTCGGACACGGGCTTCGACTCTTCCTGAGGTGACCGAAGACCCGCCTTCAGGACGGGTTGTGGCAGTGTCTGTCCGTGCCCGCGGACGTGCCTGGAGGGGGAGTTCGTGTCTGGAGGACCGCAACCGCAGCGGCAGGTCCGGCTCCGCCTCGCGAGGCGGCGTCCGGCTCCGGCCGGTGTCAGGGCCCGCGTCCGGGAGGAGCAGCCGGCCGCCGCGCCACCTGCCCCGGGCGCCGGGCCGGGTCCCCGGCCGTCGAGGTCGCGTCGTCTGCGGCGGCGCTTCGAGGCCCTGGGGTGGCCGAACGTCGTCACGGTGGCCGGTGCGGGTGCCGCGGCGATCGCCGCGATCGTCGGGCTCTGGTTCCAGGCCGTCGCGACGTACTGGAGTCAGCAGACCGCACGGGACCAGTTGACGCAGTCGCGGGAGAACAGCGAACGCGAAGTCCGTGCCCAGGCGTCGAGGGTCACGGCCTGGGTGGAAGATCCGGTCGGCGATGGAATCGGCAAGGTCCACCTCTTGAACCGATCGCCCGATCCCGTGCAGCAGATAGCCGTGGTCCTGATCCTGGGAGAAGGAGCCGGAGGCCCGTTCTCGTCCGTGATGCTGCGACGGAACGACCTCGGCCCCTGCACCGAGGCGACCTATCCGCTCGGGGAACTGCGCGCGTCGCCGTATTCCTCCTTCGGGCACAAGCCGGTCACGCCGCGGCGTTCGATGGTCGACGGGTTCTATTTCGTCGACAGGGCGGGTCACGCTTGGAAGAGGGATTCGGGGACTCTCCAAGAGGTGGAGTTCATGGCGTTCTACGACGAGTCCGTGGACGGCGTGGTGGTCGGAGGCAGCGTGGAGAAGGAACGGGCGGACCTCTGCGGCATCGACGCCGGCGGCCGCTGACGTTCCCTTCGGCAGCGGGCCCCGCCGGAGCGTTACCGTGGCGCCATGGCGCTGTCCCTGTCGTCCCGCCTCCACCGTTTCAACCAGAGGCACCCGTGGAGCCACAACGACCACTACGGCCCCTGGACCGCCGGCCGTGTCGCCGCGTCCGGGGCCCGTGACGTCCTCGACGTCGGATGCGGCACGGGACATCTCGTCGCACTGCTCCGCCGCCGCGCCACCGCCGTCACCGGGCTCGAACCCGACCCCGCGACCGCCCGCGCGGCGGCGGAACGCTTCGCCGGCGACCCCGCGGTCACCATCGTCCAGGCCGGCTTCGCGGACCGCGACCGGCGGCGCCGCTGGGACGCCGTCACCCTCGTCGCCGTCCTGCACCACCTCCCTCTGGTGCCCACGTTGCGGGAGCTGCGCGGCTGTCTCGCCCCGGGCGGGCGCCTCGTGATCGTCGGCTGCTACCGGGAGGCCGGCCCCGCCGACCTGCTGGCCACCCTGCCGGCCGTACTCGCGAACCCGCTCGTGGGACTGGCCAAGCACCCCGCCCGCGCCACTGTCCCGCCCCCGCACATGACGGCGCCCACCACCGACCCGCGGGAGACCCTGAACGACATCCGGGCCGCAGCCGCCCGGGAGCTGCCCGGCGCCCGGATACGCCGCCGCCTGTTCTGGCGGTACACCCTGGTCTACGACGCTCCCGCCTGACCAGCGCGGCCCGCGCGGGAAACACCTGCGGAGGGGGCCGACGCCCGTGCCACCGGCTTCGGCCCCCTCCGCGACACTGCCGACCGCGTCAGCGCTCCTCGACCGCCATCTCACCCAGCGGCGACCAGTCGTCCCGCGCCACCTTCGCGTTGACGATCCTGGGCGTCGCGGCCAGGTGGGGCGGCAGGGTCTGCCGGGCCGCCTCGAAGTGGGCCGAGCCGACGTGGGCCGCGCCGGCCTCGTCGTCCCGGAAGGCTTCCACCAGCACGTACTCCGTCGGGTCCGCGACGCTGCGGGACCAGTCGAACCACAGGCAGCCCGGTTCGGCGCGGGTGGCCAGGGTGAACTCCCGTACCACCTCGGGCCATCGGTCGGCGTGCTCGGGTAGGACGCGGAACTTCGCGGTGATGAAGATCAAGGGTCACTTCCTTTCCAGGGGGTTCACGGGGTGAGGATCGCCCGGCCCCGGATCCGGCCCTTCCCGAGGTCGTCCAGGGCGTCCTGGAAGCGGTCCAGAGGGTACTTCGAGGTGTGCAGGCGTACCCGGCCCCGCGCCGCGAGGACCATCAGCTCGCACAGGTCGTTGTACGACCCGACGAGGTTGCCGATGAAGTTGATCTCGGCGGAGATGATGTCGATGGTCGGGACGTCGATGTTCTCGCCGTAGCCGACCACGTGGTAGTCGCCCGCCCGGCGCAGCATGCCGACGCCGTCCTTGGTGGCGCCGCCCTCGCCGACGAAGTCGATGACCGCCTCCGCTCCCTTGCCGCCGGTCAGTTCGCGGACCTGGTCCACCTGGTCGCCGTCGGCGACGACGCCGTGGTCGGCACCGATGGCGACGGCCAGGGACACGGCGTCGGCGTTGCGGTCGACGACGACGATCTCGGCGGCCGTGATGGCCTTGAGCACCTGGACGCCGATGTGTCCGAGGCCGCCCGCGCCGATGACGACGCAGCGGTCGCCCGGCCGCAGTTTCCGGGCCGCCTTGGCCGCCGCGTGGTAGGCCGTCAGGCCCGCGTCGGCGAGCGCGGCGACGTCGGCCGGTTCCAGGGAGTCGTCGATCCGTACGACGCTGCGCGCGGAGGTCTTCAGGTACTCGGCGTACCCACCGGCCGTGTCGATGCCGGGGAAGAGGTTGTGCTCGCAGTGCACGTCGTCACCGGCCCGGCACGCCCGGCACAGTCCGCAGGTGATCAGCGGGTGGACGATGACCTTGTCGCCCTCACGGACGTTGGTGACGGCACTGCCGACCGCGTGGACCCAGCCGGCGTTCTCGTGCCCGATCGTGTAGGGCAGCGTCACGCCGGACTTCTCGGCCCACTGCCCCTCCAGGATGTGGATGTCGGTGCGGCACACGCCGGCCCCGCCGATCTTGACGATCACGTCGTACGGGCCGGTGATCTCGGGGGCCGGGACCTCGGCCATTTCGAGGTCCTTGCCGTAGGCGACGACCTGGACTGCCTTCACGAGACGTTCTCCTTCGGCGGAGCGGTGACATGGAAGAGTTCCGCCGCGCGCGGGGACTGGTCGGCCGCGGACCGCGGATAGCGGGTGCGCAGCAGGCCCCGGCAGAAGTGGGCGTTGCCGTCGATCGACACCCGGATCGAACGGGCGAAGCGGAGGCGGAGGGGGATCTCCCCGGGCGGGTGGCGCCGCCCCTCCTCGTCCACCAGGACCGGGTCGGCCGGTGCCGTGGAGAGGCCGAGGGCCTCGCGTCGGCGCAGCAGCGCGTGGGTCGTCGCCGTGTCGGGGAGGTCGCCGAGCACCACGTCGTGGAGGTCCTCCTCGGTGAGGCCCGGATCGGCACGGAGTACGAGGGTCAGCACCCGCTCCATCGCCGCGGCGTGCGCCTTGCGGCGGAACGTCAGCCGCAGCGCTTCGAGGTCCTTCTCCGCCTCCGCCCCGAAGGTGCCCCGGTAGCCGGCGTCCGCGGCCAGCCCCCGGTTGATCAGGTCCGAGTCGTGGTGGTCGTCGAGCAGCACCACGACCTCCCGGGTCCACGGCAGCGCCGTCAGCGCGTCCTTGGCGTCGGAGGCCATCAGGTAGGCGAAGTTCGGTGAGCAGAAGGAGGTGGGGAGCCTGAGGTGGACGGTGAGCCTGCCGCCGGGGGCCGTCGTCACGGAGCGTACGAAGCCGAGGTCGGTGATCGGCTCGTCCAGTTCCGGGTCGTAGACCGTGTCCAGCGCCGCGCGGACGGACTGTTCCCGCGCGGCGGCGGTACGGGCGGGCATCTCAGACCACCGCCGGGTCGGTGCGGCCGGCTCCGAGGCCGGCCGGGACCTCGATGTCGTACATGGCGGCCGCGTTCAGCCCGAGGATCTTCTTCTTCTGGGCCACCGTGAGCGGCGGGTACTCGTCCTGCATGTCCTCGGGGATCTGGAAGTCGACGAAGCGCTCGATCAGCCAGCGGGGCGTCCACAGCGCGTAGTCGCTGGAGAACTGGATGCGGTTCTCGTCCAGCCAGTACAGCAGCTCGCCGATGATCTGCGCGAAGTAGCGCGGGCGGGTGTGCATGAAGGGGATGGCCACCGCGAGGCCGGCGTGCACGTTGGGCTCCTGCGTGGCGATCCAGCAGAAGTCCTCCAGACGGGGCAGCCCGCAGTGCTCGACGACGAAGTTCAGCTCCGTGTAGTCGCTCGCCACCGAGTCGACGTCGGCGACGTCGAAGGCGTCCCGGTCCAGCGGGCGGATGGTGGGGCCCTTGTGGATGTGGATGTTCTTGATGCCCAGCTCGATCGCCGTCTCCAGGTAGCGGCGCGACCAGGGGTCGTCGAGCTTGTAGCCGCGCGAGTCGCCCTTCCACTCGGCCGTGTACAGCTTGACGCCCTTGAGCTGGAACCGCTCGGCGTCCCGCCGCAGTTGGTCGAGGCCCTTCTGCTCGTAGCGCGGGTCCCACGAGTGGTTGTACGTCAGCTTGTCCGGGTGCTCGCGGGCGAGCGCGGACGCCTCCTCGGTCTGCCCGAAGCCGTTGCGGTAGAAGGCGCCGAGGCGGGCGGGCTGGAAGACGGCGTGGTCCACGTACCCGTCGGCGAAGAGGTCCTTCATCAGGCGTTCCCCGCCCTGGTAGAGGAACTCCTCGTACGGCCAGTGCTCGGACTCGGGGCCGAGGTTGCGGTGGTAGTCGTAGAAGCAGTCGATGAACTGCTTGCCGTGGATGTTGAGCTGGTTCTCGGGGCGCGCGTCCCACAGGGCGATGTGCGCGTCCACGATGAAGTAGTTCTCGCCGTCCTTGGAATACATCTCGCTCCTTCGGTTCGCTGGGGTGGCCGAGGTACGTCAGGAGAACTGGATGCCGCCGTCGATCATGACGGACTGGCCGGTCATGTAGTCCGAGTCCGGCGAGGCCAGGTACGAGACGAAGGACGCGACGTCCGCGGGCTCCTCGACCCGGCCCAGCGCGATCGCCTCCGCGTGCTTCTTGATGGCCTGGCCCTTCTGGATGCCGGCCTCCTCGGCCAGCCGCTCGTCGATCAGGTCCCACATGTCGGTGCCGACGATCCCCGGGCAGTACGCGTTGACGGTGATGCCGTACCGCGCCCACTCCATGGCGGCGGCCTGGGTCAGTCCGCGTACGCCCCACTTCGACGCCGAGTAGGTGCCGAGCAGCGCGAACGGGCGGTACGCGACGATCGATGCGGCACCGATGATCTTGCCGCCGCCGCCCTGGGCGATCATCTGCCGGGCCGCGGCCTGGTAGGAGAGGAAGACGCCGCGCAGGTTCACGGCCATGATCTGCTCGAACTCGTCGAGCCCGGTCTCCAGCAGCGGGGCGACCCGGGCGATGCCGGCGTTGGCGACGTAGACGTCGACCCGGCCGAAGCGGTCCGCCACCTCCGCGACGAGCGCGTCGGTCTGCTCCTTGCTGGTCACATCGGCGTGCACGGCGAGGGCCCGGCGGCCCTTCTTCTCGATACCGGCCGCCACCTCGCTCAACTCCTCGCCCATACCGGGGAGATCGGCGACGGCCACGTCCAGCCCGTCTTCGGCCAGTCGCTCCGCGATGCCGCGGCCGATGCCGCGGGCGGCGCCGGTGACGATGGCGGTACGGGGTGCGTTGCCGGAGGAAGAGGTCATCGTGCTGCTCCTGTGCTCGACGTTGAGCGACCGCGCCTTCGTGCGGTGCTGTCATCAGCGTGGGGGCGGGGAGCGCCGTCGAGTTTTTCAATGTGGAACACACCCGGCCCGCCCCGTGATCAGGGCGCGGCGAACGCGCCGGAAAGTCGTGGCGAACCACCCGTTGACAGGTGCAAACGCGTTCGTAATATGGCGGAAACACGCTCATCGGAGGCGCCATGCTCAGCGACAGCACAGCGCGGGACCGGACCATCGCGCGAGCGCGCCTGGAGTTCCTGGAGAACCAGGACCCGCCCGCGCCGATCGTGCCCGAGAGCATCCGCAACTCCTGGCAGCGCTCCAAGTACCTGGGGATCCGCCCGGACGAGGTGGTCGTCCCCTACCAGCCGGACTACGACCGGGAGAGCCGTCTGGTGCGCGCCGCCACGCCGGTCCTGGACCGTCTGGAACGGGCGCTGGCCGGATCCGACGCCTGCGTGATCGTGACGGACCGCAAGGGCTGGGTACGCGACCGGCGTGTCGGCGAGAAGCGGCTCTCGGCACACCTGGACCGGGTCCACCTGGCGCCCGGCTTCAACTACGCCGAGCAGTTCGTCGGGACCAACGGCATCGGGGTCGCGCTGGAGGAACGCCGGCCCAACGTGGTGCTGGGCACCGAGCACTTCAACGAGCGCCTGCAGAGCGTCTCCTGCGCCGCCGCCCCGATCCGCAACTCGGTCACCGGACGGGTCGAGGGGGCCATGAACCTGACCTGTTGGAACGGTCCGGCGCGCACCCTCATGGCCGCCCTGGTGCAGGAGGCCGTCGGTGACATCGAGCGCGTGATGTACGAGTTCACCAGCTCCCACCAGCGTGCCCTGCTGGAGGCGTTCCAGCAGGTGACCCACTACGGCGACCGGCCGGTGCTCTGCCTCGGCCAGGACCTGGTGCTCGCCAACTCCGCCGCCTCCGCCCGGCTCACCGGCGACGACCACCGGCTGCTGCACGAGGCCGCCGCCGAGTCGGGACACGCGCCGCGCGTCCGCACGGAAGTGCGGCTGACCGGCGGGCGGACCGTCCTGATGCGCTGCCGTCAGGTCGACAGCCCCGCGGGCGCGGCCGGGTACCTGCTGGAACTGGCCTTCCCGGAGCACCCCGGCGGCGAGGAAGACCGTCCCGGTACCGGCTCCCGCACCGGCTCCCGTTCCCGTTCCCGTGGCGAGCGGGACGCGTCCCTGCCGTGGCCGCTGCCGGGCCTGGCCGGGACGGACCCGGCCTGGAACACCGTCTCCCGTACGGCCTCGCGCTGCGCCCGCGAACGGACGCCACTGCTGCTGCACGGCGAGCCCGGCACCGGCAAGACCGCCCTGGCCCGTGCCGCCCACGCGCTCACCGGGGCGGCCTCGGCACCCGTCGTCGTGGACGCCCTGGCCCCGCACCCTCCGGCCCCGCACCCGTCGGCCCCGCACCCTCCGGCCTCGGACACCACGCCTGGGACCGGCACCGACCTGCCCGCCGCTCTGCCCGCCGCTCTGCCCTCCGACCTGCCCGCCGCCCTGCGCACCGCACCCGCCGGTCCGGGCCGTGCCCTGGTCCTGCGGAACATCGACGCCGTACCCGCCGAGCAGGCACCGGCCGTCGTCCGGGCCCTGGACGCCGCGGCGGCACAGGGCACCTGGATCGTGGGCGTCATGGGCACGCTCCACCACGCGGCGGTCGTGCCCGAGCCCCTGCGGCGCTGTTTCACCGAGGCGGCGGCGGTACCCGCGCTGCGGCACCGCCTCGCGGACCTCCCCGCCCTGGTCGACTGCCTGCTGCGCCGCGTCGGCGCGGACCTGGAGTGCGCGCCGGAGGTCCTGCCCCTGCTGCGCCGGCACGACTGGCCCGGCAACGTCCGCCAGCTGAACCACGTCCTGAGCAGGGCCGCCGCGGGCCGCCGCACGTACCGCATCGAGCCCCGCGACCTGCCCCCGTCCCTGCACAGCACGGCCGGCCGTGCCCTGAGCCCCTGGGAGGCGTCCGAACGCGACACCCTGGTGCAGGCCCTGCTGGCGGCGGACGGCAACAAACTGCTGGCCGCCCAGCGCCTCGGCATCTCCCGCACGACGATCTACCGCAAGATGCGGGCGTACGGCATCACGCTGCCGGCCCCCCGTTGAGGGGGCGTGCGCGCCCGACGGTCACCACCACCCCCCCCCGGAAGCCCCCCCCCGGCGAGATCGTCGACATCGCGTCGAGCGACGGGTCCGGCACCGGCAGGAGGTGGGCGTCGGCCCAGGTGTCCCCCGTCGCCGCGTGGGCCCAGGGGTCGTCGATCACGACGGCGCCGGGGACGACGCCGGGGCAGAGCACCCAGTGCGGGACGTCGAAGCCCTGCATCGTGGCGAGGGAGAGCAGGAGCAGCACCCGCTCCCGTCGGCCGAGCGTGTCCCGGAGCGCGGTCGGGGAGAGGCGGCTCGGGTCGACCGGGACACCGAGGCGGGCGGCGTCCGTGCGGGAGGCGGTCCGGAGCAGGGCCCGCCGCTCCTGGTCCTTCGCCGCGAGGTGGTCGAGGAGGACGGGCCGGGCCGTGTCGAGGTGGACCGTGACGGGGGACCTCGGCCACGCCCGGCGCGGGGCGACGCCCAGTCCGACGGGCTCGCGGGCGAGGAAGTTGGTCGGGTCGCGCCACAGCGTCAGCTCCGCCTGCCGGTCCAGCGCCGCCCACGGCAGTGTGCCCGCGTGGGCCTGCGCGACGAGGGCGGTGACGGCACCGCAGGTGAAGTGGGTGCTCTGGCCGTAGTACGGGGGCTCGCTCACCGGGTGGTCGTGCAGCCAGCGGACGTATCCGGCGGCCGGTCCGGCCGCGCCCTCCGGAGCGAGCGGCAGTCGGCGGGATCGTCCGGCGGGGCCGCGGAGATCGCGTCGATCCGGGGGTCGCCGGGCAACTGCGACGCGAACTGCCGCTCAGAGGGCCGCATCACGTCGAACACGACCGACTCCGCCCGCGCCCTGGCCGCCGCGTCGAGATCCGTACGGGACAGATGGGTCAGCAGCGACTCCAGCAACGGCGTCATCGCGATCGCCTTTAGCTCCCCGTACGCGAACGGGGTGTGCTCGGGCGCGAAGAAGGCGTGGAAGAACTCCGCACCCGCCGTCGCCCGGCCCTCGTGCACCATTGCGGCGGGCATCCACAGCCCGTGCCCGCCGAACACGGTGAAGACGCTGTTCCGCACCCGGGAGGTCAGCGTTCCCCCGCGCACCCGGACCAGTTCGTGCGGGTCGTGCGCGTGCGGCGGATACTCCGTGGGGACGGGGACGACGCGGAAGCCGGCGACGACGGAGGACGGGGCCGTCGTCCGCTACGGCAGCGCCAGGGCCCGGCGCACCACGGTGCCCGCCTCCCGCCGCCACATCCCGGGGGTCGACTCACCGCGGGACGATCGGACCATATCGGCGAGTCCGTCCGAGCAGGTCGGGCGCCCCGGCGGCGGACGACCGACCGCCGGGACGCACCCGCGCACGGCTCAGACCCGCGCCGCGAACCCCACGAACCGCGACCACTGCGCACGCCCGACGGCGAAGTGCGGACGCGTAACGTCCTTGGAGTCCCGTATGTGGATGACCTGCTCGGTGACAGCGATCTCCACACAGTCGTCACCCTGGCTGCCGCTGTAGCTGGACTTGAACCACGCCAGTTCCGTCGTGCTCATAGTTCTCCTCGGAGTCGCTCCAGCAGACCCCGCGAGTCCTTGGCGTTCAGGGCCTGCGAGCGCAGTGTGTCATAGCGCTGATAGAGCAGGCTCACCTCTTTCACGTCGGAAATCAGGCGACCGTTCTGCTGGCCTTCGGAGTACGCGAGCCGCTGCCCCTTGGGAGTCTCCAAGAGCCGGACCGGCCCGTCCAGACAGGTATGCAACCCCGCCTCCAACGGCACGATCTGGAGCGTCACGTTGCGCGGTGCCGTCAGCTCCAGGACGTGGTCCAGCAGCTCCCGCATCTGCTCCGCGTCCCCGAACCGCCGCCGGAAGACATGTTCCTCGACGATGAAGCTGAACGGCGTGGTGGGCCGCTCGAACAGCATCCGCTGCCGCTCCATGCGCCGGGCCATGAAGTCCTCCAACCGCTCGTCCGGCGCCACGGGCACCGTCCCCTCGAACACCGCCCGCGCGTACCCCGGCGACTGGAGCAGCCCCGGCACCAGCCGGCACTCGTACGTGCACAGGCTCACCGCCAGCTGCTCCAGCCGGGCCCACCGCCGGAACCAGGCCGCCAATCCCACCTCGCCGCGCGTCAGATGCCGTGACGACTTTCTGAGCGCCCCCGTGTTCCCCGTCGCCTCCTCCCCCAGTTCCACGAAGGACTCGTCCGGCATCCGCCGGCCCAACTCCACCGACTCCACGGTGTGTTTGGAGAACCGGACGCGTGTCGCGAACTCGGCCCTGCTGAGCCCCGCGTGTTCCCGCAGGGCCTGGACGACGGCCCCGAAGGTCCGCAGACTGTCCGAGGGGTCGGGCTCCCGTACCTCCGTCTCACAGGCCGCCTCCGGTTCCCTGCTCTCGCTCATGTCGCCGTGCGTCATCCGCGGCCACCTCCAGGTGCGTACGTTGCGTGCTGTATCCCCGCGATCGACAGCACCCAGAGTGACGGCGACATCGTCGTACCGTCTACTCTTTGTGCCCGTACGCTGACGCACCGTACGCGCCACACCCCGGGCCACACGCCCGTGCGCCCGTCACGGGGTGAGCGACGTGAGGGTGCCCCCCTCGACCTTCAGTGCCGCGCCGGTGGTGGCCGACGCCCGTTCCGAGCCGGTGAAGAGGATCAGGTCGGCGACCTCGGCGGGACGGATCAGCCGGCCCAGCAGGGAGGTGGGGCGGAAGCGGGAGATGAACTCGCGCTGGGCCGCGTCGAAGGACTCCGCCTCGGGGATGAGGGCGGTGATGTACTGCTCGATGCCCTCGGTGTGCGTGGGGCCGGGCAGTACGGAGTTGACGGTGACGCCGGTGCCCGCGGCGGCCTTGGCCAGGCCGCTGGCGACCGCCAGCAGCGCGGTCTTGGTCATGCCGTAGTGGACCATGTCCAGCGGCGTGTCGATGGCCGTCTCGCTGGAGACGAAGACGATGCGGCCGAAGCCGCGTTCCATCATGCCGGGCATGTACTGGCGGGCCAGCCGTACGCCGCTGAGGACGTTGACCTCGAAGAAGTGCCGCCACTCGGCGTCCTCGATCTCCAGGACCGGGGTCGAGGCGAAGATGCCGGTGTTGTTGACCAGGACGTCCACCCGGGGGACCGCCTCCAGCAGGACCCGGGCCCCTTCGGCGGTGGTGACGTCCGCGGCGACGGTGACCAGGTCGGCGCCGGGTACGCGCTGCCGGATGCCTTCGGCCGCCGCCTTCAGGCGCGTCTCGTCACGTCCGTTGAGGACGGTGCGGGCACCGGCACGGGCGAATGCCTCGGCCGTGGCCAGCCCGATGCCCAGGGTGGAGCCCGTGACCAGGGCGGTGCGGCCGGCGAAGTCGATCTGCATGGTGTGTCGTGCCCCTCGAAGATTGAGACGGATCGTTCTCACTCATCTTGAGACGGAGCGTTCTCTCCTGTCAAACCCTGTTGCGGGCTTTGTTACAGAGAACGTTCTGTCTCATACTGGGACCGGCCCGACCCCCGACCGGACCACCCGACCCACCCGACCCATCCGACCCGAGGAGGACCCGTGGCGCGACGCTCCGCCGAGGAGACACGGCGGCACATCCTGAAGGTCGCGGGCGACCTCTTCTACGCCCGCGGGGTCCGCGCGGTCGGCATGGACCTGGTGATCAGCCGCGCGGAGGTGGCCAACGCCACCCTCTACCGCCAGTTCGCCACCAAGGACGACCTGGTCACCGCCTACCTCGTCAGCCGCAACGACGACTGGTGGCGGCACCTGCGCGCGTCCGCCGCCGCCGCGCCCGACGCCCGCGCGCGCGTCCGGCTCCTGTTCGACCTCACCCGGCAGGACATGTCCCGGCCCGGCTACCGGGGCTGTGCCACGCTCAACATCACCAGCGAGTTCCCCGATGCCGGACACCCGGCCCACGCCGCGGCCGTCGCGCACAAGACCGAGGTGCAGGAGTGGCTGTGCGAGCAGCTCCGGGAGGCCGGGGACACCGACCCCGAGGACACCGCCGGCAAGCTGCTCGTCATCCTCGACGGCGCACAGGTCCTGGCCGCCGCCCTGGGCACCACCGCTCCCGGCGACCACATGATCGAACTGGCCGAACAGCTCCTGGACGCGCGGCTGCCCGCCCCCTGACCGGGGCCTGGTGGTGGACGTCGTCGCGCGACCGGTCGTCGCCGCGGCCCGGATGAGATCATCGGCGGGCGCCGAACCGCCCCGCTCTCCGACCGCAGCCACGAGGTACCCGGACCATGACCAGCGACCAGACACTTCTCGTAGCCGACCGGGTACAGCGGGCCAGGGACCGCGCGTTCACCGGACGGACGGCTGAACTGGCGCTGTTCCGGGCTGCGTTGTCCGGGAGCGACGGAGCCCCCTCCGTGCTGTACGTGCACGGCCCCGGCGGCATCGGCAAGTCCATGCTGCTGCGCCGCTTCGCGGCCTGCGCGGCCGGGACCGGGGACGCCGGACGCCAGGTCCTGGAGATCGACGCCCGCACCACCCAGCCCACGCCCGAGGCGTTCGAGAGGGAGGCCGGGCCGGTCGTCGCCGGTGAGCGGTCCGTGCTGCTGATCGACACCTTCGAACGCTGCCAGGCACTCGAAGGCTGGCTGCGGGACAAGTTCCTGCCGCGGCTGCCCGTCGGCACGGTCGTCGTCATCGCCGGCCGGTACGCGCCCGACCCCGCCTGGGTGTGCGACCCCGGCTGGGCCACGCTGCTGCGCGTCGTCGCGCTGCGCAACCTCGCCCCTCGGGAGGCCACCGCCTTCCTCGACGCGCGAGGGGTGCCGCAGCCGGCGCAGACGGCGCTGCTGGCGTTCACCGGCGGGCACCCGCTGGCCCTGGCGCTCGCCGCCGCGGTGGCGCTCAAGGAGGAGGGGGCCGAGGGCTGGGAGCCCGGCCGTGACGTCATCGCCACGCTGCTGGCGCGGCTGGTCGGAGAGGTGCCCTCGCCCCTGCACCGGCGCGCCCTGGAGGTGTGCGCCCGCGCCCACATGACGACCGAGTCCCTGCTGCGTGCCGTGCTCGGCGACGACGCCGCCGCGATGTTCGCCTGGCTGCGCGGCCTGCCGTTCATCGAGTCCGCCCGGCAGGGCCTGTTCCCCCACGACGTCGTCCGCCGGGCGCTGGAAGCCGACCTGCGCTGGCGGGACCCGGAGGGGTACGCGGAACTGCACAGCCGCGTCAGCCGCCACCTGTTCGACCAGATCCGCCTGTCGTCCGACAGCGGCACCCTGCCGGCGGTGGGCGCCTTCATGTACCTGTACCGCGACGACCGGAACATGTCCGCCTACAACAGCTGGCGGGCGGGCGAAGTACGGCTGACGGCCTGCGACCCGGCCGACCACGCCGCGGTACTGGAGCTGGCCGCACTCGTCGAGGGCCCCGAGTCGGCCGCGTTGGCGCGCTACTGGCTGGAACGGCAGCCGCGGGCCTTCCGGGTGTGCCGCACCACGCGGGACGACCGCATCGTCGGCTTCTCCGTCTGGCTGCGGCTGTCCGACCCGGCGCAGGCCGGCCCCGATCCGGTGGTCGAGGCCGCCTGGCGCCACACCCGCGCGACCGCCGCGCTGCGCGACGGGGAGCACCTGGCGGTCTCCCGCTTCTCGGTGACGTCACCGGAGTACCCGAAGATATCGCCGGTGGAGGACCTCCACCAGTGGCGTGCCCTGGCCGAGGTGGCACGTGCGGAACCGGGCCTGACCTGGACGTACATCGCCATTCGGGCCGCCGACTTCTGGGAGCCGTACCTGACCGGTCTCGGTCTGCGGCGGCTGGCCGACCGGCCCGGTGCCGGCGGCACCAGGTACGCGCTGTTCGCCACCGACTGGCGGGCGAAGCCGCTGTGGGCGTGGGCGGAGCAGAAGACACGTTCGCTGCTGGCCCGCGTCCCCGGAGCGCCCGCCGCCGCCTCGGAGACGGAGGGCGACGGGCCGGGCGAGGTGTTCGCCGTACTCTCCCGTCCGGAGTTCGACGACGCCCTGCGGGACGCGCTGCGTGCCCTGGACCAGCCCGGTGAACTGGCGAAGAACCCGCTGTGCCACAGCCGGCTGGCGGCCGACGGCGGTCTGTCCCTGCCCCAGGTCGTGGCGGAGGCCGCCGAGGGCCTGCGCCGGCAGCGCGCTGGCGAGAGGTACTACCGGGCCGTGGCGGCCACCTACCTCGGCCGGGGCAGACCCACCCAGCAGGCGGTCGCCGCCCGGCTGGGCCTGCCGTTCAGCACCTACCGCCGCCACCTCGCCGAGGGCGTCACCCGGCTCTGCGACGCGCTGTGGCGCCAGGAGATGTACGGCGCCGAACCCACCGGCGCACACCCGCCGACGCCCGCCGGCCACTCCTGAGTGAGCACCGTCCGGTCGCACTGGGCAGCGAACCGGTCTGGGAACCGGACAACGCCCGCGCCCAGCCTGGTGACCGTCGCTCCGCCCCGGAGCGCGACCAGGAGAAGGTGTGATGGACGTAGTCGTACTGGGAGCCGGACCCGTCGGACTCATGGCCGCGATGATGCTGGCCCGTGACGGGCACCGGGTCACCGTGCTGGAGCGCGACGGCGCGCCGCCGCCCGCGGGGGACGGCGAGGAGGTGTGGCGGGGGTGGCACCGGCCGGGCGTCAGCCAGTTCCGCCATCCGCACCTGCTGCTGCCCGCGGTGCTCAGGACCCTGACGGACGAACTGCCCGAGGTCGTGGCCGAACTGACGGCCCGGGGCGCGGTGCCGGCCAACCTCCTCGACGGTCCGCGCCGGGTCGGCGCGGCCGGCGCGTGGCGGCCGGGCGACGACCGGTTCGCCATGATGACGGCCCGCCGTCCACTCCTCGAAGCGGCGCTCGGCTCCGTCGCCGAGGGCTGTGACCGCCTCACGGTGCGCCGCGGCACGGAGGTCGCGGCGCTGCTGCCCGGTAACGAGCGGGCACCGCGGCGCCCTCATGTCGCCGGGGTGCTCACCAGGAGCGGCGAAGCCGTCCTCGCCGACCTGGTGATCGACGCCTGCGGGCGCAACTCGCCCGTGGGCAGGATGCTGCGGGACCTCGGCGCGCCGGGCCCCGTGGAGGAACGGGAGGAGGACGGATTCCTGGCGTACACCCGGTACTTCCGCTCGGCGGACGGCCGCGTACCGGACCTGCCGCCCGCGCACAGCGCCCACTACGCGTGCGTGTCGACCGTCGCGACCCTGGGGGACGCGGGCGTCTGGTCGCTGTCGGTCGGCATCTCCAGCCGTGACCGCGCCCTGCGGGCACTGGCCCGCCCGGCGGCGTGGCACCGGGCCGTGGCCCTGCTGCCGCCGGTCGCCCACCTGGCCGAGTACGGCGAACCCGTCACGGACATCATGGCCATGTCCGGTATGGAGCGCCGGCACCGGCGTTCCGTGGTCGACGGGGACCCCGTGGCGACCGGGGTGCTGAGCGTCGGGGACGCCTGGGCCACGACCAACCCGCTGTTCGGCCTCGGCCTGTCCCTGGGCGCGCTGCACGCCACCGCGCTCCGCGACCTGCTGCGCACGGCCGTCAGCGACGATCCGCAGAAGCTGGCCCTGACGTTCGCGGACACGACGGAGACGACACTCGGTCCGGTCCACCGCGGCATCGCCGGCTGGGACCGGCACAGGCTCGCCGAGATCGACGCGGTGCGGGCGGACGTTCCCGCGCCGTACGACACCGATGACCGGGAGTGGCACATCAGGAGGGCGCTGGACGCCCTCAAGTTCCGTGACCCGGACCTGCTGCGGGTGTACGCGGCCGGGGCGGCGCTGCTCACCGGCCCCGGGGCCCGGCTCCCCGAGGCCGAGACGGCGGCACGGATCGCCGGCTTCGGACTCCGGCCGCCTTACGGCGAACCGGGTCCCGGCAGGGCCGAACTCCTCGCCGCGATCGACGGCCCCGCGGGCACCCCCTAGGGGCTGTCGTCACATTCCAGTCGTCCGCCCGTAGGGCGGGCCGCGCCGCGCGGCAGGCCGGAATTGGACGACAGGCCCTAGAGGCTGTCGGACTCCCCGGTTCCGGGACCGTCGCCCGGGGCGGGGCTCCGCGTGGCCCGGCGGGCGGCGGGCCGGGCCGCGCGGGCCAGCGCCGCCAGCGCCAGCACGGCCAGTCCCGCCGGCAGGGCCAGCCCCACGCCGAGCGCCACCCGCACGATGAACAGATCTTCCATACTCCCTCGTTCCTCCCTCGTTCCTCCCCCGTTCCTGTCCGTTCCCGTCCTTTCCTGTTCCGGCCGCGTTTGTCACAGCGCTGTGCCGAAGGCGTCATGATCGAGTCCACCGACCGAACCAGCCGGCTCGGACGGTCGTCGTGCTGACTGAGAAGGCGGAACCGCGGAACACCCCGCGGCCCGCTCACCGACCGAGAGGACCCCCGTCATGAACCGCCGCCTGCGCACCGCCCTCGTCGTCTCCGCCGCCCTGAGCGCCGGCCTGCTCATGACCGCCTGCGACGACGGCTCGACCGGCGCCGGCGACGCGGAGACGGCCTCCTCCAGCACCTCCGCGGACGCGGCGGCCGGCGGCACGGCCACCCCGACCGCCACGCAGAGCGGCGGGACCGGCGGCGGCGACGCCGAGGGCCAGTCCTCGTCGTCCGCGGGCGACGCCGGTGCCGCCGACAAGAGCGGGTACGGCCAGAGCTGCGGCACCAACGACCTCCAGTGGTCCGCCGAGTCCAAGACCCAGGCCGGCGGCTACTACCAGGTCAGCGTCAAGGCCAAGTCCGGCATCACCTGCGTACTCCCCGCCGGTCTGCCCGTCTTCGCCTTCGGCTCCGGCGGCACCCAGGCCGGTCCCGCCGAGCAGGTCGCGGGCGAGGAAATCACGCTCAGCGGCGGCAAGACGGTGTACGCGGGGGTCAACCCGAAGAGCGCCGACGGCGACACCGGCGTGGAGTACAGCACGATCATCGCCTCCGTCAGCGAGGGCGACCCCAACCCCGTCTCCCTGGACATCGACAGCGCCGTCGTCGACGAGCCCGTGGCGACCAACTGGCACACCGACCCCGCCGACGCCGTCCCGTTCAGCTGAGCCGGGCCTCAGCCGGCCCGCTCCTCCGTCCGCTCCTCCGCCCGTTCCCCGGCCCGGTCCTCGCCCGGCTCGCGGAACCGGTGGTAGAGCGGGGCGAAGAGGACGGCCAGCACCATGCCGCAGGCGATCTGGAAGGCCCAGCGGAGCCAGCCGCCGGGCGCCTCGGACACCCGGTCCAGCAAGGTGTGGGAGAAGGGGTACGCCACCAGCGCGCCGATCAGCACCAGCCACCAGGGACCGGACCAGCGGCCCCGGGCGACGGCGGTGGCCCCGAGGGCGATGACGATGACGACGGCCATGAGGGCGGTGAGGGTGGTGTGCATGAGATCCGCTTTCCGCCCGGTACGGGCTGCTGGTGAACACGGCGGCCCGGGGCGGTGACCACCCGGTGCCTCACACCTGTTGCTACGAGCCCCACCCCCGACCGGTTCGGTGCGACCTGCCGGACCTTCCCCGCGCCCGTGTCACTGCGCCGTCGTCAGCTCCCCGGTGAGCGGTACGTCCGGATGCGCGCGGTTGCTGACGACGGCGAGCCGGGAGCCTTCCGCGTCGTGCTGCCACTGCCCGCCGGCCAGGGGGAGCAGGGCGATGTTGGGCGTCGGCCCCCGGGTCCAGTCCAGGCGCCCGGCGATGGTGTCGAGCCTGGTGCCGGCGAGGGCGTCGGCGACGGAGGCCCGGTCGGTGGGGTCGCTCGCGACGGTGAGGGCGTGGTGTGCCGTCTCCAGAAGGGCGTGGGCCAGGCCGAGGGGCTGGAGCCAGGCCGTGCCGGTGTCCCGCTGGTAGGCGTGGGCGAGTTCGGCGCACGTGGTGCCGTCCAGGCTGGAGCGGTAGGGGTGGCCGGGGCTCCAGTAGACCAGGGTGGCCACGCCCGCGTCGGCGAGTTCACCGTGGCCGCCGGGGGCGGGGGCGGTGCGGGTGTGCGGGTAGGTCAGCCAGCGTGAGCAGGTGATCAGCCGCGGGCGCAGCCCCGCTTCGCGGGCCTGGCGGTGGAAGAGGGCGAGGTCGGTGGCCGTGGCGGCGCTGGTGATGACGTCGGCGCCGTGCTCGCGCATCCGGCCGACCTGCGGGCGGAAGCCGTCGGCCGGTTCCGGGTAGGAGCCGAGGTCGACGAGGGCGTGCCCGCGCGGGGACGTCACGGGGGCGAAGCCGTACCGCTCGTGCCGGAGCAGGGCGCCCTGGAGGTCGTCGTTCCACAGGCACCCGACGGCGCCTTGTCCGTCGACGCGCTCCCACAGGTCGGCGAAGACGGCCGCGATGTCGTCCAGCCCCCAGGCGAAGTGGTACGTCCACCGGAAACGGTGCCCGGGCTCGGCGCCACGCGTGTGGACGTACGCCTGCCAGGGGAACGTGGTCGACACACAGGGCACCCCGGCCTCTTCGCAGGCCCGGGTGACGGCGGGCAGGACCCGGGTGCCGGCCATGGTGAGGACGACGTGCGCGCCGTCGGTGTCGGCCAGGTCGCGCGCGGCCCGCCGGGCCGCGTCGGGATCGGAGCGGCTGTCGCGCACGGCGATGGTCACGTCGTGGTGGCGGCCACCGTTGCGTACGCGCGCGAGTCGAGGGGTGAGCCTGCGCAGCGCGTACGACAACGGTGACCCGAGGGGGGCCAGCCGACCTGTCAGGGGCGCTACTACGCCGACGCACAGGGAAGTCGACGGAGTCGACGCCATCGTGACACCTCTGTCTGCTGGACCGTGCGGTCGCTCAGTGGCCGGAACGTTCCGTGGTGACGCAGGTGGTCCTGCTGAACACCGCCACCGTCTCGTTGCCGCAGTTGTTGCTGTGGCCCGAGGCGTTCCGGGCGAAGACCAGGTTGGACAGGATGCCGCCGCTGGGGCCCACCTGGTCGCCGCCGCCCTTCCCGCCGTCCTCGGTCACGCAGGTGCGCTCCTTGAACAGCGCCACCTTGCCCGTGCCGCAGAGGTTGGCGTGGCCGGAGGAGTTCCGGCCGGTGACGTTGGACAGCACACCGCCCGGTCCCGCGTCGCCGTCCCCGGCGTGGGCCGTGGCCATGCCGGCCGGAACAGCCATGAGCATCCCCACGATCGAGGTCACTGCCGCCATGCGTCGAGTGCCGTACATCTGTACCCGTCCTTCTTCGCTGTCGGATCGCTCGCCCGGCCGTCGCGGCCGGAGCACTACGACTAACGACACGTCGGAAAAACGGCACCACCTTGGGGAGGTGAATGCCGCGGAAGACCGTTGACCGGTACGCCGTCAGGAGGGCTGGGCCCAATTCCGTTGACATGGGCGGGAGATGGCGTCCGGCGTTCAGCGGTCCGCGCTCCGACGCCGCACCAGCCCGGGGACGCAGGAGAGCGCTCCCCGGAATCGACGGGGCGCGAACACCGGCCCCGCGCGCTCCGTGAACATCGCCGTCATCGCCGGCATCGACGACGGCGTCCGGTCAGGGCCGGACGCTGCCAGAAGCTTCGGTCTGGCGCAGCGTCGCGTCTCGCATCGCGTGGCACGAGATGCGGCCGCCGGCCGCTACCGCCGAGCGAGCGCGCGGGCCGCGTCGGTGCGCAGGGTCCGGCGGCGTACGGGACTCAGCTCGCCGAGCACGGCCAGCCGCAGCACCCCGGCCGGGAAGCGGTAGCCCTGACCGGCGTACGGCGACGCCGCCTCGGTCCAGGACAGCAGCCGCACCGCGACGGCCTGGTCCGCCAGTGCCAGCACCTCGTCGACCGGCATCCGGCCGAGCCGGGCCACGCGCCGCATGTCGGGCCGGTCACCGAGCACGGCCGCCCGGTCGACGACCTGCCGCGCGGCGGGCGACAGTTCGGCGAGCCGGGCCCTGACCATGCTCCGGACGGCCGGCGGCACGGACACCCGCCCGCCGGAGACGGGAACCGCGGAGTGACGGATCAACTGGTCGAGCAGGAAGGGGTTGCCGCCGCTCAGCTCACGCAGCCGGCAAGCCGCCTCCGCCGACGTTGACGCCGACGCCGACGCCGACGCCGACGCGACGAGCCGTACCGCGGACTCCGTCAGCGGAGCGAGCGGTATCAGGTCGGCGCCGCGGCCCGCCAGCTCGGCCAGGAAGCGTTCCGTGGCGGGGCCCGCGTCCTCCGCCACGGTGCACAGCACCGCGTACGGCGTCTCGCGCAGCGTCCGCGCGCAGGTGAGCAGCAGCCCCCGTACGTCGTCCGACGCCAGGTGAACGTCCTCGACGACGTAGAGGGCGGGTCGCGGGGCGGCGCCGCCCGTGTTCTCGGTCAGCTGCTCCAGCCGGCCGCGCAGCCGCCGCAGTTGGCGGTCCGGGATCCGGGCCCCGGGGTAGCCCTCCTCGGCGCACCGCGTCCACAGGACCTCCCAGCCGCTCTCGGCGGCCTCGCGGGCGACCTCCTCGGCGATCCGGGTCTTGCCCGCCCCCGGCTCCCCGGACACCACGGCCCACCCCGCGCGGCCTGCGGCGGCGCTCCGCAGTACCTCGGACAGCCGTCCGAGTTCCGCCGCCCGGCCCGGCAGGTCCGGGTGCGCGGCCCGCGCGGTGGCCGGAGCGCGCCGGCCCGGTGGCCGCAGTGCCGCCGTGTCGTGACGGAGGACCGCGAGCTGTGTCTCGCGCAGCGCGGGGCCGGGGTCGAGGCCGAGGTCCCGGGCCAGGAGGGCGCGTACCTCCTCGTAGCGTCGCAGTGCCTCCGCGGGCCGGCCCGCCAAGTACAGCGCGCGCATGAGCACGGCCCAGGACGCCTCGCGCAGGGGATCGCGTGCGATGAGCCGTTCCGCGCCGGTGACGGCCTGGAGCGTCTCCCCCTCGCGCAGCAGCAGGGTGGTACGGAGTTCCTCGGCCGCCAGCCGGAGCCCTTCGAGCCTGCTGGTCTCGGCCCGCGCGAACCGGTGGTCGCGGGCGTCGAGGAGCGGGGTGCCGCGCCACATGCCCAGCGCGCGCTCGGCCTCCTCGCGGGCCTCGCCGGCCCGTCCGTCGGCCGCCAGCTCGTGCGCCTGCCGTACGGCCCGTTCGAACCGCACCGAGTCCAGCAGTTCGGGCGGGACGCACAGGGCGTACCCGGTGGGGGCGCTGCGCAGGAGCGTGGGCCGCTCCTCGCGCCCGCGGCCGGGTTCCAGCACCGCGCGCAGTCTGCTGATGTGCGCGTGGACCGAGGAGACGGCGCTGGGGGGAGGCCGGCCGTCCCAGAGGTCGTCGCAGAGCCGTTCCACACCGACGGTGTGGCCGTTCTCCAGCAGCAGACGCAGGAGCAGGGCGCGTCGCTTGGGCGGCCCCAGAGCCAGTGTCTCGGCGTCCCGCCGCGCCTCCAGCGCGCCCAGCAAACGAAACTCCACGGTGGTCACGGTGGCACCTCTCTCGCTCGGTGCCACCCTCACCCGGTCGAATGCTCACCCGACAGCCCGAACGCTGCTCACCCGCGCCCACTCCGTCGGCCGCCCGTCCCGGTTCCACGGGCGGCCGACGGCGCCCGCTCACCTGTACGACGGGGAGATCCCCCGGACGGTTCGGCTCGGCAAGACGACGACAAGAATCGGCCAAGCGGTCTCCCCCACGCTGACGACGCCGCCGCCACCGGGCGAGGGCCGGAGTCAGCAGGAGGAGACATGGGGGCCGTCGGCGCCATGAGGCAGGCCGTGAGCGCCCCGCGGGGCACTTCCGGGCCACGGACGCGCGCACGGCCGGGGGACCGGCGCGGCACCCGTCCCGACGCCGGCGACCCGGACTGCGAGCGCTTCGTCCGCCTGATCTACGACGAACACGGCGGCGAACTCCTGCGCTACGCCGCGCGCCTGCTGGGCGGGGACTGGATCAGGGCCGAGGACATCCTCCAGGAGGCCGCCGTCCGGGCGTGGCGGCACGTCGGTCTGCTGCGGCAGCAGGAGGCGACCGGGTTGCGGCCGTGGCTCTTCACCGTCGTGCGGAACCTGTCGATCGACGACCACCGGGCCCGGCTGATCCGGCCCGTCAGCGCCGGTCCGGTCGACGACGTCGTCCTCCCCGTCGAGGACGACGTCGAACGGATCCTGCTGCGGCACGTCGTCCACGACGCCCTGGGCGACCTCACGCCCTTGCAGCGGCAGATCCTGCACCACACGTACTTCCTGGGCCACAGCGTCGCCGAGACCGCCGAGGCGCTCGGCGTGGCCCGGGGGACGGTCAAGTCCCGCACGTACTACGCGGTGCGCGCGCTGGAGCTGGCGCTGCGGCGCCGCGGCGTCCACTCCTGAGGGCGCGGGACCACGGCGCCGCGGGCACCGGGCTGATCGCCTCCGCGCGGGCACCCCGGGAAGCGGTTCCGGGCTGCCGTCCGGCGCCCCGCTCGGGGCGGTCAGAGGGCGGAGTCGGGGATCCACGAGCCGTGGATCATGGCGGGCACGCGTCGCGGCAGGTGGATCGTGGCGACCGGGGGCACGGTGAGGTCGGAGGCGTCGAGGACGAGCATCCGGGACGCGTCGGCGTTCAGGTCGCTCACGACGGTCAGCAGGTATCCCTCGTCCTCACCGGTGGTGCCGTCCGCCTGGACGAAGACGGCCTCGCTGGGCAGCCGGCCGGTGCCGAAGGGCAGCAGCTGGCGGGTGCCGGTGGCCCGGTCGTACTTCACCAGGGCGTGCTCGCCGATCCCGAGGTCGTCGGGGAACGACAGCGCGTACTGGAAGCGGTGCTCGCTGCCGGTGAACTGGTCGTTGATGGTGGGGAACTCCACCGTCAGGTCGTCGGTCTGCCGCTCCGTGACGGTTCCGGCGGTCAGGTCGACGGTCCAGCGGCGGCTGCGGGAGCCGGAGTTGGGCTCTGCGCCGCGGTCGGGGGCGCCGACCCACCAGTTCCAGGAGCGCCGCCAGCCCTCGCGGCCCACCGTGGGGCCCTCGACGACGATGTGCCCGCGGGCGTCCTCGTAGGCGTTGGCGAAGTGCATGGCGTACCCCTGGTCGATCTCGAACCAGCGGATCTGCCGGGCGCCGCCCGCTCCGCGCGGCATGACGCCGATCCGCGAGGCCTGCGCGTCGCTCCAGCCGTACGGGATGCCGGAGTGTTCGGCGGGATCGAAGGTGACCGAGCCCTCCAGGAAGACCACGTAGTGCTCGGTGACCGCGAAGTCGTGCTTCAGCGCGGCGCTCGCCCCGGGCACCTCCTGGCTGTCCAGCACCTGGCCGTCGGCGGTGGCGACGTGGTGGATCAGGTACGGGGGGAACGGCGAGGAGGAGAAGAAGTGCAGCTCGCCGCTGACCGGGTCCTCCTTGGGGTGGGCGGTCATGGCGGAGGTGAGCTTGCCGCCGAAGTCGTAGGCGCCCACCGTCTCCAGCTCGGCCGTCAGCTCGAAGGGCAGCGCCGCCTCCGACAGGGCCAGCAGCCGCCCGGCGTGCTCGATGACGTGCGTGCCGGCCGTGCTGGCGGTCAGGTCGGGTCCCTGGTCGGTCATGTACGGGGCACCGTCCAGGGCGGGGGTGCGGACCCACCGGTTGCGGTACCACTCGGCGCGGCCGTCCCGCAGCCGGATGCCGTGCACCATGCCGCTGCCCTTGAACCAGTGGGTGGGGGTGATGCCGGGCTTGGGGTTGTGGCTGTTGCGGATCAGCCGGCCGGACAGCTCGGGCGGCAGGGCGCCTTCGACGGTCAGCTCGGTCGCGGTGATCTCGTCGGCGACGGGGGTGTAGTGACCGGTCAGGTAGGGCTTGCTGGCCATGACGGACCTCGGTTTCGGAGGAGGGATGGGTTGTGGTGGCAAAGCATGCGGGGAGTGTGTGGTTGAACACTCACTTCGCATGCCGAGAAAGGGCGGCCACCGGGTGCGCCGACGCGGGGCCGCTTGCCGGGAGGGCGGGTGGGTCGGCGGTGCCGGCCCAGGTGGCCGGCGGTGCGCGACCCAGGTGGTCAGTAGTGCGTGATCCAGGTGGTCAGTAGTGCGTGATCCCGGCGGTCAGCGTGCGGGTCCAGGGCGCGGAGATCGCCTCGGCGTCGATGGAGACGAGCAGGTGGCAGAGCATGCCGGTGGCGAAGAACTGCTGAACCTGCTCCTCACTGCCCCCCGAGGCGCCGCGGACGTACTCGACGGTGCGGGCGTACCCCGCCCGCACCGCCTCCCTGATCGCCGGCTCGGAGACGGCCGCCGCCTGAGCGTGCAACTGGACCAGCATGAGGTCGTTGTCGCTGATCAGGCGGGCGTAGGCGTCCCCCATGGAGGCGAGGACCGCTTCGGGGGAACCGCTCTCGGCGTTCGCCGCACCGCCTTCGAGGGCGGCGCGGACCCGGACGAAGCAGTGTTCGACGACGGCGGTGAACAGTACTTCCTTGTTCGGGAAGAGGCGGTAGACGTAGGCCTGCGAGATGCCGGCGGCCTTGGCCACCTCGGTGGTGGTGGTCCCGAAGTACCCGCGGGCCGCGAACGCCCCGATGGCCGTGCGCAGCACCGTCTCCCGACGTTCTTCGGCCGTGGACAGTTGGCGGCGTTCCGTCTTCATGTGAGTACTCAACCACTCACTCGTCAGAGCGTCAAGCCTGGCAGTCAGGAGGGGGGGTGGCGAGCTGGGGGTGATTGACACTTGGGAGTGAGAGTGGTCGACTACTCACACGCCAACGGGACCTCGGCCCGGTCCGGCCTGTCGGCGTGAGTGAGTAAACAACCACTCTCTTCTCTCTCGCTTCCTTCTCTACTAGTAGGAGACCCTCATGCTCACCGTCACCACCGCCCTGCTGACCGCACTCCCCCTGGCCTTCGGCGGCCCCGCGCCGGTCGGGATCGACGAGCAGGCCCCGGTGATCACCCGGGACGACATCGTCATCGACGCGCCACTGGAGCGGGTCTGGCGCATCCAGACGGACGTCGAGAACTGGCCCGCCTGGCAGCCGGGGGTCAGCTCCTCGGTCAAGCAGACCCCCGGTCCGCTGCGCCCCGGTTCCTCGTGGGTGTGGTCCACCGAGGGCCTGGAGAACATCACCTCGACGGTCGAGCAGGTGCGGCCCCGGCACCGCATCGTCTGGGGCGGGCCGGCCCAGGGCATCACCGCCGTCCACGTGTGGACCTTCACCCGGGCCGAGGACGGGGTGCACGTCCACACCGAGGAGTCCTGGACCGGCGAACCGGTCACCGCCAACACCGCCTACCTCCAGGAAGCGCTGGACGCCTCGCTGGACGCCTGGCTGCACAACCTGAAGCAGCGGGCGGAGCAGCGCCCCGGGGGCGGGAAGGACACCTGCCGCTGACCGGCGAACCCGACCCGGTTCCCCCCGTCCCCCGTCCCCCGACCCCCGACCCCTGTCCCCCGTTCCCCCGCTCGGCCCCGCTCGGCTCCGCTCGGCCGAGCAACCGTTCCGGAAGGCATCATGTCCCCCTCGCCCCCGCACCGTCCCGGCTCCGTCCTCTCCCTGCTGGCCGGTGCGCAGTTCCTCGTCGTCCTCAACACCTCGATCGTGAACGTCGCCCTGCCCGCCATCGGCCAGGACCTGCGGCTGACCCCGACCGGTCTGGCCTGGATCGTCAACGCCTACCTCGTCGCGTTCGGGGCGCTGCTGCCCGTCGGTGGCCGCCTCACCGACCTGCTCGGGCACCGCGTCGCCTTCCTGGCGGGGCTCTGCGTCTTCGCCGCCGGGTCCCTCGCCGCCGGCGTCCCCTCCGACGCCGGACCGCTCATCGCGGCCCGTGTGGTCCAGGGCATCGGCGCGGCCGTGCTGTCACCGGCCGGTCTGGCGATCCTGCTGGCCCACTGGCCCCCGGGGCCCGGGCGTGGCAAGGCCCTGGGCTGGTGGGGAGCGGCCTCGGCGGCCGGGGGCGCCGCGGGGGTCCTGCTCGGCGGAGTGCTCACCAGCGCCCTGGGCTGGTGGGCCGTCTTCGCCCTCAGCGCCTTCCTCGCCCTGCCCGGCATCGCGGCCACTCCCCTGCTTCTGGGCCGGGGGGAGCGTGAGCGCGCCGCCCGCCTCGATCTGCCCGGCGCGCTCGTCGTGACGGCCGGTCTCACCCTGCTCGTCACCGGCCTGGGCGTCCAGGGCCGGTCGCCGTTGCCGGACTTCGTCCTGCCGGCGGCCGGAGTGTTCCTGCTGCTGGCGCTCATGCCGGTCGAGCGGCGCGCGCGGAACCCGTTGCTGCCTCCGGTGCTGCTGCGCAACCCTTCGGTTGTGGCGGGCAATCTGCTGATGCTGCTGCTCGGTGCGGTGTGGGTCGCCACGTTCTTCTTCCTTCCGCTCTACCAGCAGCGAGTCCTCGGCTACTCCCCCCTGGAAGCCGGCCTCACCCAAGTGCCGCTCGCCGCGGCCCTGATGACGGCGTCCTGGGGCGCGGGGCGGCTGCGGGGCACGCTCCTGCCGGGCTTCGTCGTGCTCGCGGCCGGACTCCTGTGGCTGGCCCGGCTGCCACTCGACGGAACGTTCCTCTCCGACCTGCTCGGCCCGTCCGTCCTCATCGGCACCGGCCTGGGCCTGGCCTTCGTACCCCTGACGGGGATGGGCGTCGCGGGCGTGGAGCCCCGGCACTCCGGCATCGCGGGCGGGCTGATCAACACCTCCCGGCAGGTCGGCGGCGCTCTGGGGCTCGCGGTCCTCACGTCCCTCGCGGGCCCCGCCGCCGCCCCGGCGGCGCCCGGGCCCGCCGCCCTGGCCCACGGCTACCGCCGCGCTCTCGTCGCGGCGGCCCTCGTCGCACTGCTCGCCGCCGCCGGAACCGGTATCCGGCGGAAGACCGCGCGTCCGGTCACGTCGTCGTGACGGCCGATCCGATACCGCGGCGTCGGGCGGCGCCGTGGCCCGGCCCGGACCCGCACCGCCGGGTCCGGCGTCGATCCCCCCCCCCAGCGGACCTCACGGTGCGAACCGGCACCCCGCAGAAGGTTGCCTCCGGCAACGCGACCGTCTGGCCCCGGGCGTCGATCAGGACGGTGCCGGCCGGTCCGGGCCCGAACCGCTGGAGCACGCGGTCATCCGCGTCACCGCACCGCCGCGGCCTCAGACTCCTTGTGCCGCTCCTCCGGGGACCCGCAGCTCCGGCTCCGCCCGCAGCCCGTCGACGTCCGCCCCGCTCTCCGCCAGCACACGCGCGACCTCCGCCGCGGACTCCGGGGCCGTCCCGGTCTCGTCCAGCAGGGCCGCCAGCAGATGCGTCGTGCCGACCGTCGGCGAGCCCTGGGCGGCGGCGGTGAACTGCGTGACGTGCAGGAGTCGTCGCTCGAAGCCGGCGGAGCCGTCGAACTCCGGGGGTACCGCCCGCGCGACCCCGGTGGAGGGCAGCAGCACTCGGGCGACGGCACTCTGCCGTGCGCCGTGCCGGCGCAGGAGTTCCGCCCCGCGGTTGGCTCCCGTCAGCTCCTCGGGCAGCTCACGCTCCGCGACGGTCAACGACCGCTCCAGTGCCAGCATCCCCAGCAGCACGTCGACCGCTTCCGTCCGCGACGCCCCGCGCCGCACCGCACCCCGGTGGGCCTCCGAGCGCACCGCGCTGACGACCGCGGAGCCGAACCCGGCGCCGCCCCCGGACACCCAGGAGATGAACTTCCGGGTCAGTGGGTTACCGCTCTTCCCGAACGTCCCCGCCTTGCGCATCAACAACACCGGTCCGGGTTCCGGCACTTCGCCGTTCCCCCGCAGCGCGCGCAGCGCGGTCGAGGCGGCCGAGACGTCCAGCTTCTCCACCACCAGGGCCTCACGGGCACGCGTGTCGGGCACGTCGAGCAGCGCCCACGCCACGTGGCGGACGCGGACGGAAACGGTGCCCTCTTCCCGTGCCGCCTCCAGCGCCTTGCGCAGACAGGCGCGCAACGCGGGTGTCATCGGCGGGAGTTCCATGGTCCGCGGCTCCTCCTCCTTCCGGTTCTTCCAGCGCAGCCTCTTGGCCTCCTCGTGCCGGACCTCCCGCCAGCAGGCGTCGATCTCCCGCTCGTCGTCCGGGCTCCCCGCCTCGCCGTCACCCGCGTCCCCGCTGATCCACACCGAGGTCCCCCGGGCCGCGATCGAGCCGCCGAGCGTGCCGGAGGTCTTCATCCCGGGGGCGATCACCGAACCCTCGGCCCATTCGCCCGACACGAGCGCGTACAACAGGGCTTCCGTACCGACATCCGCACGCTCCTGCTTGCCCACCGCGCGCATCGTCTCCAGCAACAGCTTGACGACGTCCCTCTCGAACTCGGTGGTCACATCGGCCTTGCGGTCGGACGTTCGCTGATCCATCGGGTTACCCCTCCGTGGCGGTCACTTGCCCCCAAGGACGCCGCCACGCGCTCTGCGGATGCGCGGCCGGCACGCGTCTCCCGCTCGATGAGGTCAAGGGCATGCGCCTGAGCCCGCCGGTCCCCCTCGTCCAGCGCTCCGTCCAGCGCGCCGGCGAAGTCGCCGACGTGCTGGACGGTGGTCCGCGCCACATCACGCTCGACGTGAATCGGAGGTCAGCGTCGCAGGGTGAGGACGCCCGGCCGCCACGGCAGCCGGTTGTATTCGCCGCCCGAGTTGGGGTCCTTGCCCTGGTAGAGGAACTGCAGGTTGCAGGGGTCGATGGTCATGGTCTGGTCGGGGTTGTCGCGGACCAGGTCACCGTGGCTGATGTCGTTGGTCCAGGTGGCGCCGCTGTTGGCCTTGCCCGCGAAGGGGTTGCTCTCACTGGCGGCCTGCGGGGTCCATGACCCGTTCAGGCTGGAGGCCGTGAAGGAGCGGAAGTAGCGCCCGTTCGCGCCCATCGCCTCGACGATCATGAGGTACTGGTTCTGGCCCTGGACCTTGTAGACCTGTACGCCCTCGAACAGGTTGGCCTTGGTGTCACTCATGATCGTCGTGTACGACGAACCGAAGTTGCCCGGGAAGTTCCCGATCGGCATGCTCGCCCGGTAGATCTTGCCGTTGTCACCGGCGAAGAACAGGTACATGTTCTGGCCGTCGGCGATCAGGGTCTGGTCGATCGGACCGGTGTCGGAGCCGGAGATGCTCCCGGTGAACAGCGGCTGCGGCGCGGACCAGCCGTTGGGGTTGGTCGGGTCGCTCGACGTGCGGTAGATGAAGGGCCACGCACCCCACTGGTACGCCAGCACCCAGACGTTCTTGGGCGCGAAGTAGAACAGCGTGGGCGCCACCGCGGCCTGGTTCATCCCGGTCTGGCCGGCCGACGCCATGTCCGACCAGTTCGTGAACGGGGTGAACATCATCGAGCCGTACGACGATCCCGAGAAGTTGGACGCGTAGACCAGGTGCTTGCCGTTGTGGGTCACGGTGGTGAAGTCCTTGACCGCCGCCCACCCGTTCGCCGGCTGCGCCAGGACACCCGTCGACGTCCAGCGGTACGTCGACGGGAGAGAACACTCCGTCGGCGGCGTCCCGGTCAGGCCGGTCCACTTCTGGTTGCTGCCACCGGTACACGTCCCGATCCGCACCGCCGTGCCGTTGGCCGTACCGGAGCCCGCGACCTCCAGGCACAGCCCTGACTCCACGCCGACGACCGTGCCGTCGGAGTTCACCCGCCACTGCTGGTTCGCACCGCCGGAACAGCTCCAGATCTGCACCCGCGTCCCGGGCGCGGTGGCGTGACCGGGAACGTCCAGGCACTTGTTGCCGTACACGGTCAACTGCTGGCTGTCAGTCAGCGTCCACTGCTGATTGACCCCGTCCCAGCAGTCGTAGATCTGCACGTACGTACCGTCGGTCTGGACGGCGCCCGGCACATCGAGACACCGGCCCGAGCCGGTACCGCGCAAGGCGCCACTGGCGGCCGCCTGAGCCGGGGCGGCGGCGAGCAGCGCCGCCAGTACGGCGACGGCCGCAACCATGGCGGCGAGCACCACGGACGGGTGCCCGCGTGTGAGACTTCCGCTGCGCATGGGGACTTCCTCTCCTGTGAGTGGGCGGTCGGCTTGTTCGAGATCCCGAACAAGGGTCGGAGTATCGGGAAGCCTGAATGCTAGGGAGCCGACGACCGACGTCAACCCCTCTCGCATCTATCGCTTTCGAAACCGAAACATTCACGTCTCACCGCCGCACCGCACGGCCACCCCGCCGCGACCACGCCCCCGGAGTACCGGACAACGATTCACGGAACCGCCGACCGCAGCTCCGAGCGACGCCCCGCCGACCCCACCGCGGCCCGCATCATCGCCAGCCTGGGACGACACGACCGAAGTCACCCACCCGACCCACCGGGTTCGAAAGTTTCGGAATCACGCCAGAAACTTTCTTGTGCGCGGAGTATTGACGATGCATCGTCAACACCTCAATCATTCCTGACGCCGCCCGGCTGTCCGCCGGCCGCGTCCGTCTGCCGCTCGGGAGCGGACGACGGGACCCCTGCGCTTCAGTCCTTCCGTGATTTCTACCTTGGAGGCACAGTGATGGGCTCGTACGCCCTACCCAGACCCGTCGTCCGCCGGAGGCTCCGCGGCCTGTTGCTGGCACTGATCGTCGGCATCCTCGGTGCGGTCACCGCACTGGCCGCGCCGCCGACCGCGCACGCCGCCGAGAGCACGCTCGGCGCCGCGGCGGCGCAGAGCGGCCGCTACTTCGGCACCGCGATCGCCTCGGGCAAGCTGGGCGACTCGACGTACACGACGATCGCGAACCGCGAGTTCAACTCGGTGACGGCCGAGAACGAGATGAAGATCGACGCCACCGAGCCGCAGCGGGGCCAGTTCAACTTCACCGCCGCCGACCGCGTCTACAACTGGGCGGTGCAGAACGGCAAGCAGGTGCGCGGCCACACCCTGGCCTGGTACTCCCAGCAGCCCGGCTGGATGCAGAGCCTCAGCGGCAGCGCGCTGCGCCAGGCGATGATCGACCACATCAACGGCGTGATGGCCCACTACAAGGGCAAGATCGCCCAGTGGGACGTCGTGAACGAGGCGTTCGCCGACGGCAACTCGGGGGCCCGGCGCGACTCCAACCTGCAGCGCACCGGCAACGACTGGATCGAGGTCGCCTTCCGCACCGCGCGCGCCGCCGACCCGGCGGCCAAGCTCTGCTACAACGACTACAACGTCGAGGACTGGACCTGGGCCAAGACCCAGGCCATGTACAACATGGTCCGGGACTTCAAGGCACGCGGCGTGCCGATCGACTGCGTCGGCTTCCAGTCGCACTTCAACAGCGGCAGCCCGTACAACGCCAACTTCCGTACCACGCTGCAGAACTTCGCCGCCCTCGGCGTCGACGTTGCCATCACCGAACTCGACATCCAGGGCGCCTCCGCCTCGACCTACGCCAACGTGGTCAACGACTGCCTGGCCGTCCCGCGCTGCCTCGGCATCACCGTCTGGGGTGTCCGCGACACCGACTCCTGGCGGTCGGAGCAGACGCCGCTGCTGTTCAACGGCGACGGCAGCAAGAAGGCCGCCTACACCTCCGTCCTCAACGCGCTCAACGGCGGCTCCACCACGCCCCCGCCGGACGGCGGGCCGATCAAGGGCGTCGCCTCCGGCCGCTGCCTGGACGTGCCCGGCACCAGCACCACCGACGGCACGCAGCTCCAGCTGTGGGACTGCCACAGCGGCACCAACCAGCAGTGGGCGTACACCGACGCCGGCGAGTTCAGGGTCTACGGCGACAAGTGCCTGGACGCCGCCGGCACCGGCACCGGCTCCAAAGTCCAGATCTACAGCTGCTGGGGCGGCGACAACCAGAAATGGCGCCTCGGCTCCGACGGATCCATCGTCGGCGTCCAGTCCGGCCTCTGCCTCGACGCCGTCGGATCCGGCACCGCCAACGGCACCCTGATCCAGCTCTACACCTGCTCGAACGGCAGCAACCAGCGCTGGACCCGCTCCTGACGGGGCCTGCCCCCGAGGAGAGCTGACGGTCCCGGGCCGCCGCCGTGACGGCGGCGGCCCTCCCGTTCGGCGGGCTCACCGCGGTGACTCCGGCGCCGGGGCCGGGCCCGTCCGGACGGACGGACGGGCCCTGATACGCCGCGGTCGTATGCTGGGGCCGTGACACCCAGGGCGAGGCAGGAGACAGAACTGCGGGCGGACGCGGTGCGCAATCGCGCCCGGATTCTCCGGGCGGCCCGCGGACAACTGGCCGCCGGTGACACGTCACTGCAGCTGAACGCCATCGCCCGGCTCGCCGGAGTGGGGGTCGGGACGGTCTACCGGCACTTCCCCAACCGTCACGCCCTGGTCGCGGCACTCTCGGCAGAGCGCTTTCAGGAACTGATCGCGGAGGCACAGGCGGCGGACGCCGCCGGGGACCCCCTCGCGGGCCTGCACCGTCTGCTGCGCTTCGGACTTGACCGCATGCTCGACGACCCGGACTTCGCGGCCGTGCTGGAGTCCGCGGACGATGCCGACTCGCAGACCTCGCAGATGAGGGCCGAACTCGACCGGACGGTCACCGGCCTGCTGGACCGCGCCCGTCACGGTGGCGCGATCAGAGACGGTGTCGATGCCGAGGACGTGCGCCGCTTGCTGTGCGGGATCCAACACGCGGTGCGCTCCGGGGGCGGCACCCGCCGGGACCTCTACCTCGCCGTTCTGCTGGAGGGTCTGCGCCCGCCGCGCTGACGGCGGCGCACCTCGTCTCCCGCCCGTGCCGACGGGCGATTCGTCGGATCACCCGTCTCCCCCTCCCCCGCAACAAACGGATAGCTATCCGATTGTGTTAGCGTGCGCCCATCGAAACGGATAGCTATCCGATCGCGCGACGTGAGGAGCGGGGTTATGAGCGAGCGCGCAGTGGTGACGGCGGGCACCGGGGGCATCGGCCTGGAGACCGCGAAGGGACTCGCGCGGCACGGGTTCACCGTCACCGTGGTCGGCCGCGACGCCGAGCGCGGCACGAGCGCCGTGACGGAGATCGCGGCGGTCGCGACCGGAGCCGCACCGCGATTCGTGGCCGCCGACCTCGCGTCGCTCGACCAGGTGCGCGCGCTGGCCGCGCGCCTGGCAGCCGAAGGCCCGCTGAAGGTGCTGGTCAACAACGTCGGCGCGATGTTCACCCACCGCCGCTCCACCGTCGACGGCATCGAGTCGTCCTTCGCCCTCAACCACCTCTCGCCGTACCTGCTGACCGAGCTGCTGCTCGACCGGCTCCGGGAGGCCGGCCCGAGCCGGATCGTCAACGTCACCTCCGCCGCCGTCAAGGCCGCCAGGCGCACCTTCGACGCCGTGGAACCACCGGGCGGTTACTACGGCTTCCACTGGTACGGCCGGGCCAAGCTCGCCCACCTCGCCTACACCCTTCACCTGGCCGACCGTCTGCGCGGCACGGGGGTCGCCGTGTTCGCGGCCGACCCCGGCGGCGCCGCCACCAGCATGACCGACGGCACTATGACCTCACCGGAGATCGTCTCCCCGCCGCTGCGCCTGCTGTGGCCGCTGGTGCGCCGAACCTTCGCACGCGCCACCGCCGGCCCCGCGTCGGTGGCCGCCGCGCCGTCCGTCTTCGCGGCCACCGACGCCTCACTCGAAGGACGGACCGGCGTGCTCATCGGACCCGGAGCCCGTCGGGTCCCCGTTTTCCGCGGCGCCGACGACCCCCGGACCGTCGAGAAGGTCCTGGAGCTCAGCCGGCGGCTGGCACCCCTGGACGACGGTCACCGCGCGCGGCACGCGTGACGTCCGGCCGCCGCCCGCCCCGGACCACGCCCGGACGCTCTGGTCCGCGGCCGTCCGCCGCGGCGCCAGCCGCTCGGTGAGCCGCCCCCCCGGGAGCCGTCGGCCACCACCAGCTCCGCCGACGCCGCCGGCGGACCGCCCTGGCACCTCGCGCGGTCGCCGCCAGCGGAACGTCGAGCGCGGCGCGCGGTCGCGGGCGACGGAGTACAGCGGTGCCGCCGCCTTCTCGTGCCGCGGGGGACACCCGCCCGGTCCGACGGCTCCGCGGTCAGCCCGTCGGCATCCCCACGGCCGGCGCGCCAGGTGGACGCCGGTCACCGGAGCCGGGCCCGCGGTTCCGGTCCCGCACCCGGGCGGTGCGCCGGCTGCCCGTCCGCCGGAGAAGTGCAGTCACGTGTCCGATACCCCCGAGGCGCCGGCCGCCCGCAGGCTGGAGGACGTCCGCATACCGGCGCCCCACCGATGTGCGGGCGAGGGAACCAGAAGCCTGGGCGCCGTGCTCCCGCACCTGATCCGACGGTCCACCCCCTCCAAGGAGGAACTCCATGTCCACCACGTTGCCCGGTGACCCGGAGAGCACGACCGCCGTCCTCAACGTGTCCGGCTGCCACGTCACCCGACGAGCCCGGGTCGCGACCGGCCCGGAGCGGGCGTACGACCTGTTGAGCACCGTGTCGAACGTCGGTCGCTGGAGCCCCGACGCGACCCACGCCCCGTACGAGGAAGGCGCCGGACCACGGGCGGGCGCCTGGTTCCGGGGCCACAACCGGCGCGGGGACACGGAGTGGGACAGCCGTCCGCAGGTGCGGGAGGCCGTGCGCGGCGCCGAGTTCACCTGCACCGTGCGCGGTTCGGCGCCCGTGCCCGTCGTCCGCCGGCGCTGGACCTTCGCCCCGGCGGGCCGGGGACCCTGCTCACCCAGACGTGGCGGCTGCTCGCGGCGGACCCCGTCCTCGGCTCCACCTACGCGGACCTCGACGCCCTGCGGGACGTCACCGCCAGGAGCATGGAGGACGCCCTCGTGGCACTGGCCCGCTGGATCTTCGACAACCCGGCGGACCGACACCGCACGCCGCGCACCCGGCAGCCGGTCCGGAGCGGTCGGCCGCGCTGACGCGCCATCCCGCGTCCCCGCTCCCGGGGTAGCGCGGTGGAGGGCGAACAGCACGCCGAGCAGCCGTCTGACCACCACCGGGCCGGTGTTCGCGAGCCGCTCGGAGGTGGCGGCCTCATAGCCCTGGCGCCGGGAGAGACCGCTCCAGGTCCGCGGCGCTGTGCCGGCGCGCGGCGCGCGGGACCGACTGCGGGGACCCTTGGCCGGCGACGACGGTCTCCCGCGACCGCGCCCTTTTCCTTCAGATGGCCCAGGGGAGGAAGTGGTTGCTGCGACTAATCCCACAGTGATGTTTCCGGCCGACAACCGCCGCCGCCCCTCCACCCTCGTCGCCCGCCCCCACACCCGAGACCGCTCCCCTCCTCAGCGACCACGGCTTACCGGCGGCTGCTCACCGAGCCGCCGGGGGGTGCGCCGGCGAGGGCCGTGACCGTGGCCGGAGCCCGGCAGTCGCCGAGGCCCCCGGCCGCCGCGAGCGACGCGCCGCGCGACATCGTCCCGCGCGGCGCCGAGCACCCGTTTTCCCGAGCTTCGCGCGGCCCGGCCGCTCCGTGCCGGGCTCCTCTCCGCCAGGAACACCGGAGCGCTTCCCTCCGCGTTACCCGCACGTACGCCGAACGACGTTGCGCCGGGCGGGACTTGGCTCGTTTTTTACCGTCAAGTATTGGCAATGCACCGGCGAAGGCACTTAGCTTCCGACGGTGAACGTCCCTACGGGTATACGAAGGACCTGGTCGCGACCGGCTTTCGCGCTCATCCCGTACGGACGCACCGGACACCGCGTCGCAGCGCACGCGGATCCCCGAAAGCGCTGCGCCACCCGGGGCGCGACTCCCCGGTCACCCATGCCACCGTCTCTTCACCCCTGCGCGACACGCTCCCCCTCGGGGCCCACGGCACCACCGCGGCCTCTCGCCCCTTGGCGTCCCCACCGCTCCCTCACCTGTGCTCGACGGAAAGGACCACCAGGGATGTCACCCGACCTGTCCACATCGCCGGCCGATCGCTCGGCCACGGCCCGCACCATGCGTATCCTCACCGCCTTCGACCACGACCACCCGGTCCTGACGGCGAGTGAGCTCAGCCGGCGTTCGGGCTTACCGGTGGCGACCACCTACCGTCTGGTCACCAAGCTGGTGGCCCTCGGCGCGCTGGAACGGCGGAGCGGTGGCGCGTACAGCATCGGACTGCGGCTGTGGGAAGCGGTGGCCGGGTCGCCCCTGGCCGGACTCCGCCAGGCCGCCCTCCCCCACCTGCTCCAGCTCTCCGTCGGGATCCGCGCCACGGCACTGCTCGGCGTCCGGGACTCCAACGAAATGGTCCTCCTCGAAGTACTGCCCGGAGAGAGGTGCACCGCGGCGCCGCCACGACCCGGAGACCGCATCCCCTCGGACGACAGCGCGCTGGGTCTGCTCCTCCAGGCCCACGCCGAAGGCCCCGGGGCAGTCGGCCCCACCGCCGACCGGAGCGAGTCGTCCTGGCCCCGGCACGTCGTGGAACACGCCTGCCGCACCGGACACATCGTGACGGAGGACCGGCTCGACCCGGGCATCAGCGAAGTCGCCGGCGCCATCCGGAATCCCGAGGGACGGACCGTGGCCGCACTGGGCGTCGTCGGGGCGATCGCCCGCCCTCACATTCCCGGGGCATTACGGGCGGTGATACGCGCCACCGAGGCGTTGTCGGGAAAGGCGCACTGAGGAACCGCCGCCCGGCGCCCCGTACTGAACGCCGGCCCCGCCTCCCGAACCCGCCACGACCGCCTGCGGTCCCGCGCGCACCCCACCCCGCGCCCTCCTCCGCTCGCCCGCCCCGCGCGGACGGCCTGCTCGCCATGCTCCGGGACGGCGTCTTCCACGAACCCCGCGATCCCCACGGACGTCGAACTCGCGGCTTGGGGGCCCAGCAGCCCCGAACCACCGCCGGAACCCGGCACGGTTCGCCTCGCCGGAAGCAGGAGAACCCTTTGCCTGCATGTCGTGTACATTGCCATTTCGCACATCAGGGTGCTGCCTTCTTTCACCCGGCCCTGAACGCGCCGACCTGCGCACGGAGGCCGGGGACGCCGTAATCGGAATACCCCGGCGAAGGCCGCGGATTCCCAGTCACTGGGAAGAAGAGTTGCCCCCGTGACTTTTCCGTACGGAAACTGAGTCCGCATCGGCCGGGAAAATCTCGGTCGCTCACTTCACCCTCCCACCGAAGCAGGCGACGAAGAGGGGCCTGCGCAGTCCGTCCGGCCAGCGGACCGGTACTTCTCCACCGCACATCCGGAATGCGTGCGGGCACGTCTGTCTCATCATCGGCGAGAAAAGAGGCCCCCTTGCCCTCATCCGCTGCTTCCGCCCGTATCGTGGTGCACAGCCTCGGCACGTTCTCACTGAATGTGGAGGGCCGCCAGAAGATTCGGTGGCGTGCCGGGAAGGCACGCGACCTTTTCCTGTATCTCCTCGTCCACCGCGGCCGGACCGTCGACAAGGACGAACTCCACGAAGCCCTGTGGCCCGGCAGAACGTGGTCACCGCGGTCGAGTTCGGTGCGCGTGGCCAAACACGCGGTCCACCAGATACTCCGCGGCACCGCCGGGGACGACGGACGTCCTGCCGCCGAGATCGTCTCGCAGGACCAGGGCTACACCCTGATGCTCCATGACCTGTGGCTCGACATCGACGCGTTCGAGAGACTCTGCGACGAGGGGCGCAGGGCCGTCGCCCGCCGGGACCGGGCCACCGCCCTCGACCGCTTCCATCGCGCGCAGGAGCTGTACACGGGCGACTTCCTGCGCGGGCAGAGCGAGGAATGGGTCATGGAACAGCGGGAGTGGGTGCGGTCCCTGGCCCTGACGGCGCTGGACCACCTGCTCGACGAGGCGCTGTCGCACGACGACGTCCCCGAGGCGATCGCCCTGTGCCGACGGACCCTTGAGGTCGACCCCTACCAGGAGAACGTCTACCGGACACTGATCGGGCTCCACGGCGACCTGGGCCAGTTGGGCCAGGCCCGGGCGTGGTACGACCAGTGCCACCGGCGGCTGTCCGAGGAACTCGACGTCGGTGTCACCGACGACACCCGGCGCGTCCTCGAACGGGTGATGCGCGGGGCGGGACTCCCGGCCCGGGACGTGCGCCTGCTGCGGCAGCCGTCCGTCGCGTGCACGGCGGTGGCCCGCCGGCCGTCCGCATAACCACTCCGTAACGCCCGCTGACTAGCGTGCGGACATGTGCTCGCCCCGAAAGGCTGGTGGCTCCATGCTGGAAACGGAACGCGGCGTCGGCTCCCTCGCGGGGGATCGAGGCAGAGGTCCCGGCGACAGCGAAGCCCCTCTTCTCGTCGTCGGCATCGGCGGCACCGTCCGTCCCTCGTCCTCCACGGAGCGCGCGGTCCAGGCCGCCCTGGCCGCCGCTCGCAGGGCGGGGGCCAGGACACTCCTGATCGGCGCCGCCGATTTGCAACTGCCCCTGTACTCACCGTCCGAGGCTCGGCGGACACCAGAGGCGCGGGCCCTGATCGACGCGGTCATGAGAGCCGACGGCCTGATCATCGGCACTCCGGCCTACCACGGAGGTGTGTCGGGGCTCGTCAAGAACGCCCTCGACTACATCGAGGACCTGCGGGAGGACTCCCGCCCCTATCTGCACGGCCGCGCGGTCGGTTGTGTGGTCACCGCCCGCGGGCAGCAGGCCGCCCTGGCGCTCTCCGGCCTGCGCTCCGTGGTGCACGCCCTGCGGGGCTGGCCCACCCCGCTCGGCGTGACCCTCAACACCGAGACGACCACGCTCGCGCACGACGGCACCAGCACCGATCCGCGCGTCACGGCCCAGCTGTCCGCGTTGGGCGAGCAGGTCGTCGACTTCGTCCGGGTGCGCACCGCCACCCGCTGAGCCGCCCGGTGCGCGGCACCGTACCCGGCCCGTCACACGCCGCGCCCCACCACCCCTTGCTCCGTCACCCTCGTCCTCGGCATGCCCGTGCCCCGGCGGCCGGGCGAGCCAGCCTGCCCGCAGACCAACCACCTGACGATGACCGGCTGCCGCCGGTCGACCGGACCGAAACGGAGAACACCATGGACAGCGTCACCGAGCCCACCCAGCCCGACCCCACAGCGGAGTCCGCCGCCGAGTCCGCCGCCGAGTCCACCGCCGAGTCCACCGGCGTCTCCCCCGATGTCCAGGACGACACCGAACTCGAAGGGCTCGACGACCTCGACGACGTGGACTTCGACCTCGACGAGGTCGAGAACAAGATCGCCCCCCTGGCGCTCGCCTCGAACGAGTCCGCCCGATGGTGACCACCACGAGTGCCCACACCGCCAGGGGGAACGCTGTCCGCACCAATGTGAACACGGGCCCCGCGGCCTCCTACACCGGACTCCGGAAGAGCCTCAGGGCGCTGCGGGCCGACGGGGCGTCCTTCGGTGACCTGCCGGCCCGGCACGCGTCCGAGTGGGCCGAGCTGTTCCCCGCCGAGCCGGTGCCCGGCACGGCCCCGCTGGAGGAGATCGCCCTCGCCCCCTCCGAGCGGCGGCTGCACCGCGAGAGCGAGCAGGTGTACCGCGTACTGTCGGTGGCCGCCGCCGCGCTGTGCGCCGGGACCGCCGAACTCGGCCGACCCCTGCTGATCAGCGGCATCGGCGGCACCGACCTGTCCTCCCTGCGCGGCTTCATGCGAGCGGTGGAACACGCGCGGGTGGTACCCGGCGCCCGGCTGCTGCTCGACGACCCGCGGACGATCCGCACCCCGGCCGGCACCCACGCCGACTACCGCGACGAGCGGGTCCGCTGCCTGCGCCGCATGGGGGTCTCCCTCACGGCCGGGGACCTGGTGCCGGACCCGGCGGCAGATCGCGGCGTGCCGTTCGTGCCCGAGTCCGAGGAGGGCGAGCTCTACCTCAGGGCCCGGGACCAGGACAGCTCCGCCGTGGACCGGGTGGCGGCCGCCCTCGCCTACAGCCGACGGGCGTTCTTCTCCGCGAACTGGGAGGGCATGGCGGTCGTCGCCGACGAGGCGGTCCGGCTGCTCGACGGCCTTCCCGGTGCGGTGATCCCCGAGCTGCTGGCGAAGGCCGAGCGGGAGGACGAGCTGGTCCACGCCATCGAGTTCGAGACCGCGATCCTGCGCGGTCCTTCCGACGTACGCGGGTTCCTGCTGAAGGTGCTCGGTATCCAGGCCGGCTTCCGCGGTGACCAGGACACCGCCCTGAGCTGCTTCCGCGCCATGCGGGAGGAGGCTCCCGGGCTCTCCCCGGAGATCCGCGCCCAGTCCCATCTCTATGCGGCCCTCACCCTCTCCAAGCGCAAGCAGCGGCTGGCCGAGGCCGTCGCGGAGGTGGAGCAGGGGTTCACGGCGGTAGAGGAACACCCCGACGAGGCCGAGAGCGTACGCCGTGAGCGAGGCTGGCTGCACAATCTGCGCGGCCTGACCCTGTTCGCCGAGCGGCGACTGGGCGCCGCGTTCGAGCACGAGAAGCAGGCGCTGGCCTGTATGGCCGGTCTGACCGACGCGAGCTCCGCCCATCTGCGGATCAATCTCTACTCGAACATCAGCGTGCTCCAGGAGAAGGCCGGCAAGGCCGCCTCGGCCCTGCGGACCTGGGAGAAGTTCAAGGAGGCCACCGGGTCGTCGAACGCCGGCTTCGCCAAGCACCACGCGTACCGCAGCGCCGGGTTGCGGCTGCTGGTGGGGGACCGCGCGGGGGCCCTGGCGGATCTCGACACCACCCTGGTCAACGCGAACGCCCTGGCCGACGTGTTCCACGAGACGGAGGTGCGGCTGGAGCTCGGCAGCCTGCACGCCTCGGCCGGTGACCGGGAGGCCGCCGCCGACCAGTACGAGCGGGCCGGGGAAACGGCCGTCCGGCTCGGCGACCCGTACCGGATCGCGCAGGCGCGGGCCGGACGGTTCCTGACCACGGGGTCGGCGGCGGCCGCCCGGTCCGCGGAGGAGCACGCCGCCCTCAGCCTGACCCGTCCCGGTGAGGCGGAGGCACTGGCCAAGGCCGTGCGGGAGGGTACGGAGCTGTCCGGGCTGCTGCCCGCGCCGCGCACCAAGCTCAACCGTCCCTTCGACCTGATCAACTTTCAGGACCGGCCATGACGGACGAGACACAGGGATGGCGGCTGTACCCGCGCCTGCTGCTGCGGCGGGCCGGGTTCGGGGTGGACCTGCTGACAGCCCTGGCCGACGGGCCCACCCTGGACACGGCCGCGGAGTACCGCGCGGCGGCGCGGCGGTTCGAACAGAGCCGCACCCTGCTGCGGGAGGAGATCGCCAAGGCCGTCGCCCGCGCGGACCGGCGCACGGACCGGGCGAAACTGCGCGAACTGTCCGGTATGCGCAGCCGGGTCGGCCGCAGACTGCCCGTCGCGCCGGGCGCGCTCAGCCCCGAGCTGGAGGGCGCCGTGAGCGCCTACGGGACGGCGCTCACCGCCGAGCGCGAAGCGGCACGACGGCTGACGGCGGTCCTCGCCGAGGAGGCGCCGCGCCGCCCGGAGCGCGTCCGGGAGCTGCTCGACGACGGGCGGGTGTGCGACGCGCTGCTCCAGCTCTCCCCGTCGTTCCACACGGAGGTGCTCCGCTGGAACGACGGCTGGGCCGAGCGGGACGCCGAGCGGCGCAACCGCGCGAAGGACCGTGCCTTCTACCGCCGTGTGTACTTGTACGGGCAGCGGCTCGGCGCCAAGAACGAGACGACGAGTTTCTTCGGGCCACTCGTCCACGGCAGGATCGACCCGGACGCCGAGGGCATCGCGCTCGGCCCCGAGACGGAGTCGGGCGTCCACTTCCTCCAGGCGCAGACGGCGTTCTGGGCCGTCTGCGAGCTGGCCCGGCTCGTCGGTACCGATCCCGCGGTCCGTGACACGTCACCGGTGTCCTGGCTGCCTTCCTGCCGCCGGGAGGCCGGCAGCACCCCCGGCGAGGGAACGATCCGCCCCGCGGACGGCCGCCGGATCAGGCTGGTCGGCGCCCAGTGGGCCATCGCCCACGGCACCGACGGCCGCCGGTCGGTCACGGACCTCGCCGGCCTCGCCGGCGTCGGGATCGCCGAGGCGCACCGCGTGCTGGACCGACTGCGGCAGGCCGGCGCCGTACGGCTGTGGCCCGAACCCCCGTCGACCGCCGCACGGCCGCTCGACTGGCTCATCGCCTGGGCGGACCGGTACGCCCCCGCGACGGACTGGCCCGCCGGGCTGCGCGGACTGCGGGAGTTCGCCGACCGCTACGCCGCGGCCGGCGACCACCGGGCCAGAGCCGCCGCGCTGGCCGAGGTGGAGGAGTGCTTCACCTCGCTCACGTCGGTCGACGCGCGTCGCGCCGGGGGCCGCATGTACGCGGACCGGCTGGTGGTGTCCCTCGACGCCAAGGGCGACCAGAGTCCCGTCGTGGTGGGCGGGTCCGTGGCCCGGCGCTGGGAGGAACAGCTCACACCCGTGCTGGACGCCGCGGCGCGGTACGGGGAGCTGCAGCAGCGCGCCGCGGCACGGCTGTGCGAGCGGATCGTGCGGGACGCGGGCGTGGACGTCATGCCGTACGACGAGCTGATCCGCCGTACGCACGCGGCGGTCGAACGCGGCGCGCTCGCGGAACTGACCGCAGAGACGGACGAGTTCACCCGCACGTACACCGAGCTGGTCCGATCGGGACTGCACGGTCAGGAGACGCGGCTGACACCGGGGGAGCTGGCGGTGCTGGGCCCCGCTCCCGGCCGGGACCGGTTCGTCAGCCCCGACCTGATGCTGGAGCGCCGGCCCGGCGGAGCGGAGACGCTGGTCCTGGGCGAGTTGCACCCGTATGTGTTCGCCTGGGGCTCGCAAGGGCTGTTCAGCGACGAACAGGAGCGGATGCTGGAGGACTTCGCCTCCGGACTTCAACCGTGGGGCGGTTCCGGCCGCATCGCCACGGTCATCCGGCGGCGGCGTCACAAGGGCCTGGTCGCCGACTGGTTCCCGGGCCGCTTCGTCGAGATCACCGCGGTGGCCACGGACGACCCGGACCGGGCCGTTCCGCTCACCGACCTGACCGTCGTCCTCGACGGCGACGTGCCGCGGCTGCGCTCGCCCGACGGCGAACTCGTCCTGTACGCGGGCGAGGACGACCATGTGCACCTGAGGGCGTTCGCCGCGCCGGGCGTGGCGCTGCCGCAGGTGCGGATCGATGACTTCGCTCCCCGGATCACGGTCGGTGACGTGATCGTGCAGCGGGCCCGCTGGTGGATCGACCGCGCCGACCTCGGCGTCGACGCCGTACGCGATCCGGCGGGCGCGTTCCTCGCGGTGCAGTCGCTGCGGGCCCGGCACCGCATCCCACGGTTCTGTTTCGCCTCGCTCGCGCACGAGCCGAAACCCGTCGGACTGGACCTGGACAACCCGCTCGCGGTCGACGCGCTGGTGGCGATGGTCCTGGCCGGGGAGGACCGGCAGGTCTCGCTCGCCGAGATGCGCCCCGCGCCGGACGCCCTGTGGCTGAGCCACCAGGGTTCGCCCGTGACCTCCGAATTCCGGATCGCCATGAAGAGAGCCGCGTCGTGAACGAATCCACCGGAGCCGCCCCGGCGGGGCCGCGCTGGGAGCTGCTGCCGACCGTGGTCCTGCGCAGCGCCGGCTTCCCCTGGCAGATGGTCGAATCCCTCGCGTACGAGCGCACCCGCGCGCTCGTCGGTGAGCTGTCGGCGCTGGAGGAGGAGGCGGCCGACGTCGCCGCCCGGCTGCGCCCCAACGGCCGTCTCACCCGCGGCCAGCAGAGCAAACTCCGCAATCTGCGGCCCCTGCCGCCGGCGGAGTCGTTCTCCGACGACTGGTTCGCGGAGTGGAACGACGTGGCCGGGAGGGTGGCCGGGGTCCGGGAGCGGATCGGGCCGGCGGTCGACGCCGACGCCGACGCCGTCGAGAAAGCGCTCACCGGCATCCGTAACGACCCCCGGGTCAACGACGCCATCGTGTGCTCCTCCCCCGCCGTCCACCGAGATCTGGCGCGGGGCGCGACGGGCGGCCGGATCCGCAGACAGCTCGCCTCCTACGCACAACGGCTGGCGTCGAAGAGCGAGACGATGAGCTTCTTCGGCCCCATCAACTACGGCCGGGTGGACGCCGAGGCCGGCACCCCGACGACCCTCACCTGGCGGGGGCACACCGAGATACCCGTCCGGCAGGCCCACACCGCGGCGCGTGTGACCGACTCCGTGCAGGCGCTGCTGGTGGCGGACGACGCCCTGGTCGCGCGGCTGGTGCCGGTGCGCAAGACGGTGCTCGCCGGGCCCCGGGGGGACGGCCCGCTCGCCGCCCTGGTCCGGGAGGCCGACGGCGAACGCACGGTGGCGGAGATCGCCTCGGCGCTGGCCGCGGACGAGGAGCGCGTGGCCGGGCAGTTCCGTGCGGCCCTGGCCAAGGGACTGCTCACCCACACCCTGTGCCCTCCGGCGACCGTGGTCGATCCGCTGCGCTGGACGCTGGAGCGGATCGACACGGCGGATCCCGGGACGGCGAGCCGGGCCGCCGGGGTGCGCGCCCTGCTGGTCAAGGTGCTCGACCTGCTCGACGGCTACCCGTCGGCGCCGCCCGAGCGCAAGCTGACCGTCCAGGCGGAGCTGGAGTCGCTGGTCCCGGGCGTCTCGGGGCCGGCGCAGCAAGGCCGCTTCTACAACGACCGGGTGATCGTCCACGAGGCGGCCGTGGGGACGGCCGAACTGACCGTCCGGGGGCCGCTCGCGCGGGACATGCGCGAAGCGGTCGCCCCGGTGCTCGACCTGCTGGCGCACGAGGCGGAGCTGACCCGTGCGCGCACCAACCGTGCGGTCGCCGCCCGGCTCGGGGCCGGCCGGATTCCGCTGACCCGGGCGCTGCGCGACTGCGCGTCCCTGGAGATCGAGCCGGGCGGATGGCTGGGCGCCGAGCTGGGCAAGGCGGTCCGGGACGCCGGTGCGGACCGTGCCGAACTGGACGTGGCGGGGCTGCTGCCGACGCCGCCGGCCGCCCGGGAACCGGTCCTGTGCTCGATCGACGTCCTCGTCGCGGTGACCGGCCTCGCGGACTACCGGTCCGGTGAGACCCCCCTGGTGCTCGGCGACATCCACGACGCGGCGCTGCTCACCCCGTGGGCGCTCCAGTTCCATCCGGACGCGGCGGCCCTCCTGGCCGAGCGGGACGCGGCCGTGCGCCGTGCGCTCGGCGACCGGCTCGCGGTGAACGTGATCTCGCGTCGTACGACGGGACTGCCGCCGCTGGAGTTCCCGGGTGTCGTCCTGGAACTGGGCGGTACGGCCTCGCCGGGACGCGAGCGGGTCGGGCTGGACGAGCTGTGGCTGGACAGTGACGGCGAGCGGGTCGAGCTGCGCAGCGACGCCCACCCCGGCCGGAGCCTGCTGTTCCACAACGGTGAGCTGGACACGGCCGTCCACACGGCCCTGGCCCTGCCGCGCATCCGCCGGCCGCTGCTGCCGGACCTGCCGCACGTGCCGCGGCTGCGCTGGCGCAACGTGGTGTTCTCCCGGCGCCGCTGGACGGTGCCGAGCCAGGTGGTGCTCGACACGGCGGGCCGGCCGCGGGACGGCGACCGGCTGCTGGAGTCGGCGCGGCTGGTGCGCGAGCACGGGCTGCCGGCGCGGTTCTTCGTGAAGTCCCCGGCCGAGCGGAAGCCGGTGTACGTGGACACCGCGGCGCCCGAGCTGCTGAAGGGCCTCGCCCGGCTGGCGGGCACCGCCGAACGGCTCGCGGTGTCCGAGGCGCTGCCGGCGCCGGAGGAGACCTGGCTGCGCGACGGCGAGCTGCGGTTCGCGTCCGAGCTGCGGTGTGTCTATCTGCGGGGCGGGGGCGGACGTTGATGGCCCGCCGGCTCGTCGTACCCCCGCTGTTCGACCTGAGTCTCGTCCCGGACCTCGCGCCGGGCGACGACCTCCTCGATCTCAACGCGGCCTTCGTCGCCCGGCTCACGGACGACGCGTGTCTGCGCGCCCTGGCCGCCACGTACGCGACCGGCGGACGCGGCGTCGGCGGCGACGCGGGCGAGCGGGCCACCAAGGCGCTCTTCGTGCGCGCCGCGGCGGCCGTCCTCGCGCGTGGCCGTCACGACTCGGGCCGGCTGCGGGCCGTGGGCGTCGTCCTGCGGCTGTCCGCCGCGGACGATCCGGCGCTGCGGCTCGCCGGGGACGACGTGGAACTCGCCCACGGGACCACCGAGTCCGGCGCCGACGTGGTCGCGGCGGCGGCCCGTACCGCGCTGTGGGGACCGGAGACCGAACGCGCCCGCGGCTGGGCGGCGGGGCACCAGGTGCATCTGCTGGTCGAGACGGACCAGCAACTGCCCGCCGCGGTCCTGCTGGTCGGGGCGCTCGGTGCCGAACGGGTCGTGCTGTGCGGCCGGTTCGCCGCCGAGCACCGCGCGGCGCTGTCGGCGCTGCCCCCGTTCGCGGGTGTCGCGGGCATCGAGAGCTGGGCGCCGGACTGGCGGCTGCGGCCCGAGTGGACACCCGGCTCCGAGGCCGTGCGCTGGGTGCGCCGGGCCACGGCGTGGCGGGCCGGGGAGCCCTGGGCGGGCTGGCTCGAACCGGAGGAGGCCGCCCGACTGCCCGAGGAGGCCTGGGAGCGCTGCCGGGGCGTCGCGCTGACCGTCGCCGGGCTGGAGTCCTGGGCCCGGGTGACCGGGGCCCACGGCAACCCGGTCGACCTGGAGCCCGTGGTGAAACTCGCCGGCGTGCGGCGGCTGGCCGCCGAGCTGCTGGTCGGCGCGCCCGGTGCGGACGCCGGGGACATCACGGCCACCGCCCGGAGGCTGGCGGCCGGCCCAGGGCCACGGCTCGCCGGGTTCAGCCCGTTCCGGCTGCCCGCCGCACGGGGCAGCGACGTCCCGGCCCGTTGGGACGGCCGGCCGTTGGCACGGCACGCCACCGCCGGCCACGACCTCCCCCGCTGGGACGCGTTCGACGCTCCCGGCACGCTCGGCGCGGACGAGCGGACCGCCCTCATCGCCGGGCTCACCGGCGAGTTCGGCGCGGCCACCGACCTCTTCCCCGGCCGGTTCGCCGCCTGCACCGTGCGGGCGCCCGGCCCGGCCCCCCGGTGGGAGCCGTCGGCCGCCGTCGTGCCCGAGGAGGGCCAGGGGCCCGACGGCCGCGGCCCCGGGCACTTCGTGGTGAACCTGCGGTCGGGCGGCGCCTTCCGGCTGCACCCCCGGCTCGCGCCCGTCGTACGGCGGCTGGCGGCCGGCGACCCCACCGTTTGGGACCGGCTCGGCGAGACGGTCCGTACCAGACTCTCCGGCCAGCTGGAACGGGCCGGTGTGATGCGGAGGCCCCAGTGAACCGACGATGGCGTATCGGACGGGAGTTCATCCTGCGTCACGCGGGCATGCCGTTCGACTGGCTGGAGGAGCTGGGTGCCCCCGAGCCCCTGCTGGACCTGGCCCACGAGGTCCTCGAACGGGAGCGTGTCCTGCTCGCCCTGGTGGCGGCGCGCTTCACCGGCGAGCGGGCGGACGCCCTGAGGGCCGAAGTGCTGCGCGGGCGCACCGACCGGCTGCCCAAGTCGGGCGACGGGGACTGGAGCGAGGCGGTGCGCGCCTGGGAGGGTGCGGTACGGCGCTGCGCGGCGGCCTACGAGGAGGCCGACGAACAGGCCGGGAAACAGCTGCGGGACCTGCTCGCGCACCCGCTGGTGTCGGAGGCGGTGTTCCTGTCCAACCCGGACGCGTACCGCAACATGCTGCGTCCGCTGCTGGCCGGCGACGGACCGCTCACCTCACGCCGTCGCCGGGTGCGCCGGCAGATGTACACGTACGTGCAGCGGTTCTGCGCCAAGAACGAGACCGTGAGCTTCTTCGGCCCCATGGCGTACGGGTCCGTCCGGCCGGGTCCCGGTGCCGCGCTGCGCGGGGACGTCCCGCCCACCCGCAGGGTGTTCTTCTCCCACTGGGCCGCGCGCGCCCTCGTGACGGCGATCGCCCGGGACCCCAAGATCCTGCCCCACCTCGCGTTCCACAGCACCGGCCGCGGTGACGCCGGGGCCGAGCCCCTCCTGCGGCACGTCACGCCCGGCGGGACCGCCTTCCGGGACGTGGTCCGCGCGGCCGGCCGGCCGGCCGGCGAGGTGGCCCGGGCCCTGACCCGGCTGGTGGCGGCCGAGGCCCTCACCATCGGCCTCGGCGGCGGCGACTACGACCTCGATCCGCTGGCCACCCTGCGCGGCCAGCTCGCCGCGCTGCCCGCCTCCGCCGCGCGTGACCGGTGGTGCGGCCACCTCGACGAACTCGCCGCGCTGCTGCGGGACATCGCGGAGCAGCCGCTCGACGGCAAGGCGCCGGCCGTGGCCGCGCTGGAGGAACGGTTCACGGAGATCACCGGCAAGCCCGCCCGCCGGGGGGCGGGAGCCGCCTACGCGGACCGTGCGGTGTTCTTCGAGGAGTGCGCCTCGCCGTTCGCCCTGACCGTCGGCGAGGACGTGGTACGGCGCTGGGAAGAACAGCTGGCTCCGGCCCTGGAGGTGTGCGTGGCGCACGGCCACGCCGCCCAGGCGGCGGCCGCCGACGCGGTGCGCGCGGCCTTCACGGACGAAACCGGCGACGAGGTGGTGGAACTCGACCTGCTCGACTACGCGACGCGTGCCGCGGCGAGCCGGGCCGATTCCACCAGCACCTTCCAGGCGGCCCACGCCCCCGTGCACTCGGGGGCGCGGTGGCGGACCGAGGTGGAGCGGCTGGCCCGCGAGGCGGGCTCCCGCGACGGCGACCGGTACGCGGTGGTCGACCTGTGCCCGTCCGCCGCGGACGCCCGTGGGCTCCCGGCCGCGCCGCTGGTCCTCTCCCGCGTCCATCACCACCTGCTGGTACGGAGCTGGCTGGGCACCATGCATCCGGATCCGGACCGCCTCGGCGCGGACGCGGCGGACTGGGTCGCCGAACAGGACGGCACGCTCGTCGGACTGGACTTCGGGCGCCGCAACAAGGGCTACTACCGCTTCCCCGGGCGTGAGGTCGCCATGCGCCCGCTCGGCTGGACCGACCAGGGCCGCGAGGAGGTGACGCCGCCGGAGCGGATGCGGGTCGAGATCGCGCCGGACGCGGTCAGACTGCGCGACCCGGACGGCCGCGAGGTGCGTGCGTACGTGCCGCTGAGCGACTTCGTCAAGTACGCGCCGATCGCCGCGCTGTCGCATCCGCAGGTGCTGCACCCGACGTTCGCCTCGGCGGACGGGGAGCAGCCCGAGGTGAGCGTCGGCCAGGTGGTGCTCCAGCGCGCGCGGTGGCGGGTGCCCGCCGAGGCCCTGACCGCGCCGGAGCCGTACGCCCGGTTCCTCGCCCTGCGGCGGCTGGCCGAACGCACGGAGGGCCGGTTCGTGTTCTGCCGCAGCGCGCGCGAACGCAAGCCGTATCTGCTCGACCTCGCCTCCCCGCTCGCCGCCGATCTGGTCGCCCATGTGGCACGCGACACGCCGTGGCTCGACGTGGAGCGGATGGCTCCGGGTCCGGAGGGCCTGTGGCTGCGCGACGCCGAGGGGCGGCGGTACACGAGCGAACTGCGGATCCAGGTCATCGGCAGGAGCGCGCGGGCATGACAAGGACGACACAGACGCGCGACATGGCCGTGCCGGACTCCGGCAGCGCGTACACGACGGTGTTCGCCGAGCACTCCCTGCGGCTGCGGGCCGATGTCTCGCCGGGCGGCAGACCCGTCGAACGGCGGTCCGTGGTGCGCGGGATGAGCGTGGAGCGCTCCACCGGGGACGGCTGGGCGGAGCACCGCTTCGCCGACGACGACGCCCTGCTCCGTTCGCGCCGCGCCGGGGCGGGTCCCGTCGACGCGGACACGCTGCGCGAGGTCCAGGAGCGCCCGCTGTTCGCGCTGTCCGAGGAAGGCGCGGAAACGCTGGCCGAGGTGTCCGCCGAGACCGGCGCGGACCTCACCCTGGGCGTGGTCCAGCAGCATGTCGCCGCGGGCGGGCCGGACCGGGTGCGGGCCACGGAGCGGAGGGTGACGACCCTGGAGGTGGGGGTGGCCGGCGAGGACGGCACCCGTCACTCGCGGTCCGTGCTGTGCGACAGCCCCGACGACACGGCGGCGCTGCGGGAGGCGGCCACCCGCACGGCACGGGACATCCTCGGCCGCCTCGCGCTGCCCCTGGCGGACTCCGTCCCGGAGCGGGCCGATCTGGTGCTGTTGCCGGGGCTCGCCGGTGCGTTCTTCCACGAGATCGTGGGCCATCCCATGGAGGGCGACGTGGTGGCATCGGCCACCAGCTATCTCGGCGTCCGCGCCGGACGGCGGGTGGCTCCCGGCTGGCTCTCCGTCGTGGACGGCGGGCTGGAGGCCGTACGCGGCTACCGCAGCCCGTTCGACGACGAGGGCACCGACTGTTCGACGGTCCGGCTGATCGACCGGGGCCGCGTGGGCCGCCCCATGACCGATCTGGCCCTGGCGGGGCGGCTGGGCACCCGGGGCACGGGCCACGGCCGCCGTCAGGACTACCGCCATCCGGCGATTCCCCGCATGACGCACACCGTGGCGCGGGTGGAGCCCGGGACCGTGACCCGGCCGCCGGCCGGCGACTGGGTCACCCCCTACGGGCTGCGGCTGCACCTGATGAACGTCGCCTCGGGCGAGTTCGTCTTCGACGCCCCGTTCTCCCTGCTGCACCGCGCCGACGGCGGTGTGTCCCGCCTCGGCCCCCTGACGGTGACGGGTCACGGAGCCCGTGTCCTGTCCGGGATCGAACCGTTCGACCACCGGGTCGACGGCTATCTGCGCGCCACGGGAGGCTGCGGCAAGCTGGGGCAGTACCCGGTGCTGGTGTCGTTCGCCAACGCGGGACTGCGCGTCCCCGCCGGTCTGGTCGGCCTGCGGGCGGTGGGCCGTGCTTGAGTCACGCGTACGGGCCTTCGGGGTTCTGACGCCCGCCCCCGGCGGGCCCCGTGTCACCGTGTCCGTGGACACGCTGCGTCTGGAACGCGACGCCGACGGCCGGGTCACCGGCTCCCGGCGGATCACGGAACCGGTGGGCCGGGAGGCTGCCCGGCACACCGGCGCGCTGCTCTCGCGGACCGCCGCCGGGGCCGGTACCGCCCACGGCGGGCTGCAGAGTGCCGTGGCGACGGTCCGCGAGTGGTACGACGCGGACGGGCGGCTGCTGGATCGCCGGACCGAGCTGCTGGCCCGGGTGGAGACCGCTGCCGGACCGGTCCTGTTCGGCACCTCCGGTCACGGCGAGCCCCTCGCCACGGCCGCGGAACTGCCCTGGCACGAAGGGGCCGGGCCCGGCGACACGGCCGGTGAGGGGCCTCCGGCGGACTGGCGGGAGCGGCCGCTCGTACTGCGGCCCTCCCCCGCCGCCGTGCTCGCCGCGGGCACGGCGTTCTCCCTGACCTCGCGCGGCGGCCGGGACACCGCGCGCCGGCTCGCCGGGCGCCGGGTCCTGCCGTCCCTGACCCTGCGCGACCTGCCCACGGCTCCCCCGGCCCGCGGGCGGGACGACCTGGGAGCCCCCGCGGAGCCCGCGGTCCTCGTGGACGACGGCCGGATCCGCCCGCCCGTTCCCCTGCGGGAGGGCGTGGCGGTGGGGCGCGCGGTCTGGGACCACGACACCGGGGCGTGCGGACCGCCGCAGCTGGCCCGGTTCGAACTCCTCGGCCCGGACACGGCCGTTCCGGCGGACGCGGTGGAACTCGTCCGCTGCGTCGAGGGACTTCAGCGCTACCACGGCGACGGCACCGTACGGATGCGGTGCCTGGCCCGGATCGCCGACCGGCCCGGCGTCCGGTTCACCGTCGTCCTGCGGGGCAGGCCCGTGCATCTGCTGCGCCGGGCCCACGGCCTGGCCGGCCCGCCCACGGCTGTCCACAGCGACAGCGATGTGACCACCCGCTCGCTGGTGCTCGCCGGCGCAGCCGAACTGGAAGGCAGCGGACATGCCGTCGTCTCCGTCAACACCCCCTGATTTCCTGCTGGTCGGCGGCGGCATCGTCGGTGCCTGCCTGGCCGAGGAACTGAGCGCCACAGGTGCCTCGGTCGTCGTCCTGGACGCCGGCCGGGAACCGGGCCGGTCCACCAACAAGGCCGCCGGAGTGGCCGTCCCCTCCCTGCGCTATCTGTCCGACCCGGAGTTCTACGGCTGGCTGCGGCTCGCCAAGAAGGACCTGGACGCCGATGTGGCGCGGCTGGAGCCGGAGTACGGCACGTTCAGCGTGGCCCGGCCCATCGTGCGGGCGCTGCGTCAGAGCGACGTCGACGCCCACGGTGAGGCGCTGGAGGGCGCGGGCGCGGGCCGGTGGATCGACCGGGACGGACTCGCCGCCGCCGGGCCCGGCCTGAAGCTGCCGGACAGCAGGCGGTACCTGCTCGACGACGGCGGGCTGATGGTCGACGGGCGGCGCTACCTCGACGCGGTGCGCCGACGCTGCCTCGCGCAGAAGGTCGTCTGGCACCAGGGCCGCACCGTGCGCGAGGTGCGGGAGGAGCGGGACGCGGTGTCCGTCGTCACGGACGAGGGCACGGTCACGGCCGACCGGGTGGTGATCACCGCGGGGGCGTGGACCTCGGGCAAGGGACTCGCGGAGGCGACCGGCATACGACCGCAGCGGGGTCAGATGGCGGTGCTGCGCTCCGGGGAAAGGCTCGGTGGCATCTTCTCCTCCGCGTACTACCTCGCGCCGGGCGTCGGCGACGACGTGGTCGTAGGCGCCACGGAGGAGGACAGCGGGTTCGCCGAACACGTCACGGCGCACGGCATCGGGCAGTTGCTGCGGTTCGCCACCACCGTCATGCCGGGGCTGGCCGAGTCGGTGCCCGTGGAGCTGCGGGCCGGGCTCCGGCCCGTCTCCGGCACCGGCCGGCCGCTCGCCGGAGCGGTCCCCGGCCGCGAGCGGGTCTTCATGGCGGCGGGGCACGCCGGTCACGGCCTGCTGTCCGCCCGGCACACCGGCAAGGGCATGGCGGCGGGTCTGACCGAGGACGACTGGGACGCGTTGCCCTACAGCATGTGCCCGGACCACGCCCTGGGGGGTTCGGCCTGATGCGCTTCGACCACGTGATCCTCGGCGCCCGCACGATCGGGCCACTGCGCGAACTGCTGTGGGAGCGCCACGGGTTCGGTATCACCGACGGCAGCCCCAACCCCGACGGTACGGCCAGCTGGGTGGTGCCCTTCGACACGCCCGACGTGCAGTACCTGGAGCTGCTGGTCACACACGACGAGGAGAAGCTGGCGGGCAGCGACTTCGGCCGGCTGTTCCTGGAACGCACCGCGGACGGCCCCGCCTTCCTCAACTGGGCGGCCCTCACCGAGGACATCAAGGGGACGGCCCGCGCGGTGGAGGCGCTCACCGGGGCGGACCCCGGTCTGTACGAGGGCGAGTCGGTGCGGGCGGACGGCGGGCGTGTGCCGTGGGCGGAGGCCGCGTTCGACGTGTCCTGGCGCAGCCGTGTGCTGCCGTTCTTCCTCAGCTACGGCAACCCCCGGGTACGCGCGGCCCGGGTGCCCGGCGACCTGGCGGCCGCCGGCCACCGGGTGTGTCCGCGCACGCTGGACCGGCTGGTGACCGGCCCGGCCCGGGAGCGGGAGTGGGCGCCGGACTGGCCGGGGCTGGCCGGCCTCGCGGTCACCACCGACGCCGCCGCGGGTCCGGAGATCACCGCGGTGCACATCGGCACCGCCGAGGGCGAGACCGTGGTGCGGCTGCCATGACGGCGGGGAACCCGGCTCGCCGGCGGGTGACCGCGCCCCGGCCGGCGAGGGGTACGGCGGCAGCGGCGCCGGAGCCGCTGCCGGTGCCGGGGATGCGGGACACGCCCGGGACGCCGGTGGCGGTGCCGGGCACGCCGGGAGCGCCGCCCGGGGTGCCCCGGCCGGGGCGGGGCGGGCTGGAGCGGGTGCGGGCCCCGCACCGGGAAGTGCCGGACGAGTACGGGCCGGAGCCGGAGGGGAGACCGGCCGGGCGGCGGCATTCACGGCCCGGGCACGCTCCACGCCCCTGGCGGGTTCCGGCACGGTGGGAACCGGCCCCGCGGCCGGCAGCGGTGACCGCGCTGCCGGCCACGGGGGTCCCGCGCGCGGCGGTGTCAGGGAGCCAGGTCCGGGGCGGCGTGGCGGGCCGCCTGGTGGGCCAGCAGGCGCTCCCTGGTCCCCTCGTCCCGGGCCGCCTGCGCGGCGGTCCAGGCGAGGGCCACCGCGCCCTGGACGAGTGCGCGGTCGGCGCCCGGGGCGACGCAGGCGGCGGCGAACTCCGGCTGGTGGTTGACCGCGTCACCGCTGCCGATGCCGATGCTGGGCTGGAGCGCGGGCAGCGCCCGGCTCACATTGCCCATGTCCGTGCTGCCGGTGGGCATGTCACGCTCCGCCTCCGGGGACACCAGGGGCCGGCCCAGTTCGGTGGCGGCCAAGCGGTACGCCTGCGACAGGAACGGGTCGTGCGCGAGTTCGGCGTACGCGGGGGTGGACAGCACCTCGTGGGTGCAGCCCGTGGCGACCGCACCGGCCTCGAAGCACGCCTCGATCCGGGTCCGGAGGCGGTGCAGCGACTCCATGTCGGCGGCGCGCAGGTTGTACAGGGCCCGGGTGTCGGCGGGCACCACGTTCGGGACCTCGCCGCCCCGGGTGACGATGCCGTGGACCTGCTGCCGGGGTTCGAAGTGCTGGCGGCCGACACCGACGGCCACCTCGGCAACGGTCAGCGCGTCGGCCGCGTTGACGCCGAGGTGCGGGGCGAGGGCGGAGTGCGACGGACGCCCGCTGTAGCGGACCTCCAGTTCCACGAGGGCGAGCGGGCGCGGCGCGCAGTTGTCCTCGGGGGCCGGATGCACCAGCATCGCCATCGACACCTCGTCGAAGACGCCGGCCTCCAGCAGGGTTATCTTCCCGCCGCCCTCCTCCTCGGCCGGGGTCCCGATGACCAGCACGGTGATGCCGAGTTCGTCGGCGACGTCGCGCAGCGCCAGGGCGGCGCCGGCCGAGGACGCGGCGATGACGTTGTGTCCGCAGGCGTGGCCGAGTCCGGGCAGCGCGTCGTACTCGGCGCAGAGTCCCACGGTGAGCGGGCCGCTGCCGAAACGGGCGGTGAACGCGGTGTCGAGACCGCCGGCGCCCTCTTCCACCTCGAATCCCTCACCGCGCAGGAGAGTGGCGACCTTGGCTGCGCTGCGGTGTTCCCGGAACGCCGTCTCGGGTTCGGCGTGAATACTTCTCGACAGGGCAATGAGTTTCTCCTCGGCACGGTCCACGGCATCGCCGCAGCGGCTTTTCGTCCGAGAAGAAATAGCCATCCGCATTCTTGCCTCCAGGATACGGGGAAACAGCTCGCCGTCTTCCGGACGAGCTTTTTCTTTCCTACCGGAGTCGACTTCGAAAAGCGAGACCGGCAAGGAGATCCGGCATGCCGTCACTGACATGGAACGTACCGGCGGGGGACGGGGAGCTCGCCGTCGAGGCCATGCCCTGGTCGCTGTTGCGGACGACGGGTTTCCCCGTCCGGCTGCTGGACGGGCTGGCGTTCCCGGAACTCCTCGACGACGCCGCCGGGCTGCTCGCGTCGGAGGGTGCCGTGGCCGCCGAACGGGCGGGCTTCCTGGACGAGCGCTGGGCGGGGCTGCGGGAGCGGGTGCGCGGTGTCGAACCCCGGCAGCGCTCGCTGCGCGCCCTGCACCGCTGCCGCACCGCGGTCGAGGAGGGAGCCGCGCTGGACGAGCGCTGTGCCGAGGTCCTGGACGCCACCGGGCTGCCGGACTTCGCACCCCGCTGGAACGCCCTCGTCGCGGCCCGTGAGGAGCGCCTGGAGACGTCGCGCGCGGCGTTCACGGCCGCCCTGCGGCGGGCGAGGCTGCGCACCGCGGAGGCGGGCGGGCTGGAGGCCGTCCGGCACGCGGTGTTCGTGTCGAACCCGGCGTTCTTCCGGACCGCGTTGGACACCCCCCCGGCCGCGCACGCCGGCTGGGCCGCCGGGGGCGCGGAGTTGCCGCGCGGACTGCGCCGCCGCCTCGACACCCTGCACCGCTATCTGCGGCGGTTCGCCACCAAGTGCGAGACAGTGTCGTTCTTCGGGCCGGTGCTCTTCGCCCGGCTGCTGCCCGGACAGCCGGAGCCGGTGCTGGTCGGCCCGGCCGGCCCGGAGCGCGTCGTGGTGGAGGCGAGCGCCTGGCTCGTGGAGCAGTTGAGGGAGCAGGCGGTGGCCGGGGTGCCGCTGGCCCGGCGGCGCGTGTGGCCGAGCCCGCTGTTCCGCGAGCCGGTGCCGGGGGCCGGGCTGGAACGGACCGTGGACGGCCGCCGGTTCACGGTGGCCGAGCCCGCGCTGGCGCTCTGGCGGGCCGCCCGCGCGGGTGCCGGGGAGCGGCTCGACACGCTGCTCGCGGCGGCCGGTGCGGCCGGCGCCACGGAGGAGTACGCGGCGCGGCTGGTGAAGGCTCTGGGGCCGGCGCTCGTCGTGTCGCCGTGGCGGCTCCCGGCGACCGAACTGCACGCGCTGACCAGGATCGCCGCCGAGCATCCGACGGCCGACGCGGTGGAGCTGGCCGAATACCGCGACAAGTACGCCGAGGCCGCCTGGCCCGGGCGCGCGGGGCACCTGGAGGCGGCGTGGGAGGTGAGCCGGCGTTCGGGCGGCGAGGTGTCGCGCGACGGCGGGCGGCACTACGCGGACCGGGAACTGTTCCACGAGGACAGGTCCAGCCCGTTCAGCGAGCGGGTCGCCTTCGGCGGGCCGGTCGTCGAGCGGCTGCGGCAGGTCACCGAGGCCGTGTTCCCGCTGTCGTTCCTCGCCGCGCTGCTGGCGCGGGAGGACGCCCGGGACGGGCTGCGCCGGGCGCTCGGGGGCGAACCGGGCTCACTGGCGGCCCTGGCCGTACGGGACGTCCCCGTGCGAGGTGAGCGCCGGCGACGGCTCGACAGCGTGCTGCGCCACGTGGTGTCCGCGGCGGCCGAACGGGCCGCGGCCGCCTCCGGCGGGGGCCGTCCGGCCGTCGTGGAACTCCGGGCGCGGGACCTGGACGAGGCGATGGCGCCGCTGTGGGAGACGGTCTCCTACGGGCCCGGCGACGCGTGCCTGCCCAGTCCCGACCTGATGGCCGTGGGGCCCGATCCGTCCACCGCGACCTGGGTGCTGTCGGAGATGCACGACGACTGCAGCTCCGTCTTCGGCGGTCTGGAACGGCCGCTGCACAGCGACCCCGACGGGTTGTGGGCCGGCTTCACCGAGCGGGTGAGCGGGGCGCTGCCCCCGGAGACGTCGGCGACGATCGTCTCCCGCAGGCGCAGCGCCCACGTGACACCCGAACTTCCGGGGATCTCGATCGAGTTGAGCGGGCTGTCGGCGAAGGACCGGGCCGAGACGGTGCCCATCGCCGACGTCACCGTGCCGGCGTCCGGGGACGCGGTGCTGGTCGGCGGGCGGCGCAGGCTGCTGTACCCGGGGGACATGTCGTCCCCGCTGCACCGGGCGGTCTCCCGGCCGGCCCTGGTGCCCGTCCCGGTGGACCTCGGCGCCTACACCCCCCGGATCACGGTGGAGGGGGTCGTGGTGCAGCGCGCGCGCTGGCGTCTGCGGCTGCCGGCCCGGGCCGCTGACGACCACGGCCGGTGGTGCGCGATGCAGCGGCTGCGGGCGGAGCACGCGCTGCCCCGGCACGTCTACGTGAAGCACCCGGCGGAACCGAAGCCGCTGTACGTGGATTTCGCGGATCCGCTCGCCGTCCTGGACCTGGCGCGGCTCGTGGAGGACGAGGTGCTCGTCTCCGAAATGCTGCCCACACCCGACGCGCTGTGGTGGCGGGTGGACGGCCGGCCGCATTGCGCCGAGGTCCGGCTCGGATTCGTGGTGAGTCCGGTACGGAATGCGTGAGCCGCCCGGCTCGCGTGTTTCCGGAATCGGAGAAAACGGCTCGGCGCGTTTCCGGCCGGGCGACGGACAACAGTTTTCCGACAAGTGACACACATCGAGGAGAGAAACGCATCGTGAACGACGACCGACGTATCACCAACCTGGTCAGGGACGCGTACGACAAGTCCGCGGAACAGTACGACTCGGCGGGGCAGATGCTCTTCCACCCGCTGGGCAAGCTGGTCGCCGACTCCCTGGACCTGCGGCCGGGCGAACGCGTGCTCGACATCGGCTGCGGGCGCGGCGCCTGCCTGTTCCCGGTGGCGCACCAGGTGGGCCCGGAGGGCTTCGTCCTCGGCATCGACCAGGCGCAGGGCATGGTCGACGCCTGTGCCGCCGACATCCGGGCCCGCGGTCTGGAGGGCCGGGCGCGGGCCGAGCTGGGCAACGCGCAGGACTTCTCCTTCGCCGAGCCGTTCGACGCGGCGAGCGCGGGGATGGTGCTGTTCCTGCTGCCGGCCGCGGAGAAGGCGCTGGCCTGCGTGCACGCCGCGCTGCGTCCCGGCGGGCGGTTCGCGGCCACCACCTTCCCCACCGAGAACGGCCGCCTGGCGACGGGCTGGGAGTCGGCGGAGATCCTCTCGGGTGTGCTGGCCCGCTATCTGCCCGAGGGCGTCGAGGACCCGTGGAAGGTGGTGCTCGGGCTGGGCGGTCCGCTGATGAGCGCCGAGTCGACGGAGGCGGCGTTCCGTGCGGCGGGCTTCCGCGAGGTCGACATCAGCCATGTGCCGGCCGAGTCCCGTTTCGAGACGATCGACGACTACCTGGTCTGGACCCGGACGGTCACCACGCGCGTCCAGTGGGACCTGGTGCCCGAGGAACGGCAGGCGGAGGCCACCGACGAGGCCCGCGAGGCGCTGCGGGTGCTCGCCGGGCCCGACGGCTCCCTCGAGTTCTCCTGCCCGACCAGGACCGTGCGGGCCGTCCGCTGACGGCCCCCCTTCCCCGAAGCGAACCCTGAGCACGAAGCCGAGAGGTGCGAGGAATGCGTACTGAGATCATCCGGCCGCTGTCCGGCCTGCTGGGCGACCACGCCGCCCGGATCGGGGACCGTACCGCCTTCTACGACGCGCGGCGCGGCGTCACCTACCGAGAACTGGACCGGCGCACCTCTCGGCTGGCGGGACATCTGGCGCTCCTCGGGGCGGCGGGCGGCGGGCGCGCCGCCATCCTGATGGGCAACACCGTGGAGGCGGTGGAGAGTTCGCTGGCCGTCATCCGGGCGGGCGGTGTCGCCGTACCGTTGAACCCGCAGGCGTCGGAGGCGGAGCTCGCCCACTTCCTCGACGACAGCGGGGCGTCGGTGGTGCTGTGCGATCCGCCCCGGCTGGAGCGGCTGCTGAAAGTCCTGGAAGGCCGGCCGGGCCCGCGGATCGTACTGACCGGGGAGATCCCCCCGGACTCCGGTGTGCCGGAGGGCACGGTGGAGTACGAGTCGCTGGCGGCCTCCGGGCCGGAGGGGCCCGCACCGCGGGAGAACGCCCTCGACGCGCCCTCGTGGATGCTGTACACGTCGGGCACGACCGGCCGTCCCAAAGGCGTGCTGTACTCGCTGCGCAGTTCGCTCTGGCTGGTGGAGGCCTGCCATGTGCCGGTGCTCGGCATGACGGAGGACGACCGGGTGCTCTGGCCGATGCCGCTCTTCCACGGCCTGGGCCAGAACCTGTGCGTGATGGGCGTGATCGCCGTGGGCGCCCGTGCCCGGCTGATGAACGGCTTCGCCGCCTCCGACGTGCTGGAGGCGCTGCGGTCGGACGGGGTGACGTTCCTCGCCGGTGTGCCGACGACGTACCACTACCTGCTGGACCGGGCGCGGCAGGAGAACCTCGAACTGCCCGCGCTGCGGCTCGGTTTCGTGGCGGGCTCGGCGAGCGGCGCTTCGCTGGGCGCCCGGTTCGAGGAGACCTTCGGTGTTCCGCTGGTCGACCAGTACGGTTCGACGGAGACGGGGGCGATCACCTCCAACCGGCCGACGGGCGACCGGGTGCACGGCTCCGCGGGCCCTGCCGTACCGGGTGTGCGCTTCCGCCTGGCCGACCCCGGCACCGGGGCCGACGTGCCGGCCGGCGCGGAGGGCGAGGTCTGGGTCAGCGGCCCCAACGTGATGCTCGGCTACCACGGGCGCCCCGAATCGACGGCCGAGGTGCTGCGCGACGGCTGGTACCGGACCGGCGACCTGGCGCGGCGTGACGCGCTGGGGCACCTGACCCTCACCGGCCGGCTGAGGGAACTCATCATCCGCGGCGGCGAGAACATCCACCCCGCCGAGATCGACGAGGTGCTGCGCGAGGTTCCGGGGGTGGCCGACGCGGCGGTGGGCGCGGAGCCGCACGACGTACTCGGCGAGGTGCCCGTCGGATACGTGGTGCCGGGTGAGGGCGGGGTGGACGCCGAGGCGCTGTTCGCCCACTGCCGTGACCGGCTGTCGTACTTCAAGGTGCCCGAACGGCTGTACACCGTCGAGCGGATCCCCAGGACCGCCTCGGGGAAGATCACCCGGCATCTGCTGGCGGACGCGGGGGGCCGGCTGCTCGGGTCGGCCGCGCTGCTCGGTGCGGAGGGGGACGGGAGGGACGGGGAGCGTGACGGCGCGCGGCGGCTGCGGACGGCCGGGATGCCGCCGGCCGAACGGGCCCGCGCCGTGTCGGACCTCGTGCTCGACGAGGTGGCGCGGGCACTCGGGCTGGAGGAGGGCACGCGGGTCGCGCACGACCGGCCGTTCGTCGACCTCGGGCTGGGCTCGCAGGCCGTGGTGGCGCTCGGCGGCCGGCTGACCGCGGCGGTCGGACTGCGGCTGCCCGCCACGGTGGTCTTCGACCACCCGACGCCGGCGTCGCTCGCGGACCGGCTGCTGGCGGAGCTGTCCGGCTCCTCCCCCTCGGCCCGTCCGGCACCGGCGGCCCCGGCCCGGGCGGCGGGCACGGACGAGCCCGTCGCGATCATCGGGATGGCGTGCCGCTACCCCGGCGGCGTCGCGTCCCCGGAGGACCTGTGGGAGCTGGTCGCCGAGGGCCGGGACGCCACCTCGGAGTTCCCCACCGACCGGGGCTGGCCCCTGGAGGACCTCGTCGACCCGGACCCGGACCGGCTGGGCACCAGCTATGTGTCGCGGGGTGCGTTCCTGTCCGACCCGGCCGGCTTCGACGCGGGCTTCTTCGGCATCAGCCCGCGTGAGGCGACGGCGATGGACCCGCAGCAGCGGCTGCTGCTGGAGATCGCCTGGGAGGTGTTCGAGCGGGCGGGCATCGATCCGGCCCGGCTGGCGGGGACCAGCACGGGGGTCTTCGTCGGCAGCAAGGGACAGACCTACAGCACCCTGGCGGCGCCCGCCTCGGAGTACGAGGGCTACCTCGGGTTCGCGACGTCCGGCAGTGTCATGTCGGGGCGGGTCGCGTACACCCTGGGCCTGGAGGGACCGGCCATCACGGTGGACACGGCGTGCTCCGCGTCCCTGGTGGCGCTCCATCTGGCGTGCCAGTCGCTGCGCTCGGGCGAGTCGTCGCTCGCGCTGGCCGGCGGGGTCACGGTGATGTCCACCCCGGACGACATGATCACCTTCAGCCGGCAGCGGGGACTCGCCCCGGACGGGCGGGTCAAGGCCTTCTCCGACACCGCGGACGGCACGGCGTTCGGTGAGGGTGCCGGTGTCCTGCTGCTGGAACGGCTCTCCGACGCCCGGCGGGCCGGCCACCCGGTGCTGGCGGTGGTCCGGGGCAGCGCGGTCAACCAGGACGGCGCGTCCAACGGGCTCACCGCCCCCAACGGTCTGGCCCAGCAGAGGGTGATCACTCAGGCGCTCGCCAACGCGCGGGTCGCCGCCGCCGAGGTGGACCTGGTGGAGGCCCATGGCACGGGCACGGCCCTCGGCGACCCGGTCGAGGCCGGGGCGATCCTCGCGACATACGGTCGAGGGCGGGACCCGGAACGGCCCCTGTGGGTGGGATCGGTGAAGTCGAACATCGCGCACACCCAGGCCGCCGCCGGCGTGGCGGGCGTCATCAAGCTGGTGGAGGCCATGCGCCGCGCCACGCTGCCCGCCACCCTGCACGTGGACCGGCCCTCCCGCCACGTCGACTGGTCCGCGGGCGGGATACGGGTGCTGACGCGGGCCCGCGCGTGGGACGCCGCGGACCGCCCCCGCCGCGCGGGCGTGTCGTCCTTCGCCATCAGCGGAACCAACGCGCATGTGGTCCTGGAGGAGGCGCCGGGAGCCGAGGGGGAGGAGGCTGGGGCGACCGGGCCCGCCGCGGACGCCGGGGCGGCGTACCTGCCCTGGCTGCTGTCCGCCCGGTCGGCCGCCGCCCTGCGCGACCAGGCCCGCCGGCTGGAGACGTTCCTGCGCGGCGCGCCGGGGGCCCGCCCGGTGGACGTGGGCCGCACCCTGGCGTTGTCCAGGGCCGGCCTGGACCACCGGGCCGCCGTCGTCGCGAACGGCACCGAGGACTTGCTGCGGGGTCTGTCCGCGCTCGCGGCGGGCGAGCCCGCGGCGGGGACCGTCACGGCCACGGTTTCCCCGAACCCGTCCACCGCGTTCCTCTTCACCGGCCAGGGCGCCCAGCGCCTGGGCATGGCCCGCGCCCTGCACCAGGCGTTCCCCGTGTTCGCGGACGCCCTGGACGAGGTGTGCGGCCATCTGGACCGGGAGGTGCGGGAGTTGCTGCTCGCCCCGCCGGGCACGGCCGACGACGGGCGGATCCACCGGACGGTCTTCGCCCAGCCCGCCCTGTTCGCCCTGGAGACCGCCCAGTTCCGCCTCCTGGAGGCGTGGGGCGTGCGGCCGGACGCCCTGGCGGGCCACTCCGTGGGCGAGGTGACGGCCGCCCACGTGGCGGGCGTACTGTCGCTGCCGGACGCGGCCCGGCTGGTCACCGCCCGCGGCGCGCTGATGCAGGCGCTGCCCGAGGGCGGGGCCATGGTGGCGGTGGAGGCGACCGAGGAGGAGGTGCTGCCGCTGCTCGCCGGGCTGGAGGACCGGGCGGGGATCGCCGCGCTCAACGCGCCCGCCTCGCTGGTGGTCTCCGGCGACGAGGACGCGGTGCTGTCGATCGCGGCACGGCTCGGGGAGCTGGGGCGCAGGACACGGCGGCTGACGGTCAGCCACGCCTTCCACTCCCCTCTCATGGACGCCGCCCGGGACGGTCTGCGCACCGTGGCGAGCGCTCTGGAGTACCGGGAGCCGTCGCTGCCGATCGTGTCGACCGTGACCGGGGAACCGGCCGGGCCCGCGCTGCTGACCCCTGACTACTGGGCCGGACAACCGCGTGCCGCCGTCCGGTTCGCGCCCGCGGTCCGGACCCTGCGCGAGCGGGGTCACGGCGTGTTCGTCGAGCTGGGGCCGGACGGGGTGCTGACGGCACTGACCAAGGACATCCTCGGTGACGACGGCCACACGGCGGTGCCGCTGGCCCGCCGCGACCGGCCCGGGGCGGAGACGGCGGTCGCCGCCCTCGGCGCGCTGCACACGGTGGGTGTCCCCGTCGACTGGGAACGGTTCTTCGCGGGGACCGGAGCACGGCACGTCACCCTGCCCACGTACGCCTTCCAGCGCCGCAGGTACTGGCTGCCGCTCCGGTCGCGGGTCCCCTCGGACGGCGCCGCGCCCGTCCTGCCGGCCGGTGCGCCGGCGGCCCCGGGCGAGACCGCGGAGCCGCCCGCGGTGACCACCGGGGCGCCGGCCGAGCGGCGCCCGGCCGGTGCGACCGCCGCCCTCGCGGCGGGACTGGCCGGGCTGGACGAGGACAAGCAGCTGCTGTACGTGATGGAGCGGGTGGCCGCCCGGGTCGCCGCCGTCCTCGGTCACGGCGACCCCACGGAGATCGACCCCGACCAGCCGTTCACGGAGATGGGCTTCGACTCCCTGACGGCCGTGGAGTTGCGCAATCAGCTCGGTGATCTGACGGGGCTGAGGCTGCGGGCGACGCTGGTGTTCGAGTTCCCGAGCCTGGCCGTGCTCGCCGACCATGTGCTGACGAAGGTCCTGAGCGAGACCGCGAGCGGCGAACGAGACCTCGATGAGGTGGACTTCGCGGCGGAGGTCGCGCTCGACGAGGACATCGTGCCCGCGGACACCACGGTCCGGGTCGCCGCGGACCCGCGCGAGGTGCTGCTGACCGGCGCGACCGGCTTCCTCGGCGCCTACCTGCTGCGGGAGCTGCTCGGCACGACGGGCGCGCGGGTACGCTGCCTGGTGCGCGGCGCGGACGAGGCGGAGGCGCTGGGCCGGCTGCGGGCCAACCTGGAGTGGTACGAGTTCTGGGACGACATCGACACCGCACGGATCTCGGTCGTCGTCGGCGACCTGGCCGAACCGCTGCTGGGGCTGACCCCGGAGCGGTTCGACGAACTGGCCCGTACCGTCGACGCCGTTTACCACGCGGCGGCGACCGTGAACGGTCTGTACCCCTACTCGGCGCTCAGGGCCGCGAACGTGTCGGGCACTCAGGAGATCCTGCGGCTGGCGGCCCGGCACCGGACCGTGCCCGTCCACCACGTGTCGTCGACGGGCGTGTTCGCGGCCGAGGCCGTGCCGGGGGTGGCGCTGAAGGTGACGGACACCCCCGGCCCGGCGTCGGCGCTGTCCTCCGGCTACCGGCAGACGAAGCTGGTGGCGGAGCAGATCATCGGGCTCGCCCGGGACCGGGGCCTGCCCGTCTCGGTGTACCGGGTCGACGAGATATCCGGGGACTCCGACCGCGGCTTCTGCCAGACCCACGATTTCGTGTGGCTGAGCATCAAGGGCATCGTGCAGGCGGGGGCGGCGCCCGCGGACCCCGCGGGCGTCTTCCATCTGGTGCCGGTCGACCACGTGAGCGCGGCGATCGTGCGGCTGTCGCGTGAGGAGCCGGCCGCAGGCGGCACCCACCACATCGCGAACCGGACGCATCTGCCGTTCGCCGAGATGATGACCGCGCTGCGCGACCTCGGCCACCCGGTCGACGAACTGCCGTGGGACCGCTGGGTCGCCCGGGTGAAAGCCGACCGTGAGAACGCGATCGTGCCGTTGATCGACGGCTTCGAGTCGACGATCTACAGCGGCAGGAACCACTACCTGACCGTCGACACGACCGAGACGCGGCAGCTGCTGGCCGGCACGGGCATCGAGTGCCCGCCCATGACCCGCGAACTCTTCGAGAAGTACGTGCGGTTCTTCGTACGCGTCGGCTACTTCCCGCAGCCCGGCGTGGTGCGCGCGGGGACCCCCGCTCAGGGGCCGCGGCTGCGGGACGCCACCGCGGCCGACCTCGATCGCGCGGCCGAGATCTGCTTCGACGCCTTCAACGCGACGAGCACCGCTCTGGGGCTGCCTCCGGAATGGCCGTCGGTGGAGGCGGTGAAGGAGCTGTTCCGCGGTCGCTTCGCCGCGCCCGGCTGTGTCGCCCTGGTCGCCGAGGACGCCGACGGGACGGTCGTCGGCTCCAACTTCCTGGTGTCGGGCGGGACGGTGGCGGCGGTCGGGCCCCTCAGCGTGGATGTCAACGCCCAGTCGGGCGGAATCGGGCGGGCGCTGATGGAGGGGGCGTTCGCGGCGGCCGATCGTCTCGGCTTCACGTCCGTGCGGGGGGTGCAGGTCGCCAGCAACCTGCCGACGTACCGGCTGTACGCGACGCTCGGGATGGCCCCGCGCGAACAGCTGTCGGTGGTCCGGGGGTTCGCCGCGCCGACGCCCGCCGTCATGGCGGGTTTCGAGGTGCGTCCCCTTGAGGAGGCGGACGTCGCCGTGTGCCAGGAGCTGTACCGGACGGTCAACGGCCACGCCCGGGACGGGGAGATCCACATGGCCGCCAAGCACGCCTTCGCCTGGTCGGCTCCGTATGTGGTGGTGGACCGGGCCGATGGCCGGATCGCCGGGTACACGACCGGGCTGTCCGACCTGGGCCATGCCGTCACCAGGTCCGAGCCGGCCCTGCGGGCGCTCTTCGCGGGCGCCGGTGAACTGCTGCGGAGGGCCGTCCCGGACGGGCCCGAGCCGGTGCTGCGGATCGCGGGGCGGCTCTATCCGGAAACCCTGTCGTGGGCGATGCGGAACCGGGGTCTGTCCCTGGTGCGGCTCGACACGCTGATCACTCGGGGCTCCTACACCGGCCCCGAGTCGGGGGTGTACTGCCCGGGGCTGTCCTACTGACCCGCCCGCACGCGTACCCGAAGGCGGCCCGGCCACCTGAGAAGCGAGGTGGCCGGGCCGCGGCGCGCCGGGGTCGGGGAGCGCCGAGCACGCGTCACGGGCGGCGCGTCACATGACCGCCGGTGCCGGAACGCCGTCCTTCGCCGAGCGGTCCGTCCGGGGCACCGCGACGAGCGTGATCACCACACCGAGCAGGGCGAAGCCGGCCCCCACCGCGAAGGCCAGCCGGAAACCCTCGGTGGTGGCGTCCGCGACGGCGGCCTCGTCGGGACGGCCGCCCGCCAGCAGTCCGGAGATACGCGCGTTGGCGACCGAGGACAGCACCGCCAGGCCCAGGGCTCCGCCGATCTGCTGGGCGGTGTTGATGAGCCCGGAGGCCAGCCCCGACTCCTGCGGGGTCACCCCGGAGACGGCGATGATCGTGACGGGTACGAACGAGAAACCCAGTCCCAGCGCCGCGATCACCGACGGCACCAGGACATCGCCGAGGAACGTACCGTCCGGGGAGATCCGGGTGAACAGCAGCAGGCCCGCCGTGGTCAGCACCAGGCCGCCCACGAGCACCGGCTTCGGGCCGGTCCGCGTCACCAGCTGCGAGGCGACGCCGGCCGCGACGATCGTCGCGACCGAGAACGGCAGATAGGACAGCCCGGCCTCCAGGGCGGAGAGGCCGAGGACCGCCTGGAGGTAGAGGGAGATGAAGAAGAACATCGACAGCAGTGCCGCGCCCACCAGGAGCGACACCGCGTTGGCGCTGGAGACGTTGCGGTTGCGGAAGATCCTCAGCGGCATCACCGGGTGGGCGACGAGCCGCAGTTCCACCAGGACGAACGCGCCGAGCAGCACCGCGGAGAGGACGAGCATGCCGATGGTCCTGGCCGAGCCCCAGCCCGCCTGCTCGGCGTCGACGAGGGCGTACACGAGGACTCCCAGCCCGACGGTGACGAGCGCGGCGCCGCCGATGTCCAGGCCGGTGCGCTCCTGGCCGCGGCTCTCACGGACGAACCTGGGCGCGAGGAGGGCGGCGGCCAGGCCGATCGGCACGTTGACGAACATCACCCACTCCCACCCGGCCCATTCGGTGAGCACACCGCCGAGCAGGACGCCGATGGCGCCGCCCGCTCCGGCGAGGGCGCCCCAGATCCCGAGGGCCTTGTTGCGTTCGGCGCCTTCCGTGAACGTCGTCGTGACGATCGACAGCGCGGCGGGCGCGATGATCGCGGCGCCGAGCCCCTGGCCGGCCCGTGCGGCGATGAGCCAGCCCGCCGTGGGCGCCAGGCCGCCCACGAGGGAGGCGACGGAGAACAGCCCGAGACCGGTGACGAAGACCCTGCGGCGTCCGAACAGGTCGGCCGTCCTGCCGCCGAGCAACAGGAACCCGCCGAAGGCAAGGGCGTAGGCGTTCACGATCCACTGCACGTTCGCGTCGCTGAAGCCCAGGTCCCGCTGGATCGAGGGGAGCGCGACGTTCACGATCGACGCGTCCAGGACCACCATCAACTGGGCGACGGCCAGCACCGCCAGTGCCTTCCACCGCAAGGGATCGGGGGATAACGGCCGTTCTGTGGGCATGGCCATGGAGGGGTACGCTCCCGGTGATGAGGTAAAGTGGATACGGAATCGGATGTCCGGTTCCGTTTCGAGACGATACGGAAGCGCGGTTCCCCTTGTCAAACACTGCCCGCCCCCCTGCCGAAAGCCGCCCCACCGAGGGCGGAGTGCTGCGCTCGGACGCCGCTCGCAACCGGCTGAAAGTGCTGGAGGCGGCACGCGCCGCCTTCTCCGAGACCGGCCACGACGCGCAGATGAGCGACATCGCCCGACGCGCCGGCGTGGGCGTCGGAACGGTCTACCGGCACTTCCCGACCAAGGAGTCCCTGGCCCAGGCGATCCTGGAACACCGCTTCCGGCAGATCGTCGAGTTCCTGCGCACGGAGGTGCTCCCCGATCCCGACCCCTGGAACGGCCTCGTGCGTTCCCTGGAGTACTGCGCCACCATGCAGGAGCAGGACCGGGGCCACGTCGAGACCGTCACGGCCCTGGTCGGCGGCAGCAAGTTCGACGAGAAGGCGATCGCCGAACTCGACGAACTCAACGACACCCTGCTCAAGCGGGCCCAGGCACAGGGCTCGGTCCGCACCGACCTCACCGCCGCCGACATGTCACCGCTGTACATCGGTCTCGCCCAGGTCGTCCTGGCCGGCGTCACCGACTGGCGCCGCCACCTCGCCATCCTGCTCGACGGCCTGCGCCCGCGCCCGGATCACACGGCTGAGCCAGGCCGCGGGAATCCCGGCTGACGCCGCCCCGGAAGGCGGTCACGACCGGGCGCGCGTACGCCCCGGAGACGCCCCCGCGCCCGCCGCGCGGGCCGGCGGTGGAGAACCCCGGCTGGGCCGACGCCGGCGCTGACTACGCGTCGAACCGGTCGGCCCGCCTCCCGCCTTCGGCCGGAGGAGCCCCCACCGCGGCGGCGAGTTCGCCGCGGTTGCGGGATCCGCCACGGGGACGGAGCCCGCAACCGGTTGTTCACCGGGCAGAGGTCAGCCGCTGACCGTGATGTTCGAGCTCCCGCTGCTCTGGAAACCCTCGGTGGCCATGATCATGTAGTACCTGAACTGGCCCAGGTTCAGGCCCGCGCGCGCCCAGGCGTCGAAGTGGTTGCCGGTGGTGATGGTGCCGGAGCCGCTGGTCACCTTCGACTGCCGGACGCTCCAGTACTGGTCGAAGGTGCGGGTGCCCTCGACGGAGGGGGCGTTGTACCGCGTCGTCTTGTAGATGTCGTACGTGCCGCCGTCGCTGTAGACGGTGCCCCGGTACTCGCCGGTGGGCCGGAAGCTGCCCCAGTTGTCGACGATGTAGTACTCCACCAGCGGGTTCGACGTCCAGCCGTAGAGGCAGCCGTAGCCGTTGCCGGACGGGTTGAAGTAGCCGGTGTAGCGGACCGTCCTGCGCCCGCCGGTGTTCCAGCCCTTGCCGGCGACGAAGTTGCCGCAGTTGGTCCACCGGGTGCTGTAACTGCCGCCGCCGTTGAGCGTCATGGAGACGGAGCCGCCGCCGTCGGTCCAGAACGAGTAGTACATGCCGTCGTAGCCGGTCTGGTTGGTGGTGATGGTGGTGGCGGCCTGGGCGGTGCCGGGCAGCAACAGTCCGGACGCGGTGGCGAGCGCGACCGTGCCGGCGCCGCCGAGGAAGCCTCGTCGGCTCAAGCCGCTGAAGGGAGCGGGGTTCTGCTGGATCTGGTCCTGCTGCGTGCCGTCCTTCTGCATGCGTCCTCCCGATGAAGGCTGGTGGGGGGCGGCCAGTTTCTGCTGTCCGCGGCCTTGCATGGAACACGGCGGGGGTCGCCCGTCGTCGTGCCGCGACGACCGACCGCCGTCCCCGGCCATGTGGCGCGGGGGAAACGACGGTCTCCTGTCGTCCGGTGGCCACAGTGTTCGTAGAACGCCATGACCCTGTCAATCCTTTCGGCAACCTTTCGGAAACACATCCGTCACGGAGCAGGGCTCCGAGAGGACAATTTCGCTGGTCAAGCCGCCTCCCCGGTAAGCACGTGCGAGGGACGGGAAGAGACAGGGAAGGAACGTACCGCAAGCACGTGCGCGAGCTTCGAAACTTTCGAGCGCGTGCGGACGCGACTGCGGCGGCCCCGCCGGGAACGCCTGCGCGCGAACGGCCCGGCACGCGTCACCGCGTACGAGGCGGCTACGTCCGCGACCGTCGCTGCGGAAACCGTGTGTCACACCTCCCTCACCCAGTAGATTCGTCCTCATGCGCGGGCAGGACGGCCGCGTGCCTTCCGGACCGGCGCAAGGGGAGGGAACAGGGTGCGTCCCGGAGACGAGCTGGCCGACCGTTACGTCGTGAAAGAGGTCATCGGCGCGGGGCGGGGTGGCGAGGTGTGGCTCGCCCACGACACCGTGGTGGGGCAGGACGTCGCGCTGAAACCCCAGCGGATCGAGGGAGACCGCGAGGCCGCGCTGCGGCTGCTGGGCGAGGCGCGGGCCCTGGCCAAGTTCCGCGACCATCCCCACGTCGTGACGCTGTTCGACGTGGTGACCGAGGCGCCGGAGGAGGGCGCCGCCACGACGTACTGGTTCGTCATGGAGTACGTGCCCGGCGGCCTGGACCACGCGCCGCCGCTGCCGCCCCGGCAGGCGGCCCGAATCGGCGCCCAGCTCGCCACCGCACTGGCCGCGCTGCACGAGGCGGGGGTCGTCCATTGCGACGTCAAGCCCGCCAACATCGGCCTCACCCGGCACGGCACGGCCAAGCTGCTGGACTTCGGCGCCGCATACCGCGTCGGTGGCACCGAGACCATCACGGCCAACGGCCCGTACAGCTTCACTCCCGACTACGCCGCTCCCGAACTGGCCCGCGGGAACGTCCCCCTGCCCGCCTCGGACGTGTTCTGCCTGGCCGCCACGGTCCATGCCCTGGTCACCGGCGCGCCACCGCGCGGAGACGCGGGAGGGCACGCTGACGGGCCAGGTGCCGGCCGGACCGGCGGCGAGGGCGGGGCCCGCCTGGCGTACTGGAAGGCGGAACAGGGGGTCGTGGAGATCGACGCCCATGCCGTGGGCCCGCTGTACCCCGTGCTCTCGGCCATGTTGCGGCACGATCCAGGGGGACGCCCGGAGGCGGCCGAAGCGTGGCGGCTCCTGGCAGCCGTGGGCGAGGACGAGGACCGGCGCCCGCGCGGCCCATGGTGGTTACTCACCGCGGCGCTCGGTCTGAGCGCCGCGCTGGTGGCCGCGCTGTGCACCTTCTCCGGCGACCGGGACGACGACGCCGCGGGCGGGACTGGCCGCAACTCCGCCCAGCGGCAGCTTCCCGGCGGCTCCTTGCGGGGCGCGGCGCGGTCCCTGATCGGCGATCCGCACACCGCCGACGTGTGCGCCCTGGCCCGTCCCTCGGCGTTCGACCGTTTCGGCGAGAGCCACGTGGATGTGGACTACGGCAACTTCGACCGCTGTGACGTGCTCGTCCAGACCGACGACAGGAACCGCGTCGACGTGTCGTTCCAACTGCGCGACGGCTCGCCCCCGGAGGTGTCACTTCCCTCCCGGACCATCGGGGAGATCGCCGTCCGGGAGGAGCCACCGGCCGAGGGCGAGTGCGGGCTCCTGCTGTCCCACGGGAAGCCGGGCGAGGCGGGCGACGTCGTCCGGATCCGCGTCGACGTCGGCGAGGGCACGGTGGCCGGCGGCGCGGCCACGTTGTGCACGGTCGCCGAAACCGCCGCCCGCAGTGCCGCCGACGCCCTCAACCGGGGCCCGCTGCCCCGCCGTGAGCCCGCCTACCCGGACGACTCCCTGGCCTGGTCGGACGCCTGCGGGCTGCTCGACGCCAAGGCCCTGTCCGCCGTGCCGGGCATCGCCGCCGACGCGCCCGAGGCGGGCGTCGCGCACTGGAGCTGCGAGTGGTTCAGCGATGTCGACGACCTGGAGGCGGGGATCTCCTTCTTCCGCGACCAGCCCAAGTCCGCGCGTGACGGCGACCCCGTCCGACTGGGCGGCCGCGACGCCGTCGTGGTGCCGGAGGGCAACGGCGGCACAACCTGCACGGTCTTCGTCGCCTACCGCGAGTACAGCGGCCACGACGCCGGGACAGCCGCGGAGATGCTGCGCCTGTATGCCGGCGGCCGGCGTCCCGTGGCCGAACTCTGCGCCATGGCCACCGACCTCGCCGCCTCCGCCGCCGAGAAGCTGCCCGCCGCCTGATTCCGGCCGGCCGGCACTTCCGGGAGGGGTCCCGAGCGGATCGGCGCATCGTGGTGAGCACGTGAGGCGGGGCCGGCCGGCCGCAGGTCCCACCGTTGCCGATCCGCAGGCGTCCCGCGCCCCGCGCACCGAGGAGACCAGCGATGCCTTTCTCCACCAGCCTCGCGCGCGGCGTTGCGCCCACCGCGCCCGGCACCCTGCACGCGCGCACGGTCACCGGCGACCTCCGTATACCGCCCAGCCCCGGACGGACCGTCCGCTTCGGGCGGGGCGAGCGCCCCGACGTGGACCTGGAGGTCGGTGTCGACGACCTCCGAGTGAGCCGGCGACACGGGGAGCTGACGTTCCGCCAGGACCGCTGGTGGCTGCGCAACACCGGACGTCAGCTCGTGCGGCTGCCGCGCGGCCGATGGATGCACACCACCACCGAGCCCGTGCCGCTCACGACCGGATACACCCCCCTGTTCGTCAAGGGCTCCGGCTACCGCGAGCACCTGGTCGAGCTGTACGTGGCCGACTACGACGACCAGGGCCCGGTCTCCCGTCGCCGGGCCGACACCCTGCGGCCACAGACCTGGGCCCTCGACGACGACGAACGGCTGCTCCTCGTCGTCCTGGGCCAGCGGTACCTGCTCTACGAGGAGGATCCGCGGCCCCTGACCTACTCCATGGCCGCCCGGCAGCTCGTCCATCTGCACCCGGACGGCAACTGGAACGAGCGCAGGATCGAGTACCGCATCGAGGCGGTACGCCGCCGGCTGCACGGTACCGGCTTCAAGTACGCGCTGATGCACGACAGATCCGAGGAACGCCCCTCCGACAACAGCCTGCTGCACAACCTGCTCAAGGGCCTGGTCGAGTCGACGACACTCGTGCCGCCGGACCTGGTCCTCCTGGACGACGCCCCCGACGGGCCGGACGAGACACCGGCAGGACAGCCGTAGCCGGATCCGCGACGCACACGGGCTCACGCGCCTCCCCCGCCGGTGCGACCGCAGCCGCCGGCCCCGGTCGGGTCGGCATGGTGCCACCCGGGCCGTTGCACGGTGGTGATCGACCATCCGGTGGCGGAGCCGGACCGGAGCACCCCGCGCGACGGCAAGGTACCGGTGACGGGCCCGACCCGCCACCGGTACCTCCGCCCGTCCTACGCGGCGCCGGGGCCGACGTCCACCGCGGTGAGCGGGGCCCGTGTGATCGTGGACGCCGACCGCTCGTCGGCGCCAGCATCGACGCCTCCGGTGCGGGCCTGGCCGTCCATGTCGTCGGTCACGAAGGCGTGGTCGCCGGTGCCGGTGTCGATCGCCGGGCTCCCGGCACCGATCCGATACAGCGATCCGTCGGAGGCGAGCAGCGGGTCGACCGCCCTGACGGAGCCGGAGGGCACGGACACGCCGAGGGTCGCCGATCCGGTCGGCCACGCGATGTTCCCGGCGTAGGTCATGTTCTGGGGCTGCCTGACTTCGTTGATCAGCTTGCCCTCACTGCCGGTGACGACGTTGTGGGCGATGACCGAGTCGACCGGGGCGAGTGTGTAGTTGGCGCCGATCTCGATGTTCGACGCGTTGTTCACGAAGGTGTTGTTCACGACGGTCGCCCGGTGGACGCGCCAGTGCGCGCTCAGCGCGCCCGAGGTGTCCACGTCGCCGCCGTCGATCTGCAGGGCGGCGTCATAGCCGCTGCCGGTCAGACCCTCGAAGTAGTTGTTGTAGACCTTGTGGTCCTGTCCGTAGATGCGGATCCCGCCGGTCCCCGCCTTGCCCTGGCCGAGGAAGAAGTTGCCGTAGAACTCGCCCCGGTTCCCGTGCCGTTGGGACAGCACGCCCTGGGAGGCGCGGAAGGTGTTGTAGCGGACGATGTTGTCGTTGCTCTTCACGGAGACGATCTCCGGGTCACCGTCGCAGTTCTCGAAGAGGTTCGACTCGACGACGGTGAATCCGCTCGACCGGGAGATGCCGCTCCAGCCGACCCGGATGGCCTCCATCTCGTTGTCCGCGCGGGGACCGATGTCGCTGAAGCGGTTGTGGTCGATACGGTCGTGCTGCGACTGCTGGGTCTCGGATCCGTCGATGGTGATGAAGTTACCGAGCTGGTGCTTCTCCTCGAACAGGTTGTGATCGATCCGGTTGTGGTGGCTGTCCGCACCCTGGACGATCACCCACTTCAGCGAGGACTCCTCGGTCAGCCGGAAGTGGTTGCGGGTCAGCCGCACATGGTGGGAGCTGGTGATCTTCAGTGTGTCGCTGTTCGTGAACTTCAGCCCTTCGAAGGTGACGTAGGAGGAGTCCGCCACCTCCAACTGCCCGTCGTCGATCACCGCCTTGCCGCGGTTCTCCGCGACGACGGTGATGGGCTCGGCGGCCGTTCCGTTCTTGCCGGTCATCCTGCCGATCGCGTAGGAGCCGTCCGCGAGCACGATGCGGTCCCCGGGCCGCGCGTCCCCGAACGCGCTCTTCAACGCGTCCGAGTCCGCGACCCGGACCGTGCGGGCCGGGCCCGGCTCTCCGTCGTCTCCGCCGCTGCCGTCGGCTGGGTGGATGTCCGTCTCGGTGATGCTGGTCCAGTCGTTGGACGTGTTGCCGTGGCCGACGATCCGCACGTAGCGGGCCGAGGTGTCGGAGAAGTCGTACTTCTGCTGCTCACGTGTACTGCCGCTGCTGGTTGTCCGGGACAGGACGGTCTGCCACGACGACCCGTCGCCGGACACCTGGACGTCGAACGTGTTCTTTCTGCTGTCCCCCTGGTGCCAGGCGAGCGACACCGACCCGACGGTCCGCGCCGATCCCAGGTCGTAGCGGATCCACGCACCGTCGCCCTGGGACGACCAGCGGGTGGCGAGATCGTTGTCCAGGGTGTTGGCCGGAACGTTGCCGTCGTCGGGACTCGCCGAGACGCCCACGACCCCGACCGGCGAGTCCCCGCCGGGATCGGGGGGATTCTCGCCCGCGGGCTCGATGTCGTACGTCCGGACCCAGTCGACCTCGAGCACGGCCGGGCGCAGCCCGCTGTCGCCGGTGAAGTTGTCGAGCTGGATGTTCAGGTGCCCCGAGGGCATCGCCTGGATGTCCCCCCGGTCGGCGTTCGCGCCGCCCGACTCCCGGAACCACTCGACCCCGTCGACGTAACCGACCAACGCGTCCGGTGTCCATTCGAACGCGAAGTTGTGCCACTGTGTCATGTCCAGGGGGCAGAGGTCGTTGCGCTCCTTCTCGTCCGTCGGGCTCTTCGGGTAGTGCAGGAAAGCGGTGAGGCACTGTGCGGCGGGATCGGACGTCTCGACCCAGTCGTACTCCCCGTTCTCCAGCCGGTTGCCCGCAGTGGGCCAGATCAGGTGCAGCGCGTGGTAGAGCCCGCCGTCCGGGCCGGTGTTCCGTGAGCGCGAGCGGATCTCCCACCGGCCGTACTGGGCGTCACGCTGCTGCCTGAGCCATCCCGTGTCGCCGTTCGCCTCGCCGCGCATGGTGAGCATTCCGTCGGCGACGGTGCTGTTCTTGGCGCATCGGCGGCCGTTTCCCGCGTGCCCCTCCCAACATCCCTGGGTACCGCCGATCTCGCCCGTGGGCACCGCCCATTTGGCGGAGTCGACCGCGCCGGTGTAGGTGAACTCGTCGGAGATCGGCAGCGGTGTGCCCCAGCCGTACCGCTCGGCGGCTTCGGTCCGGTCCCCGTCTCCCCCGCCGTCTCCCCCGCCGTCGCCCTCACCGTCGCCGTCCGCGTGTGTGACGTCCAGGTCGTAGATCTTCACCTGGCCGTAGTTGTCGGCGCTGCACGGGTCCGAGTTGCCGCAGTTGGCCTGTGTGTACGCGCCGGCCTTGAAGTAGGCGCCGGAGTAGTCCTTCGACAGCGTGGTCTGCAACCGGCCGTTGTAGTAGACCTTGGTCTCGCCGTCGCTGACCTCGAACTTCGCCTGGAACCTCGTACCCAGCTCGTAGTCGTCCGTCACCAGATGGTGGTGCGACGTGTTCCCGGCGGTGATGTAGAGCTTGCTGCCTTCCAGACGGAAGACGGTGACGTCATCGGCGGCGTCGTGGATCTGCCCGGCGACGACGTACGGCCTTCCCTCGGGAACGTCCGTGATGGCCTGGTCGATCACCATCGTGTGAGTGCCGGACGTGGACGACCAGCTCGCCTTGGTCCTGCCGGAGTCCGTCATCTCCCGCAGCTCCGAGCGGGGGTTGCTGGAGCCGCTGGTGGTGACCCCGTTGACCGGGGCCCGGAATCGGACGGCCGAGCAGTCGTCGGCCGCGACGAACCACGGGTCGTTCGCGTACGTGGCGAGTTCCGGCTGGTAGACGTTGGTGGGCGATTCCTCCTCGCCCACCGGCAGCCCGATGTACCAGTCCGTCAGGTCCAGTACGTCGGCCGGGTAGGCGCAGGTGCCGCCCCCGTCGCCTCCGCCGCCATCGGCTCCGTAGATGTCCGTCTCGGTGATGCTGGTCCAGTCGTTGGACGTGTTGCCGTGGCCGACGATCCGCACGTAGCGGGCCGAGGCATCGGTGAAGTCGTGGCTCTGCTGCTCAAGAGTGCTGCCACTGCTGGCTTTCCGGTTCACCACCGTGGTCCAGGACGATCCGTCCACGGACAGCTGGACGTCGAAGGTGCTCTTCCTCCGGTCCCCCTGGTGCCAGGCGACCGACACCGATCCGACCGTCTGGGCCGAGCCGAGGTCGTAGCGGATCGACACCCCGTCGCCCTCGGCGGACCAGCGGGTGCTGAGGTTGTTGTCGAGGGTGTTGGCGGGGACGTTGCCGTCATGTGCGCTCGCCGTGACGCTCTTGACCTCCAGCGGGGAGGGTTCCGCGGCCGACGCGACCGGGTGGAGACCACCCGAGACTCCGACGGCGGCCGCACCCGCTAACAACCCGTGCAACATGCGTCTCATAGGGCCTCGCTTCGATTGACGGCCCCGGACGATCGGGACGGCTGGTCCGGGGCCGGACGGTTGTGGTCGGTAACCGCGAGATGGCGCACCTCGCGGTGGTGCTCCACATGCGGGGCCACCGTGTCAGACGTGTGACGGGACCCCTCCCGCACCTCGTGACCGACGGCCGGAGACCGCTGCGCCGAAGCCGATGCCGGGTGCGCCGTCGCCCTGTCTGCCGTAGGCCCGCTGACACGGCTCAGGACCGTGTCCTGCGTGGTGAGACGGAGGAGCGGAGGAGCCGCTTGCAGCGGCACAGGCGGCAGCGAGACCGAGAAGAGCCAGGCAGTCGCGGGGATCTCGCTTGTGGCGGGGGCTGAGACCGCGGCAGCCGGTCAGCCAGGACATCGTCAGCGCGACGACCCACCGTCGGCACCCCCATCGCTCGCTGGACTCAGTGCCCTTGCGGGCGATCCGCACGCCGATTCACTTGCCGCGCAACCATCCGCGCAGGTCGGCCCGGTCGCAGGCTTCGCCAGGCTCGGGGCGCGACCGGCGGACGGGGCCGCCTTCGTCTCCTTCTTCGCCACGAACGTCACCGTCCCGCTGGTCTCGGCGTGCTCGTCCGCGTCGACCGCGCCGTTCGCGCCCTTCACGTTCGTCGGCTTCGCGCCCACTGGGCCATAGGTCGACCACCTGGGTCGCCGTAACCCGTCAGGTATGGCAGGTCTCCTCTGTAACAGCATTTTTTTGGATCGACGAACTAACTTGGTGCAAGGCTCCAAATGTGTCATGGTGGACGCATGGCAACGAGAAGTCCCCGCCCAGAGCGGCGTAACCAGGTGCTCTCGCGCGAACGGATCATCGAGACGGCGATCGAACTGCTCGACGCGGGCGGAGACGCCGCCATGACGACGCGGGCGCTCACCGAGCGCCTGTCCACCGGCTCGGGAGCGATCTACTACCGGGTGGGCAGCCGCGACGATCTGCTGGACGCGGCGACCGAGACGCTTGTCACCGCCGCTCTGGCCGCCGACTCCGTGTCGGTTTCGCCCTCGCCTGAGGATGAGATCCGCACTGTGGCGCTGGCGCTGTTCGACGTGATCGCCGAGCACCCGTGGCTGGCGACGCGCCTGACCCGGCAAGTGGTCCGCAAGCCGTTCGGGACGGTGACGGTCGGCATCTTCGAGCGGATCGGCCGTCAGGTCGGCGCGCTGGGCGTGCCGCGGGCTTCCTGGTTCGACGCGGCGTCGACGCTGGTGCACTACATCCTCGGCGCCGTCAGCCAGAACACCGCGATGGAGGGCGACACTCCGGACGGGTCACACGACCGCGGCGCGTTCCTCGACGCGACCGAGGCGGCCTGGCAGGACCTCGACGCCGAGGACTACCCGTTCATGCACGCCGTCGTCTCTCAGCTACACGCTCACGACGACCGCGAGCAGTTCCTCACCGGCATCACCGTGATCGTCGACGGCCTCACCCGGCTCGGCTGACCCGCCCCGGTCGGCCCGTCCCCGTGTGTTTCAGAAAGGAATCCCTCATGCGTGACGTAGTGATCGCGGGCGGCGGCCCGGTCGGTCTGTTCCTGGCCACCGAGCTGGCCCTGGGCGGCGCCTCCGTCCTGGTCCTGGAGCGAGACGAGGAAGCCACCTCGGCATGGAAGGCGCTCCCCCTGGGACTGCGGGGCCTGAGCGCGGGATCGGCCGAGACGTTCTACCGCCGCGGCCTGCTGGATGCCGTACTCAGCGCCTCGCACGCCGACCCGGCCAAGGTCGGCGCCGCCCCCGGCCTGACCGAAGCACCGGACCCCCACGACGTGAGCCACTTCGCCGGCATGAGCCTGGACGCGGCCGACATCGACGTGGCCTCGCTCCCGTGGCGGCTGCCCAGCCCGGCGATGGAAGGCTTCATGACCAGCCTGGAGGCGGTCACCTCGATCCTGACCGAACGCGCAGCCGAGCTGGGCGTGCACCTCCTGCGCGGCACGCCCGTCACGGCTTTGGCACAGCACGCCGACCACGTCACGGTCACCGCCGGCGGCCACGACCACCAGGCCCGCTACCTGGTGGGCTGTGATGGCGGACGCAGCACGGTGCGCAGCCTGGCCGGCTTCGACTTCGTCGGCACGGACCCGCTGTTCACCGGCTACGCCGCCCAGGTCACCTTCGCCGACCCCGACCAGCTGCCTCTCGGCTTCCACCTGACGGACAACGGCATGTACCTGCGCACCCCCTTCCCCGGTCACGTAGGCATGATGGATTTCGACGGCGGCTCCTTCGACCGGTCGCAGCCGCTGACCCGCGAGCACCTCCAAGAGGTCCTGCGCCGTATCACGAGCACCGACGTGACGCTGAGCGAGGTGCGTCTGGCATCGAGCTTCACCGACCGCGCCATGCAGACCACGACGTACCGCAACGGCCGCGTCCTGCTGGCCGGAGATGCCGCGCACATCCACTCACCGCTCGGTGGCCAGGGCCTGAACCTGGGCATTGGCGATGCCGTGAACCTCGGCTGGAAGCTCGCGGCGACCGCGCGCGGCACCGCACCCGAGGGCCTGCTCGACACCTATACGAGCGAACGCCACTCCGTGGGCGCCGCGGTCCTCGACTGGTCGCGCGCCCAGGTGGCGACCATGAAGCCGGGCCCCAACGCACCCGCGCTGCGCAAGCTGGTCCATGAGCTGCTGCGCACCACCGACGGCACGACCCTCGCCTACCGGCGCACGACCGGCCTGTTTCACCGCTACGACCTGGGCGATACCCACCCCCTCGTCGGCAGCACCGCCCCGGACTTCTGCTTCGAGGACGGCACCCGCCTCGGCGACCTGCTGCGCCACGGCCGGGGCGTCCTGCTCGACTTCGGTGCCGACGACACCCTGCGGTCTGCGGCCAAAAGCCACCAGGACCAGATCGTGTACCGGTCCGGCCCGGCACGCAACGCCCTCGGCTTCACAGCGGTGCTCGTACGCCCGGACGGCGTCGTGGCCTGGGCCGCAGCAGAAGACCGTGACCCCAGCTCCTTCGAGCAGGCCGCCACACGCTGGTTCACCCCCGCCCAGCGCCGTCCATGACGGTGCACGACGCGCGAGGAGCACGGCGTGATCGGCCCGAGCCGGCCCGGCAAGGTCCTGCGGTTCGAGGCCGAGCCCGGCAAGGGAGCTGAACTGTTCGCCCTGTGCGCCAAGTCGAGCGACGAGTCCGCCGCCACCGACAAGGTCATCATCGCGCGCGCCGAGGACGACCCCGACACCCTGTGGGCCATGGAATTCCTCAAGAGCGACGAAGCCCTCGCCGCCCAGGACGCCGACCCCACATGGGACGAGCTGCACGCCCGCATCGGCGCCCTGATGGAGGAAGACTTCACCCTCGCCCTGGTCCGCGCCCCTTACGCGCGCTCTGCACCACTGCCCGGCCCACCGGGCATCCCATGAAGACGGTTGACCGCCCGGGCGGGCCGGACCAACCGTCGACGGTATCCGCTGACACCACCGGCCTCCCCACGGCGCACCCGCGCGGAACGCGGCGGCATCAACCTCACCTGTACGAAGCTCGCCGGCATCCCGCGCTCTCGCACCGCCCGAGCCGCTCCCGTGCCGCCTCCGCTCCGCCTTCACGCCGGACGTGCAGGGTGCGAGCGATCACACCGTCCTCGCCCACCGGCCGTTCCTCAGCCGCCCTCGAACCCTTCATGACCCCCTTCTTGGAGACGATCATGACCGGACGCCGTCGTACCTTCTCGACGAAGACCAAAGCCTTCACCGCCGTGCTGACGACCGTAGCGGCGACGGGGATCGCCATACCGGTGATCATGAGCGAGCGAGGCGAGCCAGCGACGTCCGCCAACGCGGGCACCGCGCACACGCCCGTCAGCAGCGTGCAGAAGCTGCACCCCGACGCGGCCTGCTACGAAGTACGGGTCCCGGTGTCGGTGAAGAAGAGGGGCAACGCCCACATCTACGGGGAGCTGTGCCGACCGCGCCACCAGAGCACGACCAGCAAGACCGTTCAGCTGCTGGTCCCCGGCTCCACCTACAACCACAGCTACTACGACATGCCGGTCGCCGACGGCCGCTACTCCTACGTCTCCGCGGCACTCGACGCGGGCTTCTCCACTTTCAACATCGACCGCCTCGCCACCGGCAAGAGCACGCTGCCGCCCAGCCCCCAGTACACCCTCGACACCGGCACCGACGCCCTCCACCAGGTCATCACCCAGCTGCGGGACGGCCAGATCAAGGACCGCGCGTTCGACAAGGTCGTCTGGGTCGGCCACTCGCTGGGCTCGTCCATGGCCTGGGCCCAGGCCGCGAAGTACACCCATGACGTGGACGCCTTCGTGCTCACCAGCATGAGCCACGTCGTGCGCGACGAAGAGCCCTCCGACGACGGCCCCGGCCAGGACATCCCATTCGAGATCAAGGCGAAGGACGACCCCAAGTTCCGCGGCGCGGTCAACGACCCCGGCTACCTGACCACGAACGCCGGCATGCGGCAGTTCTTCTACTACCCCCCGAACGCCGACCCCGCCGTCATCGAAGCCGACGAACGCCTCAAGGACGTCAGCACCGCCGCGGACTCCGACAGCACACCCCTTCCCCCCGCCAAGTCCCCCTCCCGCGCCATCGAAGTGCCCACCCTCCTGGTCACCGGCGACAAGGACCAGTACTGCACCGCCGGCACCTGCACCCCCGAGACGATGCTGGCCAACGAACGGCCCTACTACTCCGACCTGGCCGGCCTCACATCGATCGTCGTGCCCGACAGCGGCCACAACGTACAACTGCACAGGAACGCACCGGAGACGAACGCCCGGATCCTGAACTGGATCAGAACCACACGCTGAGGGAGTGGGCGTGTCCTGAACGGCACCAAAAGCCGACCTTGCGAACTCGGTCAGGAGGCGACTTCCGCAGTCACGCCGAAACGACTCCCCGCTTCGGTCGCCAAGCCACACGTCCTGACGGTCGACGTCGGATGCCCGGCCCCGGGCGCGCAGGCGCCCACAGCCGCCCCGGTCATTCATCGCCGCCGTCGCCGCAGGACCCAGTGCCGGGATCGCTCTTTCTTGCCCGCGGGTACACAGGCCGCTTCGGCGGTCCTGGCGGACGGCGCAGGTGCAGTGACCACAAGCGTTGCCGACAGCCGAGGTACGGCTTCGACGGCAGGGCAGCTGGTGGTGGAGTGCTCACTCGGAGCGAAAGGCCTCATTGTCTGCGGTGAGCGCGTCTCGGAGTGACGCGGCGACTGCGTGGAGGCAGGCCGCGAAGTCCTCCTGGCCGCGCGCGTCGGCCCAGCGGTCGATGGCGTTCTGGGAGGCGATGGTGGCGATCTGCGCCACCAGTTTCGCACTGTCGTCGCCGACGCCTCGTTGCAGGAGCGCGTCGTGGATCGCGCTGGTAACCGCGGCGAGTTTGGTGCGCTCCCGCTCCTGGAGCTCCGGGCTGGAGGCGATCACTGCGCGGCGTTCGGCGGTGCGGCCGATGTGCTCGACGATAGTGGCGCCGACCTGGGCGAGGGCCTCAAGGGCCGCCGACAACGGGGAGGCGGCCGGGCGGACATCGAGGACCGCCTCGCGGATTGCGGCGGGCAGCCGTTCCGAGCCGGCGAACAGGACCTCGCGCTTGTCAGGGAAGTAGCGGAAGTACGAGCGGCGGGTGATCCCGGCCCGCTCGGCGATCTGCGTCACGGTCACGTTGTCGTATCCGTGTTCCGTGTAGAGCTCGAGCGCCGCCTGTGTGAGGCGCTCCTCGGTTCCGGGATCCCATCTGGCCATGGCCGGACACTATCAAGCGATGTCCCAGTGTGTCATCGATGGTAGGGTTGGTAATGACACAGTGAGACATCACTGTGGAGCGGGCGATCACCTCACGTGCCGAACGACAGGAGCAAGCCCATGACTGACACCACCCAGAGCGCACGATCTGGAGAGATCTGGATCCTGGGCGCCGGCGGGCGCATCGGAAGTGCCGTCACGGCGAACCTCGCCGCTCAAGGACTCAAGCCCGTTCTCGTCGGTCGCGAAAGCGGCGGCGACCGGCTGCGCAAGGCCGCTGCGGACCTCGGCAGCCGTGTCGTCATCGCCAACGGCGTCGACGGCATCGCAGCCGAGATCACTCGGCAGCGACCTGCCGTGGTCTTCAACGGCATCGGCAACTACACCGAGACGGCCACGGTCATCGCCCGGGCCTGCATGCCCGGCGGCCACTACCTCGACCTGGCCGCGGATCTGACAGCCGTCCCCCGCCTGCTCGACCTGGACCAGGAGGCCCAACAGGCGGGCAGCACACTGGTGACCGGTGCCGGATTCGGCGTGCTGGCCACCGAAGCCGTCGTGATCAAGCTGTGCGAGGACCGCCCGGCCCCCGCCGCCGTGCGCGTCGACGCCCTGGCCTCGGTGTCCCTCAGCGCCGGAGTCGTCGGCTCCGCCTTCGCCTCCTCCATGATCGACATGTTTGCTACGGGTGGACGCCGCTACACCGACGGCCGCCTGGTCGCTGCACGTCTCGGCGCCGGTCTCCAGAACCTCACCCTGCCCGATGGGCAGCAGGCGAAGTCCGCCGGCGCTCCCAGCGCGGAGCTCCTCGCCGCGCACCGGGCCAGCAACGCACCGTCCGTCACGGTGACCACCGGGATGGCCCCCACCTCGCTCGTCGTGCGGACCGTGGCCCCGCTGGCCGGGAAGCTGCTGTCCATCGAGCCGCTGCGACGCTTCACCGTCAGCCAGTTGGCCAAGGCCAAGATGAAAGAAACCCCGGCCCCGCGCCGGTACTCCTGGGGACACGCGGTCGTCACCTGGCCTGACGGCACCCGCCGCGAGGGCTGGCTGCGCGCCGACGACGGCATGGCCTACACCGCCTCGGTGGCAGCAACAGTGGCCGCCAGGCTCGCCCGCGGCGAGGGCCGGCCGGGCGCCCACACACCCGGCGCCCTGTTCGGTGCGGGCGTCGCCGAACAAGCGGGCGGACAGATCCTCCTGCCTCACGAGACCCGTCCCGCCCAGGGCGGATCGGTCATCGACTGAAGGTGTGCGGCATTGTCCCGATCCGGCCGCGCATGGGGCACCGGAGGGCCGACGCATCAGTGTCCGCCCTCCGGTGGCCCGCCCGCCTCGTGCCGCAGCCCGGGGGCGGTACGAAGCGGGCGGGCCCGCCCTCACCAGGGCCGTAACCACCCCTCGGCTGCCGGCTCCTCCCTGCCTCCGCTTGTCGCGGCCTCAGCCGGCGCAGGCACGTCACGCTCAGACAGCCGAGTCGTCCGAGGACGGCGTCCCGAATACGGCGCGGCGCGGCCGCGGAGTGCCGCCCCCGACCGCCTCCCGCCCATACGGCCGCCACACCTGCCGAGCTTGCGATGGCTCAGTGAGTTCCTGTCTCACAGCTCTACCAGGACCGCTCCTGTGTGGCGGCCTTCGATCAGTTCGCGCAGGGCCCTGGGGGCATTGTCCAGGCCGTGCAGCCGGGAGTGCGGGAAGGTGAGCGTGCCGTCGCGCAGTCCGGCGCCGAACTGGTGGTGCCACTCGGGAATCAGGTCGAGGTGGTCCGCGTGGAGGACGGTGCCGCGCAGCGTGATGCTCCGGGTCAGCAGAGAGAAGGTGTCGATGGCCGTCGCCGGGGTGCCGGAGCCTGTGAGCTGGGCGCCCAGCGCCCCGACGAGGGCGATACGGGCACCCCGGTTCGCCACGGCGATCGCAGCCTGGAGCTGTTCGCCGCCGACGGTGTCGATCACCGCGTCGACGCCCTGGGGAGCCGCAACGCGCAGTTGCTCCTCGACCGGTCCCGCGTCGCGGAGGATCACGGCGTCGTAACCGAGTTCCTGGCGCAGGATGTCCGCCTTGCGCTGCGAGCCGGAGCTGCCGATGACCCGCCGGGCCCCCCGGAGCCGGGCGGCCTGTCCGGCGAGGGAACCCACACCGCCCGCGGCGCCGCTGACGAAGACGGTGTCCCCCGGGCCCACCTCGGCTCCGCGAGTGACGGCCATCCAGGCGGTGGGGCCCTGAGACAGGTAGGCGGCCGGGTCGGGCAGCAGGCCGGGTTCGACGCGCTGTGCGGCGGTGGCGTCCAGGAGGGCGAACTCGCGCCAGCCGAGATCGTGTTGTACGAGGTCGCCGGGGGCGAATGCGGTGCCGGGAGCGGACACGACCTCGCCGATCGCGGGGCCGTACAGCGGGGCACCGAGTGCGAAGGAGCGCATCGGCACGCTGGTCGTCTCGTCCATGAGCGTCCGCATCACGGCAGCCACGCTCATCACCCGGGTGCGCACGAGGAGTTGGCCGGGCTGTGGGGAGGGGGCCGGGACCTCGACGATCTCGAAGAGGCTGTCCGTGAGCGGTGCCCCCGGCGCGGGGCGGGCCGCCAGCCGGATCTCGCGGTGGGTGCGGGGGGCGTGGCGGCGGTCGGACAGTGCGGTGGTCATGACGGTCGGCTCCTGGAGAAGTGGGCTCGTGGGCCTTCCACACTCCGCCGCCCGACAGATCACGTCCAACGAATGATTTCGCTCGCAGCCATCACTTCGAGAGATAGTGGGGAGATGGAGCTGCGTCAGTTGGAGTGCTTCGTCGCGGTGGCCGAGGAGTCGAGTTTCACGCGCGCCGCCGCTCGGCTGCACGTCGTGCAGTCGGCCGTGTCGGCGACGATCGCGGCCCTGGAGGGGGAGCTGCACACCAGACTGCTGGAGCGCACCTCCAGGCGGGTCGGTCTTTCGGACGCGGGGCGCGCGTTGCTGCCGAAGGCGCGGGCTGCCCTCGATGCCGTGCGGGACGCACGGGACGCGGTCGACGAGGTCAACGGCGGCATCCGCGGCACCCTGCGCGTCGGGACACTGAGTTCTCTCGGCGTGATCGACCTGCCGGCGCTGCTGGGCCGCTTCCACCGCGAGCACCCCGCCGTCTCCGTGCGTCTGGTCACCGCGGCGTCGGACGGCGGCTCACCCGGGCTCCTCGACGCGCTCACCGAGGGCAGGCTCGACCTCGCGTTCGTGTCGATTCCTGACTCGCCGCCGTCCAGCGCGCGGTGGAGAGACCTCACCGCCACGCCGTTGGACCTCGTCGTTCCCGCGGGCCACCGGCTTGCCGACCGGAGCCGGGTGGCGCTCGGGGAGTTGGCCGGTGAGGCGTTCATCGACTTCCCCTCCGGTTACGGCAACCGCGTCGTGACGGATCGCGCGTTCACCGCGGCCGGGCTTCGACGCCACGTCACCATCGAGATCACCGCCATCGGTGCCGGTGCCGACTTCGTCCGTCACGGCCTGGGCGTCGCGCTGTTGCCCCGGGGCAGTGTCGCGCCCGACCCCGGCCTCGTCTCGCTGCCCGTCACCGGCGCGGACCTCGACTGGCCGATCGCGCTGGCCACGCCCGGCAACCGCGCCCCCAGCGCAGCCGCCCGTGCCTTCGAGCGCTTGGTCGACCCGCGTCCGCGGTGACACGGCCGCCGGGTAGGGGGGCCGGGCCGTCCGCGTGTGCAAAGGCTGCCCGCTGCCCCGCGCCGCGCGGTGGAAGCCACGGGCCCGGACCGCCTTGTGCACCTGCGTCGGACGTCGCGGCCCTCGGCGACGTCGGACAGCCCCTCAGGGGCCTGCGGGGAGGGCCGTCCAAGGAGCTGGTGTGTCGTGTGCCGGAGTGTGTCACGGCCCACCGGCGTCGGCCCGGATCGCTTCCAGCCCGCCGATGACCATGGCCACGGAGAACTCGGTCGCGGTGGCCAGGTCGTAGCGCGAGTGGTCCACTGATGCGGTGTAGGCGGGAAGGGTCTCGCGGATGTGGTCGGACATGACCGGTGCCGGCAGTCCCTGCGCGAGGCCGAACGCCTGGAACTCGACCACGGCGACGACCAGGCGCAGCTGGTCTCGCCGGAAGCCCCCTTCGATCAGTGCGGCGAACATCGGCTCGTACACCGCGAGGGAACGGTCGCAGGCCATCGCGGTGGTGGACAGGAGCGGCAGGATGCGTCGGTGTCTGGCGTACAGGGCGGTGAGCCGGCGCAGCAGGTTGGCCACGGCTCCGCGCCAGTCGTCCGCGGGGCCGAGGGGTTCCATCCGTTCCAGCATCCGCAGCCGGGCGAGGTCGATGACCTTCGCCCGGCCTGTGACGTGGGAGTAGAGGGAGGACGGGGCGACGCCGAGGTGCCGGGCCAGCTGAGTCATCTGGACGTCACCGGTGCGGTCGGCGAGTTCGATCGCGCCGTCCGCGATCCGTTCGGCGGACAACAGCGGCGTCTTCGGCCTGGCCACGCCCGGCGCCCTCACTTCCCGTCGAATGCCCTTCAGCGCAGCAGGTAGCCGCGCTCCTCCAGCGTACGACGCAGGTTCTCACGCCCGTCCATGTAAGCCAGGCTTGTGCCCACCACGACGGAGTGGCTCCACGTCTTGTCACGCAGTCCGTACTCGGCGCGGAAGTCCCTGAACGCGGTCTCGTAGTCCTCGATCCACTCCTCGGTCGGCCGTGTCCGGTAGCGCTCGCGGTGCAGCACGACGTCCTGCGCCGGGCGGGGATGCACCGCGCTGGGGCGGTGCGGGTCCGGGGTGCCGATGGCCATGCCGAATACGACGTAGGCGTACGCGGGAAGTCCGATCAGGTCGGCGAGCTCCTTGGCGTGGTTGCGCAGCGAGCCCAGGTACACGCCTCCCAGGCCGATCGCCTCTGCCGCGACGAGACCGTTCTGGGCGGCCAGGGCCGCGTCGATCGACGCCATCAGGAAGGCGTCGACGTAGTCGGTGACGACGGGCTCGGCGCCCTGCTCGACGCTGATCGCGTGGGTGCGCGACATGTCCGCCACCCACAGCAGCACGCTGGGGGCCTGGGCGACGAAGTCGAACCCGGCGAACTCCACGCCGTGTGTCAGCCTCGCCAGTTCGGCCTTCGTCTCCGGGTCCGAGACGGCCACGAGGCTCCACTGGTGAAGGTTCGACGACGTGGACGCCGACTGGGCGGCCGCCACCACCGTCTCCAGAGCGCCTTCCGGCAGCGGTTCGTCGGTGAACGCGCGCACCGAGCGGTGCGCGAGCAGCGCTTCGATCTGCTCGTTCCAGATGATGTTCCCCGGCGTCGCCTGCTGCCCGTAGCGGGCTTCCAGGAGTGCGTCCCGCCGCGAGGAGTCGGTCATGGCTGTCCTTCCGTTATCCGAATCAGATTCGGTTACGGCAACCATGAGCAGGCCGGGTCCATTCCCCGCTGGCCCGGCCTGTCGGCAAGAAGCTGGACAGACCCCGCCCGACGGGCCGCGTACGGCTTCGGCCGAGGTTGGGGGGAGCCGTCGGACCAGTGGGCGAGCAGCCGGTTCAGGCGGAGTCGCCGGCGTAGTCGGCCTGCTCCCCGACGGCTCGGATCCTCAGCCACAGCGTCCGGCGTGCCAAGGCCGGTAGGGCCGGCGGCGGTGTCGTACGTGAAGGGGGCCCGCCCTCTGGAGCGGATGACGTACGGAGACCACGACGCGTCGTCAGCCAAGGCGTCGAGGGCGGCGCGGGCGCGCGCGTACGGCCGTCGGGCAGCGTCCCGGCCCTCCGACAGGGCGAGGAAGGCCGCGTGATGCGCCTCGGCGCTGCTGTCCCACGAGTGCCTGTCGAACGGGGCCCGGGTCAGAGCTGCTGCTGGCGGCCGAGGAAGAGCTGACCGCGTTCGCAGACCTCCCGCACCGGCACTGGAAGAAGATCCAGTCCACCCGCTGGAACAGCTGAACGCGACCGCGGTCCGCGCCGAAATGAAGGAGGCTCACTCACAAGGTGATGCCGTTGGAGCGCCGGCACGTGTGGGGCCGGTGCTCCAACGCCCGTCACGGAGCCGAACGTTTCCGCTGCAGCAACCAGGTCGCCCCTGTCACCACTCCCGTCACCAAAAAGCCCACCATCAGCGACCTCCTGAATTCCTCCATCTTGCTGCCGTCGTCCGCCATGACCACCGACAGCGTCGTCATGACGGCCGTGATCACCAGCCCGATGGCCAGGTTCTTGCGCACCAGCGATTTCAGCAATTTCTCCTCGTTTCTCGATGAGTGTGCCGCAGTATCGTCCTCAATTCCGCGGCACGCCTGGGGTGTCACCAGTTCGGGTCGATCAATACTCGGTGAGGTCTCCCGGACCGTCCGGTTCAGCTGCCGCATCAGCCCGCCCGATGACGCGACGGTGATGTCAACGCCTGTGCGGCGAGTACCAGTGGGCGTGTTCGGCAGGGGTGAGGGGCGACTTGTCCGCGCGGCGCTCCGTCCGGTCGGCACGCCGGACGTTCTCCGGCGGTCCAACCAGTGGATCGGCCCGGCCGGTGATGCCGATGCGAACTCCTCCTGCGCATGCCGACTGGACACGCACGGGAGGAGTTCCTCGCCTTCCCCGGCGATCAGGGGGTTCTTCAGCGCCCATCGACGGCGCGCGTGTTCCACGCAGGCGCACTCGCGGCAGCGCGAGGCCAAGGCGGCCCGGTGCCGCACGACTTCGCACTGAACGGGTACCGCTGCCGGGCCGCGGGTGAGCGAAGCCGGCAGCGGCACGCCACTCCGTTACAGGATTTCGATCCAGTCGACGTGGGGCGGCCGGTTGGGGAAGGTGATGATGTAGTGCTTGGGGTAGTCGATGATCGTCCCGTTCGTGTCGTGGTACCTGACCTTGTTGTTCCCGGTGGAGATCTTGTCGACCCACACGGCGGTGCCCGGCCCGCTCGCTTCGAAGTTGTAGGTGCCCTTGTTGGCGAAGCAGTAACTCAAGTCGAAGGATCCGCCGCCCCAGGTCTGGCCGTGCACATCGGCTCGCAGATAGTCGGACGGGCCGCAGTTGACCTTGTCGATGGCGTGTGCTGCTCCGGTCGGTATGACGGCGGCCATGACGGCGGCCGCGGCTACTGGAAGGGCGAGACGCAATTTCCTGGACAGCATCCTCTGACTCCTTTTTTTGGGGGAGGTAACCGGCCGGCCGGCGAGAGCTTGTCGTGGCGCAAAAAAATCGACGGACAGTTCACCTGCCGGCATGCGGTATTCACGCTAAAAGCATGGTCACGAGATTGTCAACGGCGGTTTTCCGCAATGGCATTGAGGTTGCGCTGAGGCCATGCCGGAGTCGCCGGTGGCCTGTATGGCCCCGGCATTTTGCGCGTCGCGGCAGGCATCGCCGACCGGTGTGACCGACCGGTGCGCACCGCATGGAAATGACGCCACCCGGCGGCCTACGCCTGGCTTGTTCTTTTCACTCCTCGATACGCGTTGCCCCAAAAACCGCCGTCTTCCCTCGGGGAAATGACCGGGGGTACAGGAAATAAGGGCGAGCAGGCCTGAGGGGCGAGACCCGGCATAAGAGTGAGCGTGAATAAGGTACGGCTGCTGACGCCAATACGGATGTCTCCTCGTTGTGCTGGTCCGATTTCTGCGGGACGCGGGTGTGCCGATGAGACGGGAGACGGCCGGGTCCAGGGCCACTGGACCGAACACCGCGGCCCGGTGGACCGGGCCCGTCGTGGAGAAGCCGAAGGGGAACCCCGTCGCATGGCCAGCGCCCCGAACGCGAACGCCACCGGATACGCGCAAGCGAAGAACCCCAGGGCGCCGCGCCGGCCGTAGGTCATGCTGCCGTGCAGGAGCAGGAAGCGGATCGGACCGAGCTTTCCCAGCATCATCGGCGGGACCGAATCCGTCACGAGCAGGGGCGCGAGCCCCGGCCACCACACTGCCCGCTCACCAGGCTCCGGCGACCCGCATCGTCCCTCGTCGGCGCGGGCACCGTCGTCACCGCGACGTGCCGGACCGCGCCATGGCCTGCGGCCCGTCCGCCTCCGCCGCCGGCCGACGGCTGCGGATCCTGCGGACCAGACCGACGAGGACCGAGCGCAGCGCCTCGGCCCGACGGCTGGACGGGACGAACATCTGCTGCTTGAGCCGCGCGGTGCGCTGGTGCTTGGAGATGAACGGACGCAGCCCGGCCTCCCAGGCGTCCAGGGCGGCGGCGAGGTCGTCAGGGTGCTCCCGCAGGGCCGCGCCCAGTGCGGCGCCGCCGCGCAGCGAGGACGTGGCGCCCATGCCCGAGTAGAGGTTCATGCACCAGGCCGCGTCCCCCACCAGCACGACCCGCCCCTTGCTCCACCGGTCCATCTTCACCTGGTGCACCGAGTCGAACAGGTGGTCAGGGGCCTGCTCCAGGGAATCCAGGACGTGACGCACCACGGGGTCGTCGTCCATCCCGGAGAAGACCGCGCGCAGCCGCTCGACCCGCGATCCGCTGAACTGCTTCTGGATGTCCCTCGTCCGGTAGGTCAGCAGCACGGTGGGCGCGTGGTCGGCAAGCCCGAACACCCACACCGCCCGCTTGGCGCGCGCGATGATGACGCTGTCGCTCGCCTCGTACGTGGGCACCTGCTCCTTCAGCTGGAAGGCGCAGATCATCGCGTCCCACGTGGTCAGGTGGTCCTCGTGCGGGCCGAACACGATCCGGCGCACGCTCGAACGCATCCCGTCGGCGCCGACCACCAGGTCGAAGCTCTCGCGGTACTGGGCACCGGTCTCGGCGTTCTCGAGCAGGACCTGCACCTCGGCGGGACCCTCGGTGATCTCGACCGGAGTGGTCGCGAACCGCACCTCGACCGCGTCCTCGGTCCCGTCGCCGGTGATGCCCTGCCACAACGCGGCCTCGATGTCGCCGCGCAGCACCGCTGCCGGTTCTCCGGGCTGGTCCAGGAATCCCAGAGCCGGCCTGCGCCTGCCCCGGCGATCCACCGACCACGAGTTCCCGCCCGGTCGCCGTTCCGGGTTGCGGGTGTGCAGGTCGTCGGCGATCCCCAGGTCGACCGCGGCCTGCCGGCCCTCCGGAAACAGCCCGACGAAGTAGCCCCCGGTGCGCCGCTCGGGCGCCCGTTCGACGATCACCGGCGTCCAACCGGCCCGGCGCAGCCCGATCGCCGCGGACATCCCCGCGATCCCGAGCCCCACCACCAACGCCCTCTTCCCCATGGCCGTCACCGCGCCGTGACGGACGGGGCAGCGGCCGCCGCCGCGGTGAATTCCGCCGCCAGCCGGCGGTGGACGACCTTGCGGATCAGTTCGAGAACGCCCGAGACCAGCACCTGGACCGGGCGGCTGGACGGTACGAACCGCTGTTGCTTGATCCGTGCGGAGCGCCGCTGGCTGGTGATGTAAGGACGCAGCCCGGCCTCCCAGGCGTTCAGAGCGGCGGCGAGGTCGCCGGGGTGCTCCCGCAGGGCCGCGCCCAGTGCGGCGCCGCCGCGCAGCGAGGACGAGGAGCCCATGGCCGAGTAGGTGTTCATGCACCAGGCCGCGTCCCCCACCAGCACGACCCGCCCCTTGCTCCACCGGTCCATCTTCACCTGGTGGATCGAGTCGAACACGTGGTCAGGGGCCTGCTCCAGGGAGTCCAGGACGTGACGCACCACGGGGTCGTCGTCCATCCCGGAGAAGGCCGCGCGCACCTGCTCGATCGACGACCCGGCGAACCGGTCCGGGATGTCCTCGGTGCGGTAGGTCAACCACGCGCAGGGCGCGTGGTCGGCGAGTCCGAACACCCACATCGCACGCTTGGGGCGCGAGACGATGATGCTGTCGCTCGCCTCGTACGTGGGCACCTGCTCCTTCATCTGGAACGCGCAGATCATCGCCTTCCAGTTCGCCAGGTAGTCCTCGTCCGGACCGAACACCATCCGGCGCACGCTCGAACGCATCCCGTCGGCGCCGACCACGAGATCGAAGTCCTCGCGGTACTGCTTCCCGGTGCCGGCGTCCTCCAGCAGGACCCGCACCCCGTCGGCGCCCTCGGTGATCTCGACCGGAGTGGTCGCGAACCGCACCTCGACCGCGTCCTCGGTCCCGTCGCCGGTGATGCCCTGCCACAACGCGGCCTCGATGTCGCTGCGCAGCACCGCCGCCAGCCCGCTGGGCGCGTCCAGCAATCCCAGAGCCGGCTTCCGCCTGCCCCGGCGATCCACCGACCACGAGTTCCCGCCCGGTCGCCATTCCGGGTTGCGGGTGTGCAGGTGGTCGGCGATCCCCAGGTCGGCCGCGGCGCGCACGCCCTCCGGGAACATGAAGATGAAGTAGCCCCCGGTGCGTCGCTCGGGTGCCCGTTCGACGATCACCGGCGTCCAACCGGCCCGGCGCAGCCCGATCGCCGCGGACATCCCCGCGATCCCGAGCCCCACCACTAATGCCCTCTTCTGCATGGCTTTCCTTTCTCCGATCACTTTCTGATGCATGGATGACTCAATCCGGCACGACGACGGCGCGGCTGCGGCCGGTGTGTGCCCGTGCCTCGCCGGCCAGGCTCAGCGGCAACGCGGTGCAGGGCGGTTGCAGGGGCCCGTCGGCGAAGCGGGCCATGACTGCGGGCGCCTCGGCGAGCATCTCCTCGGCTGACCGCGATCCGACGCCGCTCCCGGTGATCCGGATTCGCCGGCTGCGCAGCAGGCCCGCGGGCAGCGACGCCTCCAGGCCCCGGAGCGAGCCGATCTGCGCGTAGGCCTGTTCGCCTCGGTGTCCTCGCCGCTGCGCCACAGCGCGGCGAAGGCGGCCTCGGTGTCGGGCCCTACAGGCAGTCCGGCACGAGACCGGGCGACGTCTCGGACACCGCGTCGGCCAGGGCCTTCTCCGGGCCGTCGGGCCCGTCCTGGGCCGCCGGCACGGTCGTCGCTCCCGTGCCGCACCGTCGCTCCGGCGCCTGCGGATGGCGCCCGGCGGCGATGATCCCCTCCGCCCGGAAAGCCGGCGCCCCCGGCACGGCGAGGCTGCCCGACATCCTGTGGCGCCCAGCACCAGCACGGTGCCCGACGCCCCCACTTCCTTGCGTCGCGCGGTGGGGACCATCCCAGCCCGACAGGCCGGGGTTCATGCCCGCGGCGATCGCGAGTGGATCCGCCCCCCGCCGCCGGAACCTCCGCCTGGAAGGGAGCGACCAGCCGCTCGGCCGTCGTCTCGAAGTGCGGACGCGCGCGCCCGGTGCGGACCAGTCGCCCGTACCGGCGGACACCTCATCCGGCCGCGGCCGTAGCGCCGCCAGGTGGCCAGCCCGCGCACGGTGTCGTCCAGGCCGGCTCCGAGGAGGGGCGGGGGCTCGGAACGGGGCGGGACCGTCGGCTCGGGCAAGTCGGCACAGACGGGCGACGCACCGGGCGCGGTGACGACTGCAGCACGCATCACGGGCTCTCCTTAACTAAGTTCAAGGCTGCTACCAGCATTACTGAACGCTGTTAAGCTGTCAACCATGACCAAGGGCATCACCCGGGAGCAGATCGTCACGGCGGCGCTCGAACTCCTCGACGACCAGGGCACGGACGCCCTCACCGTCCGCGCGCTCGCCTCCCGGCTGGGCGTCCGCCCCTCCGCCCTCTACTGGCATGTGCGCAACAAGCAGGAGCTGCTCGACGAGATGGCCACCGAGGTCATGCGCCGCGTGGCCGGCGCCCTCGCCGCGGTCCCGCCGGGCGACGGGTGGCGCGACGACCTCGCCGCCTACGCCCGCGTGCTGCGCTCGGAGTACCTGCTCCACCGCGACGGGGCCCGCATCTTCAGCGGCACGCGGATCACCGACCCGGACGTGATCCGCATGAAGGAGCCGTTGTTCGCACGCTGGACCGCGTCCGGCTGGAAGCCCGCCGACGCGGACGACGCCATCGACCTGGTCACCGCGTTCGCCGTCGGCTTCGTCATTGAGGAGCAGGAGAGGCGTCAGGCCGCCGGGGCCGATCCGTCGCGCTACTCGATCGACCAGCGCGACGCCTGGCTCGGCGAAGGCGCGTCACTGGTCAAGGAGGCCGGGCACCTCCGAGACGACGGCGACCGGCGGTTCGAACGGCTCCTCGGCATGGTCCTCGACGGGATCGCCGCCCGGCTGGACACGTGACTCACCCGCGCCTGCGCACCAGCACCGTCGCGAGCACCGCGGCCGCGACGAGCGCCGCGCCACCCCTCAGGATGCGGAGCTGCACCCCGGCCAGGGAGTTCGCGGCGACCCCCGCGACGAGCGAGTCGGTGGCTGTCGCGTTGAGCGGCATCACGCCGACGAAGTCGAGCACGACCGACCCGACGCAGAGCACGACCGCCACCAGGCTGCCGATCACACCGTGGGTCTCGGGCGGTGCCATGACGGTCGCGCGCACGCTGCTCCGCCTGCACACCACCGTCCCGTCACAACCGGTGCCACTGATAGGCCGACTCCTGCGAGCCGAAGTCGGTAGCGCGACCACGACACGCGAGACGCTTCAGGAAAGGAAACACTGGCCGGACGCCCGAGCGGGCCCCTCCCGATGGGCCACGCCCACACCGCACCTGATGCGCACGGGCGAACCGCAGGTCAGGTGAGGTCTCTCGTCTCCGCCTCGGAGCCACCAGGCGCCAAGAGCGTCGAACGAGCGTCACGGCGGAGAGAACAATGACGCCCAGTGACCCCAGCAAGGAGTGCGCCAGACGTCGTCCACCGTGGTCAGGCGCAGGCTTCGGCACCCACACGAGGGAAGCATCGATTCTTGGCAGCGTCGATCGTCTGGGCCGCCCCATGCAGGCGGCACCTCGCTCAGGAAGCGGTGACGTACTCCCCGCTCACTTCGTTCCGGCCACCGGAAGCACGTACTCACCGGCGAGACGCGCCAGGTGCAGCGGGAGAGGCCGGGCGAGCGGCGGGTAGTCGTCGTGGTAACGCAGCTGGTGCGCGAGCGTCGCCCACTCCGCCGGCCGGTCGGGCGGGTCACCCGCACGCCCCGAGTCCGTCAGTGCCTTCTCCGACAGACAGCCGAGCACGGTGATCTCCAGTTGCCCGGGGTTCCACGCGGTCTTCCCGGGCGCTGTCCGGCCCTGTGCCGTGGGCACCAGCTTCATGAGCCCCTTCGGCAGTTTGGCCACCGTGTGCGGCTTCGAGGCCGTACTCGCGAAGACACGGCCCTCCGTATCCGCCGTCCCCCACACACCCTCGGCGAAGCCGACCCCGTCCTCGGTGTCGTGGGCGTACCACTCCGCCACTTCACCCCGGGCGTTGGCGTCCCGCACGAGCAGTACCCGCAGGTCATGGCCGTAGAGCGTGTGCCGCTGGGCGGGTTCGGCCCCGAAGCCGAGCATGTCGCGGTCCAGTGCACCGTTGCGCAGGCCAGGCCAGCACTGACGCAGATTGCCGGCGTCCGCCAGCAGCAGCGTCGGACGGTCGCGGAGCTGGAAGAGCAGTGCCCGGATCTGCCGCTCGGTCTCCCGCTGCCTGTCCTGCTCCACGCCCGGGCGGGCAGCGGGCCGGGATCCTCCGGGGGCTGCCGAGTCATCGACGAGCTTCCCCGTGCCGATCTCCTTCCCGCCGCTCGCCGCCGGTTCGCGTGCCTGGGAGAGCAGCAGCAACAGCTTCGGATACGGCACCCATGCGGCTCGTTCTGCGTCCCACCCCTCGGTGACGCCCGGTCCGTCCCCGGGGCGCACCCGCACCGCCACCAGCCGGTGGACGGGGCATCGCGTGGGCCCCTTCCTGGTGTGGCGTACGAGCCAGAGCGCCGCGTACTGAAGGTCGCCCGGAATGCCGGCTCCCACCCGATGGGAGGGGGGATCCCCCGACCTCCTACATCGCCGTTGTAGCGGCCGTGGTTGTTGACAGCCCGATTCACCCGTACGAAGCACCTCTGCACACGAGACGTCTATAGCGGCCCTGAGTTGGCCCTCCCGTCCACGGACCGTCGAGGAGCCGCCGCGGTGAAGTACACGTTGACGGAGCCCCAAGTCGAGCCGGAGACGACGCCTCGGCCCTGATCTACAACGACCGCGGCGAGTACCTGCCCCATCTCCGCGACTACTTCCCCGGTCAGATCTGGGAGCCGGGCATGTGGTCCCTGCTGGGCGGTGGCCGAGAGCCCCAGGAGGCCACCCTGGAACACGCCGTGCGGCGCGAACTGGCCGAGGAGGCCGGCCTCGATCTCGCCGACCTGTCCCCGTTCGGAACCGAGTACGCGGACCGAGTACGCCTCCCACGACGACGGTACGACCGTACCCATCGCCATCTACGCGGGCCGCTGGAACGGCGACCCGCGCGAACTCCATCTGACCGAAGGAGTAATGCTCGCTGGGTTCGCTCCCGACGACCTCCACCGCCTGCGCATCGCGGACACGACCAGCGACCTCGTACGGCGCCACGCCGCCAGCCTTCCGGCGGCCCAGAGCGGGCCGGAACCCGAGGAGGAACGTCTGACTTCGCCGCACAGCACGGTCCCCAACATCATCGGCGTCCACCTCTACCTGGAACGCCCCGACGGGACGGTGCTGCTCGGGCTGCGCCACCCCGACTCCGCGTTCGCGCCGTCCACCTGGCACGTCCTGGCCGTTCATTAGCCTTGCGCGTTCACGAGCGAGTCTGTCCGTAGCGTGATCAAAGAGGTGAGGACTGCACCTGACCTGGAACGATTGGACTTGTCTGGGGTCCGGGTCGTCGTCAAGAAAGCTGCACTCGTCAGGTGAAGAAGCGCATCGGCTCGTATCCGTGTGTCCGCGTCGAGGGCGGCGGCCGTGGAGTGGTCAGCCAGGCCGGTGGCGTGCTGCTGGTCTCGGCGGCCGAGGCCCGTTCGGCGAGGTGGGTGAGGTAGCGCGGGGCTGTGTCACGGTCGCCGTCGGGGGTGGCCAACATGTTCAGGGCGGGGTCGGGGTGGACGCTGTGGCCGGCGGCGTCTCCGCATCGGTCTCGTTGATCGCATGGGGCTCGCACGGCTCGAAGGTCAGCTCCTGCTCGAAACCCGATCCGGTCCGACAATCGCTCATCCGCCTCCGGCTTCACTTGGAAGCGAAAGGAACAAGCCAAAAATCCGCCGTCCAGTGGCATCATTTCGACGCAACGTGCACCGGTCGGCCGCGTCGGCGCAGGCGGGCATAAGTCGCGTTCCAGCAGTTCGCCGACGCCTGCACACGGCTGAATGATGGAGCGAGAAACCGCCGTTGACAGCGCGACGATCACACTTCTAGCATGATCACTGCAAGTTGACATTAGGCAAAAGAGCTTCTCGCTTACATTGCACACGACAAGTGCTCACGCTGAACGACCTGCCCCCTCAAAGAAAAAGGAGCGAAAAAGTGCTCTCCAAGAAGCTTCGGATCGCCCTTCCGATAGCCGCAGCGGCCGTCATGAGCGCCGTAATACCAGTCGGAACGGCACACGCCATCGACCAAGTGAACTGTGGCCCGTCCGACTACCTGACGGTTGACGCCCACTACGAGGGGCCGAGCGGCCGAGTCTACACTTCCTTCTGCTTCGCGAACAGGGGCGTCCACGACTTCACACAAAAGTGGCCGACGCAAAAGGCCGTGTGGGTCGACAAGATCTCCACCGGAAACAACAATGTCAAGTACTACGACAGCAATAGCGCAGTCGTCAGCTACCCCAAGAACTTCATCATCACGTTCCCCAACAGGCCGCCGCTTGTCGACCGGATCGAAATCCTGTAAGAGGACTTTCCCCGGCCACTCACCGCACGACGGACGATCTGTCGATCATCGCTTGTGGTGGAATTATCTAACCTCGATCTTGCATGACGGTCCGCCGACGGAGTCGGTGGACCGTTTCGCTTCCGGGGGCTGATAGCGGACATTTCAGCGGCCCGAATGTCACGTCGGGTGGGCGCCGGGTTCCACTGTTCCGGGCTGGGTCCTCTTTTCGTAGGGACAGAGTACTGAGCTTCGAAGCCTGGTGTCGGAGGGGCTGACGGCCCGTGATCCCTGCGGTATGCCGACTGCATGAGGTATGCGCAAGGGAGTGGGCTGACCGACGAGCGGCGGGCCTTCGGCGGCCTGCGCGGCCACCGGCCAGGCGACGAGTACGTACACCGCGAAGCTCGCGCACAGCAGCCAGTGCACGCTCACTGGAAGCTCGTCGTACCGGTGCTCCGCCAACGCGACCAACGCCGCCGCAAGCGCGACAAGTGCGCCGGTGGTCACGCTATGCGGGAGCAGCACGATCGGCGGCGGCGCTGACGCGCGCACGTTGTGGACGCCGCCGTGACCGTGCACCGGCGACAGATGCCAGCGGCCTTGACCGGGCGATATCTGCGGCGCTGTCGCCATGGCGGAAGCCGCGGGCCGTCCATGATCCCGGGAAGATTCTGCTGGACGTCGCGTTGGCGGTCGCCTCGGGCGGGGACTGTCTCGCGGACGTGGGCATGCCGCGGGCCGAGCCGGCCGTGTTCGGGCCGGTCGCCTCCGACCCGACGGTCTCCCGCCTCATCGACACCCTTGCCGCTTCCGGCGAGAAGGCCCTGAAGGCCATCCCTTCCGCGCGGGCCCAAGCACGGCAGCGGGTCTGGCAGTTGGCCGGCCAGGCGGCGCCCGACTCGGGCGGGACGGTGACCGTCGACCTCGACGGAGTGCTGGTGATCGCGCACTCCGATAAGGAGGACGCCGCACCCACCCGGAAGCGGACCTACGGCCATCACCCGCTCATGGCGTTCGCCGACCACGGCCCCGGCGGTACCGGGGAGCCTGTCGCGGCCCTGCTCAGGCCGGGCAACGCAGGATCGACCACCGCCGCCGACCACGTCACCACCGCCCAACTCGCCCTGGCCCAGGTGCCGGCCCGGTTCCGGCGCGGCCGGCGGACCCTGGTCCGCACCGATTCCGCGGGCGGCACCCACGACTTCGTGACCTGGCTGGCCCGACGGGGACGGTGGCTGTCCTACTCGGTCGGCATGGTGATCACCGAGCAGGTCCACCAGCACGTCCTGAAGATCCCCGCCTCCGCCTGGACACCGGCCGTCGAGGCGGACGGCGAGGTCCGGGGCGGGGCCTGGGTCGCCGAACTCACCGGCGACGTCCTGGACGGCCGGCCCAAGGGCATGCGACTGATCGTCCGCAAGGAACGGCCCCGTTCCGGGGCCCAGTTGAGGCTCACGGACGCGGACGGCATGCGGCTGACCTGCTTCGCCACCAACACCACCGACCGGCCGATCGCCGACCTCGAGCTGCGTCACCGCCGGCGGGCGAGGGCAGCGGACCGTATAAGGGCCGCCCGGGCCACCGGCCTGCGGAACCTGCCCTTGAAGCGCACCGCCCAGAACCGGATCTGGCTGGAGATCGTGCAGATCGCTCTCGACCTGCTCGCCTGGTTGCCGATGCTCGCGCTGACCGGCAAGGCCCGTCTCTGGGAGCCCCGCCGCCTGCGGCTCCGGCTGTTCTCCGCGGCCGGACAACTCGCGGCCACCGGCCGCCGGCGAATCCTTCGCCTGACCCGGCACTGGCCCTGGACCCGCCACATCACCACCGCACTCGAACGGCGCGCACTCCTGCCGAACCCCGGCTGACCAGTGGCTTCCCCAACCAAACGACAGCACCACACTCATCCGGAGCAGTGGAACCCGGCGCCGCCCCGAGACGACACTCGGGCCCTCGGCCTGCCCCGCCTCAGCCCACAGCACGAAAACGGCCCACCGACTCCGTCGGTGGACCGTCACGAAACTTCGAGGCTAGGCAAGTGGGTTGTCGGAATCGAGGTTGTCGGGTTGTTCGGAGGCACCGTCCGGATGATGAGGTGGCACGGTGACCAACCACGATGGAGCGGCGGCTGTTCGACCATTGACGCTGGCCTGGGTGAGCCGGCACCTAAAGGCCGGCGAACGAGTTGTTGGCACCGAGGCGCTGCACGGCGGCATCACCGCCGTGATGCGGAGGCTGACCATCAGCACGCGGGACGGCGGCACCCGTGATCTGGTGCTGCGGAGCATTGTCGACCCGTTCTACGTGCACGCCGAGGACTCGATGGGTAGGGAGCCGGGCGCTCTGGCCCTGCTCGAGGGAACCGACGTGCCGGCTCCTCGACTGGTCGCGGTTGATCCGACCGCCGCGCACTGCGAGTATCCGTCTCTCCTCATGACGCATCTTCCGGGCCGGACGATCCTCGACGACGAGGGAGTGGAGACGCGCGTCCCGCTGCTGGCCCGCCAGCTCGTGGCGATCCACGCGCTGCGACCCGACGAGCGGCCCCCGACGTACGTGACGCTGACGACCGCCGACACCGTCGTCGTCCCGCGGGGCGCCGACGCGGCGGCATGGGCCGCGGCGATCGACGTGATCCGCAGGCCCGCGCCGCCCTACGAGGGGCGATTTCTGCACCGGGACTTCCAACCCGGCAATGTGCTGTTCGACGTGCCGCCTGCAAACCCGGCAGGGGCCCGGATCACCGGCGTCGTCGACTGGGCGGCGACCTCTTGGGGCCCTGCGGACCTCGATGTTGCGCACTGCGCCACCAGTCTCGCGCTGCTGCACGGACCGGCGTGGGGTCTGCGGTTCGCTGAGGCGTACGAGGAGGCCGGCGGGACGCTGGCCGCGGCCCCGGACGAGCGGCTGTACTGGCAGGTACGGGACGGGCTGGCCTGCTCGGAGGAAGTGCACCTGGTGTCGCGGCCGTGGCGCGAGGCAGGCAGGACGGAGCTGACGAGGCGAGCCGTGGAGGAACGGCTGGATGCCTATGTCACGGCCCTGATGGACGCGTTGGGCTGATCCCAAGCGGTCCCGGGGCGCTGCCCCGGCCTCACCGTTCACCGCTCAATCAAGTGGGGGAATCGAGCAGACGCTGAGGAATTGCGCCGAGCGTCATTTCAGCGTCAGGATGTCGCCCGTAACGCCCACACCGCACATAATGCGCACGCAAAAAACCGCAGGTCAGAAGCCCTTCGCGGCCGGTTCAAGGATCGCGACACACTCCACATGGTGCGTCATCGGAAACAGATCGAACACCCGCAGCATCCGCACCCGATACCCCCCGCTCCGGAAGTACCCCAGATCCCGGGCCAACGCCGCCGGATCGCAGGCCACGTACGCGATCCGCCGCGCGCCCAGCGACGCCAGGTGTTCCACCGTCTTGCGACCCGCACCGGCCCGCGGCGGGTCCAGAACGACCAGGTCGACTTCCGAGATGCCCGTGCGCGGCAGGACCGCCTCGACCTTGCCCTGCTCGATCCGTACCCGGTCGAACCCGGCGAGGTTGTGCCGCGCGTCCTCCACCGCCCGCTTGCCGGACTCGATGCCCAGGACCGCGCCCGTGTCGCCGACGCGGTCGGCGAGGGCGCCGGCGAAGAGGCCGACACCGCAGTACAGGTCGAGCGCCATGTCGCCCTTGCGCGGCAGCAGGCCCTGCATGACCGCCGTCACCAGGGTGTCGGCGGCCTTCGGGTGGACCTGCCAGAAGCCGCCGCTGCCGACGCGGTAGGTGCGGCCGTCGGCGCGTTCGCGGACGAAGGGGCGGCCGTGGACGCGGTGCACGCCCCCGTCCTTCTCCCCGACCCGCATGACCGACACCGGACGGTCCAGTTCGACCAGGGGCAGCCGCGCTCCCGGCCGGGGGGTGAGGATCACCTGGCGGTCCTGGGAGCCGGAGGCCGCGATGGCCTCCACCGACTCCATGCCCGCCCAGTCGTGCTTCTCGATGCCCAGCTCGGAGACGCCCGGCGCCGCGATCATGCAGTGGTCGATCGGCTCGACCTCGTGCGAGCGGTGGCGGCGCAGGCCCGCGTTGCCGTCGGCGTCCACGGCGTACTGCACGCGCGTGCGCCACGCCGGGACCTCGCCGGCGGGCAGCTTGTCGCCCTCGGCCGGCATCACCGTGCCGTCCCAGCCGGCCTCCTCGGGGGTGAGGCCCGCGAGCCGCTTCAGCTGCTCGGCGACGACCTCCCCCTTGAGGCGGCGCTGGGCGCCCGGCTTGGCGTGCTGCCAGTCGCAGCCGCCGCAGCGGCCGGGGCCGGCGAAGGGGCAGGGGGCCTCGATACGGTCCTTGGAGGCGTCCAGGATCTCGACCGCGTCCGCGCGCAGGAAGCGGGCACCCTCCTCGCCCTCGGTGACCCGGGCCACGACCCGCTCACCGGGCAGCGCGTGCCGGACGAACAGCACCTGGCCCTCGGCGGTGCGTGCTACGCAGTGGCCGCCGTGGGCGACGGGGCCGACCTCGACCTCGTACTCCTCCCCTACCAGCGACCCGGCCGGCGACGTGTTCTGTTCTGCCTGCATGGCGGGGTGACTCCAGTGAAAGGGGGCGAGTGACGACAACAGCCGACCAGTCTACGTCGACCGCGAGGACTCCTTGGCCCGGTCGTGGTGGTCGTGGGCCGGGCCGCGCCGGACCGCGCCGGGCGCGTTCCAGTCCTGGCGCTTGCGGGCCCGCCGCTTGGCGGCCTCGGAGGACTCCAGCTGGTAGGGGACGGACGTCACCATGACGCCCGGGGTGAACAGCAGGCGGCCCTTGAGGCGCAGCGCGCTCTGGTTGTGGAGCAGGTGCTCGTACCAGTGGCCGACCACGTACTCCGGGATGATCACCGACACGGCGTCGCGCGGCGACTCCTTGCGCAGGCTCTTGACGTACTCGATCACCGGGCGGGTGACCTCCCGGTACGGCGAGTCCAGCACCTTCAACGGTACGTCGATCCCGCGCCGTTCCCACTCCTCGCGCAGCGTCTTGGTCTCGGCCGGGTCGACGTTGACGCTGAGCGCCTCCAGGCTGCCCGAGCGCAGCAGCTTGGCGTAGGACAGGGCGCGCAGCGCCGGGCGGTGGATCTTGGAGACGAGGACGACGGAGTGGACGCGGGAGGGGCGGACGACGTCATCGGTGTCGGGGCCCTCGGGGGGCGCGATCTCGTCGGCCACCCGGTCGTAGTGCCGGCGGATGGCGGTCATCGTGGCGTAGAAGATGCACATGCCGAGCAGCGCGACCCAGGCGCCGTGCGTGAACTTGGTGAAGAGCACCACGACCAGGACCAGGCCGGTGAAGAAGGCGCCGAAGGCGTTGATGCCGCGGGAGCGGACCATGCGGCGGCGGGCGGCCTGGTCCCGTTCCGTGGCCAGGTGGCGGTTCCAGTGGCGGACCATGCCGATCTGGCTGAGCGTGAAGGAGACGAACACGCCGACGATGTAGAGCTGGATCAGGCGGGTGGAGTCGGCGCCGTAGATCCAGACCAGCAGCATGGCGGCACCGGCCAGCAGCACGATGCCGTTGGAGAAGGCGAGGCGGTCGCCGCGGGTGTGCAGCTGGCGGGGCAGGTAGCGGTCCTGGGCGAGGATCGAGCCGAGCAGCGGGAAACCGTTGTACGCGGTGTTCGCGGCGAGGAAGAGGACGAGCGCGGTGGCGGCGGCCAGGACGATGAAGAGGAAGCTGCCCTTGCCGAAGACGGCCTCGGCGACCTGGGAGATCACCGGGTTCTGGACGTAGTCCGCGCCGACCGCGACGCCGTTGTGGATCAGGTCGGCGGCCGGGTTCTCGGCCATGTGGACGTCGGTCGCCATGGCCAGGCCGATGATGCCGCAGAACATGGTGACGGCGAGCAGGCCCATCATGGCGAGGGTGGTCGCCGCGTTCTTGGACTTGGGCTTGCGGAAGGCCGGGACGCCGTTGGAGATGGCCTCCACGCCGGTGAGCGCCGCACAGCCGGAGGAGAAGGCGCGCAGCAGGAGGAAGACCAGGGCGAAGCCGGCCAGGCCCTGGTGCTCGGGCTTGATCTCGTAGTCCGCGGTCGGCGCGTGCATGTCGTCGCCGAGCACGGCGCCGCGGAACGCACCCCAGACGATCATGATGAAGACGCCCGCGACGAAGACGTACGTCGGGATCGCGAAGAGCTTGCCGGACTCCTTGACGCCGCGCAGGTTCATCAGCGTCAGCAGCACGATGACGGCGAGGGCGCAGAAGACCTTGTGCTCGACGACGAACGGGATCGCCGAGCCCAGGTTCTCGATGCCGGAGGAGATGGAGACGGCCACGGTCAGGACGTAGTCGACCAGCAGCGCGCTGGCCACGGTCAGGCCGGCCCTGGGGCCGAGGTTGGTGGTCGCCACCTCGTAGTCGCCGCCGCCGCTCGGGTAGGCGTGGACGTTCTGCCGGTAGGACGCGACCACGGTGAACATCAGCACGACCACCGCGACGGCGATCCAGGGGCTGAAGTGGTACGCCGACACGCCCGCGATGGAAAGGACCAGCAGCACCTCGCCGGGGGCATATGCCACGGAGGAGAGCGGGTCGGAGGCGAAGACGGGGAGGGCGACGCGCTTCGGCAGGAGGGTCTCCCCCAGCCGGTCACTGCGCAGTGCGCGCCCGATCAGAATCCGCTTGGGCACGTCGGTCAGTTTGGACACAACAGAGGATCGTAAGCGTTCGAACGGGGGGTCGCCCACCCGCCACCCCCGCCGCGGCCGTCCTCTGCCCTCCGGGTGAAATCACAGGGCCGTGCGGCTACGGATTCCGCAGGTGACGGGCTTGGTGTGTCTATATGACAAAACTCGTTCCACCCATGCGAATTTCGCCACTTCAGCGGCCCTTCGCCGCCACCCGGGAGGCCGTATGCCCGCGCACGCCGAGCTGATCGGTGCCCTCGCCGCACTCGTCGGCCTCGGATTCCTCACCCGTGCCAGCGTGCGCAGCATCGGGCGCCGCCGGCCCCCGGCCCGCCCGTAGTCAGCAGCCAGCAGCCCATGACCCGAGGCCCCGTACCCTCCCCCGCCCCGCACCCCGCCGATACGTTGGTCCCGGACGGGGGAACCCGGCGTCCCGGGCCCCTGGAGGGGTCAGGGCCGACGGTCACCGGCATGATGGTCCCCCGCGGCCCGCGCACTGGCCGCACCATGCCGCCAGGTGAGCCGAAAGAGAGACATGAGCAAGACAGGAACGCAGGCCGGAAGGCCTGTCAGAAGGCCCGCAGGAAGCACGGTGTGACGCGATGCATATTGTCATCATGGGCTGCGGGCGCGTGGGCTCCGCTCTCGCCCACGCCCTGGAACAGCAAGGGCACACGGTCGCCGTGATCGACCAGGACCCCACCGCCTTCCGCCGCCTGGGCTCCTCGTTCGGCGGCCGCCGGGTCACCGGCGTCGGCTTCGACCAGGACACCCTGCGCGAGGCCGGCATCGAGGAGGCCGGGGCCTTCGCCGCCGTCTCCAGCGGGGACAACTCGAACATCATCGCCGCCCGGGTGGCCCGCGAGATGTTCGACGTCGAGCACGTCGCCGCGCGCATCTACGACCCCCGCCGCGCCGAGGTCTACCAGCGTCTGGGCATCCCCACCGTCGCGACCGTCCGCTGGACGGCCGACCAGATGCTGCGCCGCCTGCTGCCCTCGGGCGCCGAACCGCTGTGGCGCGACCCCACCGGCGGGGTCCAGCTCGCCGAGGTGCACACGGCGGCCTCCTGGGTCGGCCACAAGGTCAGCCGGCTCCAGGACGAGACGGGCGTGCGGGTGGCGTTCCTCACCCGGCTCGGGGAGGCGATCCTGCCCAGCTCGCAGACGGTGCTGCAGGAGGGCGACCTGGTGCACGTGATGATGCGCACCGACGAGGTCGACAAGGTCGAGGCGGCGTTCGCCAAGGGTCCCGAAGAGGAGGGCGGTCACTGATGAGGGTCGCCATTGCCGGAGCCGGCGCGGTCGGACGTTCGATCGCGGGCGAACTGCTGGAGAACGGGCACGAAATCCTGCTCATCGACAAGGCGCCGACCGCCATCTCGGTCGAGCGCGTGCCGATGGCGGAGTGGCTGCTCGCGGACGCGTGCGAGATCACGTCCCTGGACGAGGCCGCGCTCCAGCGCTGCAACGTCGTCATCGCCGCGACCGGCGACGACAAGGTCAACCTGGTCGTCTCCCTGCTGGCCAAGACCGAGTACGGCGTCCCGCGCGTCGTCGCCCGGGTGAACAACCCCAAGAACGAGTGGCTGTTCAACGAGTCCTGGGGCGTGGACGTCGCCGTCTCCACGCCGCGGCTGATGTCGGCCCTGGTCGAGGAGGCGGTGAGCGTCGGCGACCTGGTGCGGCTGCTGCGCTTCAGCCACGGCGACGCGAACCTGGTGGAGCTGACGCTGCCGGAGGAGTCCGCGCTGGCCGGCACGCGGGTCGGCGATGTGCAGTGGCCCGAGGACACCTCCCTGGTCACCATCATCCGCGGTACCCGCGTCCTGGCGCCGTCGCAGGAGGACTCGCTGGAGTCGGGCGACGAACTGCTCTTCGTCGCGGCACAGGACCGGGAGGGACAGCTGGAGGACCTGCTGTCGGCGCGGCGGGGCGGCTCCGCCGGCTGAGCGGGGGCCCGGGGGCGCCCGGAGCGTCCCGGGACGCCCCCGGCCTGCGGTGTTCCGGGCGCCCGGTCCGCGGTGACGTCAGTGGCGGGCGCGTCGCGGCCTGCGGTGTTCCGGGCGCCCGGTCCGCGGTGACGTCAGTCGCGGGCGCGTCGCGGCCGGCCGCCGCCCAGGCGGCGGAGCCGCGTGTCGGACACAGCCCCGCGCCCCTTGCGGGGCGCTCTCGTCACCCCTTGCGGTGACGGCCGCCCTCGGGATGCGTGCCCTCGGGATACGTGCCGAGGGCGGCCCGCTCCGCCTCCTCGGCCTTCTGCCGCTCCTCCTCCGCCTCCATCTCCGCGAACACGTCGATCGGCGCGGGCGCCTTCGCCAGGAAGACCCAGGTCAGCCAGACGGCGAGCAGGAAGGGCGGGATCTTCAGGGCCACCAGGACCCAGCCGAGCTCCGTGGTGTCCGCCCACCAGTACAGCGGGAAGAGGATCGCGCACTTGGCGAGCAGGATCAGCCCCCAGGCCCAGCTGGCCTTGGCGTACGCCTTCTTGCGGCCCGGGTTGCGGGTGCGCCAGGAGAGGTTCTCCTTGAAGACCGGGCCGAGGATCAGGCCGATCAGCGGGACACCGGCGAGCGTCGTGACGATGTACGCCAGCCCCAGCGCGCAGGTGTAGAGCATGCCGGGCAGGTAGAAGTCCTTGGCGTTGCCGGTCATCATCGCGAAGACGACGCCGAAGGCCACCCCGAAGACGCCGCTGAAGGCGTGCTTGACGGTGTCCTTCATCGCCAGGCGGACCACGACCAGCACGATCGACACGGCCAGCGCCGCGATCGCCGACATGCGCAGGTCCTTGTTGACCGTGTAGATCGTGACGAAGAGCAGACCCGGCAGAACCGTCTCGATCATGCCCCGCACGCCGCCGAAGGCTTCGAAGAGGGCGGCCTCCGTCACCGCCCGCGCGTCGTCCGCTCCCGTGTCCTCAATGTCCTCAGTCGGCTTGTCGAGGGACGTCACCGGCTACTCCCGTCCGAGGGGTCGCAGTTCGTACTTGGGGTTGAACAGCACCCGGCGGCCCCGGCTCATGGAGATCCGGCCCGATGCGATGAGCTTGCGTCCCGGTTCTATGCCCGTGATGGAACGCCTGCCCAGCCACACGACGTCCAAAGCCGCGGAGCCGTCGAACAGCTCGGCCTCCAGCGCGGGGACTCCCGCCCGCGGACGCAGCGTGACCGTGCGCAAGGTACCAGTAACCGAGACGACCTGCCGGTCCTGGCAGTCGCCGATGCGGGTGCAGCCGGTGGTCTCGGTGTCCTCCCGCAGCTCCTCCGACTCCAGGTCCTCCTGCGAGGAGGAGAGCCGGTCGAACATGCGCCGGAACCGGCCCGTCGGCTTGCCGGAACGAGGAACAGCACTCATACCTGAAGCGTACCGGGACGCGCCGACAGCCGGGCATCCGCCGGGGAGGGAACCGGAACGCTCATTTCTCGAACCGGTAGCCCATGCCGGGCTCGGTGACGAAGTGCCGCGGGTGGGCGGGGTCCGCCTCCAACTTGCGGCGCAGCTGCGCCATGTAGACGCGCAGATAGTTCGTCTCCGTGCCGTACGACGGCCCCCACACCTCCTGGAGCAGCTGTTTCTGGCTGACCAGGCGGCCGGTGTTGCGCACCAGCACCTCCAGCAGATGCCATTCGGTGGGGGTCAGCCGTACGTCCTTCCCGCCCCGGACGACCTTCTTGGCGGCCAGGTCGACGCTGAAGCCGCCCGTGTCCACGATCACGTCGTCCGTGCCGCCCGGTACCGGTTCGGCCCGGCGGACCGCGGCCCGCAGCCGGGCCAGCAGTTCGTCCATGCCGAAGGGCTTGGTGACGTAGTCGTCGGCGCCCGCGTCCAGCGCCTCCACCTTCTCGTCGGAGGAGTGCCGGGCGGACAGCACCAGGATGGGCACCCGGGTCCAGCCGCGCAGCCCCTTGATCACGTCGACGCCGTCCATGTCGGGCAGGCCCAGGTCGAGGACGATCACGTCGGGGTGGCGGGCGGCGGCGAGCTGGAGGGCGGTGGCGCCGTCGTGGGCGGCGTCGACCTCGTACTGGCGCGCCTTGAGGTTGATCACGAGGGCACGCACGATCTGCGGCTCGTCGTCGATCACGAGCACCCGGGTCATCGGGCAGCCTGCCTTTCTGCTGGGGAAGCACTACGGGGTCGAGCGGCCGGTCCCGCCGCGCGCACCGTGAGGACCATGGTGAGGCCGCCGCCGGGGGTGTCCTCCGCGTCGAGGGTGCCGCCCATGGCCTCGGCGAAGCCGCGGGCCACGGCCAGGCCGAGCCCTACTCCGGCGCCGCGCGGGGCGTCCCCGTACCGCTGGAAGGGTTCGAATATGCGGTCCTTGGCCTCGTCCGGCACGCCGGGCCCCCGGTCGACGATCCGGACCTCGACCCGGTCCCCGAGAGCGCTGGCGGCGACCAGGACGCCGGCGCCGGGCGGGCTGTACTTGACGGCGTTCTCGACCAGGTTGGCCACCGACCGCTCCAGCAGCCCGGGGTCGACGGCGACCATGGGCAGCGTCTCGGGGATGTCCGCCTCCACGTCGGCCTCGGCGACCCCGACCAGGGCCATCGGCACCACCTCGTCGAGGTCGATCTCGCGGATCAGCGGGGTGACCGTGCCGGTCTGCAGCCGGGACATGTCGAGCAGGTTGCCCACCAGGTGGTCGAGGCGGTCGGCGCCCTCCTCGATGCCCTCCAGCAACTCGGCCTGGTCCTCCTCCGACCACGCCACGTCGTCGGAGCGCAGGCTGGAGACGGCCGCCTTGATCCCGGCCAGCGGGGTCCGCAGGTCATGGCTGACGGCGGCCAGCAGGGCGGTGCGGATGCGGTTGCCCTCGGCCAGCGTGCGGGCCTGGTCGGCCTCCTCGCGCAGCCGCCGCCGGTCCAGTACGACGGCGGCCTGGGCGGCGAAGGCGGCGAGCACCCGGCGGTCCTCGGCGGGCAGGACCCGGCCGGTCAGCGCCAGCGCCATGTGGTCGCCGACCGGCATGTCCACGTCCGCGTCCTCGGGGCGTTCGACGGGCGGTCCCTGGCCGGCCCGGCCGGCGCAGGTCCAGGGGGCCACGTCGCTCTCGCGCTCCAGGAGGGCGGCCGACTCCAGGCCGAAGGTCTCCCGGACCCGTTCCAGCAGCGCCTCCAGGCTGGTCTCGCCGCGCAGCACGTCACCGGCGAGGAAGGAGAGGATCTCCGACTCGGCGCGCAGCCGGGCCGCCTGGTGGGTGCGCCGGGCCGCCAGGTCGACGACCGAGGCGACGGAGACGGCGACGCCGACGAATATCGCCAGCGCCAGGATGTTCTTGGGGTCGGAGATGGTGATGCGGCTGACCGGCGGGGTGAAGAACCAGTTCAGCAGCAGGGAGCCGACCGCGGCCGAGGCGAGCGCCGGGTAGAGCCCGCCCAGCAGCGCGGCGGCGACGGTGAGCGCCAGGTAGAGCAGGACGTCGTTGGCGAGGCCGAGGTGGACGCTGTCCAGCACGGGCGTCAGCAGCAGCGGACCGCCGATGCCGGCGAGCCAGCCCCACAGCAGCCGCCACCGGCCCAGCCTGGCCCCGCGGGCCACGGGCAGTCCGCGGCCCTTGGCGACCTCCTCGTGGGTGACGATGTGCACGTCCAGGTCGGGTCCCGACTCGCGGGCGACCGTGGCGCCGACGCCGGGGCCGAAGACGTACTGCCAGGTCTTGCGGCGGGAGGAGCCCAGCACGATCTGGGTGGCGTTGACCCCGCGCGCGAAGTCCAGCAGGGCGGCCGGTATGTCGTCGCCGACCACGTGGTGGAAGGTGCCGCCGAGGTCCTCGACCAGGGTGCGCTGCACCGCCAGTTCCTTCGGGGAGGCGGAGGTCAGCCCGTCGCTGCGGGCTATGTAGACGGCGAGCACCTCGCCGCCGGCGCCCTTCTCCGCGAGGCGCGCGGCCCGCCGGATCAGCGTCCGGCCCTCGGGACCGCCGGTCAGGCCGACCACGATCCGCTCCCGGGAGCCCCAGATCCGCGACACCCGGTGGTCGCTGCGGTACTGCTTCAGATACGCGTCGACGCGGTCGGCCACCCACAGCAGGGCCAGTTCCCGCAGGGCGGTGAGGTTGCCGGGGCGGAAGTAGTTCGACAGGGCCGCGTCGACCTTGTCGGGCTGGTAGACGTTGCCGTGCGCCATGCGGCGGCGCAGCGCCTCGGGGTCCATGTCGACCAGCTCGATCTGGTCGGCGCGGCGCACCACCTCGTCCGGCACGGTCTCCCGCTGCCGTACGCCGGTGATGGACTCGACGACGTCGCCGAGCGACTCCAGGTGCTGGATGTTGACGGTGGAGATGACGTCGATCCCGGCGGCCAGCAGTTCCTCCACGTCCTGCCAGCGCTTGGCGTTGCGCACGCCGGGGACGTTGGTGTGGGCCAGCTCGTCCACCAGGGCCACCCGGGGTCGCCGGGCCAGCACCGCGTCCAGGTCCATCTCCTCGAAGAGCGTCCCGCGGTACTCCACCGTCCGGCGCGGCACCTGCTCCAGGCCGCGCAGCATCACCTCGGTGCGCGGACGGCCGTGGTGCTCCACGAAGGCCACGGCGCAGTCGGTGCCGCGCTCCACCCGCCGGTGCGCCTCGGAGAGCATGGCGTACGTCTTGCCGACGCCCGGCGCCGCGCCGAGGTAGATCCGAAGCCTGCCGCGTCCCATGTCCTCATTGTCTTCCGCCACCCGCCGGCCGCCGACCGCTGCCCGCGCAGCGTCGACCCTACGACCGGCGACCGGGGCGAATCGGACGGATCGCGGCGCCTGAGGCGTCTTTGACGCAACTCTGACGCGGGGCGGCTTCCCCCGTCGACGGCGAAGGGCCGCGTACCCCGGGTGGGGTACGCGGCCCTGCCGTGCCCTGCCGGGTACCCGTCGCGGTACACGGCCCCGCCACGCGCGCGTGGGCCGCCGCCCCGCGCGCCACGTCGGTCAGCGGACCTCGGTGATCTCCGGTCCGCGCTGGAGCTGGCCCATGCCGCCGGCGAAGCGGGAGCCCTCTTCCTGCTGGACGCCCTCGGGGACCATCTGCGCGTCGTTCGGCAGCTTCAGCACGATGGGGTCGCGGGGGGCCATCGGGCCCTCGCCGCGGACCACGACCGTGTCCCGGAAGATCTGCTCCAGCAGGCCGGCCGCCTGCGGCTGCACCGCGCCCTGCCCGGAGATCACCCCGCGCAGGAACCAGCGGGGGCCGTCCACGCCGACGAACCGCACGACCTGGAAGCCGCCGGTGCCGTCCGGCAGCTTGACCGGCACCTGGGCCCGCAGCTCCCAGCCGAGGGGGCCCTCGACCTCGTCGATGATGCCGCCCTGCTGGGTGATGCCGGAGGCGATCTCCTCGCGGACCTCGCCCCAGATGCCCTCGCGCTTGGGGGCGGCGAACGCCTGGAGCTGGATGGCGCTGTCGCGCAGCACAACGGTGGCTGCGACGATCGCGTCGCCCGCGACCTCCACCCGCAGTTCCATGCCGTCGACACCGGGCACGAACAGGCCGCCCAGGTCCACCCGGCCCTCGGCCGGGTCACGGACCTCGGTGCTGTCCCAGGGCCCGTCGGGCCGCGGCTCCGGCTCCAGCCGTACGCGGGTGCCCTCGTCGTCCGCCTCGGTGTCGACGCTGTCGACGACCTGCTCGGCCTCGCCGGCCGCGTCCTCGGCGGCACCCTTCTTCTTGCGACGTCCGAACACGTCACTGTCCTTCCCGGTCGGATACGACCGAAGCGTATCGATTCCCACCCGTCGGACCGCCTTCGACGGCCCGACCGCTTGTGCCGCTTGCCGGGCCCGCGCCGGCGTGTCCGCCGGTGGACCCGAAGCCCCCCTCGGCCCGTGCCGCGTCGGGAAGTTCCGCGACCTGGCGGAAGCGGACCCTCTCGACCTGCTGGACGACCAGTTGGGCAATCCGGTCGAAGCGCTCGAACCGCACGGCCTCGCGCGGGTCGAGATTCACCACGATCACCTTGATCTCCCCACGGTACCCGGCATCAATCGTCCCCGGGGCATTCACGAGGGCGACACCGCAGCGGGCCGCGAGGCCGGAACGGGGGTGCACGAAGGCCGCGTACCCCTCCGGGAGGGCCACGGAAACGCCCGTGGGCAGGACGGCCCGCTCACCGGGCGCCAGCTCGCACGCGACGGTGGTCCGCAGATCGGCGCCCGCGTCGCCGGGGTGCGCGTACGTCGGAAGCGGTACGTCCGGATCGACGCGCCGGAGCAGGACCTCCAGCGGGGCGCGGCTCACGGGTTCACCTCGAAGGCGCGCGCCCGGCGCACCTGGTCCGGGTCGTCCAGCGCGGCCCGGATCTCCTCCGGCCGGCCGTGGTCGGTGAAGTGCCCGACCTCGACCTCGACGAAGAGGGCGTCCGCGCGCACCGCGACGGGGCCGTCGGGGCCGCCGATCCGGCCGGTGGCGGTGGAGTAGATCTTGCGGCCGGCCACCGCGGTCACCTCGGCCGCCAGGTGCAGGGTGGCGCCGACCGGCACGGGCAGCAGGAAGTCGGTCTCCAGCCGTCCGGTCACCGCGATCGTGCGCAGCAGCCAGCCGAGCGAGCCGAGGGTCTCGTCCAGGGCGCTGGTCAGCACCCCGCCGTGCGCGAGGCCGGGGGCACCCTGGTGGGCGGGCTGGACGGTGAACTCCGCGGTGATCGTCACGCCCTCGCCGGCCCGCGCCGCCAGGCGCAGTCCGTGGGGCTGGTCGCCGCCGCAGCCGAAGCACTGTCCGTAATGCGCGCCGAGCAGCTCGCCGGGGGCGGGCGCGTCGGGGTGCCGTACGGGTTTCACGGCGTCGACGGGGGGCTGAAGGGCCGGGGAAGTACCACTCACAGGCGCAGACCTTACCTGTCCGACCTGGCTGCGCCCCCGCCGTGAACCCGTGCCAAGCTTGGCTCCATGCAGCTCTCCGCCGCCCCGTACGAAGAACGCCTCACCACGCCCCGCTCCTCGTGGCTGCTGTGCTTCCTGGTGGGTCTCGCGATCGCCATCGTCCTGGTGCCCTTCGGCACGCTCCCGATCCTCGGCGGCCTGGCCTGCGGTACGGCCGCGGCGGCGGTGGTCGCCAGTTCGTACGGCTCGGTCCGCATCCGGGTCGTGGGCGGCTCGCTGATCGCGGGCGAGGCGAAGATCCCGGTCACGGCGCTGGGCGAGGCCACGGTGATGGACGCGGAGGAGGCCCGTGCCTGGCGCACGTACAAGGCCGACACCCGCGCCTTCCTGCTGCTGCGCGCCTACATCCCCACGGCGCTGCGCGTCGAGGTCACCGACCCCGACGACCCGACGCCGTACCTTTACCTGTCGACCCGCGAGCCCGAGCGGCTGGCCGAGGCACTGGAGGCGGCGAGGGCGGCCGCGTAGTCAGTGGCCTTTCCCTGACCACCCCTCTCCGGACGCCGCGGGCCTTTCCCACCGCTCCGCTCCGGGCCGGCGCGCTCGGCGGCCTTCCGCGACGCCGCTCCCGGCCCTCGCCGTCAGCGGTCTTCCCCGTCGCCCCGCTCCCGGCCGTCCAGTTCCAGCGCGTCCTCGGGCACCTCCAGGGGCGGCAGGGCGGGCAGCTTCTCCCAGGGCACCTGGTGCTTGCGCAGGTCGGCGCGGACGCGGGCGGCGAGCTTGTGGGTGTCGCGGCGGTTCATGACCGCGCCGACGGCGGCTCCGACCATGAACGGCATCAGGTTGGGCAGGTTGCGCACCATCCGCTTCATGATCTGCTGGCGCAGTTGGCGCTTCAGATGGCCGTTCACGGCCGTGCCGAACGTCGACGGCTTGGTCACGTCGACGCCGCGCTCGTCCGACCAGGCGTTCAGGTACGCGGTGCTGCGCTGGGTGAGGCCGCCGGGCGGGCGTACGCCGTAGACCTCGTGGAGTTCGGCGATCAGCTTCAGTTCGATGGCCGCGACGCCGGTCACCTCCGCGGCCAGCTCGGTGGGCATGGCCGGCGGCACGGGGAGCATCGCCGCCGCGCCGACGCCCGCGCCGACGGTGGCCGTGGCCTTGGTGGCACCGGCCACCAGCCGGTCGGCCAGTTCCTCGGGCCCGAGGCCGGGGAACTGGCGGCGGAGCGTCGCCAGGTCCCGTACGGGGACCCGCGGGGCGATCTCGATGACGCGGTCGGCGAGATGCGCCAGGGCGGCCCTGGCGCGGTCCTTGCCCTTGTGGGCGCCCGCCGCCGCCTTCTGCCGGAGCACCGCTGCCCGGCGCCGGACAGCGGGCACCTCGGTCGGCGCCGGGACCGGGAGGTCAGTCCGGTCGGCAGCCGGTTCGAGCGAGGCCGTTCCCGGGAGGGTCGGGCCTCGCTCGTCGTCACGCGCGCGATGGGGGCCGTCGGACGGCCCTTGGTCCGCTCCCCGCTGGGAGAAGCGGCGCTTCCAGGGAGGGGTCGAGCCAGTCACGGCCGACCCCGCCTCAGTCGCAGTCGCGGCAGATCGGCTGGCCGTTCTTCTCCCGGGCCAGCTGGCTGCGGTGGTGCACCAGGAAGCAGCTCATGCAAGTGAACTCGTCCTGCTGCTTGGGCAGTACTCGGACTGCCAGCTCCTCGTTCGAGAGGTCGGCTCCGGGAAGCTCGAGGCCTTCGGCGGCCTCGAACTCGTCGACGTCCACGGCGGAAGCCGACTTGTCGTTCCGGCGAGCCTTCAGCTCTTCGAGGCTGTCCGAGTCGACGTCGTCGTCGGTCTTGCGTGGAGTGTCGTAATCGGTTGCCATGTCGCTCTCCCCCTCTGGGTGTCTGCGGTGTCTCCAGCGCACGTAACGCGTGAGAGGCCGGACTTGTGCCCGACCCGAGGCGGAGATTTTGCCTCACATCAAGGTCTGTTACTCAATCGACACCCAACCGGACTCCGCTCGAGTGATCGGCTTGGATGGCGATGGGGACCGTACACGGTCCGAATACCGCACGCCAAAGGCGTCTCACCGTGTACTTCCCGTGATCAAGACCCCTGAAAACCCGGACTTTCCCGGCTTTCCGGCAGAGTTCTTGGCCACGGAGAGTGGATGGCCGGAAAAGCGCCGCTGTGATCGATCACACAGGCGAGCACCGGAGCCTCGGTCTGAAAATTCCGCGCAAAGCGAACAAGCCCGGACCTCGGAACAGTGATCGGCGTCATGATCTCAGATCGGCGCGCCGTCTCAGACCGGCAGGGTCACCCTCATCACGAGTCCACCTCCCTCGCGCGGCTGGGCGTAGATGTGGCCGCCGTGCGCCCGGGCCACGGAACGGACGATGGACAGCCCGAGGCCGACGCCCTTGTCGCTGCCGGTCCGCTCGGTGCGCAGCCGCCGGAACGGCTCGAAGAGGTTGTCGATCTCGTACGCCGGCACCACCGGGCCGGTGTTCGTCACCACGAGGACCGCCTGGCCGTGCTCCACCTCGGTGGTGACCTCGACCCAGCCGCCCTCGGCGATGTTGTACCGCACGGCGTTCTGCACCAGGTTCAGGGCGATGCGCTCCAGCAGGACGCCGTTGCCCTGGACGACGGCGGGCGCACGCCGCCCGCGCAGTTCGACGCCCTTGGCCTCGGCCTCGGCCAGCGTCTGGTCGACGGCCTGGGTCGCGACCTCGGCGAGGTCCACGGGCTTGCGCTCCACGATCTGGTTGTCGCTGCGGGCGAGCAGCAGCAGGCCCTCGACGAGCTGCTCGCTGCGCTCATTGGTGGCCAGCAGGGTCTTGCCGAGCTGCTGGAGCTCCACCGGGGCGCCGGGGTCCGACAGGTGCACCTCCAGGAGCGTGCGGTTGATCGCCAGCGGGGTGCGCAGTTCGTGCGAGGCGTTGCCGACGAAGCGCTGCTGTGCGGTGAACGCCCGCTGGAGGCGCTCCAGCATCTCGTCGAAGGTGTCCGCCAGCTCCTTCAGCTCGTCGTCCGGGCCGTCCAGCTCGATCCGGCGGGACAGGTCGGAGCCCGCCACCGCGCGCGCGGTGCGGGTGATGCGGCCCAGCGGCAGCAGGACCCGGCCGGCCATGGCGTAGCCGAACGCGAAGGCGATCACGGCCAGGCCCAGCAGGGCCAGCAGCGAGCGGCTGAGCAGGCTGTCCAGGGCATGCTGGCGCTGCTCGTTGACGCAGTCGTTCATCGCGGAGTTGAACACTTCGGGCACCGCGTTGGTGGGCAGGTTGCAGGTGTCGCTGGTGACACTGCCCGAGGTGATCTTGAACGGCAGATCGCTGCCCACGTCCAGGGCCTGCGCCGCCAGCAGGTAGATGATCGACAGCAGCACGATGCCGGCGATCAGGAACATACCGGCGTACAGCAGCGTGAGCCTTATCCGGATGGTGGGGCGCAGCCACGGGAAAGGGGCGGCCGACGGGGGGTCCCAGGTGGGTTTCGGAGGCGCCTGCGGGGGCGCGGGGGACGCAGCCACGGCCGATCAGATCCGGTAGCCGGAGCCGGGTACGGTGACGATCACCGGGGGCTCGCCGAGCTTGCGGCGCAGGGTCATCACGGTCACCCGGACGACGTTGGTGAACGGGTCGGTGTTCTCGTCCCAGGCCTTCTCCAGGAGCTGTTCGGCGGAGACGACCGCGCCCTCGCTGCGCATGAGCACCTCCAGGACGGCGAACTCCTTGGGCGCGAGCTGCACCTCCTTGCCGTCGCGGAAGACCTCGCGGCGGTTGGGGTCGAGCTTGATCCCGGCGCGCTCCAGGACCGGCGGCAGGGGCACGCTGGTGCGCCGGCCGAGGGCCCGGACCCGGGCGATCAGCTCGCTGAACGCGAAGGGCTTGGGCAGATAGTCGTCGGCGCCGATCTCCAGCCCCTCGACCCGGTCGCTGACGTCACCGGAGGCCGTGAGCATCAGCACGCGCGTGGGCATGCCCAGCTCGACGATCTTGCGGCAGACGTCGTCGCCGTGCACGAGGGGGAGGTCGCGGTCGAGGACGACCACGTCGTAGTCGTTGACGCCGATGCGCTCCAGGGCGGCCGCACCGTCGTACACGACGTCGACGGCCATGGCCTCCCGGCGGAGTCCGGTGGCCACCGCATCGGCGAGCAGCTGCTCGTCCTCGACGACGAGTACGCGCACGTCGCTTGTCCTTCCTGTGTCCGCCCGGCCGCGCCTGGCGGGCGCACGCGGGCAGGGGTCTGGTGGGTGTGTTGACCTCCATCCTGCCCTTTTCGGCCATAAGTCGGCTGTAAGGCGGGGGCGGGGCCCACGGTGCTCAGGATGGTCAGCGGGCCCCCGGCGGCACCCGGCGGCGCCCAGGCCCCGGTGCCCTGGAGAAAACCGGTCCGAACGGGAATGCGAGATTTTCTCGGAAGGTTGAGGTTTCCGCGGAAGGGAGCGGGGGGAGGACGGCTTTACACCCCGCGATCACGCTCTGCCCGTACCGCACGACCGGCGGTGCGCGGCGCCCCTTCGCCGCAGGGCGGGCGCGGGTGTCCGGCACCGTCGCCGCCCGGTCGCGCGGCGCTGGGCACCTTCGCAGACGTGATCGCCCCTTCCGAACGGCACACCCCCGTGCCATCGACCCACGACCCAGGACGAGGGGGCGCAGCATGGACGCTTTCACCACAGGACTTCTGCAGCGCATAAAGGCGACCGAGTCCGACCTGTCGCGGGCCCGTGACGAGGGGGACGACTTCCTCGTCGAGGTGGAGCTCGGCGAGCTGGACGACCTCCGCCGCCTCGCCGCCGAGCACGGCGTGGAGGTCACCGCGACCAGCGGCTGACCGCCCCGCGCGCTCACAGGACCGCGCCCGCACGACACCGCACCCCCGGCGAATCCAGCGCCGGGGGTGCGGTGCGTCCGTCGGGACGGGCGGCGTCAGTCGTGCCAGGCGCCGAGTTCCTCCAGGAGCCGCTGGAGGGGCTCGAAGACGCCCGGGGTGGCGGCGACCGTCAGGTCGTCCGTCGGGCGCTCACCGGGGCGTCCGCCGGTCAGCGCGCCCGCCTCCCGGGCGATGAGGTCACCGGCGGCACGGTCCCAGGGGTGCAGACCGCGCTCGTAGTACCCGTCGAGGCGGCCCGCGGCCAGGTCGCACAGGTCGATCGCGGCCGAGCCGCCGCGCCGGATGTCCCGCAGCCGCGGGATCAGCTGCCGGGCGACCTCCGCCTGGTGCGTGCGGACCTCGGCGACGTAGTTGAACCCGGTGGAGACCAGGGCCTGGTCCAGCGGCGGCGCGGGCCGGCAGGTGAGCCGGCGCTCGCCCTTCCAGGAGCCGGTCGCCCAGGCCCCGCCGCCGCGTATCGCGTGGTACGTCTCGCCGCGCATCGGCGCCGCGACCACTCCGGCGACGGTCTCGCCGTCCTGCTCGGCGGCGATGGAGACGGACCAGGTCGGCAGCCCGTACAGGTAGTTCACCGTGCCGTCGAGCGGGTCGATCACCCAGCGGACGCCGCTGGTGCCCTCGACGGAGGCGCCCTCCTCGCCGAGGAAGCCGTCGTCCGGGCGGCGGTCGGCGATCAGCGTGGTGATCAGCTTCTCCGCCGCGATGTCCATCTCGGTGACCACGTCGATCGGGCTGGACTTGGTGGCGGCGACCGCAAGGTCGGCGGGGCGCCCGTCCCGCAGCAGCTCGCCCGCGCGGCGGGCGGCCTCCCGGGCGGTCTCCAGCAGCTCGGCGTGCAGGGGGTCGGTCACGTCGGTCACAGGGCTGGTCACGGCCTTCCTCACGCGTAGGGGCTGTCGGCGCCCGCGGCGGCGGGGCGGGGGGCGCGGGCCGGGCAGCAGCCCACCGGGCAGAGGTTGTGGCTGGCGCCCAGCGCGCCCAGGGCGCACGGTGTGACGCCGCGGCCCTGCTCGGCGGCGGCGCGCTCCAGGACCAGGTCGCGGACCGCGGCGGCGAACCGCGGGTCGGCGCCGACGGTGGCCGAGCGGCGCACCGGCAGCCCCAGCTCCTCGGCCTTGGCCGTGGCCTCCGTGTCGAGGTCGTAGAGGACCTCCATGTGGTCGGAGACGAAGCCGATGGGGGCCATGACGACGGCCGGGACCCCGGCCGCGTGCCGCTCCTCCAGGTGGTCGCAGATGTCGGGCTCCAGCCACGGGATGTGCGGGGCGCCGGAACGGGACTGGTAGACGAGCTGCCAGGGACGGTCGACGCCGGTGCGCTCGCGGACCGCGTCGGCGATCACCTGGGCCACGTCCAGGTGCTGGCGGACGTACGCGCCGCCGTCGCCGTGCTCCTCCACCGGGCCGGAGGTGTCGGCGGCGGAGGTCGGGATGGAGTGGGTGGTGAAGGCGATCTGGGCGCCGTCGCGGACGTCGTCGGGAAGGTCCTCGATCGACCGCACCAGCCCGTCGACCATCGGCTCGACGAAGCCCGGGTGGTTGAAGTAGTGCCGCAGCTTGTCGATCCTCGGCAGCTCCAGGCCCTCCTCCTGGAGGGTGGCCAGGGCGTCGGCGAGGTTCTCGCGGTACTGGCGGCAGCCCGAGTAGGAGGCGTACGCGCTGGTGGCGAGGACCAGGACGCGGCGGCGGCCGTCGCGGACCATCTCGCGCAGGGTGTCCGTCAGGTAGGGCGCCCAGTTGCGGTTGCCCCAGTAGACCGGCAGGTCCAGGCCGTGCTCGGCGAAGTCCTTGCGCAAGGCGTCCAGCAGGGCGCGGTTCTGGTCGTTGATCGGGCTGACCCCGCCGAAGAGGAAGTAGTGCTGACCCACCTCCTTCAGGCGTTCCTTGGGGATGCCGCGGCCGCGCGTCACGTTCTCCAGGAACGGGACGACGTCGTCGGGTCCTTCAGGGCCGCCGAAGGAGAGCAGGAGGAGGGCGTCGTAGGGGGTGGCATCGAGCACGTCTGGCATGTCTCGATCCTGCCACCCCCCACTGACAACGGGGCCACGGCGGGGTTGTTCCCCGCACCGTTCCCCGTACCGGCTGGTCCGGACGGGTGCACCCGGGCCACCCGCCCAGTAAGCTGTATCGACTACGTTCGGACCTTACTCGGACCCCGCTGAGCCGTTTTGAGCCGTTACTGAGCCGTTTCCCGGAGACCCCGTTGCCCAGCCCCTACCGCGCCCTGTTCGCCGCCCCCGGCTCCAGGGGCTTCTCCGCCGCGGGCTTCCTCGGCCGGATGCCGCTGTCGATGATGGGCATCGGCGTGGTGACCATGGTCTCGCAGCTCACCGGGCGGTACGGGCTGGCCGGGGCGCTCTCCGCCACCATCGCGCTGGCCGCCGCGGTGTGCGGCCCCCAGGTCTCCCGGCTGGTGGACCAGTACGGGCAGCGGCGGGTGCTGCGGCCCGCCACCCTGGTCTCGCTGGCCGCGGCGGCCGGGCTACTGCTCGCCGCGCACCTGCGGTGGCCGGACTGGGTGCTGTTCGTGTGCTGTGCCGGCATCGGCTGTGTGCCCAGCCTCGGCGCGATGGTGCGGGCCCGCTGGGCGGCCCTGTACCGGGGCACGCCCCAGCTGCACACCGCGTACAGCTTCGAGTCCGTGATCGACGAGGTCTGCTTCATCTTCGGGCCGATCATCTCCATCGGGCTGTCCACGGCCTGGTTCCCGGAGGCGGGGCCGCTGCTGGCCGCCTGTTTCCTGGCGGCCGGCGTCTTCTGGCTGACCGCGCAGCGCGCCACCGAGCCGGAGCCGCATCCGCGTGACCGGGGCAGCGGCGGCAGCGCGCTGCGCTCCAAGGGGCTCCAGGTCTTCGTCGGCACCTTCGTGGCCACCGGCGCGATCTTCGGGTCGATCGACGTGGTCACCGTGGCGTTCGCCGAGGAGGAGGGGCACAAGGCCGCCGCCAGCCTGGTCCTCGCCGTCTACGCGGCCGGGTCCTGCGTGGCGGGCATGGTGTTCGGGCTGCTGCGCTTCGCGGGACCGCCCGCGCGCCGCTGGCTGCTGGGCGTCTGCGCGATGGCCGTGAGTATGATCCCACCCCTACTGGTCGGAAACCTGCCGTCTCTGGCCGTGGCGCTGTTCGTGGCGGGCCTGTCCATCGCTCCGACGATGATCACGACGATGTCCCTCATCGAAGAGCACGTACCACGCGCACAGCTCACCGAGGGCATGACCTGGGTGAGCACCGGCCTCGCGGTCGGCGTCGCGCTCGGCTCCGCCGCGGGCGGCTGGGTGATCGACGCGGCGGGGGCGAGCGCCGGGTACGGGGTTCCGGCGGTGGCCGGTGCCGTCGCGCTGGCGGTCGGTTTCCTCGGGTTCCGCCGGCTCGAACGGCCGGCCGCGGGTCGGGGAGGCATCGTTGAGCAGCACAGCGAGCGTGAGCGGCAGGAACGGCACCTGGCGTAACTGGGGCGGCACCGTCGCCGCCCGCCCCGCGCGGGTGATCGCCCCCGCCTCGGCGGAGGAACTGGCCGAGGCGGTGCGCCGGGCGGCCGAGGAGGGACTGCCGGTCAAGGCCGTGGGCACCGGACACTCGTTCACGTCGATAGCGGCCACCGACGGACTGCTGATACGCCCCGACCTGCTGACCGGCATCCGCCGCGTCGACCGGGCGGCGATGACCGTCACGGTGGAGGCCGGCACACCGCTCAGGCGGCTCAACCTCGCCCTCGCGCGCGAGGGCCTGTCGCTGGCCAACATGGGCGACATCATGGAACAGACCGTCTCCGGGGCGGCCGCCACCGGCACCCACGGCACGGGGCGCGACTCCGCCTCGATCGCCGCCCAGCTCCGGGCCCTGGAACTGGTCACCGCCGACGGCTCCGTCCTCACCTGCTCCCCGGACCGGAACCCGGACGTCTTCGCGGCCGCCCGCATCGGCCTGGGCGCACTGGGCGTCGTCACCGCCCTCACCTTCGCCGTGGAACCGCTCTTCCTGCTCACCGCGCGCGAGGAACCGATGCCGCTGGACCAGGTCCTGTCGCGGTTCGACGAACTGTGGGCGGAGAACGAGCACTTCGAGTTCTACTGGTTCCCGCACACCGGGAACACCAACACCAAGCGCAACAACCGCAGCGCGGGCCCGGACCGCCCGGTGCGGCGGCTGCGGAGCTTCTACGAGGACGAGTTCCTCTCCAACGGCGTCTTCCAGGCCGCCAACTGGGTCGGCCGCGCGGTACCCGCCACGGTCCCGGCCATCGCCCGGATCTCCAGCAGAGCCCTGGGCGCACGCACGTACACCGACATCCCCCACAAGGTCTTCACCTCACCGCGCCGGGTGCGCTTCGTGGAGATGGAGTACGCCGTTCCGCGCGCGGCCGTGGTCGAGACGCTGCGCGAGCTGAAGGCGATGGTGGACCGCTCCCGGCTGCGGATCAGCTTCCCGGTGGAGGTGCGCACCGCCCCGGCCGACGACATCACGCTCTCCACCGCGTCGGGCCGGGACAGCGCCTACATCGCCGTCCACATGTTCCGCGGCACGCCCTACCGGCCGTACTTCACCGCCGCCGAGCGTGTTTTCACCGCGCACGAGGGCCGGCCGCACTGGGGCAAGCTGCACACCCGGGACGCGGAGTACCTCTCCCGGGTGTATCCGCGCTTCGGTGAGTTCACGGCGTTGCGGGATCGTCTCGACCCTGACCGCCGGTTCCGGAACGACCACTTGCGGAGGATTCTGGGGCCGTAGCCGAGGCGGTGGGGTCCTGGGCGGCGGCGTCGCCGGAGCCGTCGCCGTCCACACCGGCGGTGGCGCTCGGCGTCGGCGTCGGCGACGGGGAGGACGTCGTACCGCCGCCCGGCGCGGACGTGGCGCCGTCGGACGCGGCCGCCGGGCCGGACGGGGTGGCCGCCGGGGTGCCGCCCGTGCCGGACCCGGTGGACTCCCCCGGGCCGGGTGAGCCCGTGGAGCCGCCCCCGTCCCCCGTCCCGCCCGAGTCACCGGAGTCCGAGGAGGAGGAGCCGTTGTGGCCGGAGAGCGCGTCGCCCACCGTCGTACTGCTGCCGCCGCTCAGGTTCTGACCGGTGATCAGCTCGTAGGTCGTGATGCCGCCCATGGTGACGCCGAAGACGACGGCCGCGGCGACCACCGGCCGCCGCCAGCTCCTGACCCGCGCCCGGTAGACCGTGCCCGCGCCGAACTCCCCGGAGCGGGACGGGCCGCCGGCCACCCGGGGCTGCTCGGCGGTGCGCCGGACCTTCAGCTGCTCGCCCGTACGCCGGAAGAAGTGCTGGAAGAGCGTGCCGCCGCAGGTGGCGACGACGCTGACCACACCGGCGCCGAGGATCGTGCCGTACACCCCGAAGGAGGCGGCGAGTTTGGCGGCCACCACGGCCGCCAGGGCGCTGCCCGCGACCTGGGGCACGCTCAGGTCGATCCGCCTGCCCGAGCCGCCCTCGGTGTTGTTCTCCGTGACGTCGTCAACGGACCTTTCCCGCATCACCGGACCTTGCCTGTCTTTTCCGAACGTGAGCCGACAACTGCACGAGAAGGGGACGTACGGGCGAAACCTTTAGTTCCGTTTCTGGTGATTACGTGAAGTACGCCACCCGAAAGATCCAGGTACCGGGCGGGAACGGGCCCGGCGGCCCTTCCCGGTGGAAGTCGGGCGGCGCGCCGATCCACGCGCGTGGCCCGAATGGAGTACTGTTGCGAGCCCTGGGTCCGGTCTCCCGTCAGGGGGTTCAGGGCCTGAAAGGACCGCCGGGAGGGGGCTAGTTGCACTGGGTGACTAAAGTGGTCACTTAGCGTTGCGAATAGGTAACCGTGCCATAACGGCGATCCAGGGCCCTCGCCCGACACGCCGGGCAACTCGGCAAGGTTGTGGCAGGCTGCACCCGGGCAGGCCACACTCGACAGAGCGGAAGCAGCGACGCACGTGACGTCGGCAGGCACCACCCGGGAGGTCCCCATGCCCGAACTGCGTGTCGTGGCCGTCTCGAATGACGGCACACGGCTGGTGCTGAAGGCTGCCGACGCGACGGAGTACACGCTTCCGATCGACGAGCGCCTCCGTGCCGCCGTACGCGGCGACCGTCCTCGCCTCGGCCAGATCGAGATCGAGGTGGAGAGCCATCTCCGCCCCCGTGACATCCAGGCGCGTATACGAGCCGGCGCGACCGCGGAAGAGGTCGCGCAGATGGCCGGCATCCCCGTCGACCGGGTCCGCCGCTTCGAGGGACCCGTCCTCGCCGAGCGCGCCTTCATGGCCGAGCGGGCCCGCAAGACCCCCGTCCGCCGCCCCGGCGAGAACTCCGGTCCGCCGCTCGGCGAGGCCGTCCAGGAGCGGCTGCTGCTGCGCGGCGCCGACAAGGACACCGTCCAGTGGGACTCCTGGCGCCGCGACGACGGCACCTGGGAAGTGCTGCTGGTCTACCTGGTCGCGGGCGAACCGCACTCGGCGAGCTGGACCTACGACCCGCCCCGGCGGCTCGTCCAGGCCGTCGACGACGAGGCGCGCGCGCTGATCGGCGAGTCCGACGACCTCGCCGCGCCCGAGCCCAGCTTCCCGTTCGTGCCGCGCATCGCCCGGCTGCCGCGCGACCGGCCGCTGGACCGGCCCGGCGACCGGGAGCGCGAGCGGCCGGGCCTGCCGGCGCAGCCGGCCGAGCCGGTCGCCGAGGAGAGCGAGCGGGACTCGCTGACCAGCCTCCTTGAGGCGGTGCCGAGCTTCCGGGGCGACCTGGTCGTGCCCGAACGCCCGTCCGCCGCGCCCGAGCCCGTGGAGGAGCCGGCCGAGGAACCGGAGGCCGAGGAGCCCCCGGCCCCCGCCGCGTCGGCCGGGGCAGGCTCCGCGTACGCCGATGTGCTCATGCCGCGTTCGGTGGGCAGCCACCGGGACCGGCTGGTCGGCTCCACCGACCGGCAGGCCGAGGCCGACGGGGTCCGGCCCGGGCGCCGGGCGGCGGTCCCGAGCTGGGACGAGATCGTGTTCGGGACGCGGCGCAAGAAGCAGGAGTAGACGGGCTGCCGTACGGCCCCCGGGTGAGGGCCGCTCTCCTGGAGAGCGGCCCTCGCTCATGTCCTCAGCGCGGGTCCGGTCCCACGGCGACCGGCCGCTCGGGGTCCGCCGACCACTCCGACCACGACCCCACGTACAGCGCGGCCGGAATGCCCGCCACCGCGAGGGCCAGCACCTCGTGCGCGGCGGAGACGCCCGACCCGCAGTACACGCCGACCTCGGTGTCCCCGGCAGCGCCCAGTTCCGCGAAGCGGGCGCGGAGTTCCCCGGCGGACCGCAGCCGCCCGTCCGCCGCGACGTTCTCGGCCGTCGGGGCCGACACCGCGCCCGGGATGTGCCCGCCGACCGGGTCGATCGGCTCGACCTCGCCCCGGTAGCGCTCGCCCGCGCGGGCGTCCAGCAGCAGACCGGTGCGGGCCAGTTCGGCGGCGCCGTCCGCGTCGAGCAGGCCGGTGGCGGCCGGGGCCGGCTCGAAGTCGCCGGGCGCGGGCACCGGCACGTCGGTCACGAGCGGTCCCCGCCAGGCCGGCAGTCCGCCGTCCAGGACCCGCGCGTCGGGGTGGCCGGTCCAGCGCAGCAGCCACCAGGCACGGGCCGCCGCCCAGCCCTGCCCGCCGTCGTAGACGACGACCGGCCGCCGGGCCGACACGCCCGCCCGGCGCATCGCGGCGCCGAACTCCGCGAGGTCGGGCAGCGGGTGCCGGCCGCCCGGCCCCGGCGGGGCGGCGAGTTCCCGGTCCAGGTCGACGTAGACCGCGCCGGGGAGATGACCGGCCGCGTACTCGGCCCGGCCGTCGAACGGCGGCTCACCGGCCGCCTTGGCCGCGCTGAGCTGCCAGCGGACGTCGAGCAGGACCGGCGGGTCGGTGCCCGCGAGGTCGTCGGCGAGGTCGGGTGCGGAGATGATGGCGTTCATGGCCACCATCCTGACGCACCGTCTGGCCGACACGTCGTTGTCGGGTTAACCTGCCCGCCGGGCAGCCTCGATCACGAGGCGTACGGGATCGGGCACATGCTGTACAGCCAATCGGCATCCGTCAACCAGCGTGCGGAAACGGACAGCGCGGCGAGAGCCGGCACGTTGCCGTACGGCCACGGGGTCCGTCAGTGCGGAAGCGACCGGCCACCGCGAGGGGCCGAGAGAAGAGCGACGATGACCGAGTCACGGGGACGGGCCGGCCGCGACGGCGACCAGCGCGCCCGGCGCCCGCCCGGCACACCGTGCTGGGTGAGCCTGATGGTGCACGGCCTGGACACCACCCAGGAGTTCTACGGAGCGCTGTTCGGCTGGGAGTTCCGGCCGGGCCCCCAGCAACTCGGCCCCTACGTACGGGCCCTGCTCGACGGACGGGAGGTGGCCGGCATCGGCCGACTGCCCCGGGACCGGCATCTGCCCGTCGCCTGGACGCCGTACCTGGCCTCCGACGACGTGGACCGGACGGCCTGCGCCGTCCGGCTGTGCGGCGGCACGATCGGCGTGGGGCCGCTGGACGCGGCCGAGGCCGGGCGGATGCTGATCGCCTCCGACCCGGCCGGCGCCGTCTTCGGCGTCTGGCAGGCCGCGGCCCACCTCGGCACGGCCGTCAGCGGGGTCCCGGGCACGCCCGCCTGGAACGAGCTGATCACCTACGAGGCGGCGGGCGCCGCCACGTTCTACGGGACCGTGTTCGGCCACGCGCCGAAGACGGTGTCCGCCGCCGGCCCCGTGACCCTGCACGTCGGCGGCCGGCCCGTCGCCGCTGTCCGCGGCGTGGGCGACGCCCTGCCCCGGGACCGGGGGCCGCACTGGGTGACGTACTTCGAGACGGCCGACGTGGACGGGGCGGTGGCGCGGGTCGTCGGCCTGGGCGGGCGGGTCCTGGAGGCGGCCCGGGAGGGGGCGTGGGGGCGGGTGGCGATGGTGGCGGACCGGGAGGGGGCGCGGTTCGCGTTGCTCGAAGGGCGGGGGTGACGGGGCGTGCGCCCTGTGGGGGCCTTTTCGACTCGCACGAGGTAGAGATGGTCCGCCTCGGCCGGTAGGGCGTGTCCGGTCGCCCGTTCGACCGCGCCGGCTCGCCCTCGTAGGCCCCGGTGTCCTATCCCTGACCCACGGTGCGAAGTAGCTGCTACAGCTGGGACGCCAGTTGCCCTGAGGATTCGAGGGTGGCGTGCCGGTTCTCGGTCCGGGCGGCCGGTGTGGCTGCCGCGTCCGCACTCGCCCTCACACTCGCACCGCCACCCGGAGCGGTCCTTGATGGCCTGTGAGATGACCGGTCAGGTGTCCGGGTAGCGGTCGCGGTTCTCGGGTCGGATCAACACGCGGGGGTCACCGCTCCGTGGCGTCGAGCCGGCGGGGGACCGTACGGAGTTCGCGGAGGTTCGGGATGTGGTTGTGGAGGGTGCCCGGGGGCACGCCGAGGAGTGTGGCGATCGAGGTGATGGAGCGGCCGGGATGGGGCAGCAAGTCGCGGGCGGCCTTGATGACTTCCTCGGTGGCGACGGTGGGGCGCCCGCCGGGCGTGGTCGTGTCGAGCGCTTCGTGCAGCGAGGTGAAGCCGATCCCGCGCTCGCGCAGTTCGGCGACCATGTTGATGAGGTCCTGGAGGCTGCGGCCGTAGCGGTCGAGCTAGGGGACCAGGAGGGTGTCGCCAGCGTCGAGGAAGGCGTGGCACGCCTTCAGCTCCGGACGGAGCGCGGTTTTGCCGGACTTCTCGTCCGCGAAGATCTTCCGGCACCCGGCGGTGGTGGGGGCGTCGACCTGCCGGTCGAGCTTCTGCCCGCCGCTGGACACCCGCGCGTACCTGATCTTGATCTCGGTGCGGACGAGCGGCTCGGCGACGAGGAGTTCGGAATGGGGCAGACCTTTGCGGTACAGGCCGCCTGGCTGGACGGTCTGGCGTGCGGGTGGTGATGGCACGGCTCGGCGGTACTGCCGGGAGTGTGGTGATCCGCTCCCGAGACGTTGGCGTTCACGTCCCTTTGAGGATCCGGACGCTGACGAAGTCGATCGCGCACCGCGACCGGTCCAGTCCGCTGCGGGCACCGACTTCGTCCAGGACCAAGGCGGTGGAGCTTGGCCCATACCCGGGCCTCGGTCCATTCGTCACAGGTGCGTCGCCCGGCGTAGCAGACGGTCGATGTTCTCGCGGCTGCGTCTGTCGGTGGGGGTCTGGACGACGAGGCGGACGCCGGGGTGGTCGGTCAGTTCCATGCTGGTCGCACGCAGGCTCACTTCGCCGATCCCCGTGATGTCGTAGCGCTTGTCGCACAGGTGCGGTGGAGCGACGTCGTGCGTGGCCCAGAGCCGGGAGAACAGCGGGCTGGCGGTGCACAGACGGGCGACGAAGTCCTGCCATCGCGGGTCGCCCGCGTTCTGGCTGTAGCGATAGCGGAACCCTGCCACGGCCTCGGGCGCCTGCTCGTCGCGGTTGACGACGCGGGGTTGCCCCTCCGGTGCCGCGAAGAGCTGCCAGAGGGTGTTGCGCTTGCCGGGCGGAGCACTGACCAGAGCGGGGTGCAGGGCCGCGTACGCGCGGTTCCAGTACAGCACGTCGGTGCGGGCGTCGACCAGCATGGCGGGCAACGGGTCCAGGGCTCCCAGGACGCTGTCGAGGTGGCCGGGGAGCTCGGTCGGCGGATCACTGATGGCCGGAGGCTGGGGGACCTCGGCCAGACGGTAGAGGTGGTCACGCTCGGCGGCGCTCAGAAACAGCGTGCGGGCCACCGCGTCGAGCACCTGGGAGCTGACGTTGATCGGCCGCCCCTGCTCCAGCCACGTGTACCAGGTGATGCCGACACCGGCCAGCTGGGCGACCTCCTCGCGGCGCAGTCCGGGGGTGCGCCGACGGACTGTCGCGGGTATGCCGACGTCCTCGGGTGAGATCCGCGCGCGTCGTGAGCGCAGGAAATCCCGTAGTTCGGTCCGGTTCGTGGTTGTCGGCACAGGTCCACTGTGCCAGAGCCGGGAGGCGTCGGCCTGGTGCTGCCAGTACCAGTATCAGCAGGCTTCTGGCACCGGTGTCAGCACAGGCGCAGGCTCGTACCGCCTGTGCTCCTCAGGACTTTCCGGGACGTCTTGCACGACGTTCCGAAGGACGGCTACCCAGATGAACGGACGACGAGTTCCATGAGCAACGCATTTCACGACAAGGTCGCGGTCGTGACGGGTGGAAGTGCCGGTATCGGGCATGTCACCGCGCGGAAGATCGCCGAAGGGGGCGGCACTGTCTACATCACGGGACGGGACCAGGACGCCGTGACGGCGGCGGCCGCGGACATACCGGGTGATGTCATCGGGGTGCGGGCCGACTCGCGCTCGACCGACGACCTCGACCGGCTCTTCGCGCAGGTGGAGCGGCGCAGCGGCCGGCTGGACGTGCTGGTCGTCAACGCGGCGGCGATCGCGACCGCACCGCTGGGAACCATCACCGAGGACGTCATCAGGACGGTCTTCGACGTCAACATCACCGGCACGATCATGACCGTCCAGAAGGCGCTGCCGCTGCTGGCGGACGGTGGTGTCATCGTCCTCACCGGCTCGATGGCCGCTCACAAGGCGTCGCGCGGGCGGAGTCTCTACGCGGCTTCCAAGGCCGGGGTCCGCGCTCTCGCCCGCACCTGGGCCCTTGAGCTGACCCCACGCGGGATCCGGGTGAACGTGGTGAGCCCGGGCCCGACGGATACGCCCGGTATCGCGCAGCTGGCCGCCACCGCCGAGGAACGCGAGGCGCTCATCGCCACGATGGGCACCGGGACCCCGATGACCCGGGCCGGTACCGCGGAAGAGGTCGCCGCAGTGATCTCCTTCGTCGCCTCGAACGCGGCCTCCCACGTCAACGGCGCCGACTACCAGGTCGACGGCGGTTACGGCCAGGTCTGACACCCTCGCGGGGCCGTCACGGACTACCTGGACACGGCCGAATGCAGGCGTCAGTGCGCTGACGCCGTTCTCGTACCCGCGGCGGGTCTTGCGCTGGGCCGGGACCGCCGGGGCGCCCTGAGCGCCGTCGAGCGGCTGGCAGCGGTTGAGGAGTACCTGCACGAGTGGCGGGGCGGCGGCCGGCGGATGCCGCACGGATATGAGACCCGGCTGCGCTCGGAGGGCCGCCGGCCCAGTCTCGTCGAACTCCAGATGTACGCGGAGTACACACCAGAGCCGGCCTTCGTCCACGAGAAGGCCCACGTCGTCGGCCACCCGCTCAACGAAGCCGCCGACTCCCTGGCCAGGCTCGGCCTGCGTGCCCTGCGCGGCATGGTGCCCGCGAGCGAGGTCCCCAGGCTGGCCCCGCTGTGGGCGGGCGGAGCACTGGCCGAGTACCGGCGGAACCGGGGCGGGCGAGGATGACGCCGGCCCGCGTTTCGCGAGGGGGGTCGATTCACGACCTCTACCAGGACGACGGCTTCACCCACGTGCCTACTGACTGACAGGACATCGTAGTCCCAGTGACCACACTCAAGTACGGGCTGCCGTTGCCAGCCGTGCTGGTGACCGACCCGGACGACGACTCTCCTACCGCTGCCGCTGCTCCAGAGTGACGGCCCCGCGCAGCGCCTCCGCCGCGTCGGGTGCGGGCGGGCCGGCTGCCACTGGCCGCGGTGTCCGGTGTACGGGTACCAGCGGGCGTCGGTGCCCCAGCGCGGTTCCACGTCCTCTCCGACCAGGCGGAGCCGGCCCCGGGTGCGCGGGAGGAGGGGCGGGGCGCCGCGGCCCCTGATGCGTACCTGGGCCAGTTGTTCGCGGGCGGCGCGCTCGCTGTCCTGGTCGGGTGGGGCGTGGCGTCCAGGGCGGAGAGCGCGCGGGCGGGCCGCCGTACCGCCACGCGGTGCTCGCCTGGGCGACCTGACCGCGCGCCTGGTGCGAGCTGTTCATCAGACGTTCGAGGAGGTACGGCTCTGCTTCCGCGTCGTGCGCCGCACGGTGTCGTGCCAGACGTCGGCGTCCGGCCACAGCAGGGTGTCCGGCCGGGGCGCGGGGTCGGGGCGGGTGCCGTGACGGGCGGCCGACGGAGTACGGGGCAGGGAGAGCAAACTCGCGTGACGGACCGTTTCGCGCCGACCCGGGAGCCGGGAAGGGAAGGTTCGGTCAGGAAGGGGGGGTCAGCCAGAGACGATGGGCAGGACATCCGGCGACAGCGTGCCGGCGTGCGCGGAGGCACTCGTCATACGGCGCCGGTGGTGGCGGCGGCACAGCACCTCGTAGCCGACCTCGTCCAGGGACTGGTCCACGTCGCCGACGACCACCTGGGCGCCCTCGACGACCATGACACCGCCCACCGTGCGGGCGTTGTGCGTGGCCCGGGCCCCGCACCAGCACAGGGCCTCGACCTGGAGCACCTCGACCCGGTCGGCCAGTTCCACCAGGCGCTGGGAGCCGGGGAACAGCTTGGAGCGGAAGTCTGTGGTGATGCCGAAGGCGTAGACGTCCAGGCCAAGGTCGTCGACGACGCGGGCCAGCTGGTCGATCTGGTCCGGAGCCAGGAACTGCGCCTCGTCCGCGATGACGTAGTCCGCCCGGCCGCCCCGGGAGAGGTGGTCGACGAGGTAGGCGTACAGATCGGTGCCGTCCTCGACCTCGACGGCGTCGGTGACCAGGCCGAGGCGGGAGGAGAGCTTGCCCTCGCCGGCCCGGTCGTTCCGGGTGAAGATCATGCCGATGAGGCCGCGTGCGGAGCGGTTGTGCTCGATCTGGAGGGCCAGGGTCGACTTCCCGCAGTCCATCGTTCCGGAGAAGAAGACCAGTTCGGGCATGGTGGGGCGGGCACCTTTCGGGGGACTTCGGCGGTTCAGGTACGTACTTCGAGGAGCGGGACCAACTGCTCGGCGGGGGTCATCGAGCCGTGGTTGCCGACCATCGCCGACTCGTTCGGCTCCCGGTCGGAGGCGATGAGCAGGACGTCGTCCCGGGCGGCGGCGATGACGTCGCCGATGCGGTCGTACACCCGCTCCTCGACGTGCGGGCCGAACCAGCCCGCCCCGATCGCCTCGTCGCGCGAGGCCACCCAGAACTGCTCGCCGAGCACCTCGCGCCAGCAGGCGAGGACGTCGCCGTGGGCGCCCGGTACGGCGTAGACGTGCCGGGCGCGGCCCTCGCCGCCGAGCAGGGCGACGCCGGCCCGCAGCTCCCAGTCGGCGTCGAAGTCGATGCGGTGCTCCTCGTCGAAGGGCACGTCGACCATGCCGTGGTCGGCGGTGACGTAGAGGGCGGTGCGCGGCGGGAGCTGTTCGGCCAGGCGCTGGACGAGCCGGTCGACGTGGGAGAGCCGGCCGCGCCAGGTGTCGGAGTCGACGCCGAAGCGGTGACCGGCGCCGTCGACCTCCGAGTAGTACGTGTAGACGAGGGCGCGGTCGGCGGCGGCCAGCCGCTCGGCCGCCAGGTCCATGCGGTCCTCGCCGGACTCCCGTCCGAGGAAGGTGCCGCCGCTGAGCGCGACCTTGGTCAGCGGCGTGTTCTGGAAGGCGGGGGCGGAGACCTGCGCGGCGTGCACGCCCGCGGCGTGGGCGAGCTGGAAGACGGTGGGCCGGGGCTGCCAGACGTGCGGGTCGGTCCAGGGCTGCCAGCGGAGCTGGTTCATCAGCTCGCCGGTGGCCGGGTCCCGGACGGTGTAGCCGGGCAGGCCGTGGGCACCGGGGGGCAGGCCGGTGCCGACGGAGGCGAGGGAGGTCGCGGTGGTCGCCGGGTAGCCGGCGGTGATGGGGCGGCCGGTGCCGCCGCGCGAGCTGCCGAGGAGCGAGGTCAGGAAGGGGGCGTACTCGGGGTGGGCGCGCAGCTGCTCCCAGCCGAGGCCGTCGATCAGGAAGACGCAGTTCCGGTCGGCGGGGGCCAGTTCCTCGATCGCGGCGGTCATGCCGGGGACGTCCATGCCGGCGGCGAGCGTGGGCAGCAGGTCGGCCAGGGAGCCGCTGCCGTACTCGGGGACGGGCGCGGAGTCGACGGGGAGGGGTTCGGGGTGGATGTCCCAGGCGGTGGACCGGTACATCAGTGCGCGGTGTCCGCGGTCGCCTCGGAGAGGGCCTGGGCGAAGGCGAGGGCCTGCCGCACGGTCTCCGGGCCGTCGCCCGCCTCGCTGACGCGCAGGCTGAGGTCGTCGGCGGTGGAGCTGCCGGTGTAACCGTGGTCGGCCTCGCAGTTGGGGTCGCCGCAGGCGGCGGGCTCCAGGTCGATGCGGGCGACGGCGCCCCAGCCGATGGTCAGCACGATCTCGCGGGGCAGGGTGCCCGGCTTGTACTGCTCGGGGTTGGCGACCACCCGGCTGACGACGATGGACGAGATCCGGCCGATCTTGACGGACTCCGTGGACGTCGTGGCATAGGGCGACGGGGAGGTGTCGTCGGCGGCCTGCTCGTCGGTGTGGCTGACGATGAAGCGGTTGCCGGTGAGGACGAGCACCGTCACGTGCCGCCGCACCTCGTTCTGGTCGAACGTCGTCTCCTGGTGGACCAGGTACGACCGGACGGGCTCGCCGCCCACGGCGGCTTCCACCGCCTCGGCCACGAGGGCCGGGTAGTAGCCGCTGCGCTCGATCGCCGCACGCAGCCCCTGGGTCGTCGTACTGGTCTTGGCCATGCCGTCCATCCTACGGGGACCCGCTGACTGCCCGGCACGGTCGTGGACCTCCGGGACCGCCCCAGGCCGTGGGCCGTGGGCCGCAGACCCTGGGCGGTGGGCCGCGGGCCGTGGTCAGTACGCCGGGAGCGTGCGCGGGCCCAGGTCGTCGCGGGCGGGCGGCGGCGCCAGGCACACGGAGGCGCCGAGGACGCTGAGGCCCCGCGGGGCGACGACCACCGGTTCCAGGGTGACGGCGACGACCTCGGGGTGGTCGTCGACCAGGCGGGAGACGCGCTGGAGCAGTTCCTCCAGGGCGGCGGTGTCGACCGGGTCGGAGCCGCGCCAGCCGAAAAGGAGCGGAGCGGTACGTATCGAACGTATGAGCGATGCCGCGTCCCGGTCGGTGACCGGGATCAGCCGGTGCGCCGTGTCGCCGAGCAGCTGGGTGGCGGCCCCGGCGAGCCCGAAGGAGAGCACGGCGCCGGCCGCCGGGTCGATCACCGCCCGTACGACGGTGTCGACGCCGCGCGGTGCCATGGCCTGTACCACGGGCCGCAGCTCGGCCGGGGTCCCGAACAGCCCGGTCAGCTCCTCGTACGCGCGCCGCAGCTGTTCCTCGTCGGCCAGGTCGAGGCGTACGCCGCCCAGGTCGGCCCGGTGGCGCAGGTGGGGGGCGGTGGCCTTCAGGGCGACGGGCCGGCCCAGGGCGCGCGCGGCGGCGACGGCGGCGTCGGGGGTGGGGGCGGGCAGGGCACGGTGGACGTGGATGCCGTAGCGGCCGAGCAGTTCGCAGGTCTCCTCGCTGCCGAGGGTGAGGCCCTCGCCGCGCGCGAGGAGGCGCTCGATCAGCTCGGCGGCGCCCTTCTCGTCGACGTCCTCGTACTCCGGCACCTTGCCGGGCTCGGCGGTGTCGCGGCGCCAGCGGGCGTAGGTGACGGCCTGGGCGAGGGCCCGGACCGCGCGCTCGGCGGCGGGGTAGGCGGGGATGAGGTGGGTGCCGTCCGTGGGCTTCCCGGCGGGGGCGGGGGCGGGAGCCCGCTCGGGCGGGACGGAGGGCTTCGCCGCCGGGGCAGGGGTGCGGTCGGCCGTCGCGGGCGGGGGTGTGTCCGGGGATGTGTGCGGCGTCGCCTGCGGGGCCGCGGGCGGGGGCGTGTGCGGTGCCGCAGGCGGGGCCGTGCTCGTGGCCGCAGACGGGGCCGTGCTCAGGGCCGTGTGCGGGGCCTCAGGCGGGGTCGCAGGCCGGGTCGCCTGCGTGGCCGCGGAGGGGGGCGTGTGCGGTGCCGTGTGCGGCACCGCAGGCGGGGCCGTGCTCGTGGCCGCCGACAGGGCCTCCGCCAGGCCGCCCAGTTCGACGTGGACCACCAGGACGGGCTTGGCGGGAGCCTCGACGGTGGCCGCGCGCAGGGACTCGGCCAGGGCGGCGTCGCCGGCCGCTCCCTCGCCGAGGGCCGGGATCGCGGTCACGACCACGGCGTCGCACGCGTCGTCGGCGAGCGCGGCCGAGAGCGCCGCACGGAAGTCCGCCGGTGACGCGGCCGTCGTCAGGTCCAGCGGGGGCAGCGGTCGCAGCCCCTCGGACAGACACGCGTCGTGGGTGAGCAGGCCCAGCGACTCCGAGTTGCCCAGGATCGCCACCCGCGGCCCGGCGGGCAGCGGCTGCCTGGCCAGCAGCAGCCCCGCGTCGACCAGCTCGGTGATCGTGTCGACGCGGATCACGCCGGCCTGCCGCAGCAGGGCCGAGACGGTCGCGTGCGGCAGCCGGGTGGCGCGTACCGGGTGCCCCTGCGGGGCCGTGCCGCCGTGCCGGGCGCCCTGCACGACGACCAGCGGCTTGACCGCCGCCGTGCGGCGCGCGAGGCGGGTGAACTTGCGCGGGTTGCCGATGGACTCCAGGTACATCAGGACGACGTCGGTGTCCGAGTCGTCGTACCAGTACTGCATGACGTCGTTGCCGGAGACGTCGGCCCGGTTGCCGGAGGAGACGAAGGTCGAGACGCCGGTCACGCCGGTGACCCCGCCGCCGCGCCGGTGCAGCCGGGAGAGCAGGGCGATGCCGATGGCGCCCGACTGGGCGAACAGCCCGATCCGGCCGGGGCGCGGCATCTCGGGGGCGAGGGAGGCGTTGAGCCGCACCCCGGGTGAGGTGTTGACGATGCCGAAGGCGTTGGGGCCGACGATCCGCATGCCGTACGCGCGCGCGTGCCGCACCAGGGCGCGCTGGCGCTCACGGCCCTCGGGGCCGCTCTCGGCGTACCCGGCGGAGACGACGACCAGTCCCCGCACGCCGTGCCGGCCGCATTCGGTGACGACCTCCCGGACCTGCTCGGCGGGGACAGCGACGACCGCGAGGTCCACGGGCCCGTCGATCTCCCCGACCGAGCGGTGGGCCGCCACTCCGTCCAGCTCCGTCCGCTCCTTCTCGAAGGCCCGGTTCACGGCGTACAGCCGGCCGGTGAAACCGGCGTCCCTGATGTTGCCGAGGATGCCCCGGCCCACACCGCCGGGGGCGCGGCCGGCGCCGATGACCGCGACGGAGCCGGGGGTGAGCAGCCGCCGTACGGAACGGCCCTCGGCGCGCTGTTCGCGCGCGTACTGCACGGCGAGCGAGCGGTCGGTGGGTTCGAGGCCGAACTCCAGGCGGACGACGCCGTCCTCGAAGCTGCGCTTCTGGGTGTACCCGGCGTCCGTGAACACCTTGATCATCTTGGTGTTGGCGGGGAGCACCTCGGCGGCGAAGCGGCGGATGCCGCGCTCGCGCGCGACCGCGGCGATGTGCTCCAGGAGCGCGGAGGCCACGCCGCGTCCCTGGTGGGCGTCCTGGACGAGGAAGGCGACCTCCGCCTCGTCGGCCGGGCCGTGTGCGGGCGTGCCGTCGGCGCCGATCCGGTCGTAGCGGACGGTGGCGATGAACTCGCCGCCCACCAGGGCCGCGAGCCCCACGCGGTCCACGAAGTCGTGGTGCGTGAAGCGGTGGACGTCCTTGGCGGACAGCCGGGGGTAGGGCGCGAAGAAGCGGTAGTACTTAGACTCGTCCGAGACCTGCTCGTAGAAGCTGACCAGCCGCTCGGCGTCGTCGGCGGTGATGGGGCGCACGCGCGCGGTACCGCCGTCGCGCAGCACCACGTCCGCCTCCCAGTGGGCGGGGTAGTCGTGCCGGTCCGACGCGGTCTGCATGAGGCCCAGCGTACGGCCCGGGTACGACAACGGCCCGGGGCCGTGGGGGGGGGCCGAGCGGGAACGGGCCGGTGGGACACCGTATGGAAGACTGGTCTAGACAAGCCTGCACAACTGAAGGGCAGCAACACATGGCTGAGCGCCGCGTCAACGTCGGCTGGGCCGAGGGTCTCCACGCCCGCCCCGCCTCCATCTTCGTCCGGGCCGCCACGGCCAGCGGCGTCCCGGTGACGATCGCCAAGGCCGACGGCAACCCCGTCAACGCCGCCTCCATGCTGGCCGTCCTGGGTCTGGGCGCCCAGGGCGGCGAGGAGATCGTCCTCGCCTCGGACGCCGAGGGCGCGGACGTCGCGCTGGACCGTCTGGCGAAGCTGGTCGCCGAGGGGCTCGAGGAGCTTCCGGAGACCGTCTGAGCCGTCGCGCGCGCCAAGGCGAGCCGTGCCGACCCTTCGGGGCCGGCACGGCTTTCGCTTTTCCGGCACCGGGCGTCGGTAATCGGCCGCGCCCTCTCGGGAAAAGCACGCGGGGACGACAATAAAACGGCAGCAGAAAAAGACCCCGCCGAATAACCCCTCTTTGTATACGGCGCCCGTGTTAATGCCGCAGGCTCGGCATGTTTACGGCACGTTGCGAGTTCCTCACACGCTCCGCGCGATCGGCGCCCGAGGCGAAGCGCAGGCGGTGCGCGGCCGTCGACCGCTCGGTGTGCAGCGCGGTCAGCGACCGGGCGCGTTCGCCGTCGCCCCGGGCCACCGCGTCGACGATCGCGCCGTGCTCCGCCCAGGTGTCGACCGGGCTGGCGGGCGCCTCCACGACGTACATCCAGGCGATCCGGTGCCGCAGCTGGGTCAGCGTCGAGGTCATCGCCGCGCTGCCGGCGGCCTGGGCGAGCGTCTCGTGGAACCAGCCGCCCAGCGAGCGCAGGTCGTCGCTGTTGCCCCGCCTGGCCCGCTCCTGGCCCAGCCGCACCAGGCCGCGCAGCACCTTCAGGTGGGCCTCGGTGCGCCGCTGGGCGGCCCGGGCCGCGCCGAGCGGCTCCAGGAGCAGCCGCATCTCCAGCAGGTCGGCGGCCTCCTGTTCGGTGGGTTCGGCCACGCACGCGCCCGCGTGCCGCCGCGTCACCACGAACCCCTCGGCCTCCAGGGTCCGCAGGGCCTCGCGCACGGGGACGCGGGAGACGCCGTAGCGGCGGGCGAGGAGTTCCTCGGTGAGCCGGCTGCCGCGCTCGTAGACACCGGCGACGATGTCGTCCCGGATCGCCGTGCACACCGAGTGCGCCGGAATACGCATGACCGACCTCCGCCTTAATCCCCGTGAAACGTCGACGATTGACGCGTGTTCAGTGACTCTATTGCAATGCGCCGCACTTTCCGAAGGGGAGCCGGTTTCCCCGGCTGTTTTTGGTCTGTTTTTGGTCAGCTTCAACGCCGAAAGCCCCGGCTCGGGGAGCCGGGGCTTTCGATGTCGCGGGGGGTCAGACGGTGACGCCGTGGGAGCGGAGGTAGGCCACGGGGTCGATGTCCGACCCGTACTCCGCGCTGGTGCGTGCCTCGAAGTGCAGGTGCGGTCCGGTGACGTTGCCGGTCGCCCCGGAGAGGGCGATCTGCTGACCGGGGGTGACCGTCTGGCCCACGGAGACGCCGATGGACGACAGGTGGCCGTACTGGGTGTACGTCCCGTCGTGCATCTTGATCACGACCTGGTAGCCGTACGCTCCGCCCCAGCCGGCCTCGACGACCGTGCCGGCGCCGACCGCGTGGACGGTGGTGCCGGAGGCGGCGTGGAAGTCGATGCCGGTGTGCGAGCCGGAAGACCAGAGGCTGCTGCCGGCCTGGTACGCGGTGGACACGTACGAGCCGCCGATGGGGGCCACGTAGGTGTTCAGGCGCTTGCGCTCGGCCTCGCGGGCGGCGCGCTCCTTGTCCTCGCGGGCCTGCTCGGCGGCCTCGGCGGCCCGTTCGCGGGCGGCCTGCTCGGCCTTCTCCCGGGCGGCGGCGTCCTCGGCGGCCTGCCGCTGGGCGGCGGCCTGGGCGTCGACCTCTTCGGCCACGGCGTCGCCGAGGGTGATGACGGGGGTGAGTCCGGTGTCCTCGGGGGACGGCTCGGCCGCGAGCGCGGGGGCCGCGAGGGTGCCGAGGACGCCGGTGGTGGTGAGGGTCGCGACGCCCGCCGCGCGGACGGTGGTGCGGTGTACCCGGCCGGGACGGCGGTGCTTCCCGGTGGCGCGTGTGAACGCCATGTAGAGGCTGGTCCTTTCCTTCCCTCTCGCCTACCGGGTTAGCTGACGGGTTCGGAGCAGGAAGGTCTCCTACGGACCCCCTCGCGGTACGCGCGGGCGTCCGATTCACCCCAGGGACTGCGGTGGGTCCCCGGCTCCCCTGGCTCGCGCCGTACGGGGACTCGGCGATGACTGTCCGGTGCCGCGGGTGCGGCGCACTGCCTGACGAACAGCCTCGGAGACGCTAAGCGGGCGCCCGTTCAAGACTCAAACGCAACAGGGTTTTTGTTGCTCATCCCACAGGGCAGACAGGCAACCTTCGCCCCAATGCGTCGAATTCAGGCAAAGGGCGACCCCGGTGACAGACCGGTCACCGGGGCCCTCACGCGCGCGTGGCGCGCCCCTCCGCCGTCTACTCGGCCGGTACGACGGTGACTTCGCCGATGCCCAGGGCCTCGACGGGCTCCTTGATCTGCGCCGCGTCACCCACCAGGACGGTCACCAGACGGTCCACCGGGAAGGCGTTGACGACCGCCGCGGTGGCCTCGACCGTGCCGGTCGCGGCGAGCCGCTGGTACAGCGTCGCCTGGTAGTCGTCGGGCAGGTACTGCTCGACCTGGTCGGCCAGTGTGCTCGCGACGGCCGCCGCGGTCTCGTACTTCAGCGGCGCCACGCCCACCAGGTTCTGCACGGCGACGTCGCGTTCGGCGTCGGTGAGCCCGCCCTCGGCGAGCGTGCGCAGCACCTTCCACAGGTCGTCGAGGGCCGGACCGGTGTTCGGCGTGTCGACGGAGCCGCTGATGGCGAGCATCGCGGCACCCGTGCCGTCGGGCGCGGACCGCAGGACCTGGCCGAAGGCCCGGACGCCGTAGGTGTAGCCCTTCTCCTCGCGCAGGACGCGGTCCAGGCGGGAGGTGAGGGTGCCGCCCAGGCAGTACGTGCCGAGCACCTGGGCGGGCCAGGCGCTGTCGTGCCGGTCGGGGCCGGTACGGCCGATCAGCAGCTGCGTCTGGACGGAACCGGGGCGGTCCACGATGACGACGCGGCCGGTGTCGTCGGCGGTCACCGGGGGCACGGGCCGCGGTTCGGCGGCCGAGCCCGTCCACGAGCCGAGGGTGTCGTCGAGCAGCGCGCCGAGGTCGACGCCGGTGAAGTCGCCGACGACCACGGCGGTGGCCGTGGCGGGACGGACGTGCTTCTCGTAGAAGGCGCGTACGGCCGCGGAGTCGATGCCGGCGACCGTCTCCTCGGTGCCCTGGCGCGGGCGGGACATCCGGGAGTCCGCCGGGAACAGCTCCTTGGAGAGCTCCTTGGCGGCCCGGCGCGAGGGGTTGGCCAGCTCGTGCGGGATCTCGTCGAGGCGGTTGCGCACCAGGCGTTCGACCTCGCTGTCGGCGAACGCGGGTGCCCGCAGGGCGTCGGCGACCAGGCCGAGCGCCTTGGCGAGGCGGGAGGCGGGCACTTCGAGGCTGAGGCGGACGCCGGGGTGGTCGGCGTGCGCGTCCAGGGTGGCGCCGCAGCGCTCCAGTTCGGCGGCGAACTCCTCGGCGGAGTGCTTGTCGGTGCCCTCGGAGAAGGCGCGGGCCATGATGGTGGCGACACCGTCGAGACCGGCCGGCTCGGCGTCCAGGGGCGCCCGCAGGAACAGCTCGACGGCGACGACCTGCTGGCCGGGGCGGTCGCAGCGCAGGACGGTGAGTCCGTTGCCGAGCGTGCCGCGCTCGGGGGCGGGGAAGGCCCAGGGCTTGGGCTCGCCCGCCTGCGGCCGGGGGTGGAAGTCCATGGTGGCGAGCTCGGTCACTTGGCCGCCTCCTCGTTCTCGTCGGTGGCGTCGTCGGCGTCGGCTGCGGGGGCGGTGGGCTCGTAGACGAGCACCGCGCGGTTGTCGGGGCGCAGGCGGGCCTTGGCGACCTCCTGGACCTCCTCGGCGGTGACCTCCAGGACGCGCTGTACGGCGGTCAGGGCGAGCTGCGGGTCGCCGAACAGGACGGCGTAGCGGCACAGTTCGTCGGCACGGCCGGCGACCGTGCCGAGCCGGTCCAGCCACTCGCGCTCCAGCTGGGCCTGGGCCCGCTCCATCTCCTCGGCGGTGGGTCCCTCCTCGGCGAACCGGGCCAGCTCCTCGTCGATGGCGGCCTCGATGACCGGCACCTCGACGTCACCGGAGGTCTTCACGTCCAGCCAGCCGAGCGAGGGGGCGCCGGCCAGGCGCAGCAGGCCGAAGCCGGCCGCGACGGCCGTACGGTCGCGGCGCACCAGGCGGTTGTAGAGGCGGGAGGACTCGCCGCCGCCGAGGACGGTGAGGGCCAGGTCGGCGGCGTCGCACGCGCGCGTGCCGTCGTGCGGCAGGCGGTAGGCGGCCATCAGGGCGCGGGCCGGGACCTCCTCCTCGACGACCTCGCGCAGCTGCCCGCCCATGACCTCGGGCAGCGCGCCGTCCCGGGGGGCGGGCTTGCCGTCGTGGGAGGCGATGGAACCGAAGTACTTCTCGATCCAGACGAGCGTCTGCTCGGGGTCGATGTCGCCGACCACGGACAGCACCGCGTTGTTGGGCGCGTAGTAGGTGCGGAAGAACGCGCGGGCGTCCTCCAGGGTGGCCGCGTCCAGGTCGGCCATGGAGCCGATCGGCGTGTGGTGGTAGGGGTGGCCCTCCGGGTAGGCGAGGGCGGTCAGCTTCTCGAACGCGGTGCCGTAGGGCACGTTGTCGTAGCGCTGGCGGCGCTCGTTCTTGACGACGTCCCGCTGGTTCTCCATCGACTCGTCGTCGAGGGCGGCGAGCAGGGAGCCCATGCGGTCGGCCTCCAGCCAGAGGGCGAGCTCCAGCTGGTGGGCGGGCATGGTCTCGAAGTAGTTGGTGCGCTCGAAGCTGGTGGTGCCGTTGAGGGAGCCGCCGGCGCCCTGCACCAGTTCGAAGTGGCCGTTGCCCTCCACCTGTGCGGAGCCCTGGAACATCAGGTGCTCGAAGAGGTGAGCCAGACCGGTACGGCCCTTGACCTCGTGGCGCGAGCCGACGTCGTACCAGAGGCACACCGCCGCGACCGGGGTCAGGTGGTCCTCGGAGAGCACCACGCGCAGGCCGTTGGCCAAGCGGTACTCGGTCGCTGTCAGCCCGCCGGAGCCTGCCTCGGCTGTGGCCGTGTGACCCATGGGCATGTACGTCCCTTCGCTCGCGGAAACCTTGGACGGAATCCTCGGTCCCGGCCGTATCAGCGGTCGGAACTGCGGAATTCCTGTCGGTCCTGCCACTGTATGCAAGCGCGCGGGCCACTGGAGAAGTTCCCGCCTCCGGTACGCCGAGAGCGAGCAGCCCGGGGAGTGGCGGGCGGGAGCCGCGGGCAGGCACGGGGGCGGCCGCGGGGCGGGGGCCGCGGCGGTCGGGGCTGCGGTTGCGGGCAGGGACGGGCGGCGGGCGCGGGCGGGCGAGCGCCCCGGCGCGCACCACGGCGGACAGCGGCCGGGCGCCCGTCGTGACGCGCACCGGGGATCGGGAGGCTGGTCCCGGACCGCTCCCCGCAGGCGCACCGCCGACGGTGGGCACGGGCACGCGCGTGTGGGCGCCCGAGGCGAGGGCGTACCCTGCGGGCAGCACCGGGCCGGGCGCCCGCGACGGGTCCTGGTCGGTCGCTGTCAGTGCCGCAGTCCACAATGGACCGCGTCAGATCACCGTTCACGCTTCAGCGAGGAGCCGGCAGCGATGGCCCGCCGTAGTACGAAGACCCCGCCGCCCGACGACCCGTACGAGGAGAAGATCCTCGACATCGACGTCGTCGACGAGATGCAGGGCTCATTCCTTGAGTACGCGTACTCGGTCATCTACTCCCGTGCCCTGCCGGACGCACGCGACGGACTCAAGCCGGTGCACCGCCGCATCGTCTACCAGATGAACGAGATGGGCCTCAGGCCCGAGCGCGGGTACGTGAAGTGCGCCCGCGTCGTCGGCGAGGTGATGGGCAAGCTGCACCCGCACGGCGACGCGTCGATCTACGACGCCCTGGTCCGCATGGCCCAGCCGTTCTCGATGCGCGTCCCCCTGGTCGACGGCCACGGCAACTTCGGCTCGCTGGGCAACGACGACCCGCCCGCCGCCATGCGGTACACCGAGTGCCGGATGGCCGAGGCGGCCGGCCTGATGACGGAGTCGATCGACGAGGACACCGTCGACTTCGCCCCCAACTACGACGGTCAGGAGCAGGAGCCGCAGGCGCTGCCCGCCGCCTTCCCCAACCTGCTGGTCAACGGCGCCTCCGGCATCGCCGTCGGCATGGCCACCAACATGCCCCCGCACAATCTGCGCGAGGTCATCGCCGCCGCCCGGCACCTGATCCGGTACCCGAACGCCGACCTCGAAGCCCTGATGAAGCACGTCCCCGGCCCCGACCTGCCCACGGGCGGCGTGATCGTCGGGCTGCCGGGCGTCCGGGACGCGTACGCGTCGGGCCGCGGCACGTTCAAGATCCGGGCGACGGTGACCGTGGAGACGGTGACGGCCCGCCGCAAGGGCCTGGTCGTCACCGAGCTGCCGTTCGCGGTCGGTCCGGAGAAGGTGATCGCCAAGATCAAGGACCTGGTCGGCGCGAAGAAGCTCCAGGGCATCGCGGACGTCAAGGACCTCACCGACCGCGAGCACGGGCTGCGCCTGGTCATCGAGATCAAGAACGGCTTCGTGCCGGAGGCCGTCCTGGAGCAGCTCTACAAGCTGACGCCGATGGAGGAGTCCTTCGGTATCAACAACGTCGCCCTGGTGGACGGGCAGCCCCTCACCCTGGGCCTGAAGGAGCTGCTGGAGGTCTATCTCGACCACCGCTTCGACGTCGTACGGCGGCGCAGCGAGTTCCGCCGCGGCAAGCGACGCGACCGGCTGCACCTGGTCGAGGGCCTGCTCACGGCGCTGATCGACATCGACGAGGTCATCCGCCTCATCCGCTCCAGCGAGAACTCCGCGCAGGCCAAGGAGCGCCTGATCGAGCGCTTCGGGCTGAGCGACGTGCAGACCCAGTACATCCTGGACACGCCGCTGCGCCGGCTCACCAAGTTCGACCGCGTCGAGCTGGAGGCCGAGAAGGACCGGCTCAACGCGGAGATCGAGGAGCTGACCCGCATCCTCGACTCCGACCAGGAGCTGCGCAAGCTGGTCTCGGCGGAACTGGCGGCGGTGGCCAAGAAGTTCGGCACCGACCGCCGGACCGTGCTGCTGGAGTCGGCGGCCACCCCCGTGGCCGCCGTGCCGCTCCAGGTGGCGGACGACCCGTGCCGGGTGCTGCTCTCCTCCACCGGGCTGCTGGCCCGTACGGCGAACGGCGAGCCGTTCGCCTCGGGGGGCGGCGGCAAGCGCGTCAAGCACGACCTGATCGTCTCGGCGGTGCCCGCCACGGCCCGCGGCGAGGTGGGCGTGGTGACGTCCGCCGGGCGCCTGCTGCGGATCAACGTGGTCGACCTGCCGCAACTGCCGGAGGAGATGTCCACGCCCAACCTGGCGGGCGGCGCGCCGCTGGCGGAGTTCGTCTCCCTGGAGGACGATGAGACGGTGGTCTGCCTGACCACCCTCGACGAGTCCTCGCCCGGCCTCGCGCTCGGCACGGAGCAGGGCGTCGTCAAGCGGGTGGTGCCCGACTACCCGGGCAGCAAGGAGGAGTTGGAGGTCATCACCCTCAGGGAGGGCGACCGGATCGTCGGCGCGGTCGAGCTGCGCACCGGCGACGAGGACCTGGTCTTCATCACCGACGACGCCCAACTGCTGCGCTACCAGGCCTCGCAGGTCCGTCCGCAGGGCCGTCCGGCGGGCGGCGTGGCCGGCGTCAAGCTCACCGAGGGCGCGAAGGTCATCTCGTTCACGGCGGTCGACCCGGCGGCGGACGCGGTGATCTTCACCGTGGCCGGCTCGCGCGGGACGCTGGACGACTCCGTGCAGACCACGGCCAAGCTGACGCCCTTCGACCAGTATCCGCGCAAGGGCCGGGCCACGGGCGGCGTGCGCTGCCAGCGGTTCCTGAAGGGCGAGGACTGCCTGGCTCTGGCCTGGGCGGGTCCCGCGCCGGCCCGGGCCGCGCAGAAGAACGGCACACCGGCCGAGCTGCCGGAGATCGACCCGCGCCGCGACGGATCGGGCGTGTCCCTCCCGAAGACGGTGGCGGTGGTGGCCGGACCGGCCTAGCTAGCCGACGGAGTCCGGGTCCGGGCCCTCCCCGTCGTCGGGGTCCGGGTCCTGGTCCGGCTCCTCCCCCTCGTCGGGGTCCTGCTCCTGGGGGCCCTGTACGTAGCGCAGGACGCCCCACATGCCGTGCTCGTCGGCGTGCGGGGCGTGGCTCGCGCACTCCTGGAGTTCCTTGGTGAGGGCGGGCGCGTCGATGCCGGAGCCGATCAGGACGAGCTGGGTCAGCCGTTCGGCGCTGGTCCCCGTACCGGGACCGGCACCGGTGGGCCGCCAGGGCTCCGGGTAGAAGCGCAGGAAGCGCCCGACGGCGTGCACGAGGTAGCGGTTGCGCGGGTCGTACGGACCGAAGTCGACGTACCCCTTGATCCGGTACAGGCCCTCGGGCCGGCTGTCGAGGAACCGCATCAGGCGTCGCGGGTCCAGCGGGACGTCGGAGACGAACGACAGGCTGTCGTAGGCGCTGTGCAGATGGTCGGCGTGGCCGCCGGTCCGGGCGTGGTCGTGCAGGTCGTCGAAGGACAGCTGCCCCACGCGTTCCTCGGCCGGCCGGCAGTCGAAGAGGAACTCGGGGTCGACGCGGCCGTAGGTGGCCGGGACGACGGCGGCCCGGTCGGTGAGCGAGCCGACCAGGTCGAGCACCCGCTCGCCGCCGTCCGGGGCCCGGTCGAGCTTGTTGACCACGACCAGGTCGGCGAGGGCCAGGTGCCGGTCGATCTCGGGGTGCCGGGCCCGCGTCCCGTCGAACTCGGCGGCGTCGACCACCTCGACCAGACCGCCGTAGACGATGCCCCGCAGCTCGCTGGCGAGCAGCATGCGCACCAGTTCCTGCGGTTCGGCGAGACCGCTGGCTTCGATGACGATGACGTCGACGCCGGTTTCCGGCCGGGCGAGCCGTGCGAGGTAGACGTCGAGTTCGCCGGGGTCGACGGCACAGCACAGACAGCCGTTGCCGAGGGAGACGGTGGAGTCGCCGAGTGCGCCGGCCACCGCCATCGCGTCGATCTCGATGGCGCCGAAGTCATTGACGATCGCGCCGATGCGGCTGCCCCCGGAGCGGTGCAGCAGGTGGTTGAGGAGCGTGGTCTTTCCGGAACCGAGGAATCCGGCGAGGATGACCACCGGGATCTGCGGGGCCGGAACCCGCGGGGTCGGACTCTGCCCCAAGGTGCTGCCTCTCTGACGTCTGCCGGGCCGTGTGCCACCCCAGAATACGAGTCCCGGTAACGCCTCGGAGTGAACGATTGTCAGCAGCGTACGCGGGGGCAGACGTGGGAGAAGGCGCCGGTGCGTGTGACCCCGCTTCCCTCCGTGCGCCGCCTCTCCGCCTCTCCGCCTCTCCGCCGGTCAGAGCCGCTCGGCGCTCCGGAGGTGGCCGCGACCGGCCTGCTGGCGTGCCCGCCCGAATCGCCGCTGACGTGCGGCCAGTGCCGGTCCGGCCGTTGCGGCCGCAGTACCTCGGGATCGATCTGCCCCGACGCGTTCGAACCGAGTGACGGCAACTGCGCCGTCATCGGCACCGAGGCCACCGAGGCACTGGAACGCGCACTGCCCGCCGACGCCGCCCGCGCCGACCACGAACGCTTCGTCGTCAGCCGGGAACCCCTCGTACGCGCCAAGGCGGACATCCCCGACGCCCGAGCCGGACGGACCGACCACCCGGCGAGCAGCCCGGCACTCCGCCCCCGCTCGACGCTCCACCGATGAGGCCTGGTCCCGGAACACGGCACCAGGCCTCACGCGTGTCCGGGAGCGGCGCGCACGCTCCGCGTCCACTCCGGCGTCACTCCACCGGCGGCTGTTCGAGTGCGGCGGGAAGTCGTCCCACTCAACTCAGGTTAGGCTCACCTCTGTGAGTAGGTGCTCAACCGTCTCCCAGGACCTCGACGAGCCCGTTTCGGGAACCGCGGCGACCGCCCGGACCTGGCTGCTGCTGGAGCAGCCCGGCCCGTGGGGTGCCAAGGCGCTGACATCGAGCCACCTGGATCCCGCCCTGGGCCGTGCCCTGGAGAAGGCCACGCGCGGCACGGGCGTGCGGATCGCGCTCATCCGCCGCCCCGGGCGTCACGCGGACCCCGGCGCGTCCGCCGAGCGACGGGTCTACACGGCTCACACCGCGCCGGGGAACACCTGGCTGCGCGCCGCCACGGTCGCCGACCCCGCCCGCCTGCTCGACCTGGACTTCGCCGCGCTCGGCCGGGGGGACCACCGAAGTTTCGACACCGCGCTCCGGGGCGGGGCGCACACCGGCGACCCGCTCGTCCTCGTCTGCACCAACGGCAAGCGCGACCGGTGCTGCGCGCTGCTGGGCCGGCCGCTGGCCGCGGACCTCGCCGCCGCCGGCACCGAGGGCGTCTGGGAGGTCACCCATCTGGGCGGCCACCGGTTCTCGCCGACCGTGCTGGTCCTGCCGTACGGATACGCGTACGGCAGGGTCGACGCTCAGGCGGTCGGGGAGGTCCTGCGGGGCGTACGGGACAAGCGGATCGTCCTCGCGGGATGCCGTGGCAGCTCGGCCTGGGAGCGGCCCGGGCAGGCCGCCGAGCTGGCCGTCCGCGCGGCGGTGGGCGAGTACGCGGCCGAGACGCTCAGCGTCGTACGTACCGAGGGCGCGGCACCACGCTGGCAGGTGACCGTGGCCCACGCCGACGGGCGGCACTGGCGGGTCACGGTGGCCCAGGGCGCCTCGCTGCCGCCGCGCCCGGAGAGCTGCGGGGCGTCGGTCCTCGGCTCGCCGGCGCGGATGGAGGTCACCGGGATCCGCGAACTGGCGGTGGCGACGGCAGTGGCGCTCGCCGGCTGACCGGCTGACCGGCCGGGATTCGCCCGATGCCGCTGGTCGCCCCTCCTGAGGGCTCCGGTGCCGCTGTCCGGCCGCCGGAGGTTCGGCGCCGCCGGGGATTTCCGGGGTCTTGACGGCGCTGACCGCCTCCCGCTCGCGGGCATCCGGGCGTGCGGACTTCCCGGCTTCCGAACTTCCCGGCTTCCGGACTTCCGGACTTCCGGACTTCCGGACTTCCGGGCATCCGGGCTTCTGGACTTCCCGGCTTCCGGGCATCCGGGCTTCCGGTAGATCCGCGTCACACCGTCTTCGGCTGGGTGCCCGCACCACGTACCGTCGAGGGCCATGAGCCCCACTCCTCCCCCGCGCCGCCTGCGCCTCGGTCTGCCACGGCGGGTGTTCTCCCAGGTGCTGCTGATGCAGCTGGGAATCGCCGCCGGAGTCGCGGTGCTGGCCACCGGGCTGTTCCTCGCGCCACTCAGTGATCAACTGGACGACCAGGCGATGCGCCGGGCACTGGCCATCGCGCAGACGACCGCGCAGCAGCCGCAGCTCGCGGCGGAGCTGCGGAGCACCCCCGCGGCGGCGGACGGTCCGGTGCAGCGGGAGGCGGAACGGATCCGGAAGGCCACCGGGGCGGAGTACGTCGTGGTGCTGGACCGGCGTGGTGTGCGCTGGTCGCACACCGATCCCGCCCGGATCGGCGCGGCCGTGTCCACCGATCCGGGCGAGGCCCTGGCCGGGCACGAGGTGATGGAGATCGACGAGGGCACCCTGGGCCGCTCGGCCCGCGGCAAGGTGCCGCTGCGCGACGGTGAGGGCGACATCGTCGGGGCGGTCTCGGTCGGGATCGCCTACGACAGCGTCCGGGCCCGTCTGCTGCACGCCGTCCCGGGGCTGTTCGCGTACGCCGGGGGCGCGCTGGCGGTCGGCGCGCTGGCCGCCTGGCTGATCGCGCGCCGGGTCCAGCGGCAGACCCGTGACCTCGCCTTCTCCGACATCTCGGCGCTCCTCTCGGAGCGCGAGGCGATGCTGCACGGCATCCGGGAAGGCGTCGTCGCCCTGGACCGGGCGGGCCGTGTCCGCCTCCTCAACGACGAGGCACGGCGCCTGCTGGACCTAGGTGACGAGGCGGTGGGCCGCACCCCCGGCGAGGCGCTCGGAGAGGGACGTACGGCCGATGTGCTGGCCGGCCGGGTGACCGGCACCGACCTGCTCACCGTCCGCGGCCCGCGCGTGCTGGTCGCCAACCGGATGCCCACCGGCGACGGCGGCGCCGTGGCCACCCTGCGCGACCGCACCGAGCTGGAGCAGCTCGGCCGGGAACTGGACTCCACGCGCGGCCTGATCGACGCCCTGCGCGCCCAGGACCACGAGCACGCCAACCGCATGCACACCCTGCTGGGACTGCTCGAACTGGAGATGTACGACGACGCCGCGGAGTTCGTCGGCGAGGTGGTCGGCAACCACCGGGCCACCGCAGAACAGATCACCGAGCGGATCACCGACCCGCTGCTGGCCGCCCTGCTGGTCGGCAAGGCCACCGTCGCGGCCGAGCGCGGCGTCACCCTGTGGGTGTCGGACCGGACCCGGCTGCCGGACCGGCTGATCGACCCCAGAGGACTCGTCACGGTCGTCGGCAACCTGGTCGACAACGCCGTCGACGCCGCCGCGGGCACCCGGCACGCGCGCGTGGAGGTGGAACTGCGGGGCGAGGGGCGTACGGCGGTCCTTCGCGTACGCGACACGGGGCCGGGTGTGCCGGCCTCGCAACGTGAGGTGGTGTTCACGGAGGGCTGGTCGACCAAGGAGCCTCCGGCGCACCGCCGGCGGGGGATCGGGCTCTCCCTGGTCCGGACGTTCGCCGAGCGGCAGGGCGGCAGCGCCGTGGCCGGCGAGGCTCCCGGCGGGGGCGCCGAGTTCACGGTCGTCCTGCCCGAGGCACTGTCCGAACCCGGCCCCGCGGCAGCCGCCACCGAACCCGGCACCAAGGCGGTCGCCACCGACCCCGCTCCCGCGGCGGCCGCCTCCGTGCCCTCGGCCCGTTCGGACGTCACCGCGGCCTCGACCCGGCCGGACGTCACCGTGCCTTCGACCCGGCCGGACGCCGGGGCCGACGGCGAGGAGGAGTCACGATGATCGAGGTCCTGGTCGTCGACGACGACACCCGCGTCGCACGAGTGAACGCCGCCTACGTCGAGAAAGTACCGGGCTTCCACGTGGCCGCCCAGGCGCACAGCGCGGCCGAGGCCCTGCGGCGGCTGGAGACCCTGCCCTGTCTCGACCTCGTGCTCATGGACCACTACCTGCCGGACCGGACCGGTCTGGCGGTCGTCCAGGAGATGCGCCGGCGCGGCCACCAGACCGACGTGATCATGGTGACGGCCGCGCGGGACCGGGCGACCGTACAGGCGGCGATGCGCCAGGGCGCGCTGCAGTACCTGGTCAAGCCGTTCGCCTTCGCGGGCCTGCGCGTCAAGCTGGAGGCGTACGCGGAGCTGCGCCGCGCCCTGGACGGCGGCGGCGAGGCGGAACAGGCCGAGGTGGACCGCATGTTCGGGGCCCTGTCGGCATCGTCGGAGCCCGGGCTTCCCAAGGGCCACTCCCCCACCACCGCGGAACTGGTGCGCCAGTGCCTGATGCGGGCCGAGGGGTCTCTGTCGGCCCAGGAGATCGCCGAACGGACCGGCGTGAGCCGGCAGACCGCCCAGCGCTATCTGAAGCTCCTGGAGCGCACGGGACGGGCCAGACTGACCCTGAGATACGGCGACGCCGGCCGCCCGGAACACCGGTATGTGTGGGCGACGCACACCTGAGGGCACCACAGACGAGCCGGTACTGCACCACGGACGAGCCGGCACGCACCACAGGCGTGCGTGCCCCCGTCACACGGCTCCCGCCCCCGTCAGCGCCCGTACCTCGGTCTCCGCGTGCTTGGCCCGGTCCGCGGGCTCGGCGGAGGTGACGGTGCCGAGCCAGCCCGCGACGAAACCGAGCGGGATCGAGACCAGGCCGGGGTTCTGCAGCGGGAAGTACTGGAAGTCGGCGTCCGGGAACAGCGCCCCGGGGCTGCCCGACACCACCGGCGACACCAGTACCAGCGCCACCGCCGGGACCAGACCGCCGTAGACCGCCCACACGGCGCCGCGTGTGGTGAAGCGGCGCCAGAACAGTGAGTACAGCAGGACCGGCAGGTTGGCGGAGGCGGCCACGGCGAAGGCGAGGCCCACCAGGAAGGCGACGTTGAGGTCCCTGGCCAGCAGCCCGAGGGCGATCGCCACCGCCCCGACACCGACAGCGGCGCAGCGGGCCACGGCCACCTCGCCGCGCGGCTCGGCACGGCGGCGGCGGCGCAGCGAGGCGTACAGATCGTGGGCCACGGACACGGAGGAGGCCAGGGTGACTCCGGCGACCACCGCGAGAATCGTGGCGAAGGCGACCGCGGCGACGACCGCGAAGAGCACGGTTCCGCCGGTGGAATCGGGGCCGCCGCCCAGGTCGAGCGCCAGCAGCGGCACCGCCGTGTTCCCGGCCGCGTTGGACTGCCGCACGGCGTCCGGTCCGACGAGAGCCGCCGCACCGAACCCGAGGACGATCGTCATCAGGTAGAACCCGCCGATCAGTCCGATCGACCAGACCACTGACCGCCGGGCCGCCCGGGCGGTGGGCACCGTGTAGAAGCGGGACAGGATGTGCGGCAGCCCTGCGGTGCCCAGGACCAGGGCGAGCCCGAGGCTGATGAAGTCGAGACGGGCGGTCCAGTCCCCGCCGTACTTGAGCCCCGGCGCCAGGAACGCCTCACCGTGCCCGCTGCGCGCGGCCGCGCTGAGCAGCAGTTCGTTGAAGTCGCCGTGGAAGCGGACCAGGACCAGCGTGGTCAGCGTCGCCGTGCCGCCGAGCAGCAGCACCGTCTTCACGATCTGGATCCAGGTGGTGGCCCGCATCCCGCCCAACGACACATAGACGACCATGAGCGCGCCGACTCCTACGACGGTCCAGGCCCGCGCCGCCTCGCCGGTGCCGCCGAGCAGCAGCGCGACCAGACTGCCCGCCCCTACCATCTGCGCCACCAGATACAACACGGACACGGTGACCGACGAGGTGCCCGCGGCGATCCGCACCGGGCGCTCCCGCATCCGCGCCGCCACCACGTCGGCGAGGGTGAACCGCCCGCAGTTGCGCACCAGTTCCGCGACGAGGAACAGCACCACGAGCCACGCCACCAGGAAACCCACCGAGTAGAGCATGCCGTCATAGCCGTAGAGCGCGATGAGGCCGGAGATGCCGAGGAAGGAAGCGGCGGACATGTAGTCCCCCGCGAGGGCGAACCCGTTCTCCGACGGGGAGAACAGACGGCCGCCCGCGTAGAACTCCTCCGCCGATCCCCGCCGGTTCCGGCCCACCCAGGTGGTGATCCCCAGCGTGACCGCCACGAAGCAGCTGAACAGCACCACCGCCAGCGTCTGATGCTCCCCGGTCATGCCGCGCCACCCCGCGCACGGGCCCGTTCCTGCGTGTGCCAGCGGAGCTCCAGTGCCGCCCGGTCCCGGCGCAGCCGGGCGTGCCGGGTGTAGGCCCAGGTCAGCAGGAAGGTGGTGAGGAACTGGCCGAGCCCGGCGAGCATCGCCACGTTCACGGCCCCCGCCACCGGCCGGCCCATCAGCCCCGGCGCGGTCGTGGCGGCCACCAGATAACCCAGGTACCACGCGAGGAAGCCGGCCCCCGCCGGTACCACGAACCTCCGATACCGGCCGCGCACCTCCTGGAACGCCGCGCTCCCCTGCACCTCCAAGTAGGCCTCGGCCGCAGCCGTGACCGTAGCCTCAGCCGTGCTCGCGGCCCTCGTCGCGGACGTGGGCGCAGTCCCGGCGGGGGCGCCGTCGCCCGGTGCCCGTCGAGTCGGCGACGGGGAGACCGACGTCACCGTGCCGGCCGCTTCCGCCACCTCACCCCATCCGGAGGCGAGGGCGTCGTACCAAGGGTCGTCATAGGCCCCTGCCTCACGGAGGCGATCATTGCTTGACTGCATGCCCAAGGATGGACAGAACGGGAAGATCCCCGACTCTTACTCCTCCCGCTCTTCACCCCTTCAGGTGACTCACCCCACCGGTGGCCGTACAAGCCCCTTCCCGTAGGCGTAACGGACCGCCTGTGCACGGTCCTTGATCCCCGTCTTGGCGAACAGGTTGTTGATGTGGGTCTTCACCGTCGCGGTGGAGACATGCAGCCTGCGGGCGATCTCCTGGTTGCTCAGCCCTTCCGCGATCAGCACCAGTACCTCGGTCTCCCGCGCGGTGAGCCCGTCCGGCGCCTCGGCCGGCGGTGCGGGGCGCGCTTCCGGTCCCGACAGTCTCTCCAGCAGCCGGCGCTGGATACCCGGTGACAGGCCGGCATCCCCGGAGAGCACACTGTGAACGGCCCGTACGATCTCCTCCCCGCCCGCGTCCTTGGTGAGATAACCGCGCGCCCCCGCTCGCAGGGCCGGGAACAGCGACTCGTCGTCCACGTACGTCGTGAGAACCACGACCTGCGTCCCGGGGTGCTCGGCCCGGATCCGCCGGGTCGCCTCGACCCCGTCGCACCGCGGCATGCGCAGGTCCATCAGCGCCACGTCGGGAGCCAGTTCGGCCACCAGCCGCACCGCCTCCTCACCGTCGCCCGCGGCGCCCACCACCTCGACACCCGGCAGCAGCCCCAGCAGCATGACGATGCCCTCGCGCACCACTGTCTGATCGTCCACGACCAGGACCCGGGCGTCCTTGCCGCCCCAAGAGTCCTTCCCCGGGGCGTCCTTGTCCCCAACGTCCTTGTCCCGGTCCTCCCCCGTCATACGGGGACCTTCAACGTCACCACGAACCCCTCCTCGCCCGGTCCTGCCCGCAGCGAGCCACCCAGCAGTTCGGCACGCTCCCGCATGCCCATAAGACCGTAGCCGCCTCCGGTGCCGGCCAGTTCACCGGTTGCGCCGCCCGAGTCGCGGACATCCAGGGTCACTTCGTGCCTGCCGTAGTCGAGGACCACTCGGACCTCCGCGCCCGGAGCATGCTTACGGACGTTGGTCATCGCCTCCTGGGCGACCCGGCGTACGGTCTGCGACACCTCGACCGGCAGTGGCCGACGCTCACCCGCAAGTGTGACGGTCGTACGGGCGCCGTCCGGTGTGCCCACGAGTTGCTCCAGGAAATCCTCCAGTGGCGTCAGCTCTCCGCGCAGGGCGGACAGTGCCTGCCGGGTCTCGGCCAGTCCGTCGCGGGCCATCCCCCGGGCTGCCACCACTCGTTCCAGGATCTGCTCCCGCTCCGCTCCCCTCTCGATCAGCAGCCGTGCCGCCTCCAGGTGCACCATCTGTGCCGACAGACTGTGCGCCAGCACATCGTGGATCTCCCGTGCGATGCGGGCGCGTTCGGCGAGCGCAGCCGACTCTGCCTCGGCCGCCCGCGCGGCACGCTCCTGGGCCAGCATCCGCTGCGCGTGCCCCCGGGCCTCCGCGTCGAGCCGCAGGACGTATCCGCCCAGGGCCAGCCCCGCCGCCAAGGCGGCGCTGCTCGCCCAGGAGTTGTCGCTGACCAGGGCGTAGGCGGCGAAAGCCACCAGGTCCACGGGCAGCGCCACCACGAGGGGGAGCCGCTCCAGCGCGATGACCGCACATCCACACCACAGGACCGCAGCGGGGACATCGAAGCCGGCGCCCTGGGCGATGCCGCCAAGGCCGAGGAGAGCCGCCACGAGGCCCAGGGAGGGCCGGAGCCGGTGTGTGAGCGTGGTCCGGAACAGTGCCCAGGCCACCACCACGGCCAGCAGAACCACCGCTGTCGCACCGACCGCGCGCCACCCGTCCTGGCCGCCGGCGACCGCTCCCCACAGGAGCGCGCCCAGCCCCAGCACCCGTACGACCACGGCCAGCAGGCGCCGGTGAGCCGAGCGTCTCTCCCTCCCCAGCGCTTCCTTGGACGGCCACCGCGTCCAGGCGTTCTCCGTCACACGAACTCCTTCCGGGCGGACCAGGACGCGTCGGTTCCGTACATCGCGGCCGAGGGGGCCATCGGGCGCACCGTGCGCAGGCGCCAGGCCAGTGTCGCGGAGCGGGCCAGCAGGGTGGCCGCGAGGGCGAGCAGCAGGGCGGGAGTGTCGTGACGCACTCCCAGGACCGGGCCGAGGAGGAACACGGCCGCACGGACGGCTATGCCGGCTCCCCACACCGCGGCGGTCGCCTTGCTGCCCCTGCTCCAGACGGTGCCGTCCGCCTCCGCCCATATGCGGGTGGTCCAGGCCAGCCCCGCTCCGACCACCGCCCCCAGGAGCAGTTCCACGGCGAGCAGGGCCGCCGACGCGGTGTGGTGGTCGGCGGCGAGCAGTCCCGGCTGCTTCAGCGCGACCAGGGCCAGCACGACGGGCGCTGGCCACCAGCGCTTCTCCGTGTTGATCCGGCTCGGGCGGAACTGGCGAGAGACCACCAGGCCGACCACGGCCACGATCACCAGCGCGTCGACAACCCCGGACATCCAAGCCTCCGTGCACGAGAAGGGCAAGTCGGCAGCGAGTCCTGCCGACGCCTTCGACGTTACGGAAAGTGCCGGACCAGAAGATCGGAGTCCGGGTGGATCATGGGTGGAGCCTCGGAGCGAAGGGACTCCACCCACGGGTGGAGGCGGCCCGTCGGTCCCCTCCCACAGCAGCTCGGCGCCTCAGCAGCTCGATGACGCAATGGCTGCGGGGGGCCGAGGGCTCGGCCCCCCGCACCTCAGCGGCCCCAGGCCAGCCCGGGACCGCTGCTCCGGGCCTCGGTCACAGGCGCCCTGTCACTGTCCGTTACCGCAGGCTCCCCGCCCGGGCGCCGCGGCGCCTACGCGTCGATCCGCGACCGGTCGAGCGTCGCCGCCGAGTTGGAGATGAACTCCTTGCGGGGCGCGACGTCGTTGCCCATCAGCAGGTCGAAGACCTGCTCCGCGGCCTCCAGATCGGTGAGGTTGATCCTGCGCAGGGTGCGGCGCCTCGGGTCCATGGTCGTCTCGGCCAGCTGGTCGGCGTCCATCTCACCGAGACCCTTGTAGCGCTGGATGGAGTCCTTGTACCGGACGCCCTTGCTCTGGAACTCCATGAGCTTGTCACGCAGCTCACGGTCCGAGTACGTGTAGACGTACTTGTCCTGGCCCTTCTTCGGCTGGGTCAGTTCGATGCGGTGCAGCGGCGGCACCGCGGCGAAGACCCGGCCGGCCTCGACCATCGGCCGCATGTAGCGGTGGAAGAGGGTCAGCAGCAGCGTGCGGATGTGCGAACCGTCGACATCGGCGTCGGTCATCATGATGATCTTGCCGTAGCGGGCCGTGTCGATGTCGAAGGTCCGGCCCGAGCCGGCCCCTATGACCTGGATGATCGCGCCGCACTCGGCGTTCTTCAGCATGTCCGTCACGGACGACTTCTGCACGTTGAGGATCTTGCCGCGGATCGGCAGCAGCGCCTGGAACTCGGAGTTCCGGGCGAGCTTCGCCGTGCCGAGCGCGGAGTCTCCCTCGACGATGAACAGCTCGCTGCGGTCGACGTCGTCGCTGCGGCAGTCGGCCAGCTTGGCCGGGAGCGAGGAGGACTCCAGGGCCGTCTTGCGACGCTGGGCGTCCTTGTGCTGGCGGGCGGCGATGCGGGTGCGGGCCGCGGCCACCGCCTTCTCCATGACGACCCGCGCCTGCTGGGCGGCGTCACGCTTGGTGGAGGTCAGGAACGCCTTGAGTTCCTTGGTGATCACGTTGTTCACGATGCGGCGGGCGGCCGAGGTGCCGAGCACCTCCTTGGTCTGCCCCTCGAACTGCGGCTCGGCCAGACGCACCGTGACGACCGCGGTGAGCCCCTCCAGGGCGTCGTCCTTGACGATGTCGTCCTCGGCGACACGGAGCAGCTTCTTGGCCCGCAGCACCTCGTTCATGGTCTTGGCGACGGCCTGCTCGAAGCCGGCGACGTGGGTGCCGCCCTTGGGCGTGGCGATGATGTTGACGAACGATTTGACGGTCGTGTCGTAGCCGGTTCCCCAGCGCATCGCCACGTCGACGCCCAGGTCACGGGTGACCTCCGTGGGCGTCATCTGACCGTGCTCGTCCAGGACGGGGACCGTCTCCTTGAAGCTGCCCTGCCCGGTGAAGCGGAGGACATCGCAGATACCCCGGTCACTGGCCAGGTACTCGCAGAACTCACTGATGCCGCCGTCGAAGCGGAAGGACTCCTCACCCTTGCTGCCGCCCTCGCCGAGCCCGAACTCGTCCCGGACGACGATGGTCAGGCCCGGCACCAGGAAAGCGGTCTGGCGAGCCCGCTGGTGCAGCGTGTCGAGCGAGAGCTTGGCGTCCTTGAGGAAGATCTGCCGGTCCGCCCAGTACCGCACGCGCGTGCCGCTGCGCGACTTCGGGATCTTCTTGGCCTTGCGCAGCCCGCTCTTGACCTCGAACCCGGCGTCCGCACCGCCGCCGGTGAAGGCACCGGGAACGCCTCGCCGGAAGCTGATGGCGTGGGTGTGACCGCCACGGTCCACCTCGACGTCCAGCCGTGCGGACAGGGCGTTGACCACGGAGGCACCGACGCCGTGCAGACCGCCGGAGGCGGCGTACGAGCCACCGCCGAACTTGCCGCCGGCGTGCAGCTTGGTCATGACGACCTCGACACCGGAGAGGCCGGTCTTGGGCTCGACGTCGACCGGGATGCCGCGGCCGTTGTCGCGGACCTCCACCGAGCCGTCGTCGTGGAGGATCACGTCGATGTGGTCGCAGTAGCCACCGAGGGCTTCGTCGACGGAGTTGTCGATGATCTCCCACAGGCAGTGCATCAGACCGCGACTGTCGGTCGACCCGATGTACATACCGGGGCGCTTGCGTACGGCCTCGAGCCCCTCGAGGACGAGCAGGTGCCGCGCGGTGTAGTTGGAACCGTCCCGGTCTGCTCCTGCCAGCAGCGCAGTGGACGGCACGGACGTCTCGGCGGTCACGCGGTTCGCTCCTCGCTGAATTTCAGATGGGGCCCCGTTGGGTAAGGGCGCGGCGTCGTTCACCGCTCAGAGGGTACCGAGCCCAGGTAGAGCCGTTGTAACGCCACCCTCGTCACGACGGCAGCCTAGTCCACGGTCGCATACCTGTTCGATCCCTCGTCGGGGTGAAGTGCACATCACGTTCCCTTCGAGGCATGAACCATTTAGGCTCCGGGCACGTCCTCATGAACAACCGGCAAGCCAGCCGGCGGGGACCGACACTGACCGATAGCGCGAACCCGTACGACACATAGACACGCAATACGGCACATTCGCCGCCAACCGGCAACAGCCAGCCTCCTCGGAAAATTTTTCGAGGAAAAGCCACGAGCGGGAACGTTTTGGGGCTGGTTGGATGTTGACCCTGGTACGACAGCTCGTCGAGCTAGAGAAGAGGCGACGTGACTACTGTTCTGACTTCCGCGAGCCCGCTGACGGCCGCCGACCGTTGCGACCGTTGCGGCGCCCAGGCGTACCTGCGCGTCGTCCTGCTGAGCGGCGGAGAACTGCTCTTCTGCGCCCACCACGGGCGCAAGTTCGAGCCGGAACTCAAGAAGATCGCCGCTGAGATACAGGACGAGACCGAGCGCCTGACCTCCGTTCCGGCAAGCGACTCGGAAGACGAGCGCTGACCTATCGCGTCCCACGACGAGCAGACCGGCACAGGCCGGTAAGGGCGGCCCGCCTCCCCACCCGGAGGCGGGCCGCCCTTGCTCGCGTACAGAGCGCCTAGGGCGCGCGGGACGCGCCCGTGCCGCCCTCGGAGGTGGAGCCTCCGTGGTCCCACCCCAGGGTCCGCAGAACGGCGGAGACGCGCGCGTAGACCCCCGGGCTGCCCGTCTGTCCGCAGCCGCTCCCCCAGGACACCAGCCCGATCAGCTTCCCGTCGGCCACCAGCGGTCCCCCACTGTCCCCCTGGCACGCGTCACGGCCACCGGCCTGATCCCCGGCACATACCATCGTCCCCGCGCGGTACTCACCTTCCTCACTGCCGGGATACGCCCGCTCGCAGACCGCGTCGGGGAGCACGCTCACACGTGATCCGTGCAGACTCCTCGCATAGTCCCCCGCACCCGAGGTGTCGCCCCAGCCATAGACCACCGCGGCCGTCCCCGGCTCGTACGCGGCGTCGTTCTCGGCCGCCATCGCCAGGGCGGAACCGGCCGGAAGGGCCTGGGAGAGGGTGATCACGGCGAAGTCGCCGGCGTTGCTCACCTCGTCGTAGGCCGGATTCACCCAGACGTCGCGCACCGGGATCTCCTCGCCCCCGCCCCCCAGCAGGTCCGTACGGCCCGCGATGACCCTCAGATCGCCCAGGCGCGTCGGCCGCGCGCCGAGGGCCTCCTGCCCCAGACAGTGAGCCGCCGTGAGCACGGTGGTCCGCCCGACGGCCACTCCCCCGCAGAACTGCCCCGCTCTCGTCGCCCCGTACCGGTCACGGCTGGACAGGGCCACCGTCCACGGGCTCTCCGCGGCATCCACCGGGAATCCCCCGACGACGACGCTGTCGGCGACCGCGGGGCGCGCGGTCGTCACCGGTGACATCAGCGGTATGGCGGTCGCGGCGGCTGCCAGGGCCAGCGGCCGGATCAGCGATCGGACCGGCGGCCGAGCACTAGGGCGACGCATACGGGCTCCTCACTCATTGTGTTGATGAAACACCCAGAGTGATCCACCCGGCATCGCTCCGCACCCCGCGCGCACGAGCGCTCCGTCTCCCGGCACGGCGAAGGGCCCGCCCTCCGGGACAGGAGGCGGGCCCTTCGCCGACCGTGCCGCTCTGGCCTAGTCGAGGTAGTCGCGCAGCACCTGGGAGCGCGAGGGGTGGCGCAGCTTGGACATCGTCTTGGACTCGATCTGGCGGATGCGCTCGCGCGTGACGCCGTAGACCTTGCCGATCTCGTCGAGGGTCTTCGGCTGACCGTCGGTGAGACCGAAGCGCATGGAGACGACGCCCGCCTCTCGCTCGGACAGGGTGTCGAGGACGGAGTGCAGCTGCTCCTGCAGGAGCGTGAAGCTGACCGCGTCGGCCGGGACGACCGCCTCGGAGTCCTCGATGAGGTCACCGAACTCGCTGTCGCCGTCCTCGCCCAGCGGGGTGTGCAGCGAGATGGGCTCGCGGCCGTACTTCTGGACCTCGATGACCTTCTCCGGGGTCATGTCGAGCTCCTTGGCCAGTTCCTCCGGAGTGGGCTCGCGGCCCAGGTCCTGGAGCATCTGGCGCTGCACGCGCGCGAGCTTGTTGATGACCTCGACCATGTGCACCGGGATACGGATGGTGCGGGCCTGGTCGGCCATGGCGCGGGTGATCGCCTGCCGGATCCACCAGGTGGCGTACGTGGAGAACTTGTAGCCCTTGGTGTAGTCGAACTTCTCCACCGCGCGGATCAGACCGAGGTTGCCCTCCTGGATGAGGTCCAGGAAGAGCATGCCGCGGCCGGTGTAGCGCTTGGCCAGGGAGACCACCAGGCGGAGGTTGGCCTCCAGGAGGTGGTTCTTGGCGCGGCGCCCGTCCTCGGCGATGATCTCCAGCTCGCGCTTGAGCTTCGGCGCCAGCTTGTCGGAGTTGGCCAGCTTGTCCTCGGCGAACAGTCCCGCCTCGATGCGCTTGGCCAGTTCGACTTCCTGCTCGGCGTTGAGCAGGGGAACCTTGCCGATCTGCTTGAGGTAGTCCTTGACCGGGTCGGCCGTGGCACCGGCCGCGGCGACCTGCTGGGCCGGAGCGTCGTCCTCGTCGTCGTCGGACAGCACGAAGCCGGCGTTCTCGGTGCCCTCGGGCTCCTCGGTGACCTTGGTGTCCTCGAGCACCTCGTCCTCGAGAACCTCGGCGTCGTCCTTCTTGGCCGTGGTCTTCTTGGCCGCCGTCTTCTTCGCGGTGACGGTCTTCTTCGCCGCCGCCTTCTTGGCGGTCGTCTTCTTCGCCGCCGTCTTCTTGGCGGGCGCCTCGTCCTCGGCTGCGGGCTCAGTCGCGGGGGGCGCCGGGCTGGCGGCGGTCTTCCTGCTGGTCACCGTCTTGGCCGCGACCGACTTGGTGGCGGTGCGCTTGGCGGGACTCTTCGCTGCGACGCTCTTTCGGGTGCGCTTGGGCTCCGCGGCACTGACCATCAGCGTCACACCCTCTTCCTCGAGGATCTGGTTGAGGCTGCGCAGTACGTTCTTCCACTGAGTGGCCGGAATCTGGTCAGCTTCGAAGGCCCGACGCACGTCATCGCCGGCGATCTGCCCCTCAGCCTTTCCCCGCTCAATGAGCGCCATGACAGAGACGGACTCGGCGATCTCCGGCGGGAGCGTACGGGATGTGCTGGCCGACACGAACAACCTCTCGGAACGTTGAAAACGGCTTTCGGCCCCGTCCTGACGGACAGGTGCCGACCGCCGGCTTGGGGATGGGCCGACGGCGCGGGCGCGGGCCGGGAGAAGCACAGCGCCGTGAACGGCGTCCGTATTCCCTCCTCGGCTGTCACCTCTTAGGTCATCGCGTTGTTCCCACGAGCGTTACGCCCAATCCGCGTGGCCCGAGTCACACCCCGTAAGGGTCCAAACTCGACCAGATGCGGTCAAAAGGGATCAGCAACAGCGCCCGTGCGATCCGACCATGCCAACAGTACGGCGTCACACCGTCGACCCCGCAGCGCCGTCCAAGCGCTGCGGGGTCGACGGCGGCAGCGCCCCGGCCGGGCGCCGCCACAGGAGGGGATGGCAGGCCCGGCCGCACCGCTGGGGCGGGGCGTGGTCAGTGCTCGCGCGGGGCGGGCACCACGCGTTCCACCTCGGGGTGGACGGTCAGCAGTTGACGCATGGCGGTCTCGGCCGCCGCCCCGTCACCGGCGGCGAGGGCGTCGGCGATCCGTGCGTGCTGGGCCAGCGACACGTCGTTCGGCCGGTCACAGCCCGTGACCGGACCGCCCGAGACCTGGAGGGCGGCGGACACGATCCCGGAGAGGTGCTCCAGCATGCGGTTGCCCGCGACCTGAATGAGCAGCGTGTGGAATTCCGCGTCGGCCCGGGAGAAGGTGAGGGCGTCGCCCTGCGCCATGGCGTGGCCCATGACGCCGACCATGTCGGACAGGCGCTGCTGCACATCCTCCCGGCCGTGCCCGGCGGCCAGGCGCGCGGCCAGCGGCTCGATCGTCCAGCGCAGCTCGCTCAGCTCGCGGCGCTGGTCGTCGCGCTGCGGTCCGAAGGCCCGCCACTCGATGATGTCAGGGTCCAGCAGGTTCCAGTCGCTGACGGGACGCACGCGCGTGCCGACGTTCGGACGGGCGCTCACCAGTCCCTTGGCTTCCAGGACGCGCAGCGACTCCCGGACGACGGTGCGGGACACCTCGAAGCGCTGGCCGATCTCCTCGGGCACCAGCGGGCGGTCGGCACCCAGGTCGCCGGAAACGATCATCTGACCGAGCTGCTGAACCAGTTGTCCGTGCAGTCCGCGGCCGCGGCTGCCCGCGGTACGCCGGCCCACGCGGCCCAGTTCGGGGTCCGCCCCTTCCCAGGCGGAGGCCCCGACGCGGTCGACGCCGGGCGTCTCGGCGTAGGGGTAGCGGTCGAGTTCGCCCGGGCTCTGGAGGCCGGAGTCTGCGGAGCGGGCGGCGGTCATCATGGTGTGCGCAAGGGTACTCACGCATCCTTTGTCGGCGCCGTTCCCAACTCCCTTGAGGTCTTTAGTGAAAAGCACACGAAAGGGTGATCGCTCACCCCTTCGCAATTGACGCCTTATCGGAAAGAAATGGACTTTCCCCGGGGAGTTGCGCGCACGCCCGGACCGGACGGGTCCGAGCTGCCGTCACCGGACCCGTCCACGCAGGGTCATGAGCAGATACGCGCAGAGCAGAGCGGTCAGCGACAACGCCAGCGCGCTGCCCACGGGTTGGACGAGCGCCTGCAGCACCGCCACCACGTAGCGCTCTCCACCGAAGGGCCACTGGCTCAGGAGGACCTCGCGTACCCGCATCGGAAGGTCGGCCGCGGTACGTACGGACTGGCCGTTCCAGACCTTCTGTACGAGAGGGACGACGACAACGGGTACGGCGACCACCGCCGCCAGTCCGGCCGTGGTGGACCGGAAAAGGCCCGCGGCCAGCACGCCGGCCCAGGCGCAGCCGATCATCAGACCGGCCCAACCCGCGCCCAGGACAGCCCAGTCGGCGGGAACCCGCACAAGTTCTCGTCCGTAGAACAGGTGGAGCACTTGTGCGTCGCAGCCCACCGTGAGGACGGCCAGCAGCAGCGCGGTGGCGGCGGAGACGACGAGTTTGGCGGTCAGCAGTCCCAGCCGGCGGGGCACGGTGCCGCGATCCGCCGCCAGCGCGGGATGGCGGAACTCGTCACCGAACGCGAGCGCCCCCAGCAGCCCCGCCCCGAGCGCCGCCGGCGGCAGGGGCACCTCCCGCGGCCACGCGGCCAGCAGACGCGGCTGCGGGGTGTGCCCGACACGGGCGAGGAGTACGGCGGTGACGGCGGACAGGACGAGTACGACCGCTCCGGTGACGATCCCGGTGCCGACGCCGGTGACACGGCGCAACTCGTACCGCAGGGGGCGGAGCGGGCTGGGTGCGGAACGGACGGTGATGGGGGGCGGGAGAACGGACGAGGCGCCGCCGAGGGGCTCGTTGCCGGGGGTGAGGGAGAGGGCCGGGGAGGGAGCAGGCGCGGGGGTACGGAGAGCTGACGTCGGCGTGGGCGGGAGGGGTGCGGTGTCCGACCGACCCGACTCGGTCCGGTTTCCCGGCGCGACCGTGGTGTTCGTGGTGTTCGAGGCGTCTCTGGTGTTCGGGGCGTCCCTGGTGTTCGCGGCATCTGTGTTTGTGGCGTCCGTGGTGTTCATGCTGCTTGTAGCGCTGGTGGTACTGGTGGTGCTCGCCGGTGTGGACCGGTTTGTCGTCTGGCTCGCATCCGTCGGCGCTTCCGCCGCGGCATCGGACTGCCCGGGTCGCGGCCCTTTCGCCGCCGTGACGGCCGGGCTCCGCCGGGCGGACGGGTGCGTCTCCCGCTCCGCGCCCGCGGCGCCCGTGCCCCTGACCGCCGAGGGACCAGGCCCCGGCCCGTTCCCCGCCGTGACCGTGAGTACCTCCGGGTCGAACCGCTCCTCCGTGCTCGCGCCGGGCCCCATGTCGCCCACCTCGTGGGCCAGTTGGTGGACGAGGATGCCGTGCCGGTACGCGGTCTCACCGACGTCGGCACATGTACTGCCGTACACGGACAGGCGATTGCCCCCTTCGCGGACCACCTCGACCGAGCGGTGGGCCGTGCGCGCTTCCTTGGCGAGGAGCGCGGCGAGGCGGGCGGCGTGCGGACTGCGGACGGCGACGCGGGGACGCAGCCGGGTGCGCGAGAAGTCCGCCGCATGCTGGTCGGCGACGACCTTGCCCCGCTCCAGCGTCACGACGTGGTCGGCGGTGCGGGCGGCTTCCTTGGGGTCGGCCGTGGTGTACAGCACCGTGCCGCCCTGGACCGCGTACGCGCGCAGGGCGTCGTGCAACCAGCGGCTTTCACGTACGGAGAGCCCTTCGGCGGGGCTGTCGAGGACGAGGGTGTGCGGGTCGGCCAACAGGGCACAGGCGAGACCGAGGCGACGGTCCGTGCCGCGGGACAGGGTGCCGAGGCGTTCGTCGCGCAGGCTCACGAGTCCGGCCGCTTCCAGCACTTCGTCGGCGCGCCGCACCGGGACACCGGCCGCCGCGCACAGCATCCGCAGGTGTCCGCGGACCGTGCGGGCCGGGTGTCCGGGCACTTCGCCCAACAGCACGCCGACTTCGCGTGACGGGTGGGCGATCCGGTGCAGGGGGCGGCCTCTGAAATGCGTGACGCCACGGCCCCGTTGCAGTTCGAGCATGAGCCTGAGCACCGTGGTCTTGCCGGCGCCCGGCTCTCCGAGCAGCGCGGTGACGCGACCCGCGCGTGCCTCGAAGGAGACGTCGTCGACGGCTGGCGGTAGCTCTTTGCGTGGGGTGCTGGTCAGTCCGAAGGCCTGGATCACCCGCAGCAAGATAGCGCGGTATGTCCGTTTTTCCGGGCATCGCAAGGCCCATCCGGCACCGGTCGTCCGGCTCTACGGGCGCCCTGCTCTGCGGGCCGTCCGCTCACTCTTCCCCCGGCGGTGCGGGCCCGCGGTCCTCGTGAGGGCCCGGCCGTCACACCTCGGGACGCAGCATGGGCGGGTTGAGCAGGGTCGCGCCACCGGCCCGGAAGAGCTGGGCCGGACGGCCCCCTTGGCGGGTGGTCGTACCGCCGGTGGGGACGAGGAATCCCGGCGTGCCCGTGACCTTGCGATGGAAATTGCGCGGATCCAGCGCCACTCCCCACACCGCCTCGTAGACACGGCGCAGCTCACCCACCGTGAACTCGGGCGGGCAGAACGCCGTGGCCAGGGAGGAGTACTCGATCTTGGAACGGGCCCGTTCCACACCGTCGGCCAGGATCTGGGCGTGATCGAAGGCCAGCGGGGCGACGGGCTCGCCCTCCCGGCCGTACGCGCTCCGGTCCAGCAATTCCTCGACCGGCGCCCAGCGCGCGTTGCTGGCGTCGCCGCCCGCCCGGGGCGCGGGCAGGTCGGGGGCGAGGGCGAGGTGAGCCACGCTTACCACCCGCATCCGGGGGTCACGCTGGGGATCACCGTACGTCGCCAGCTGTTCGAGGTGCGCGCCGTTGTCCTGGGCGGGCGCGGCGGGATCGTGGACGCACAGTCCCGTTTCCTCCTCCAGTTCGCGCGCCGCGGCCTGCGCGAGGTCCTCGTCGGTCCGCACGAAACCGCCGGGAAGGGCCCAGCGCCCCTGGAACGGCGGCTCACCCCTGCGCACCGCCAGCGAGCACAGGGAGTGGCGTCGCACGGTCAGCACGACCAGGTCCACTGTGACGGCGAAGGGTGGAAAGGCTGACGGGTCGTAGGGCATGCCGCGATCATAGTCGTCTTCCTGACGATAAGCACGCCCTTCGGTGCCTGCACCGGCCGGTGGTCCAGCAGGGTACGGGGTGGGGCTCACCATCTGCTCCCGGTTGTCGTTCGATACGGCGTCACGCCAGGTCACACCCCCAGCTGCAGCCCTTCGGCCGCCTCCTCGACCATGGCCAGCCCGAGTCTGCCGACCCGCACGGCGAAGGGTGCGCCCGCGACTCGCAACCCGGTCAGGCCGATCTCCCCCAGGGGCGCGCCGCGCACGGGGTGCAGTGCGACCGTCCCGGCGGGGGCGTCGGGGCGGATACCGGCGAGCGTCGTGAGCAGGAGGACACCTGCCGCCGCCGCGGTTGCGGCTGGCCGGCAGGCGGCCGGGTGCGGCAGGGGCACGCTCCCCTCCGTGCGCTGCTCCCCCGCGTACATCTCGGGCAGCCGGTGGCCGAAGGCCCCGGCCGCGGCCAGCACCCCTCTCAGCAGCGAACCCGCGGCCCGCTCGTACCCGGCGGCGGCCAGCCCCGCCACCGCCACCGCCGTCTCGTGAACCCGTACGGCGCCGGCACGGTGACCGAACGGGTTGTACCCCCTCTCCTTCACACCGAGTCCGCGTAGCCCCCAACCGGAGTCCAGCGCCGGGGTGGCCAGCAGCCGGGCCAGCTGATCGGTCTGCGCCTTGTCCAGCAGACCCGGGGCATGGACGCCCCCACCCAGCAGCCCGGTGTCGAGGAGGTGCGCGACGGCCGAACCGAGGTGCGGTGACCGGCGTCCGTCGGAGATGCGGGCCGCGGCGGGCCGGCCGCCGCCCGGGTCGTCGATCCAGAAGTCTCGCCGGAACGCGCTCCGCAGTTCCTCCGCCCAGTGCCGCAGTCCGGCGCCGCCCGGTCTGCCGCAGGCATCGAACAGATCGGCGCCGAGCAGGGCCGCCCGGTGGGCATGGGCCTGGGTCTCGCAGCGGACCGGTCCGCCGGGGTGGGGGTCATGCAGATAAGGACCGTCTCCAGCGGTGTTGCGCAGCCAGGTCAGGCAGCGTTCGGCCGCCGGCAGCAGTTCTTCCGTCTCGGCTGCGGGAAGTCCCCAGCGACGGGCCTCCGCGAGCAGCACAGGGAAGAGCAGGGTGGCCTCGGTGCCGGTGCAGCCCGGAGGCAGATACGGGCCCGCGTCGCGTCTCGGTCCGGGGATCATGCCGTAGCCCGGTCCGCGAGCGGCAATCTGGGTGCGGGCGAGAATGCGCAGGGTCCCCGCCGCGAGCCTGGTGCCGAGGGGGAGCGTCATCCGGGCGGCGGCGAGTGCCTCGGCGGGGGCCAGGCCGCAACGCCACGGCGCCCCGGCCGCCAGGTACAGGTCGTTGTGGTGCGCCGGGTCCCGTAGCAGCAGGGCGCGGAGGTCCTCGACGCTCGCCCGGAGCAACGCCGCCGCCCCCGGGTCGTCGCCCCTCGCGGCGGCGGGGGCGAACGGGCCGTTCACCACACGGCCGGCGGCCCTGACCGGTCCGGTGCCGCCCCGCCGTACCCGGAGTTCCAGCGTTCTGCTGCCACCCGAGGGCAGTTCGAACTCCCAGCGCAGCACGCCCGCGGAGGCCAGCGCGTCGGCGGGCGGCGGCTCTGCCGTGACCGAGGAGGTCCCGTCGCGGCAGGACCAGCGGAGGCCCGAGCCGTGCACGGTGGCGGGCAGGTCCCGTCCAGCGGCGCCCGCCGCGATCGCCCCGAGGTCGGCCAGGTCCGTACCTAGCGACAGTTCGACGGGAAGACGTATGGCGCGGGGGGACCAGTTGCGCAGGGTGATCCGCTCCGTGCCGTCCGCCTGCCTGGTCCTCTCGACCACCACGTCCGGGTCCGGCCCCGGTGGCGAGGAGATCCGTACGGTCCCGACGAAGCGGGCACGGTCGGCGGCGGTTCTGCGCGCTTGCACGGGGACCGGTTCGCGCCCCGCCACGAGGAGTCGGCATCGGGAGAGCAGGCGTCGGCCTTCGCGGTAGAACCCTTCCAGTCCACGGCCGGTCAACTGCCCCTGTTCGTCGGAGACGGCCAGCCCCGGCAGCGCGACGCAGATCATGACGTCGTGAGCCGGCGGCAGAGCACCGGACCGTGGGCCTCCCGGCGGCGCGGTGCTCCGGTGAGCGGTGGACGCGCTGTGCGCCCGTCCAGCCGCGTGAGCCGGCGTCCGGCCGCCCGGACGGGCAAGGGCCGGAGCAGGGGCCACGGCGATGGTCACTTCGGGGCGCTTCATCGATAAGTCGACGGTATCTTGCCCACGCTCGTTGCCCGGCTGTCCCAGGGATGCCGTCGGCCGCCCGGTGGCGCGTGGTGGCTCCACCGGTCGCACGGGTCCTCCCTGTGGCCCGTGAGACACCCCGGCGCCGCTCGGAAGCGGACGGATGCCGTCGGCGGCGTAGGGCGGAGTCGGCTCGTGCATGCGGGGGCTTCCTCTGCGCTCGGCAGGACTCGGGCAGGCGCGGTGTCCGGGGCGCGCTCCGTGGGGACACGCCTGGCGCGGCGGCGCGCCCCGTTCCGGCGCTCCGCCACTCAGGTGAACGGAACCGGTCTGCTTCAGGTCACGCCCACGGCCCGGTGCCCCGGCGGAGAGACGACTGACGCGGGCACTCACTCCGCTCACCCCTGCGGCCGTCGGCCTGATCGCCGCGCACGGCCCGACGGCGCCGCACCCGGACGCGTGCCGCCCACCGGCGTGCGCGGACGGACGCGGTTCGTAGCCGTTCCTCGGGCTCGACCGCCAGGACGGCGGCGGGAGCCGCCCGCCGGATCCGCGGCGCACGCGCGCGTCAGCCGGCCGGCTGCCGGTTCCGGAGCGGAGGAAGGCCCGTCTGCCGGAGCAGCGCAAGGCGCGTCAGTGTGCCGGGCCGGCACACTCTCGTCCTCCTCCTCGGTGACACCGCCCCCGGCTCGCGTTCCTGTGTCCGATCGGTCTCGGCCGCTCCGTTGGCCGCGCAGACAGGCACGGATCGACTCCGGGCCGAGGCCCTCGTTGCACGCCTGGTGCAGCAGTCGGGCGAAGAGATAGTCGCAGTCCGCCGCCAGTGCCATGGCCAGCGCCTCTCGCGCCTCCAATTCGTCGCCGGTGGACCACGCGACCCATCCCGCCAGGGTGAGCGGCGCTGCCGCGTACTCTCCGTAGGACCCGGCGCAGCGGCGGGCCAGCGCACGCCACAGCCGAAGCGCCCAGCGGGCCTCGTCGCCCTCCATCCACTCCGCCGCCCGGTCGCGGGTCGTCCGGTCCTGGAGGCCGAGGATCAGCCGCGCCGCCTCGTCATGGGTGAGAAGTCCGTCGTCACGGAGGTCCGCCCGGTCCACACCGGTCACCGGTGGGGCGTCGGCCAGCCGCCTCATGATCCGCTCCGCCAGGTCGAGCGTCTCCTCGGCCACCTCCGCGCGGCTCCCGTCGTCGAGGATGCGGGAGACCAGTGTCATGCCGGCCGCGTCGAGGGCGGTTTCCTGCTCACGGGCGGCGGCGCCCTCCCGGGGGCGCAGCCTGGCGTGCAACTCGCGCAGCGTGCCCCGCACCTGGATGCCCGCGTACGTGGCGGCGGCGGCCAGCACGGACGTGCCGGGCAGGCCCATCGCGGTCCCCTCGGCCGGACAGCAGGACTGGTCGTCGCAGCAGTACGACCAGAACCGTCCGTCCGAGATGCACAGGGCCTCGACCACGGGCACGTCGAGGGCGCCGCACGCGACGCGCAGCGTCTGGGCCAGCGCCCGCAGCCGGGCCATGACCTGCTGCCCCGTCTCGCCCTCGGCGGGTTCCTGGCAGAGGTAGGCGACCATCTGCTCGGGCCGGTTGCCCCTGCGCTCGCTGCCGGTCACCAGGCCGGTGACCAGTTGCCTGGCCGCGGCGTCCCAGTCGTCCGGGTGCGGAGGGATACCCAGCCGGGCGCGGCCACCGAATCGGCCCCGCCCGTCCCGTTCGTGCAGGGCTACCAGGACGATGCTGTCCTCGGGGCGGTAGCCGAGGAGGTAGGGCAGCGCGTCGGCCAGTTCGGCCGGGGTACGCAGGGTGATCGGGTGCTCGTCTTCATGCCCGTACGGGAGCGGGGCGCCCTCCGGCCGCTCACGTCCGCTGATGTCGCCGTTCTCGGAGGATCCGGTCGATCCGCTGTGGTTCGTCATGGCCCGACGATCTCGCGGAACACGAAACTCCGCTTGCCCTGTGGATAACTTCGATCAGGAACACGTCACCTCGGCGAAGCTGTCGCGGACCACCGGTCTTCCGACGGCCGCCCATCGACTCCCGAGGCGGCGCCCCGATTGTCAGTGGCTTCCTGTTGTATGGAACGCATGGAGCACACGAGCAACGCGGATCTCCGGGAAGACGCCGACGCGGTCCTCTCCCGTCTCGTCGGGGACCCTTCCGGCGAGGCCCGGCTGCGCGAGGACCAGTGGCGGGCGATCGAGGCACTGGTCGCCGAAGGGCGCCGCGCCCTGGTGGTCCAGCGCACCGGCTGGGGCAAGTCCGCGGTCTATTTCGTCGCGACGGCGCTGCTCCGCGCTCGCGGCAGCGGACCCACCGTGATCGTGTCCCCCTTGCTCGCGCTGATGCGCAACCAGGTCGACGCCGCCGCCCGGGCGGGCATCCGTGCCCGGACCATCAACTCTTCCAACACCGAGGAGTGGGACATGGTCCAGAACGAGATCGCCGCGGGCGAGGTCGACGTGCTCCTGGTGAGTCCGGAACGGCTGAACAACCCGGACTTCCGCGATCAGGTCCTGCCGAAGCTCGCCGCCGCGACCGGCCTCCTTGTGGTGGACGAGGCGCACTGCATCTCCGACTGGGGCCACGACTTCCGGCCGGACTACCGGCGTCTGCGCACCATGCTCGCCGACCTGGCGCCAGGAGTCCCGGTGCTCGCCACCACGGCCACCGCCAACGCGCGCGTGACCGCCGACGTCGCCGAGCAGCTCGGCACGGGTGCCGCCTCGGACGCCCTGGTGCTGCGCGGCCCGCTGGACCGGGAGAGCCTGAGCCTGTCCGTGCTGCGGCTGCCGGACGCGCCGGCCCGGATGGCCTGGCTCGCCGACCACCTCGACGAGCTGCCGGGGTCGGGGATCGTCTACACGCTCACCGTGGCCGCGGCCGAGGAGGTCACCGCCTTCCTCCGGCACCGCGGGCACACGGTCGCCTCCTACACCGGCAAGACCGAGAACGCCGACCGGCAGCAGGCGGAGGACGATCTCCTGGCCAACCGGGTCAAGGCGCTGGTCGCCACTTCGGCGCTCGGCATGGGCTTCGACAAGCCCGACCTGGGCTTCGTGGTGCACCTCGGTTCGCCCTCCTCCCCCATCGCCTACTACCAGCAGGTCGGCCGGGCCGGGCGCGGGGTCGAGCACGCGGAGGTGCTCCTCCTTCCCGGCCGGGAGGACGAGGCGATCTGGGAGTACTTCGCTTCGCTGGCCTTCCCCTCCGAAGACCTGGTACGCCGCACGCTCGACGTCCTGGCCCGCGCCGAACGGCCCCTGTCGCTCCCCGCGCTGGAGCCGCTGGTGGAGCTGCGCCGGTCCCGTCTGGAGACCATGCTCAAGGTCCTCGACGTGGACGGCGCGGTCCAGCGGGTCAAGGGCGGCTGGACCGCCACCGGGCGGCCGTGGACGTACGACGCCCAGCGGTACGACTGGGTCGCCCGGCAGCGCAAGGCCGAGCAGCAGGCGATGCGCGACTACGCGTCGACGACGGGCTGTCGCATGGAGTTCCTGCAACGGCAACTGGACGACGAGGGCGCCAAGCCCTGTGGCCGCTGTGACAACTGCGCGGGGCCGCGTTTCACCGCCGAGACGTCCGTCGCCGCGCTCGACGCCGCCCGCGCCGACCTGGGCCGGGCGGGCGTGGAGGTGGAGCCGCGCCGTATGTGGCCGACCGGACTGCCGGCGATCGGGGTCGAGCTGAAGGGCCGTATCCCGGCCGGTGAGCAGGCTGCGACGGGCCGGGCGCTGGGGCGGCTGTCCGACATCGGCTGGGGCAACCGGCTGCGGCCCATGCTCACGGCGCAGGCTCCGGACGGGTTGGTGCCCGACGACGTCTCCCGTGCCGTCGTCGGAGTACTGGCGGACTGGGCGAAGGGGCCCGGCGGCTGGGCCCCTGGCGTGCCGGAAGCCCGGTCGCGCCCGATCGGCGTGGTCACCGTCGCCTCCCGCACCCGCCCCCTGATGATCCGTTCCCTCGGAGAGCGCATCGCCGAGGTCGGACGGCTGCCGTTGCTGGGCACCGTCGAGTACACGGCCGACGCCACCCGGGCGACGCGCAGCAACAGTGCGCAGCGCCTCAAGGTCCTCGACGGGGCACTGGCCGTGCCGCCCCACCTCGCCTCCGTCCTCGCCGGGCAGCCGGGACCCGTGCTCCTCGTGGACGACTTCACCGAGACCGGCTGGACCCTCGCGGTCGCCGCCCGTCTGCTCCGGCGGGCCGGCGCGGAAGAGGTGTTGCCGCTGGTCCTGGCCGTACAGGGCTGATCACGCGCGACCGTGCGGGCTCCCGGGCTTTTGTCTCGGAGACCGGCTCCGGAGGTCGGTTCCGGAGGTCGGTTCCGGAGGTCGGTTCCGGAGGTCGGTTCCGGAGGTCGGTTCCTAAGGTCGGCTTCGGAGGGGCTTCGTAGGCCGGATCGCAGACCAGCTGGGCAGGCCGACTGGGCAGGCCGGTGCAAGCCGGCTCAGGAGGCTGATTGCCGGCACGGTTTACGGCGTCGGGTCCGGTCACCCGTGTCCGGAGTCGCGTGCCCGTCACGTGCCCGGGCACCCGTTCCAGACGTCCCATGCGTCACCCGGAGAGACGTGGGTAGGGATATACAACACACATCGCCCTATAAGGGTCGACCATTCCGATTGCTCGTTGCCGCAACCCAGTTCGACAGGAAGAATTGGACTCCGCTCCCCGCACGGCTCGTCCGCGATCCGGCAGGGCTTCACTGCGGTGCGCGTCCCCCGAATCCGACCCTGCCCGCGTGCGGGCGCGTAGCCGAAGGGAGGAACGTGACCTTCGGATTCGCTCCGTCCTCGGCGGCGTCGCTGTCGCCGTCCACCACGTCCGCCACCCGTGTACTCGAACCGGCGGAGTGGGCCGCCGCCGGGATCCCGCTGCTGCGCAGCCCCCGGGAGATCGTCAACGGACTGCACACGCGCCATCGTCCCAGGCCCGGCACCACGATCGTGGCCGTACTCGACCCGGACGAACGCCTGCGCGCCAGCGCCTCGTTCGCCAGTCGTCCGGCTCAGGCCGACGGGTGGATGTTCCGCAATGTCCTGCTCTCCCAGCTGCGCCGGGTCATCCCGCACGACCTGCGCCGCCGCACACCGGTGCGCACCGCGGTGCTGATGCGCTGCCGCGACGGCGACGCGCGCTGGACGGAGGAGGACGGGGCGTGGATGTGGGGCCTGAGGGACGCCTGCACCTTGCACGGCCTGCGCTGCGGGGCGTACATCACGCTGACCCGTGACGGGTGGCAGGTTTTCGGCGAGGGCCGGGGCGGACGCCGCCCCAACTCGGCTTCGACGCCGGAGCCGTTCGCCACGTCGGAGGTACCGCTTCCCCCGCCTCGCACGGGTGGAGCGGCCTCGGAGGTACTGCGCCGCGCGGCTGCGCGCTGACCGTCTTCGGTACGTTCCGGCGCGGCCGCACGTGACCATTCCCGGGGCATCTTCCAGCACGACAGCTCAACTCACCGTCCCGGATACGTCCCAGCACGACAGCTCAACCCACCGTCCCGGATACGTCCCAGCACGACAGCACAACCCGAAGTCCCGGGCACCGGCCCGCACGGCTGCTCACTGGCGCTCCAGGTACGCCCTCGGACGCCCCAGGTACGCCCTCGGGTACGCCCTCTGACGCCCCCGGGTACGCCCTCGCACACCGGCGGCGTCCGTTCCGCACTGCTTCCGTCGAAACGCCCGGCCGACCGCAGACGCCGGTAACGGCGCCTCGTCAAACGGCCCTTGGCCACGGTGCGTCCGCTAACCGGCGCGACCCGGCACAGCGTGGCGCGCGTCGGGGAGGGACAAGGCGCGGAGGGATGCGTCTCCGGTGCCGACCGGACGCCGGACGCGCTCACCGGGCAGACGAAAGCCGCCGCCGTGCGGCATCCGCACGGCGGCTCCTTCGTCACTCCGGCGCGGTCCCGGCGCGAGGGAGCCGGCTCAGACCTTCGCGCCCAGCACCGCGTTGATGCGCTGCGGGTCGCCGCAGACGATCAGCAGGGCACCGGCACGCCCGTGGGCCAGCGACAGCGCGGTGGCGGCAGCGGCCTCGGAACCGCCGTTGACCGCCACGACGACCACGGGCCGCGCGGCGGCACGGTCCGCGACGGCCGCGTCGGCGTAGAAGACGTCATCGCCCGCGTCGTGCTGAGCCCAGTAGGAGGCCTCGCCGAAGGACAGTTCGTGGGTGGCCCACGGATGTGACTCGCCGGTGGTGAGTACCAGCACGTCGCCGGGGGCGCGACCGGAGTCCAGCAGCAGGTCCACTGCCTCTTCGGCGGCGTCGAGGGCGCCTTCGACCGAGGCCGGGATCAGCTGGATCTGCGGGGCGGCCGAACCTGTGGAAGGGGCCGCCGAAGGAGCAGCGGGACCCGACGGAGCCGGCTTCGCCGCAGCCGCGTCACGTGACGTGCGCTGCACCGGCGGTGTGGGACGGACCGGGCCGGGACGCCCAGGGCGCGGCGGGGCCGCGGGGCGGGGACCGGGAACGGGGCGGGGGGTCGGCGCGATGCGGCCGCTGGCCGGAGTGGCGCGGGGACCCTGGGCACTCTCGTGAATCTGAGGCTCCTCGGGAATGAGAGGCATGAGCTGATTTTTATCAAACGTTGGTGCGGTTCGCGCCAGCGGGTGGCACATACGCACGGACGGCGGCGTCAGAAATCGAAACCGAGCTGACCCTCGATCTCCGGAACGCTTCCCTCCGCCAAGCCGCGGGCCTTCTTGAGGTGCCGCCACTGGGGCAGCGCATCAAGATACGCCCACGACAACCGGTGGTACGGGGTGGGGCCCCGCTCCGCCAGTGCGGCCTTGTGCACGGGCGACGGGTACCCGGCGTTGTCCGCAAAACCGAAGTCTGCATGGTCGATACCCAGTTCGGCCATCATTTTGTCGCGCTGGACCTTGGCGATCACCGAGGCCGCCGCAACCGCCACGCACGACTGATCACCCTTGATCACCGTGCGTACCCGCCAGGGTGCCCCGAGGTAGTCGTGCTTGCCGTCGAGGATGACCGCGTCGGGACGGACCGGCAGAGCCTCAAGGGCGCGGACCGCCGCGAGACGCAGCGCGGCCGTCATCCCCAAGTGATCGATCTCGTCGGGAGAGGAGTGCCCCAAGGCGTAGGACGTCACCCAGGTCCGCAACACCTCGGCCAACTCGCCCCGTCGCTTGACGGTGAGCAGCTTGGAATCGGTGAGACCCTCCGGGGGCCGGCGCAGGCCGGTGACGGCCGCGCAGACGGTGACGGGACCGGCCCACGCGCCACGCCCCACTTCGTCGACACCGGCAACGATCTTCGCTCCGGTCGTGGCGCGGAGAGAGCGCTCGACGGTGTGGGTGGGTGGTTCGTACGGCATGGCGCTCATAGCGTACGCCGCCTCGAACCGCCGCCGACACCCCGGTTCCCGCAACGGCTCAAGGACCTCCCACGCGCACTGTCAGGAGCCGACTGGGCGCAGCAGCGGAACCATCAACTGGTCGATCATCTCCTCGATCTCCGCATCCGTCCATTCGCATCCGCACACTTTTGAGCGGTACATCATCATCGCCGGGACAGCGTCGAAGACGTAGCCGTTCGCCGCGTCGGGGCGCACCTCTTCTCGCTCGATTCCACGACTGATGACCTCCCTCAGCAGCCTTAGGGTCGGCTCGATCACCCCTTCCGCGATCACGGCATGGAAGCGTTCCGCCTGCAAGGTGTCGCATTCGTGAATGACTGATCGCAGGGCGAAACCTGACCGGGAGAACATGGCGTCGCGCGCCCTCCGGCACAGGGCGAGGAGGTCCTCGCGCACGCTCCCCAGGTCCGGCGCGGTGTCGAAACGCGGCAGCCCGGACCGCAGCGCGTCCGCGACGAGATCCTCCTTGGACGGCCATCTCCGGTAGACGGCGGCCTTGCCGGTCTGCGCACCGGCGGCCACACCCTCCATCGTCAGCCCGTTCCAGCCGACCGTGCCGAGCTGCTCCAGCGCCGCGTCGAGGATCGCGCGTTCGAGCACGGCGCCGCGCCGGCGAGAGGCCGTCTGAGCGGAGGCGGCCCCCCAGTGCGAAGAAGTAGTCATTCCAGCTGCCTCCAGAGGCATACGAGCGGGGACCGGGGACGCGGGTCAGGGGACGGGGACAGGGCGGGGGCACGGCGCGTGACCGCGAGGGGCCGGATCACGCCACGTGACCGTCACCGGGGGGGGCGAAGATCGCGACGTCGACGACAGTGAACGGTTGCGTTCACTGTCCGGGAGTCACTACGGTCGACACGACAGTGAACGCCATCGTTCACTAAGGCTCTCGTGGGGGATTCACAGTGACAACCTCTCCGTTACTCCAAGATCAGAAGCCGGGTTCGGCCCGCAGGAACCAGCGTCCCGGCATCGCGCTCACCGTCATCGCGGCCTGCCAACTCATGGTGGTACTCGACGCGACGATTGTGAACATCGCCCTCCCGCACATTCAAGAAGCTCTGCAGTTCAGCACCACCGACCTCACTTGGGTCGTCAGCTCCTACACGCTCACCTTCGGCGGCCTGCTGCTCCTCGGCGGCCGGGCCGGTGACATCCTCGGCCGCCGCCGCGTCTTCATGACCGGAATCCTGGTTTTCACCTTCGCCTCGCTGCTCGGTGGATTCGCCCAGGAGCCCTGGCAGTTGCTGGCCGCGCGAGTGCTCCAGGGTGTGGGAGGCGCGATCGCCTCTCCCACCTCGCTGGCCCTCATCACCACGACGTTCCCCGAGGGTCCGGAGCGGAACCGCGCCTTCGGTGTCTTCGCCGCCGTCTCCGCAGGCGGCGGCGCGATAGGCCTGCTGGCGGGCGGCATGCTCACCGAATGGCTCGACTGGCGCTGGGTGCTCTTCGTCAACGTGCCGATCGGCCTGCTGATCGCCACGCTCGCGCCCCTGTACATCAACGAGTCCGAACGGCACCCCGGCCGCTTCGACATCGCCGGTGCGGTGGCCTCCACGGCGGGCATGGCGACCCTCGTGTACGGCTTCATCCGGGCCGCGGACGAGGGCTGGCGGGACAGCCTGACCATCGGTTCCTTCGGGGCCGCCGTGGTCCTGCTGCTGGCGTTCGTGCGCATCGAGTCCCGGGCCCGGGAACCCATCACCCCGCTGCGGATGTTCACCGACCGCAACCGCTCCGGCACGTATGTGATCATGCTGAGCCTGGCCGCCGCGATGTTCGGGATGTTCTTCTACATCGTGCTGTTCGTCCAGAACGTACTGGGTTACAGCCCCATCGAAGCCGGGCTCGCCTTTCTCCCCGTCACCGTGGTGATCGCGCTGGGTGCCGGTCTGTCCCAGCGTTTCCTTCCCGTCTTCGGCCCCAAGCCGTTCATGATCGCCGGCTCTACGCTGGCGGCGGTCGGACTGGCCTGGCAGGCGCTCATCAGCTCCGACAGCTCGTACGTGGGCGGGGTGCTGGGCCCCATGCTCGTCTTCGGCCTCGGTATGGGGCTGAACTTCGTCACGCTGACGCTCACGGCGGTCTCCGGCGTCGCACAGCACGAGGCGGGCGCGGCCTCCGGTCTGCTGAACACCATGCAGCAGGTCGGCGGAGCACTCGGACTGTCCATCCTGACGACCGTGTTCGGCACGGCGAGCAGGAACGAGGCGGAGAAGCAGCTGCCGGGCTTCCTCGCCGACAGCTCGCCGGAGCAGAAGGCCGAGTTCGCCCGGACACAGCAGCTTCCCGCGCCCTGGGGGCACGATGTGCTGGCGCAGGGCATCTCCGCGGCGTTCATCCCGGCCGCCGCGATGGCCGTGCTCGCCGTGGCCACGGCCTGGCTGGTGATCCGGGTCCGCAAGAGCGATCTGGAGGCCCTGACCGGGGCCGCCGGACCCGGCGTCGGGTGAGAAGGCGGCACCGCGGGCCGGCCGGGGCCGGTCGACAGGCGGCCTGTGCTCCCCGGCCCGCCGGCTCCCGCGCCACCGGCTCGCGGCAGCCCCGCCCGGCCGCTCCGCGGTCTTCCGTGACGCCCACGAACCTGGGCCCCCACGCGCCGTCCGCCGACCAGCAGTACGGCTGAAGCGCACATCACCAGGACAGACATGACGAGCGCGGACACGACCATGTCCGACATGGCCACACCGGACACGGCCACGCCGGCAGTGGCCAGGCCCGACATGGCGGACACGGCCGCACCGGACACGGCCAGGCCCCGCAGAGAATCCATGACCGTCCACCGTCCTCCTCGCGACACACGGCCGACCTGTGCGTGGCCTCACGCCCCACACAGCACTCGTCGCGACAACGAGCGGACGGTCACGGAGAGTTCCCGCCATGAGCGGTGCGTCACCGGCACCCCGGCTCAGGCCGCGCGCGTCATCCAGTCCGGCAGTGCTTCCGTCCGCTCCGCCCAGGCCAGAGGCGGGGCTCCCGCCCGCCCCGCGGCGGCGATCACGCCGCCCACGATCGCACAGGTCGTGTCCACGTCCCCACCGACCTGGGCCGTCGTCCAGAAGCCCCGCTCGTAGTCTCCGAGGGCCCGGGCCGCCGACCAGATCGCGAACGGGACCGTGTCGTGAGCGGTGGTACGCCGTCCGCAGCCCAGGACCGCCGCCACCGTGGCCGCGTCGCCGTAGTCGAGCATGTCCCGCGCGCGGCGCAGCCCCGCGCCGACCGCGCTCCGGCCCGGTACCAGCGCGATCACCCCGTCGAGGAGCGCCTCCGCGCCCGGCGGGCCGTCGGGTGCCGCGGCCAGGGCGGCGGCAGCGGCCACGGCCATGGCCCCGACCACCGCTTCCCGGTGCTGGTGCGTGGGATAGGCGGAGATCTCCGCCTGGTGCGTGGCCTGCTCGGGGTCGTCCGCGTACCAGGCGCCCAGCGGGGCGACGCGCATCGCGGCGCCGTTTCCCCAGGAGCCCTGTCCGTCGAAGAGCGCGGCGGCGAGTTCCCGCCAGTCGCCGCCCTCCCGGACCAGCCGCAGGAGCCGGTTGACCGCGGGGCCGTAGCCACGGTCGAAGTCGTGGTGCTCCGCGAAGGAGCGGGCCAGCGCGTCCTGGTCGACGCGCTGGTGGGCGGCGAGTACGGCCACCACGGAGCAGGCCATCTCCGTGTCGTCCGTCCACTGCCAGGCCCCGGGCGGCACCTCGCGCCGCTTCAGCAAGGGGTGGTTGACGGGTACGAAGTACTGCGAACCGAGCGCGTCGCCCACCGCCAGTCCGCGCAGACTGGCCAGGGCGCGCTCCAGGCGCTCCGCGGCGGACGGAAGACGTCTCTCGGCAGGAGATCGTGCGGTCATGGCCCTGCCACCCTATCCAGTCACCCGGTCATCCAGTACGGTTCCGGATCCCGCCAGCGGTCGAACGGCCGGTCGAGGCGGTACTTGCCGTCTTCACCGAGAACGAGCATCCGTATCTCACCGTTCCCCGGATTGGAGAGCGACTCGAACTCCGCCACCGTCCAGTGGAACCACCGCATGCAGAACAGGCGCATGGCCAGGCCGTGCGTCACCAGGAGCACGTTGGGCGGGTGGTCGGGGGCCTCGAAGCTGCGGAAGAGGCTCTCCAGGAAGCCGCCCACCCGGTCGTACACGTCGGCGCCGGACTCGCCCTGGGCGAAGCGGTAGAAGAAGTGGCCGTAGGCGTCCCGGTACGCCTTCTGGAGACGCACGTCCTCCCGGTCCTGCCAGTTCCCCCAGTCCTGCTCACGCAGCCGGGGCTCCTCCCGTACGCGTATGAGGCCGGGGTCGAGGCGGAAGGCGCGCAGCGTCTCGTGCGTGCGCCGGTACGGGGAGACGTAGACGCTGACCCGCTCGCGGCCGAACACCTCGCGCAGCTTCTCACCCGCCTGTTCGGCCTCCCGCCGGCCCTGCTCGGTCAGGCCCAGGGCGTGGTCGGGCTCGCGCTCGTACACGGAGTCGTCAAGGTTGCCCGTTGACTCGCCGTGCCGGACAAGGACGATGCGCCGTGGTCGTGCCATGCCAAAACCCTAGATCCCGCCGACCGCCGCCGAGTACCCGGCCGGGCTCCATACGGCGTAGGTCACAGAGTCCTCACACGTCGCCCCGCCCGCCGCCTCGCGCGTCGGCTCACACGGTCCAGGACGGTTCCAGCTCCACGATGTCCCCGGTGAGGGCCGCGATGTCGGCCTCCGTCTGGGCACGCAGGGCGAGCCGTTCCACCCGCTCGGTGCGGTACTTGCCGTGCTCGGCGGCGGCCTGCCACATCGACAGCACCAGGTACTCGTGGCCGGGCGCCTCGCCGAACAGGCCGCGGATCATGCCGGGCGAGCCGGCCATCGCGGGGTTCCACACCTTCTCCTGCATCAGGACGAAGTGCTCGGCGCGCTCCTCGTGGACCCGGCAGAGGGCCACCCGCACCAGATCGGCGTCGGTGAAACGCGGTTCGAAGCCGGTCTTCACATCGAAGCGGTAGTCGAAGAGCCTGGTCCTGGCATCCTTGAAGGTGCCCGACTGCGCGGCGGCGAGCCGGTCGTGGGAGCGGGCCATGAAGGAGTCGTAGAAGGTGCGGCTCTCCCAGAAGGTGAAGACGTGGGCCACGTCCGGGCGTATCCGGCTCCAGCCCCCGCCCTGTCCGCGAAAACCCGGCTCCCCCGGAAGCCCCGCCCACTTTCGCTGCCCCCGCTCGAAGCCGCGGCGGTCCACCACGGTGCAGCGAATCCACTTGACCAGCACCGCGCCATCGTAAGGCCAGGGAAGGCGGCCCCGGTCACCCTTGCGAGGTCTGCTTTCCGCCCGCGCGCCGGGACGCGTGGCAGGATGGACAACCGGCCGTCGCTGTTCGGCAGTTGGGGTGGACGGACAGGGCGGGCTACTGGGAAGGGGAAGTGAGTGAACGCCCTCAGCAAGGGGATCCGCAAGGTCGAGGTCGCCCTGAGGTGGGACCCGAACCCGGCGGGCGAGCCGCCGGCCGACCTGGACCTGATCGCCGGGACCTACCTGGCGGACGATCCGTACGGCGATCCCTCCTATGTGGTGCACTTCGACAGCCGTTCCCCCGACGGCACCATCTATCTCAACCGGGACAGCCAGGACGGCAAGGGCTTCGGCTTCGACGAGGTCATGACGCTGGAACTGGAACGGCTCGACGCCCGGTACGCGCGCGTGCTGGTCGGTGTGGTCATCCAGCAGCGTGCCGGCCGGCGGACCTTCGTCAGCGTGACCCACCCGGGCCTGCGCATCCGTGAGGGATACACCGAACTCGCCTCGACCGACTTCGGGAACGTCCTGGGGGCGACGGCGGCCACGGTCGCGGAGTTCGTCCGCGACGAGGACGGGGCGTGGGAGTTCCGCGCGGGCGTGCACGGCTACGAGGACGATCCCGCCGACTTCACCGCGACCATGGGAGCACTGCGGCGGCCCTGAGGCTGCCGTACGCGAGCAAGGGGCGCCGACCATCGGGTCGGCGCCCCTTGCTCATGAGGTCCTAGGCGTCAGCTGCAGCCGCTGGTCGAGCCGCAGCCCTCGCAGATGTAGCAGGAGCCGGCCCGCTGCATCTTCGTGCCGCAGGAGAAGCACAGCGGGGCGTCGGCCTGGATGCCCAGCTGCATCTCCACCAGCTCGGCGCTGGTGTGCGCCTGCTTCGGCGCGGGCTTGGCCGCCTCGACCTCGGCCTTCGGCGTGGCCACCGCCTTCAGCTCCTGGGCACGCGGCGCCGACTGGGCCAGGCCCTCGACGTCGACCTCGTCGTCCGACGGCTCGTACGAACCGGTCTCCAGGTGACGCTGACGCTCCTCGGCGGAGTGGATGCCGAGCGCGGAGCGCGTCTCGAAGGGCAGGAAGTCCAGCGCCAGGCGGCGGAAGATGTAGTCGACGATCGACTGCGCCATCCGCACGTCCGGGTCGTCCGTCATACCGGCCGGCTCGAAGCGCATGTTGGTGAACTTCGAGACGTACGTCTCCAGCGGCACGCCGTACTGGAGGCCGACGGAGACCGCGATGGAGAAGGCGTCCATCATGCCCGCGAGGGTCGAGCCCTGCTTGGACATCTTGAGGAAGACCTCGCCGAGACCGTCGTCCGGGTAGGAGTTGGCGGTCATGTAGCCCTCGGCGCCGCCGACGGTGAAGGACGTGGTGATGCCGGGACGTCCCTTCGGGAGGCGCTTGCGGACCGGGCGGTACTCGACGACCTTCTCGACCTTGGCCTCGACGGCCGCGGGCGCCTCGGCCTTCTCCTCCTTGACGTCCTTCGTCTTGGCGGAGAGCGGCTGGCCGACCTTGCAGTTGTCGCGGTAGATCGCCAGTGCCTTGACGCCGAGCTTCCAGGCCTCGAAGTAGATCTCCTCGACCTCCTCGACGGTCGCCGTCTCCGGCATGTTGACCGTCTTGGAGATGGCGCCGGAGATCCACGGCTGGATCGCGGCCATCATGCGGACGTGGCCCATCGGGGAGATGGCCCGCTCGCCCATGGCGCAGTCGAACACCTCGTAGTGCTCGGGCTTGAGGGAGGGGGCGTCGATCACATTGCCGTGCTCGGCGATGTGGGCGACGATCGCCTCGATCTGCTCCTCCTGGTAGCCCAGGCGGCGCAGGGCCTGCGGCACCGTGCCGTTGACGATCTGCATCGAGCCGCCGCCGACCAGCTTCTTGAACTTGACCAGCGCGAGGTCGGGCTCGACACCGGTGGTGTCGCAGGACATCGCCAGGCCGATGGTGCCGGTCGGGGCGAGGACGGACGCCTGGGAGTTACGGAAACCGTTCTTCTCGCCGAGGCGCAGGACGTCCTGCCAGGCCTCGGTGGCGGCGGCCCACACCGGGGTGTCCAGGTCGTCCATGCGCACGGCCGCGCCGTTGGCGTCGGAGTGCTGCTTCATGACGCGCTGGTGGGCGTCGGCGTTGCGGGCGTAGCCGTCGTACGGGCCGACGACCGAGGCCAGCTCGGCGGAGCGGCGGTAGGCGGTGCCGGTCATCAGGGAGGTGATGGCACCGGCGAGGGAACGGCCGCCGTCGGAGTCGTAGGCGTGGCCGGTCGCCATCAGCAGGGCACCGAGGTTGGCGTAGCCGATGCCGAGCTGGCGGAAGGCGCGGGTGTTCTCGCCGATCTTCTGGGTCGGGAAGTCCGCGAAGCAGATCGAGATGTCCATCGCGGTGATGACCAGCTCGACGACCTTCTGGAAGCGGTCGGCCTCGAAGGACTGGTTGCCCTTGCCGTCGTCCTTCAGGAACTTCATCAGGTTCAGCGAGGCCAGGTTGCAGGACGTGTTGTCCAGGTGCATGTACTCGCTGCAGGGGTTCGAGCCGTTGATCCGGCCGGACTCCGGGCAGGTGTGCCAGTGGTTGATGGTGTCGTCGTACTGGATGCCCGGGTCGGCGCAGGCCCAGGCGGCCTCGGCCATCTTGCGGAAGAGGCTCTTGGCCTCGATCTCCTCGATGACCTCGCCGGTCATACGGGCGCGCAGGCCGAACTTGCCGCCCTGCTCGACCGCCTTCATGAACTCGTCGTTCACCCGGACCGAGTTGTTGGCGTTCTGGTACTGGACGGACGTGATGTCGTCGCCGCCCAGGTCCATGTCGAAGCCCGCGTCGCGCAGGGCGCGGATCTTCTCCTCTTCCTTCACCTTGGTCTCGATGAAGTCCTCGACGTCGGGGTGGTCGACGTCGAGGATGACCATCTTGGCGGCACGGCGCGTGGCGCCACCGGACTTGATCGTTCCGGCGGAGGCGTCGGCGCCCCGCATGAAGGAGACCGGGCCGGAGGCGTTGCCGCCCGAGGACAGCAGTTCCTTGGAGGAACGGATCCGGGAGAGGTTCAGGCCGGCGCCGGAGCCGCCCTTGAAGATCATGCCCTCTTCCTTGTACCAGTCGAGGATCGACTCCATGGAGTCGTCGACGGACAGGATGAAGCAGGCGGAGACCTGCTGCGGCTGGGGCGTGCCCACGTTGAACCACACGGGGCTGTTGAAACTGAAGATCTGGTGCAGGAGGGCGTAGGCCAGCTCGTGCTCGAAGATTTCGGCGTCGGCGGGCGAGGCGAAGTACTTGTAGTCCTCACCGGCCTTCCGGTACGTCTTCACGATGCGGTCGATCAGCTGCTTGAGGCTGGTCTCGCGCTGCGGGGTGCCGACGGCGCCCCGGAAGTACTTGCTGGTGACGATGTTGACCGCGTTCACCGACCAGAAGTCGGGGAACTCGACGCCGCGCTGCTCGAAGTTGACCGAGCCGTCGCGCCAGTTGGTCATGACGACGTCACGACGCTCCCAGGCCACCTCGTCGTAGGGGTGCACCCCCGGGGTGGTGTGGATGCGCTCGACGCGGAGCCCCTTGCTCGCCTTCGTGCCCTTGGCGCGGGAACTCCGTGCCGGACCGCTCGCCGTCTCTGTCATGCCGCCTCCCTGATACGGGCGAAAACGCCCTGAAGTGCCCCGATGTTCCCGTGGCACGGTGTTCTGTCTGGTGTTGCGGGCCTACTGGCTCCGCCCGCAACAGGTCTCTTCTCCGCCGCCGTCCGGCCGGTCCCGGTTCCTCCCACCCGGGGGGACGGGGCCGGCCCGCCGGTCAGTCGGCGGCGCCTGCGGGCTCGGGGACCTGCGCGGTTCCCTCGGGCCCGTGGCCGTCTTCCTGGCTCCCCGCGCCGGCTCCGTCGCCGTCGCTCACGCCCGGCTGTCCCGTCTCTTCCCTGAGTTCCGCGATCGCGGCCTCGAAGTCCTCGAGCGAGTCGAACGCTCGGTAGACCGAGGCGAACCGCAGGTAGGCGACGAGGTCCAGTTCCTGGAGCGGGCCGAGTATGGCCAGCCCCACGTCGTGACTGGTCAGCTCGGCGCTCCCGGTGGCCCGCACCGCCTCCTCGACCCGCTGGCCGAGCTGGGCGAGCGCGTCCTCGGTGACGGGCCGCCCCTGGCACGCCTTGCGCACGCCGTTGATGATCTTGGCGCGGCTGAACGGTTCGGTGACCCCGGACCGCTTGACCACCATCAGCGAGCAGGTCTCCACGGTCGTGAACCGACGGGAGCAGTCAGGGCACTGGCGGCGCCTGCGGATCGACGTGCCGTCGTCGGTCGTACGGCTGTCGACGACACGGCTGTCGGGGTGCCTGCAGAAGGGGCAGTGCATGGGACTCCAACCCTCCTCACGGCAGACTCAATAGCCTCACGAGGCCCTTCAGGCCCCTCGAAGCAGCCCCAAGCATAGGCGATCGCCACCGGCCTCAAGACCGGGGGCACCACAACTTGTGGGCCACTGATGCAATCCAACCACTAGATATGGGGATTGGCTCACACATCCACGCCTTCACGCGTGTCGCGCCCGCACCGGCGGTCGGCGCCCGGCCGTTCACCCCGGCGAACCGGGCCGCGCCCGGCCGCGGCCGGCGCCGGAGCCGCCCTGCGGCTCGTTCCCGCCCTCGCGCGCGGTCCGCCGGCGGGGCCGCGTCGCCCTCGTCGCGCGTGCACGTCCGCGAAGCCGGACCGTACGCACCCGCGAAGCCGGACGCCGGAACGTCCGCGCCGCGGGACGGCGGGACATCCGCGCCGCGGGACGGCCGGACATCCGCGCACCCGGGAGGCGGACCGTCCGCGAACCCGCACGGCGAGACGCCCGCGGACCCGGAGGACGGGGCACCCCCGGTCCGCCGAGGCGGAAGGCGGGGCCGCCCCCGAGCCCGTAGGGCGGGACGACACGTCACGCGCGCGTACGCACGGCGGCGCCGATGCGGCGGGTGCGGAGATACCGTGGGCGCCGCGGGGAGGCGAGGTGGGACTCCCGCGCAGATGAGGGCCGCTCCCCGTCCGACGGAATGCCGAATGGCAGACTGGGGCCACAGCCCGCGAGGCCACCACCCCGGCGGTGAAGGGTACAGCAATGGACCCTTATGCCCGCCGAACCCTGTGGGGGCAATACACCTGGACACCTGATCACGTCAGGCAAACCACGTTTTTTCACTCGAACGTGTGTTTGGCGCAACCTTTCGAAAGCAACTACCGTTGTCCAGCAGGGAGACCATCGAGAGGGGCCGACGTGACCACCACCGCAGACAGTGCCGCCATCACCGCCCAGGACCGCTCCCCGGGGCGGATCGAGCCGGTGCACGCGATGAACGAAGCCACGAATCCAGAGGGAGCCAAGCGCTCCATGCCCGGCCGACCTCCAGGGATCAGGGCGGACAGCTCGGGACTCACCGACCGCCAACGCCGGGTGATCGAGGTCATCCGGGACTCGGTCCAGCGCCGGGGCTACCCGCCGTCCATGCGTGAGATCGGCCAGGCCGTCGGCCTCTCCAGCACGTCCTCCGTCGCCCATCAGCTGATGGCGCTGGAGCGCAAGGGCTTCCTGCGCCGCGACCCGCACCGCCCGCGCGCCTACGAGGTGCGCGGCTCCGACCAGGCGGCCTCCGTGCAGCCCACGGACACCGCGGGCAAGCCGGCCGCGTCGTACGTCCCGCTCGTCGGACGCATCGCGGCCGGTGGCCCGATCCTCGCGGAGGAGTCCGTCGAGGACGTCTTCCCGCTGCCCCGGCAGCTGGTCGGTGACGGCGAGCTGTTCGTGCTCAAGGTGGTCGGCGACTCGATGATCGAGGCCGCCATCTGTGACGGCGACTGGGTCACCGTCCGTCGCCAGCCGGTCGCGGAGAACGGCGACATCGTGGCCGCGATGCTCGACGGCGAGGCCACGGTGAAGCGCTTCAAGCGTGAGGACGGCCACGTCTGGCTGCTCCCGCACAACTCGGCGTACGAGCCGATCCCCGGCGACGACGCGACCATCCTCGGCAAGGTGGTGGCCGTTCTGCGCCGCGTCTGAGTGCCACGGCGGGCGGGCCACTGAGGGCCCCGCCGTCCTGACCGGGCCCCGGGACCCCTGCGCCGGTTCCGGGGCCCTGTGCTGTCCCGAGACCCCGGTGGCCGCGGCTTGCGCATCGGTGGGTGGCCCGGCGGGGCGTCCGCGCCAGGCCACCCACCGATCACCCGGCCTCCGCTTCCGCTTCCGCCTGTCGCGCCGCCGCGTCGATGGCCGCCAGCGACTTCCGGGCCTGATTACGGTCCGTGGTGTACCAGAAGTCGGGCAGTGACGCCTTCAGATAGCTCCCGTACCGGGCCGTGGCCAGACGCGGGTCCAGTACGGCGACCACGCCGCGGTCACCGGAAGCCCGGACCAGCCGGCCCGCGCCCTGGGCCATGAGCAGGGCCGCGTGGGTGGCGGCCACCGCCATGAAGCCGTTGCCGCCGCCCTCCTCCACCGCCTTCTGCCGGGCGCTCATCAACGGGTCGTCCGGGCGCGGGAACGGAATCTTGTCCATGACGACCAGCTGGCAGCTGGGGCCGGGCACGTCGACGCCCTGCCAGAGGGAGAGGGTGCCGAACAGGCAGGTCTTCGGATCGCCCGCGAAGTTCTTGATCAGCTCGCCGAGCGTCTCCTCGCCCTGGAGCAGGATCGGGAACTCGGGAATCCGCGCCCGCAGCTCCTCGGCGGCCAGCTGCGCCGCCCGCATCGACGAGAACAGCCCGAGCGTCCGGCCGCCCGCCGCCTGGATCAGCTCCGTCAGCTCGTCGAGCATGTCGCCGCGGTCGCCGTCCCGCGCGGGACGCGCCAGGTGCTTGGCGACGTACAGGATGCCCTGCCGGGGATAGTCGAAGGGCGAGCCGACGTCGACGCCCTTCCACTGCGGGACGTCCTCGCCCTCGGTGCCCTCGGGGGCCAGGCCGAGCGAGGCGCCGACCCCGTTGAAATCGCCGCCCAGCTTCAGGGTCGCCGAGGTCAGCACCACCGAGCGGTCGGCGAAGAGCTTCTCCCGCAGCAGGCCCGCGACGGACATCGGAGCGACCCGCAGCGAGGCGCCGAAGCGGTCGTGCCGCTCGTACCAGACGACGTCCCACTCGGAGCCGTTCACGATCCGCTCCGCCACGTCGTGCACGGATTCCACGGAGGCGAGGGCCTGTTTGCGTACCGCGTCCTCGTCCTGCACGGACTTGTCGCGGGTGGCGCCGATCGCGGAAATCACCGTGCGGCACGCGTCGCGCAGGGCCATCAGCGCGTAGCCGAGGTCCTCCGGGACCTCCTCCAGGCGGCCGGGCAGGGCCAGCTCCATCAGCCGTTCGAAGCCCTCCGAGGCGGTCTGGAGCTGGTCGGCGGCCTTCTCGTTGACAAGCTTCGCGGCGCGCCGCACCGCACGGTTGACCTGGCCCGGGGTGAGTTCGCCGGTGGCGACGCCGGTGACCCGGGAGACCAGCTCGTGCGCCTCGTCGACGATCAGCACCTCGTGCTGCGGGAGGACCGGGGCGCCCTCGATGGCGTCGATGGCGAGCAGCGCGTGGTTGGTGACGACGACCTCGGCGAGCTTGGCGCGCTCCCGGGCCATCTCCGCGAAGCACTCGGCGCCGTAGGCGCACTTCGTGGCGCCCAGGCACTCCCGCGACGACACCGACACCTGGGACCAGGCCCGGTCCGACACACCGGGCGTGAGGTCGTCGCGGTCGCCGGTCTCGGTCTCGTCCGCCCAGTCGCGCATCCGCAGCAGGTCCTGGCCCAGCCTGCTGGTGGGGGCGGCCGCCTCGAACTGGTCGAAGAGGCCCTCCTCCTCGTCCTGCGGAACGCCCTCGTGCAGCCGGTGCAGACAGAGGTAGTTCGACCGGCCCTTGAGCATCGCGAACTCCGGGCGGCGGCGCAGCAGCGGGTGGAGCGCGTCCACCGTACGCGGCAGGTCCCGCTCGACGAGCTGGCGCTGGAGGGCCAGGGTGGCGGTCGCCACGATCACCCGGTCCCCGTGCGCGAGCGCGGGCACGAGGTAACCGAGCGACTTGCCGGTGCCGGTGCCGGCCTGGACCAGCAGATGGGAACCGTCGTCGATCGCCTCCGCGACCGCTTCGGCCATGGCCACCTGGCCGGGGCGCTCCGTGCCGCCGACGGCAGTGACGGCAGCGTGCAGGAGTTCGGGAAGTGAGGGCTTCGTCATAGCGCGACCACCCTACGGCCCGGGACTGACAAACGGGCGAGCAGGCGACGGGGAGCACCCGGCCGCGGACGGCCCGGCAGGGGCGCAGGGGAGGAAAGGAGGGCGCGCGGGGTGGTGGACATCAGCGGACGGCGCCGTATGTGCCCCTGGCGTCACAGCGAGCGGCGAGGGGCACGGTCCCGGACCATGAGGGCCGCGCGCTTGGCCGGCAGGTCGATCTCGCCGCGGAACCGGAAACCGGCGCCGAGGAACGCGGCGACGCAGCGGGTGTTGCGCACGTCCGGTTCCGCGAGGACGCGCGTGCACGAGGGCCGCCAATCCAGCGCCAGCTCGGCGACGGCCCTGATCAGCGTGGTGCCAAGACCGCGCCCCCGGTCGGCGGCCGCGCCGATGAGCAGGTGGACGCCGATGTCGTGGGGCCGTACGGGGCAGTGGCGGGCCAGCGGATCGAGGTCGGCGCGGTAGATCTCCCAGTAGCTCATCGGCCTGCCCTCCAGGACACCGAGGCACGGCACACTGCCGCCGTCCCCGGCGAGCTGGGCGCGTACATGGGACTCGGTCACGCTCGGTGGTCCGGCCAGTTCCCAGAAGAGGGCGACCGCCGGATCGTTCATCCAGCGGCTGATCAGCCGCAGGTCCCGGGCGAGGCGCACGGGGAGCAGGCGGAACACGCCGGCGGGCGTGTCGGCCGGCCCCCAGGCGGCCACCTGGATACTCGCCTCGGTGCGTGGCACGGTGCCGCTCCTGTCTCGTACGGGTCAGCGATGCAGGGGGTTGGACAGGGTGACGTAGACGGACTGGGTGTCGACCGGACCGACGAGTTCGTCCAGGCCCCGCACCCGGGTCAGCAGGTTGGCCTTGCAGCGCAGGACAGGCGAGTCGAGCAGCCGGCCGGGCAGTGAGCTGCGCATCCGGCGCGGCCCCGCCGCGGCCTCGCACAGGAAGCGGCGGAAGGCGTCCAGCAGCAGCCCTTCGTCGGCGAGCCGCTGGGAGCCGAAGGCGCCCACCAGGCCGAGCACGTTGTTGATCGCGAGGTAGTACGCGAGCCGTTCGTCGGCCACCTCGTCGGGGACGAAGGTGTCGCTCCGTTCGCCGAGGCCGGGCAGCCGGGCGTCGAGTTCGGCGCGGCGGGACTCCCGGAAGTAGTAGCCCTGGTTGTCGCGGTAGCGGCCGCCCGCGGGCCGGCCGTCGGCGTCCAGGAGCAACAGCGTGTTCTGCTGGTGAGCCTCCAGGGCGATGCCCGCTTCCCCGTCCAGCCAGAGGACGGGGCGGACGACCTGTTCCAAGTAGAGCGGGAACCACTCGGCGGCCACGGCGCCGGGCGACCGTCCGGTCCGGGCGGCCAGGCCGTGGATGATCTCGGCCAGCCGGGACGCGGGCGTGTGGGCGCGGGGCGCGACGAGCCCGGCGACGCAGGAGACGTCGTCACAGGGGCGGAACGGGTTGTGCCGGATGACCACGTCCAGTCCGCGCACGGGTGTGCCGTCCGGTCCGTCCACGGCGAGCCAGGCCGGGTCGCGGACGATGTCGAACCCCGGGTGCGCGGCCTGCCAGCGGGCCGCGAGGCCCCGGCGCAGGAGGCGGTGGACCTCGACGCCCCGGTGCAGTTCCTTGCGCAGGTTCTCCCGGCGTGAGTTGGTGATGTGCAGGCCCAGGGAGAGCTTGAGCATGGCGGGCGCGGCGGTGCGGTGGACGGTGCGTACGGAGGACGTGGGGCTCCAGGGCAGGCCGCGGGGGCCGAGGTCACGCAGCAGACCGGCGTCCAGCAAGGTCTCGGCCTCGGGCCGGCGCCGGATCTCCTGGGCCTGCCAGGGGTGCAGGGGCAGGGCGGCGTACCCGTCCGGCAGGTCCGGCAGCTCGCTCTTGGGGGCCAGCCGGGCGGTGAGCCGAGGGCCGGTGACGGGGCGGCCGCGCTCGGTCCAGGCGGAGTCGGTGCGCAGCACCGAGGGGGCGACCGCCATCCAGTGCAGCGGGAAGGAGCCCCGCAGTTCCGGTGAGTACCGGCGCAGCTCGCTCTCGGTGAGCCCTTCGCGGCTCTTCGGTGTCGGGTGCAGGGGGTGGCCGTGGACGAGGGCCTGCTCGGCGGCGAGGAAGAGGTCGGGGGCGTCGGCGGGCCGTTCCCTGCGGTCGCGGACGAAGACGGTGGTCCGGCGGACGGAGTCGGCGACCCGGGCCACGAGGTCGACGGCGTCGGCCGCCGTGGCGCCGGGCGTCTCCCTGGCGAGCAGCGCGGCGACGGTCACCGCGTCCACCGGCCGGCCCGGCTGGGCAGCTCCGGCCAGGCAGGGCACGCCGAAACGGTGCCATCCCGTCGGTGACCAGTGGCGGACGGGCACCAGCAGGGCCGTACCGCTGGCGGGCAGGGGGACGCGGAGGACCCCGTGCTCCGGGGCGGGTACGTCGGTCTCCCGGAGCCAGCAGCGCAGCAGGTTCTCCACGGCGGCGGCCTGGGCAGCGGTGTGGGGGTCCGGATGCGCCAAGGGGTCCGTCCGGGCGGGGACCTGCTGTCTGGGCACCGACTCGTGGTGGCCCGGGGTGCCGGACGTCCGCGGGCGGACTTGGTCTTCGGACGGGGGGAAGGAGATCACGACGAGTCCTCTGAGCGAACGTTTTTCCGTAGGGAAGTACTACGAAATGGACAGGAAGCCGGGAGCGGGACGAACAGGTGGTCCGGCGGATGGTCCGGGCTCGCGCAGCCGGGATGTACGCGGGATGTGACGCGGGCGGGGACGGCGCGTGCGCCGGAGCCGGCGGCGAGGGTGCCGTCGCGCAGACGGGCTCAGCGTGGGTGCGGGCAGGGCGGGGCCTGACCGGAGTGGCCGCGGGCCACCGAGCGGACGGCGTCGGCCAGGCGGTCGAGTACCGCCGCCGCCTGTTCCTCCGTGATGGTCAGCGGTGGCAGCAGCCGGACGACGTTCGCGGGCCGGCCGCCGACGCCCACGATGAGACCGCGGCGCAGGCATTCCCGCTGGACGGCGGCGGCGAGTCCGGGCGCGGGACGGCGGCAGGGACGACCGGCGCCGTCGTCGGACGGGTCCTCCTCGGCGTGCACGAACTCGATCCCGATCATCAGCCCACGCCCGCGCACCTCCCCGACGCACGGGTGTACGCCGGTCAGCTCCCGCAGCCGGCCGAGCAGGCCGGCGCCCAGGGTGGCCGCGTGCTCGGCCAGGCGGTTCTCACGGACGTGGGCCAGGGTCGCCGTGCCCGCGGCCATGGCGAGCTGATTGCCGCAGAAGGCTCCGGCGGGGGCGCCGAGGTCGCCGGGGTCGAGGTCCTCGTGATGGACGACGACGGACAGCGGCAGGCTGCCGCCGATCGCCCGGGAGAGGACCATCACCTCGGGCACGACCCCGGCGTGGTCCACCGCCCAGTAGGCACCGGTCCGGCCGACGCCCGTGCTTCGCTCGTCGGCGATCAGCGCGACGGACCGCGCGGCGGTCAGCTTCCGCATCCGGCGCATCCGGTCGTCGGACAAGGGGAGCAGTCCCTCGTCCGAGACCGGCGCGAGCAGCATCCCGGCCGGTGTCGCGTCCGCCCCGAAGGCGGCGAGCCGCGCGGACTCGCCCCGGCCGCACGCGGGCCTGTCCGCACCGCACGGGACGATGCCCGTCCGGCCGGTCGCGGCGCGGACGAGTGCCACGGCGGTGTCCACCGCGTCCGTCTCGCCGGGACCGCAGAACCGGACGCGCGCGTGCCCGGCGAAAACGGGCGGCAGGGTGCGCAGCAGTTCGCCGACGAAGGCCTCCCTGACCGGTGTCGCCAGGTCGGGGACCTGCAAGGGGGCGCCGGAGTCGAGCACCTCGCGGATCGCCTCCAGCACGACCGGGTGGTTGTGCCCGAGGGCCAGTGTTCCGGCACCGGAGAGACAGTCCAGATAGCGCCGGCCGTCCGCGCCCTCGACAGTGAGTCCCCGCGCCCGGACGGGGACGACCGGCAGGGCGCGCGCGTAGGTACGCGCCGCCGTCTCACGCGCCGGCTGGCGCCTCGGTGCGCCCACGTACATTCCCGAGGGCGCCTCCCGGACGGCCCGCACCGCCGTCCCCGCCGCCCCGTCCCCCGTCGACACCAACCCCCCGCACCCGGATTCGGCCACGGTTTCCTGTCCTTCCGCTGTTCAGGGAGGGACCGCGGTCGGGCCGCAGGCCACCCCTCACCGCTACCAACCCCCGATCGCGCACGGGGTTACGGCCTGCCGCCGGATCTGCCCGTGACGCAGCCCGTTGACGTTCCGCCGGAGGTTCCCCGGAGCGGGCGTACAGCGTTCTGGTACCGGCAGGGGCACAGGACGTACGACGTGCCGGGTTCGTCCGGCGGCGGCTGGGTGGCGGCCGGGGCCGACGGCGACCCGGTGCAGGTGTCCAGCACTTCCATCGGCCCGGAGGCAAAGGCCGTGTACGACGCGGTCAGCGCGGAGCCTGCCGGACAGTGAGGGCGCGCCGAGCGCGGCGAAGGGGCGTCACCCCGCAGCGTCACCCTCGACGTCCCCCTCGGCCTCCCCCTTCCCGGTGTCATCCCCGTGGCGACGACACCGGCGTACGACGTGTCCGAGGGCCCGCCCCACCGCCGAAGCGGGAGGCGGGCCCTCGGACCTACGACGTACCGGGTCCGTGCCGGACCCGTACGGCGATCAGGCGAGCGACGCCGGAACGTACGGCGTGAGTTCCGCCGCGAGTTCCTCGTGCACCCGGACCTTGAGCAGCGTGCCCTCCGGGGTGTGCTCCTCGGAGAGCACCTCGCCCTCGTCGTGGGCGCGGGCGACCAGCTTGCCGTGCGTGTACGGCACCAGCGCCTCGATCTCGACGGACGGGTGGGGCAGCTCGTTGTCGATCAGCGCGAGCAGTTCCTCGATGCCCCGGCCCGTGCGGGCGGAGACGGCGATGGAGTGCTTCTCGACCCGGAGCAGCCGCTGGAGTACCAGCGGGTCGGCCAGGTCGGCCTTGTTGATCACGACGATCTCGGGTACGCCAGTGGCGCCGACGTCCCTGATCACCTCGCGCACGGCGGCGAGCTGCTCCTCCGGGACCGGGTGCGAGCCGTCCACCACGTGCAGGATCAGGTCGGAGTCGCCGACCTCCTCCATGGTGGAACGGAACGCCTCGACCAGGTGGTGGGGCAGGTGCCGGACGAAGCCGACGGTGTCCGCCAGGGTGTACAGCCGCCCGCTCGGCGTCTCCGCGCGGCGCACGGTCGGGTCCAGGGTCGCGAACAGCGCGTTCTCGACCAGGACGCCCGCGCCGGTGAGGCGGTTGAGCAGGGAGGACTTGCCGGCGTTGGTGTAGCCCGCGATGGCGACGGACGGCACCTTGTGGCGCCGGCGCTCCTGGCGCTTGACCTCGCGGCCGGTCTTCATCTCCGCGATCTCACGGCGCATCTTCGCCATCTTCTCGCGGATCCGGCGCCGGTCCGTCTCGATCTTGGTCTCACCGGGACCGCGGGTCGCGAGACCACCGCGGCCACCACCCATCTGCCGGGACAGCGACTGACCCCAGCCGCGCAGCCTCGGCAGCATGTACTGCATCTGCGCGAGCGCCACCTGCGCCTTGCCCTCGCGGGACTTGGCGTGCTGGGCGAAGATGTCGAGGATCAGGGCGGTCCGGTCGATGACCTTGACCTTGGCGACGTTCTCCAGCTGGATCAGCTGGCCGGGGCTCAGCTCACCGTCGCAGATGACGGTGTCCGCGCCCGTCTCCAGCACGATCTCGCGCAGCTCCTGCGCCTTGCCGGAGCCGATGTACGTGGCCGCGTCGGGCTTGTCACGGCGCTGGATCACGCCGTCGAGCACCAGCGCGCCCGCGGTCTCCGCGAGGGCGGCCAGCTCGGCGAGGGAGTTCTCCGCGTCCCGTGCCGTGCCCGAGGTCCAGACGCCGACGAGGACGACGCGCTCCAGGCGGAGCTGCCGGTACTCGACCTCGGTGACGTCCTCCAGCTCGGTGGAGAGGCCCGCCACGCGGCGCAGTGCCGCGCGCTCGGAGCGGTCGAACTGGTCGCCGTCCCACTCCGCGTCGTTCCCGTGGCTCCAGGCGACGTCCTCTTCCATCAGGGCATCGGCCCGAAGACCCTCGGGATAGGTGTGCGCGAGGCGCTTGGTGTCCTGGGAAGTGGAAGAAGAGGAGGTCATTGGATCCTTACATCTCTGGGAAACCCGGTAACGGATACCGCGGCGCTCAACGCGCCACGGGCCGGTCATACGTCACAACGCGTGAGCGGGCGGGGAGATTCCCGCCTCCCGTACCGCGCGCCGACCGGAAAATGGTCGCACGGCACGGGGCGTCTCGTCATTGGCTTATTACCCGGGCGTCGGCGCGGCAGTCGTCCGGGCCTGTTTCCAGTCCGGGTGACCGGGCATCGGCGGGGTCCGCTCACCGTGGAGCCAGGCGTGGAGGAAGCCGCCCAGATCGCGGCCGGCCACCTCGCCGGCGAGCCGGACGAAGTCGGCGGTGGTCGCGTCGGAGTCCCGGTGGCGGCTCACCCAGCTCCGTTGGAGGCGTTCGAAGGCCGGGCGGCCGATCTCCTGGCGCAGGGCGTAGAGAACCAGCGCGGAGCCGTCGTAGACGCTGGGCCGGAAGATGCTCGTCTTGCGGCCGGGTTCGGGCGCCTTGGGCGCGGCCGGCGGTCCGCCTTCGGCGCGCCAGTCGTCGGAGGTGCTGTAGGCGGCCTTCATCCGGGCGGTCAGCGACTGACCGCCGCGCTCTTCGGCGTACAGGGCCTCGTACCAGGTGGCGTGCCCCTCACTGAGCCACAGGTCGGACCAGTCGCGCGGGCTGACGCTGTCGCCGAACCACTGGTGGGCCAGCTCGTGCACCATGATCGACTCGATGAACCACTCCGGGTGGACCCGCTCGGTGAACAGGTTCCTCTCGAAGAGGGAGAGCGTCTGCGTCTCCAGTTCGAACCCGGTGGAGGCGTCGGCCACGAGCAGGCCGTACGTCTCGAAGGGGTACGGCCCGACCCTGCCCTCCATCCAGGCGATCTGGCCGGGGGTCTTCCGCAGCCACGGCTCCAGCGCCGTGCGGTGCCGGGTGGGGACGACGTCCCGTACGGGCAGCCCGTGCGGGCCGGTGCGGCGCAGCACCGTGCTGCGGCCGACGGACACCTGGGCCAGTTCCGTCGCCATGGGGTGCCGGGTGCGGTACGTCCAGGTGGTCGCCGCGTCGCCGGCCGGGGAGCGGCCGTGCGGCAGCCCGTTCGCGACGGCGGTGTGGCCGTCGGGGGCGGTGACCCTGATGGTGAAGTACGCCTTGTCGGAAGGGTGGTCGTTGCAGGGGAAGACCAGGTGGGCGGCGTCGGCCTGGTTGGCCAGGGCGAGGCCGTCGGCGGTGCGGACCCAGCCGCCCTCGCGTCCTGCGGGGTCGGCGGGGTCGCTGCTGTGCCGCACGGTGATCCGGATCCGGTCGCCCTCGGCCGGCGCCTCCCCGGGCGTGATCACCAGGTCCTCACCGGCGGCGGCGAAGGCGGCGGGCTCGCCGTCGACCTCCACCGAGCCGACGGTGCCGTGGGCGAAGTCCAGGTTGATCCGGTCCAGGCCGGCCGTGGTCCGGGCGTCGATGGTGGTGACGGCGCGCAGCGGCTCGGTGTTGCTGCCCGAGTAGGTGAAGGAGAGGTCGTAGGCCAGCACGTCGTAGCCGGGGTTGCCCAGGTACGGGAAGAGGCGGTCGCCGATGCCGAGCGGGGCCGGCGGGGCGCTCGCGGCGGTCAGACACAGCGAGGCGGCCGACGCGAGCAGCGCCGCCCGGATCCCGGAGCGTGAGGTGGGGGAAGTGTGCGGCATCCCCCACGGCTATCAGCGCCCGCGCACGCCACGGCGACGGCGCGCGCCCGGCGCACCCGAACGGCCTCGCGCGCCACCAGACCACCGCGGCCCGACCACCGCGCCCCAGACCGTCGAGCCCTCGACGGCCGGTCAGCCGCCCGTGGGCTGCGGCTGCTGCGCCCGGCTCACGTCGTACACACCCGCCACGTTCCGCATCGCGCGCATCAGGGCGGGCAGGTGGGCGACGTCCGGGAGACGAACGGTGTACGTGTGGCGCACGCGCTGCCGGTCCGGGGGCTCGACGGTCGCGGAGACGATCTCGGCGCCCTCCAGGGCCATCGCCTCGGTGAGGTCGGCCAGGAGATGCGGACGGACGAAGGACTCGGCGAGCAGCGTGACCCGGCCGCCGGCGGTGTCGCCCCAGCGCACGCCGACCTCCGCGCGCCCCGCGCTCTTCATCCGCGCCACCACGGCGCACTCCGCGCGGTGCACGGTCACCACGGACCCGCGCACGGCGAAGCCGGTGACCTCGTCGGGCGGTACGGGGGTGCAGCAGCCGGCCAGCCGTACGGTCACGTCCGGCAGGTCGACCAGGACGGCGGGGGCGTCGGCACCGCCGTCCGGTGCCTCCGGGGCGCGCCGGACGACCAGCCCCTCGTCGGTGCCCGGCCGCGCGGGCTCCTCGTCCTCGGCGCCACCGCGCCCCGGGTGGGCGGTGAGCCAGCGTTGGATGGCGATGCGGGCGGCGGGGGTGTGGGCGTGCTCCAGCCACTCCCGGGAGGGCTCGGAGGCCGGGTCCTGCCCCATGAGGAGCTGCACGGTGTCGCCGTCGCGCAGGACCGTGCTGAGCGTCGCCAGCCGCCCGTTGACGCGGGCGCCGATGCACGCGTGCGCGTCCTCGCCGTACTGCGCGTAGGCGGCGTCCACGCAGGTCGCGCCCTCGGGCAGGCCCAGGGTGCCGCCGTCGGGCCGGAAGACGGTGATCTCACGGTCCTGGGCGAGGTCCTCGCGCAGGGTGGACCAGAAGGTGTCGGGGTCGGGGGCCGCCCGCTGCCAGTCGAGGAGGCGGGAGAGCCAGCCGGGGCGGGTGGGGTCGACGCGTTCGCCGTCGCCCGCGGACTGCTCCTCGCCGGGCGCGGTGTAGGGGTTGCCGAGGGCGACGACTCCGGCCTCGGCGACCTTGTGCATCTGGTGGGTGCGGATGAGGACTTCGACGACCTGGCCGTCGCCCTCGCGGGCCACGGCGGTGTGCAGCGACTGGTACAGGTTGAACTTCGGTACGGCGATGAAGTCCTTGAACTCCGAGACCACCGGCGTCATACAGGTGTGCAGTTCGCCGAGGACGGCGTAGCAGTCGGCGTCCTCGTTCACCAGGACCAGCAGGCGGCCGAAGTCGGTCGGGGCGAGCCGGCCGCGTTTGCGGCCCACGCGGTGCACGGAGACGAAGTGGCGGGGCCGGATCAGGACCTCCGCCGGGATGTCGGCGTCGCGCAGCACGGCCCGTACCTCGTCGGCGGTCGCGGCGAGCGGGTCGTCCGGGCGGGCGGCGTTCTCGGCGATGAGGTCCTTGGTGCGCCGGTGGTCCTCGGGGTGCAGGACCGCGAAGACGAGGTCCTCCAGTTCGGTCTTGAGCGCCTGGACGCCGAGCCGTTCGGCGAGCGGGATGAGGACGTCCCGGGTGACCTTGGCGATGCGTTCCTGCTTCTCCTGGCGCATCACGCCGAGGGTGCGCATGTTGTGCAGCCGGTCGGCGAGTTTGATCGACATCACGCGGACGTCGTTGCCGGTGGCGACGAGCATCTTGCGGAAGGTCTCGGGCTCGGCGGCGGCGCCGTAGTCGACCTTCTCCAGTTTGGTGACGCCGTCGACGAGGTAGCGGACCTCTTCGCCGAACTCCGCGCCCACCTGGTCGAGGGTCACCTCCGTGTCCTCGACGGTGTCGTGCAGGAGGGAGGCGGTCAGCGTGGTGGTCTCGGCACCCAGTTCGGCGAGGATGAGGGTGACGGCGAGGGGGTGCGTGATGTACGGCTCGCCGCTCTTGCGCATCTGGCCGCGGTGCGAGGACTCGGCGAGCAGATAGGCGCGGCGCAGGGGGTCGATGGCCGCGTCGGGGTGGTGGGCGCGGTGGGCCTCGACCACGTGGCCGATGGCGTCGGGGAGCCGGTCGCGGGTGCCGGGGCCGAGCAGTGCGGCGCGGCCCAGGCGCCGCAGGTCGAGCCGGGGGCGGGCCTTGCGGCGGGGCGTCGTGGGGGTGGCGGCGACGGTGGACGCGGGCGTCACCGGGCCTGGGCTCGCGGGTTTCGCGGCCTCCGCGTTCATGGGCACCTCCGGCTGCGTCGACCGGCGGACGGGCCACCCCGGGTCGGGCGGGGCACGGGGAACGACGTCGGTCCGCCGTCCGGGCCGGTGCTTGATGCTATCGAGCCCATCACGTACGGCCGACCGCCTCTCGCCGAGCATGAAACGGATCACCCATTCGAGCGATGGGTGGCAGGTTTACGTTTCCGAGCGGGGCGTCGAGGATCGCTCTGGTGCTCACACGGCGGCCCCCGTCCACCACTCGGCGTCGATCTCGCCCTCGGCGACGATCACCGCCGGGCCGGTCATCTCGATCTCGCCGTCGGGCCGCTCGGTGATGACCAGGGTGCCGCCGGGAACGTCCACCGTGTACGTCGCCGGGGTCCCGGTCACGACCGGGTCGACACCGTCCCGGCGGGCGGCGGCGACGGCGACGGCGCACGCCCCCGTGCCGCAGGAGCGGGTCTCGCCGGAGCCTCGTTCGTGGACGCGCATCGCCACGTGCCCGGGGCCCCGGTCGACCACGAACTCGACGTTCACCCCGTCCGGGTAGGCGGCGGCCGGGCTGAACGGCGGCGGGGAGAGCAGGTCGCCCGCGTGCGCGAGATCGGTCACGAAGGCGACCGCGTGCGGGTTGCCCATGTTCACGTTCCGCGCGGGCCAGTGGCGCTCGCCGACGCTCACCGTGACGTCGCCGTCGGGGAGCAGGGCGCGGCCCATGCCGACGGTGACGGCACCGTCCTTCGCGAGATGGACGCTCTTCACGCCCCCGCGCGTGGCGACGGCGAGGTCTCCCTCGGTCACGTGCCCGGCGTGCTGGAGGTAGCGCGCGAAGACCCGCACGCCGTTGCCGCACATCTCGGCGACCGAGCCGTCGCCGTTGCGGTAGTCCATGAACCACTCGGCCTCGGCCGCCAGGTGCCGGGCCTCGGGGTGCGCGGCGGACCGCACCACGTGCAGCAGCCCGTCACCGCCGATGCCGGCGCGGCGGTCGCACAGGGCGGCGACGGCGGCCCGCGGCAGCTCGACGGCGTTCTCGGGGTCCGGCACGATCACGAAGTCGTTCTCGGTGCCGTGACCCTTGAGGAAGGCGATCCGCGTGCTCATTCCTCGATCGTACGGGGTGGCGCCGGCGTGCCCTCCGGACAGGGCGCCGTCAGCCGCGCAGACGGGCCACGCGCCACACCGCCAGCACGATGACGGCGGCGACCACGACCACGTAGGCGAGGACCACCCGCCAGTCGGGGCGGCGGCCCGAGCCCCGCTGCGGCAGGCCCGGCCAGGTGTGGCCGACGCGACGGGCGGCCATCATGCCCCAGCCGGCCGCGCAGGAGCAGATCAGCAGCCCCAGCATGGCGATCATCGCGCCGCTGTCACCGAAGTCGAAGGCGAGCGGGAAGGCGAACATCAGGGAGCCGACCGCGGCCAGGCAGACGATGGGCGCGAGCTGCCACAGGCGCAGTCGCCGCTGCGGACGCAGCTCGACCTCGACCTCCTCGCCGCCCGCGTACATCTCCTCGGGCTCCGGTCCGTCGGCGGTCACGCCGCCCCGCGTCTCGTCGAGCCCGTCCGGGCCCGGACGGGCCGCGTCCGGCTCCGGTTCCGGGCCGTCGACGGTGACGTGATCGGTGCTCGTCGCGGTGTCACGAGGGCCGGCCTCCATCGCCACGCGCCCTCCCCACTAGGACTCCACTTGGTCGATCGAAGCTCGATGATGGCACGCCCCCGGACGCCTGGATGACGGCCGGGGCGTCCCGATGCCATGACGTGATCAGGCTGTAACCGGTCGTTCGACCAACGACAGCGCGAGCCGCGGAAGTTCCCGGAGGTCCGCCACGGCCCCACTCAACCAATGCACCCGGGGGTCGCGCCTGAACCATGAATCCTGACGGCGCGCGAAGCGTTTGGTGGCCCGTACGGTCTCGTCCCGGGCCTCCTCCAGGGTGGTTTCACCGGCGAGCGCCGTGAGCACCTGCTGGTAGCCGAGCGCGCGCGACGCCGTACGCCCTTCGCGCAACCCCTGCGCCTGGAGTGCGCGCACTTCGTCCACCAGACCGGCCTCCCACATCCGGTCGACCCGGCGTGCGATCCGGGCGTCCAGCTCCGGGCGGGCCACGTCGACGCCGATCTGCACGGTGTCGTAGACGGAGTCGTGGCCGGGGAGGTTGGCGGTGAAGGGCCGGCCGGTGATCTCGATCACTTCCAGGGCGCGGACGACCCGGCGGCCGTTGCTGGGCAGGATGGCGCGCGCGGCCTCCGGGTCGGCGACGGCCAGCCGCGCGTGCAGCGCGCCGGAGCCGCGCAGGGTCAGCTCCTCCTCCAGCCGGGTCCTGACCTCGGGGTCGGTGCCGGGGAACTCCATCTTGTCGACGGCGCCACGGACGTAGAGGCCGGAGCCGCCGACCAGGATCGGCCAGCGGCCCTCGGCCAGCAGGGCGTCGATCCGCTGCCTGGCGAGGCGCTGGTACTCGGCGACGGAGGCGGTGACGGTCACGTCCCAGATGTCCAGGAGATGGTGCGGGACCCCCGCTCGCTCCTCGGGCGTCAGTTTGGCGGTGCCGATGTCCATCCCTCGGTAGAGCTGCATGGAGTCGGCGTTGACGACTTCGCCGCCGAGCCGTTGGGCCAGAAAGACGCCCAGATCGGACTTACCGGCTGCGGTCGGTCCGACGACGGCGATGACGCGGGGGGCGGGAGGTGCACTGCTCACCGCCCCAGTCTCGCAAACCTCTCGGCGAGGCCTCGAACGAGTTACGTGACATCACGTCATCGAGGTCGTTGCCCGTTGCGAGGTTCCCGCCCCCAAGACGCGGAGGCGGCGGCCCGGGCCGCGCGAACGGAGGCACCGGGCAACGCGGGAATTCGCCCGCAAGAGTACCGTATGGAGTTGATATGGGCGTTTTTGCATGGCTTCTTCGGAAGCCGAAGCCGACGGAGGAGGCCCCGGCCGCCGAGGCACCGGCCGGGGCACCGGACGCCGGGACCGAGGCCGAGAAAACGGCCACCGCCGCGGAGCCGGCCGGCGCCGGGGCCGACGGGACGCCGGAGCCCGCGGCACAGGCTGCCGTCGGGGCGGCCGGGACCGACGGCGTCGAGATCCCCAAGCAGCAGTCCGCCGGGGAGGCCGTCGACAGCGAGGCCGGCGAGGGCGCCCGCACATAACAGCCGACCGCACCAGCCGCAGCCGCGCAGGAAGGTGGACCATGGGTCTCCTGGACAACTTGAAGGCCAAGCTGGGCCCGGCCAAGGGCAAGGTCTCCGACCTCGCGCAGCAGCACGGGGACAAGATCCAGCACGGGCTCGACAGGGCGGCGAAGACCGTCGACGAGAAGACCAAGGGCAAGTACAGCGACCGGATCCAGTCCGGTACGGGCAAGGCCAAGCACGCCATGGACCGCCTCGCGCACAAGGACGGTCCCGGCGCCGGGCCGGACGGCGGCACGCCCACGGCAGGCCCCACACCCCCGGCGCACTGACCGGCGGGGTACACGACGGCGGACGGCCGGGGAACGGAACGGCTCCCGGCCGTCCGCCGTCGTGTGCGCCCGTTCGCCCTGGCTACGACCAGGCGGCCACCACGTACCCGACCCCGTGGGGCGCGTCCTCGTACAGCAGCGCGCCGCCGAGATCGGCGTCCTCGGCGGCCCCCGCCAGGACCTGCCAGGGCGCGCGCCCCGACACCTTCAGCTCTCGGGCCAGCCCCTGGTCCAGGGCCCCCAGGGCCGCCAGGTCCGCCGCGCCCAGCGCACGGGCGGCCGCCGCGTCGAAGGGCGCCGCCCGCTCGTCGAGGTAGCCCGGCGCCTTGACCGTGCGGCACGCGCTGGCGTCCCCCAGCACGAGCATCGCCACCCGCCCGGCCCGCGCGCCGATGTCCCGACCCAGGACGGCGCACTCCCCGGCGGTGAGGGACTCCCCCACGCCGAGCCCCTCGACCGGGGCGTCGCGCCACCCGGTCCGCTCCAGCAGCCAGGCGCCGACGGCGAGCCCGTACGGCAACTCCCGTACGGGCGTCACGGCGTCCCCGCCCGGCCCGAGCCGTACGTCCACGTCCACGCCGAAGCCGCGGAACGATCCGGGGGTGCCCTGCGGGTACGCCTCGGGGCCTGAGCCCTCGGCGGGGCCGACCACGACCAGACGGTCGGGCCGGGCGGCGGCGAGCACGCCCAGGGCGTCCGCGCACGCGGCGCGGGCCGCGTCGAGTTCCGGCGCGGCGCCCGCGGCGACGTCGGGGACCAGGAGGGGCGGGCAGGGGCAGACGGCGGCGGCGACAAGCATGACCGGCAGCGTACCCCGTCCGGTCCGTCCGCCTCTCCCGAGCACGCGCGCTTACGACAGCGCCCGTGGCAGCGCCTGTGTCAGCAGTTGTGGCAGATGCTCTGTCAGCCGCTGTGTCAGTCGCACCCGCAGCCGCTCGCCGCGACCGGCAGCGGCTCGGGGACGCCGATCTTCGGCAGGCCCAGCAGCACGCCCGTGGGCTTGGCCCGCTCCGCGGTGTTGCGCTTCTCCCACGCGTCGCCCGCGCGGGTGCGCCGCACGTCGCGGACGGCGCCCTCGGCGAGGAGATGGTGCGGGGCGGCGTAGGTGATCTCGACGGTGACCACGTCGCCGGGGCGGACCTCCTCGTCGGGCTTGGTGAAGTGGACCAGGCGGTTGTCGGGGGCGCGGCCGGAGAGGCGGTGGGTGGTGCCGTCCTTGCGGCCCTCGCCCTCGGCGACCATCAGCTCCAGGGTGCGGCCGACCTGCTTCTTGTTCTCCTCCCAGGAGATCTCCTCCTGGAGGGCGACCAGCCGCTCGTAGCGCTCCTGGACGACCTTCTTGGGGATCTGGCCCTCCATCTCGGCGGCCGGGGTGCCGGGGCGCTTGGAGTACTGGAAGGTGAAGGCCTGGGCGAAGCGGGCCTCACGGACGACGTGCAGGGTCTGCTCGAAGTCCTCCTCGGTCTCGCCGGGGAAGCCCACGATGATGTCGGTGGTGATCGCGGCGTGCGGAATGGCGGCGCGGACCTTGTCGATGATGCCGAGGAAGCGCTCCTGGCGGTAGGAGCGGCGCATCGCCTTGAGCACCGGGTCGGAGCCGGACTGGAGCGGCATGTGCAGCTGCGGCATCACGTTCGGCGTCTCGGCCATGGCGGCGATCACGTCGTCGGTGAAGTCGCGCGGGTGCGGGGAGGTGAAGCGGACCCGCTCCAGGCCGTCGATGGTGCCGCAGGCCCGCAGCAGCTTGCTGAACGCCTCGCGGTCGCCGATGTCGGAGCCGTACGCGTTGACGTTCTGCCCGAGGAGGGTGATCTCGGAGACGCCCTCGGCGACCAGGGCCTCGACCTCGGCGAGGATGTCGCCGGGGCGGCGGTCCTTCTCCTTGCCGCGCAGGGCGGGGACGATGCAGAAGGTGCACGTGTTGTTGCAGCCGACGGAGATGGAGACCCAGGCGGCGTAGGCGCTCTCGCGCCGGGTGGGCAGGGTGGACGGGAACGCCTCCAGGGACTCGGCGATCTCGACCTGCGCCTCCTCCTGCACGCGGGCCCGCTCCAGCAGCACCGGCAGCTTGCCGATGTTGTGCGTGCCGAAGACGACGTCGACCCAGGGGGCGCGTTTCACGATGGTGTCGCGGTCCTTCTGGGCCAGACAGCCGCCGACCGCGATCTGCATGCCGGGGCGGCTCGCCTTCCTCGGGGCGAGGTGGCCGAGGTTGCCGTACAGCTTGTTGTCGGCGTTCTCCCGGACGGCGCAGGTGTTGAAGACGACGACGTCCGCGTCGCCGTCGGAGCCCTCGGGGGCGCGGACGTACCCGGCGTCCTCCAGCAGACCGGACAATCGCTCGGAGTCGTGGACGTTCATCTGGCACCCGTAGGTGCGTACCTCGTATGTGCGGGGGGCGCCCACGGTCTGGCTCCGGTCGATGCTGGTCATGGCAATAAGGGTAGGCGGTCCGCGACAGTGGCCCGGGCACCCTGTGGACAACCGCCGTATCCGCTGGTCAAGGCTCGATCAGACCCGCGCGGATCGCGTAGCGGGTCAGCTCCAGGCGGTCGCGGACGCCGAGCTTCTGGAGCAGGTTGGCGCGGTGGCGTTCGACGGTCTTGGCGCTGATGAAGAGGAGTTCGCCGATCTCCTTGGAGGTGTGGCCCTCGGCGACGAGCTTGAGGATCTCCTCCTCGCGCTCGGTGATCGGCCGCGCGGGCAGGCCGTCGCCCCGGTGCAGGCGGTCCAGGTAGGCGCGGACCAGGGCGCGCTCGGCGCCCGGGTAGATGAAGGGCTCGTCGCGCACGGCGGCCCGGCATGCCTCCACGAGGTCGCGGTCGGCGACCGACTTGAGGACGTAGCCGCAGGCACCCGCCTTGAGCGCCTCGAAGAAGTACTGCTCGTTGTCGTACATCGTCAGGATGAGGATGCGCAGGCCGGGCAGGCGCCGGGAGAGTTCGCGGGCCGCCTGGAGGCCGGTCATACGGGGCATGGCGACGTCCAGCACCGCGAGGTCGATGCCGCCGGCCCGGGCCGCCGCGACCGCCTCGGCGCCGTCCCCGGCCTCGGCCACTACGGTCAGGTCGGGTTCGCCGTCGAGTATGAGGCGTACTCCGCGGCGTACCAGGGTGTGGTCGTCGGCGAGCAGGACGCGTATCGGGGGCGGTGGGGAAGGTGCGGTCATTGTCGGTCTCCGGGCGCGCCGGGTACGCGCGCGTGGGGGTCGGCTCCGGCGGGCCCGGCCGTCACGCGCGCGTGCGGGCCGGTGCCGCCGGGAGCGGTGGGCACGCGCGCGTGGGGACCGGCGCCGGCGCAAGCGGTGGGCACGCGCAGGCGTACGTCCGTGCCTCTGTCCGGACCGGGTACCACGGCGAGGTCGGCTCCCACCAGCAGGGCGCGTTCCCGCATGCCGCTGATGCCGGCGCCCTCGGGGGCGCCGCCGATGCCGGTGCCGTTGTCGCGGACCAGGAGCTCGACGGCGTCGGGGAACCGGCGCAGGGTGAGTTCGGCACGGTCGGCGGCGGAGTGCCGGGCGGTGTTGGTCAGGCCCTCCTGGGCGACCCGGTAGAGCACGAGTTCCGCCTCCGGGGTGAGCGGGGGCAGGTCACCGGGGACCTGGTGGCGGACGGTGAGCCCGTGGTGGGTGAACTCGGCGGCGAGCGAGCGCAGGGCGCTGGCCAGGCCCAGTTCCTCCAGGACGCCGGGGCGCAGCCGGCGGGCGATGCGGCGGATCTCGTCCAGTCCGGCCCGGGTCGCCTCCTGGGTCTGGGTCACCTCGTCGCGCAGCCCGTCGGGCACCCGGTCGGCGACCCGTTTGAGCTGGAGGAGGACGGCGGTGAGGGTCTGGCCGACCTCGTCGTGCAGTTCCCTGGCGATGCGGTGGCGCTCGCGTTCCTGGGCGTGCAGGGCGTGTGCGGCCCCGGCGGCGCGTTCCGCCTGGAGGCGGTCGAGCATGGTGTTGTACGTCGCGATCAGCACGGCGGCCTCAGCGGGGCCGGAGACCTCCGGGCGGGTCCCGGGGCGCAGCAGGTCGGCGGTGGACATGGCACGGCCCAGCCGTCGCAGCGGGGTGAGTCCGAGCCGCAGGACGACCGCGTTGCCGATCAGCAGCGCGGCGAGGCCGCCGAGCAGGATCAGCGCCTCGTGCGGCAGCACGGGGGTGGAGACGGTCACCGGTCCCAGCAGCAGCGCGGTGGCCAGGACCAGGCCGGTGGCGTTGAGCGAGAAGATGCGCCAGAACAGCGACACGGTCTTCTTCCCGCTCCTTCCGGATCTCGCGGATCTGGCGGATCTTGCTCGCGGCACCGCCGGGAGCAGTCTCCTGACCCCAGGCCGGTTGCGTATATCCGTCACGACACCCATATCGCCACCGTACGCGCGGATGACAGCATGGCGGCGCGCCACCGGACACCCATGTGCCCCGGGCGCAGCACAGCACGAGAACGAACGAGGGGAAGACACGTGTCCGCTCCACGCCTGAGGGCGACGCCGCTGCCGGGCATCGGGGTCCAGTACGACCTGGTCACCCGTGAACGCCGTCAGTTGTCGGTGGTGGCCCACCGTGACGGCGCCCGCACGGTCAACGTGTACCGGGCCGACGACCCCGACTCCTGCGCCCAGTCCCTGAAGCTGACCGGCTCGGAGGCGGGCGCGCTGATCGACGCGCTGAAGCCGTCGCACCAGAGCGCGAGCCTGCTGCACACCTCCTCGCTCGGGCTGGTGGCCGAGCGGATCGAGGTGTCGGCGACCTCCCACTGGAACGGGCGTGTGCTGGGCGACACCAGGATGCGGACGGAGACGGGCGCGTCGGTCGTGGCCGTGCTGCGGCATGCCGAGGCCATCCCCTCCCCGGCGCCGGACTTCCGCCTGATCGGCGGCGACATCGTGATCGTCATCGGCACCCGCGAGGGCGTCGACGCCGCCGCCGCGATACTCGGGCGGGAGTGATCCGGTGCACTCTTCCGCGGTACTGCTGATCGAGTTCGGTTCCATCATCCTCGGCCTCGGCCTGCTCGGCCGGTTCGCCGGGCGTTTCGGCCTCTCGCCCATACCGCTCTACCTGCTCGCCGGGCTGGCCTTCGGCGAGGGCGGGCTGCTGCCGCTCGGCGCCAGCGAGGAGTTCGTCGCGACCGGCGCCGAGATCGGCGTCATCCTGCTGCTGCTGATGCTGGGCCTGGAGTACACCGCCGGTGATCTGGTCACCAACCTGAAGTCGCACTATCCGGCGGGGCTGGTGGACTGCGCGTTCAACGCCCTGCCGGGTGCCGTCGCGGCGCTGTTGATGGGCTGGGGTCCGGTGGCCGCCGTGGTGCTGGCCGGTGTCACCTGGATCTCGTCGTCCGGTGTCATCGCCAAGGTGCTCGGCGATCTGGGCCGGGTCGGCAACCGGGAGACCCCGGTGATCCTCAGTGTGCTGGTCCTGGAGGACCTGGCGATGGCGGTGTACCTGCCGATCGTCACGGCGCTGGTGGCCGGTGCCGGGCTGATGACGGGCAGCGTCACGCTGGCGATCGCGCTGGGCGCGGCCGGGATCGTACTGTTCGTGGCGGTCCGCTACGGCCGGGTCATCTCCCGGTTCGTCTCCAGCGACGACCCGGAGAAGCTGCTGCTGGTCGTGCTGGGGCTGACGATCCTGGTCGCGGGCGTGGCCCAGCAGCTCCAGGTGTCGGCGGCGGTCGGGGCGTTCCTGGTGGGTATCGCCCTGTCCGGGGAGGTCGCGGAGGGCGCGCACACGCTGCTGAGCCCGCTGCGGGACCTGTTCGCCGCCGTCTTCTTCGTCTTCTTCGGGCTGCACACCGATCCGGCGAGCATCCCGCCGGTCCTGCTGCCCGCCCTGGCCCTGGCCGTCCTCACCGCGCTGACCAAGATCGCGACGGGGTACTGGGCTGCGCGGCGGGCCGGGATCTCGGTCAAGGGGCGCTGGCGGGCGGGCGGCGCGCTGGTCGCCCGCGGCGAGTTCTCGATCGTCATCGCCGGGCTGGCGGTGTCGGCCGGCATCGAACCGTCCCTCGGCCCGCTGGCGACGGCGTACGTGCTGATCCTGGTCATCCTCGGCCCGCTCACCGCCCGGTACACCGAGTCCGTCGCGACGCGGCTGGCCCGGCGCCGCGACGACCGGCGCAAGGCCGACCGCCTTCCGGACGTGCCCGAGCAGGTGCGGCGGACGGCGGACGCGGAGGCGTCGGTGGCCGACTGAGGCGAGCCGTCCGGCCTCGGTCCGTGGCCGGGCGGGGCGGGCCGTCCGGCTTCGGTCACTCCGTGGCCGGGCGGGGCGGGCCGTCCGGCTTCGGTCACTCCGTGGCCGGGCGGGGCGGGCCGTCCGGCTTCGGTCACTCCGTGGTCGGCTGGGGCGGGCCGCACGGTCGCGGTCGGTGGCCGGCTGAGGCCGGAACCGCCCGGTCGCCGCGCTGCTCACTCGTCGCCGTGCGGCGTCACTCCCCGCCGTGCGGCGTCACTCCCCGCCGTGCGGCGTCACTCCTCGCCGTCGGGCGTCCACCCCTGCCGGCGCAGCACCCCCGCCACGTCCGGGGCCTCGTAGTGCTCGCCCTTGAGGACCTTGCCGTCGGCTCTGCGGCTGACCTGGCCGTCGGGGCCCAGCTTGGTCATGTTGGACCGGTGGATCTCGGCGATCACCGCGTCCAGGTCGATGCCGTGGACCAGGGCCGTGCCGTAGGCGACGTAGACCACGTCGGCCAGCTCGTGTGCGAGCCGGTCGAGCGGGCCCTCGACGGAGACCTCGGCGACCTCGGCGGCCTCCTCGGCGAGCAGTTCGCCGCGGTGGGCGGCCAGGGCCGGCGCCACCCGCGCCGGGGTGTCGCGGACGTCCAGCCCGAAGGCGTGGTGGAAGGCACGGACCAGGTCGGCGGGGGACCCGCTGCTGCAAGCGTCGGGGGACCCGCTCGTGCGACCGTCGGCGGAGGAACTCGGGCGGCGGACAGAGGACGTACTCATGCGCCCGACTGTAACGACCCCCTGTGACAATCGGCCTCCGCTCCCGACCGCCCTGGTCAGCGCGCATGCGGGCTGGCAGGATCGCGGCCATGCCCACCCTGTTCTCCCGTTTCGGCGCACGCCGTGTCCTCCAGGGCGCGGCGGCGGCCGTCGTCGCGCTCGGTCTGCTGCTGTGGTGGCTGCTGCCGCTGGGCGAGAAGCCGCCGAAGGGCACGATCACGTTCAGCACCGGCACGCGCGCGGGTGTGTACCACGAGTACGGCGAACTGCTCCGCACCGAGCTGCGCGAGGACATGCCGGGCCTGAAGGTGCGGCTGCTCACCAGCGCGGGGTCGCAGGAGAACGTCGCGCGCGTGGCGACCGGCAAGGCCGACTACGCGGTCGCCGCGGCCGACGCGGTGGAGACGTACGCGTTCGACGACCGCCCCGGCGCGGACCGGCTGCGCGGTGTGGCGCGGTTGTACGACGACTACGTACAGCTCGTCGTCCCGGCCGACTCGACGGTCCAGTCCGTCGCCGACCTGCGGGGCAAGCGGGTGGCCATCGGGCTGCCGGACTCGGGCGTGCGGCTGATCGCCACCCGGGTGCTCCAGGCGGCGGGGATCGACCCGGTGTCAGACATCACGCCGGCCTCCGACGGCATCGACACCGGGCCGGAGCGGCTGGGGAACGGTCTGGACGCGTTCTTCTGGTCGGGCGGACTGCCCACCGACGGACTGCAGCGGATCGCCAAGAAGCCGTCGTTCCGGTTCGTTCCCATCGAGGAGGAGATCGTCGCCGAGCTGCACGACCAGCCCGGTCCCACGCGCTACTACCGGGCCACCAACGTGCCGGAGTCGGCCTACCCCCTGGTGCAGACCGGCTACCCGGTGGCGACCATGGCGGTGGCCAACGTACTGATCACCCGGGACGACGCAGACCCCCGGATCACCGAGTGGCTGACCCGGACGGTGATCGAGAGCCGGGACGGCATCGGCGCGCACGTCCACTCCGCCCAGCTGGTCGACCTGCGTACGGCGATCTACACCGACCCCCTCCAGCTCCACGAGGGCGCCCGGCGCTACTACGCCTCCGTCAAGCCCTGACCGTCACGGTCGGCCCTGCTCGTCACGGCTGGTGCCTGGGCACCGACACCGTCACCTCCAGCCCGTGCGGATGGTGGTGGCCGTAGCTCATCGTGCCGCCGCCCGCGGCGAGCAGGGCGCGGCAGATGGACAGGCCGAGGCCGGAGCCCTTGATGTTCTGGTGCCGGCCGCTGCGCCAGAAACGGTCGCCGACGCGGGAGAGTTCCTCGTCGGTCAGACCGGGGCCGCGGTCGGCGACGACGACGGTCGCGGCGGTGCCGTCGGAGGCGACCGTGACCTGGACGGTCTCGCCCTCGGGCGTGAACTTCACCGCGTTGTCGATCACCGCGTCCAGGGCGCTGGAGAGCGCCACCGGGTCCGCCCAGGCGGTGGTCGGCGGGCAGTCGCCGGCCAGTACCACGCCCTTGGCGGCGGCGGTCGGCGACCAGGCCGCGACCCGCTCGGACGCCAGCGCGCCGACGTCGGTCACCCTCAGGTCGGGCGCGGCGTGCTCGGCCAGCGCCAGGTCGAGCAGGTCGTCCAGCACCTGGGCCAGGCGCTTGCCCTCGGTCTGCACGGAGGCGATCTCCTCGTTGCCCTCGGGCAGCTCGAAGGCGAGCAGCTCGATGCGGAGCAGCAGCGCGGCCAGCGGGTTGCGCAGCTGGTGGGAGGCGTCGGCGACGAAGGCGCGCTGCTGCTCCAGCACGTCCTCGACGTTGTCCGCCATCTCGTTGAACGAGCGGGCCAGGCGCCGCAGTTCCGGGGGTCCCCCGGACGGGGCGACCCGGGACTTGAGACGTCCGGTGGCGATGTCGTGGGTGGTGGCGTCCAGGACGCGTACGGGACGCAGCACCCAGCCGGTGAGCCGGAGGGCGGCGCCGACGGCCAGTAACATCGCGGCGATCTCGCCTGCGGCGATGACCAGCCAGCCGTTCAGGGTCCGCGACCGCATCGGTCCGGTGGGCGAGTCGGTGACCACCACCGCGACGACGTCGCCGTCCCGGATGACCGGTGAGGCGACCACGAGCCGGCCCTCCTCCCACGGCCACACCTGCTCGGGGTCGTGGCTACGACGGCTGAGCAGCGCCTCTTCGAAGGCGTCCCGCGCCTCGCCCTCCTGGGGGAGGAACCAGGTCGTCGGGGCGTTGGCCATGGGGATGTGATTGGTGTAGAAGACGGCCGCCCGGATGTCGTAGACCTCGTAGTAGCTGATCAGCTCGCTCTGCAGGGTCTCCAGGCGCTCGGTGGGCGTGGTGCGCGACCCGGAGGGCGCGTCGCCGACGAACTGGGCCAGCGCCGCGAACCGTGCCGTGTCGTCGATGCGGTCGACGACCGCCTCCTGCTGCTCGGCCCGGGCCACGCTGACGGCCAGCGGCACGCCGAACGCGAGCAGCACGGCCGCCATCAGGACGATCAGCAGCGGGAGCAGACGAGCGCGCACCCGGACCCGCTACGCGGTGGGGGCGACGAGGCGGTAGCCGACGCCGCGTACGGTCTCGATCAGCGCCGGCCTGCGCAGCTTGGAGCGCAGGGAGGCGACGTGCACCTCCAGGGTGCGCCCGGTCCCCTCCCAGCTGGTGCGCCACACCTCGCTGATGATCTGTTCCCGGCGGAAGACCACCCCGGGGCGCTGGGCGAGCAGGGCGAGCAGGTCGAACTCCTTGCGGGTGAGCTGGACGACCGTACCGTCCACCCGCACCTGGCGCGTGGCCAGCTCGATGTGCACGGCCCCGAGGCGCACCTCGTGCTCCGTGCCCGGCGCGTCCTCGTGGGCGGTGCGCCGGCTGACGGCGTGGATACGGGCCAGCAGTTCCCCGGTGTCGTACGGCTTGACCACGTAGTCGTCGGCGCCCAGGTTGAGGCCGTGGATGCGGGAGCGGACGTCGGAGCGGGCGGTCACCATGATCACCGGGGTGGCGGTGCGCTTGCGGATCTTGCCGCAGACCTCGTATCCGTCCTGGTCGGGCAGGCCGAGGTCGAGCAGGACGACGCCGAAGCCGTCACTCTCGGGGACCAGTGCGCGCAGTGCCTCCTCGCCGTTGCGCGCGTGGGTGACGTCGAAGCCGTGGCGGGCCAGGATCGCGGACAGGGCGGCGGCGACGTGGTTGTCGTCCTCGACGAGCAGCAGTCTCATCCGGTCCCCCTTCGGTTCACCCGCCGTACGCTCGGCACGAGTACAACGATCACGAACGCGTCGGCACGCGCGCGTACCCGTGCAGTCACGCTGATGGACAGGGACGGCGTCAAGGGGGTTCCGGTTGCGGAGACCCCGAAGTTATCCGGCCGATATGCGCCCTGCCGGCAAGTGCTACGACACGTGTCCGATTGCTATCGGATCGTGATGCTCAGATTCCCCTCAGATGTAATGACGCAGGTCGTGCGGCGTCACTACTGTCCTCCAAAACCGAGGAGGACGGAGCCTCAGAGCGATGACCGAAGTATCGGTGGCCAAGCAGGAAGTGGCCGAGACCGGCGACCTGGTCGTACTGAAGAATGTCAACAAGCACTTCGGCGCGTTGCACGTGCTCCAGGACATCGATCTGACGATCGCCCGCGGCGAGGTCGTCGTGGTGATCGGGCCCTCCGGGTCCGGTAAGTCCACTCTGTGCCGCACCATCAACCGCCTGGAGACGATCGACTCCGGAGCCATCACGATCGACGGCAAGCCGCTGCCCCAGGAGGGCAGGGAGCTGGCGCGGCTGCGGGCCGATGTCGGCATGGTCTTCCAGTCCTTCAACCTCTTCGCGCACAAGACGGTGCTCGACAACGTGATCCTGGGCCAGGTCAAGGTCCGCAAGGTCGACAAGGCGAAGGCCGAGGAGAAGGCGCGCGCCCTGCTCGACCGGGTCGGCGTGGGCGCTCAGGCGGACAAGTACCCGGCCCAGCTCTCCGGCGGCCAGCAGCAGCGTGTCGCGATCGCCCGGGCGCTGGCCATGGACCCGAAGGTCATGCTCTTCGACGAGCCGACCTCGGCGCTCGACCCGGAGATGATCAACGAGGTCCTCGAGGTCATGCAGCAGCTCGCCCGGGACGGCATGACGATGATCGTGGTCACGCACGAGATGGGCTTCGCCCGGTCGGCGGCCAACCGTGTGGTCTTCATGGCGGACGGCCGGATCGTCGAAGAAGCCACGCCGGACCAGTTCTTCAGCAACCCGCGCAGCGACCGCGCCAAGGACTTCCTGTCGAAGATCCTGCACCACTGACGCGACCGGCATTCCCGCGTCACCGGTCCACGTCACCCGCGCTCGACGGCCCTCATCTGCTCGTCTGAACACAGTCAAAGGATGTTCACCATGAAGCTCCTCAAGGTCACCGCCGCCTCGGCCACCGTGCTCGCCCTCGCCCTGTCCGCCACCGCCTGCGGTTCCGACGACGGCGACGACAGCGGCTCCTCCGGGGGCGGCAAGAAGATCACCATCGGCATCAAGTTCGACCAGCCGGGCCTCGGCCAGAAGACGCCGGACGGCTACGAGGGCTTCGACGTGGACGTCGCGACGTACGTCGCCAAGAAGCTCGGCTACAGCGAGGACCAGATCGAGTGGAAGGAGTCGAAGAGCGCCGACCGCGAGACCATGCTGCAGCGCGGTGACGTCGACTTCATCGCCGCGACCTACTCGATCACCGACGAGCGCGCCGCGAAGGTCGACTTCGCCGGTCCGTACCTGCTCGCGCACCAGGACGTGCTGGTCCGTGCCGACGACGACTCCATCAAGTCGCAGGAGGACCTGAACAGCAAGAAGCTCTGCTCGGTCACCGGCTCGACCTCCGCGCAGAACATCAAGGACAAGCTGGCCCCCAAGGCGCAGCTGCAGCCGTACCCCACCTACTCCGCCTGTCTGACCGGCCTGCAGAACGGCGCCATCGACGCGCTGACCACGGACGACTCGATCCTCGCCGGTTACGCCGCCCAGTCGCAGTTCAAGGGCAAGTTCAAGCTCGGCGGCTTCAAGATGACCAACGAGAACTACGGCATCGGCGTCAAGAAGGGCAGCGATCTCAAGGACAAGATCAACACCGCCCTTGAGGCCATGGTCTCCGACGGCGCCTGGGACAAGGCCGTGAAGGACAACTTCGGTCCCGCGAACTACAAGAACGAGCCCGCGCCGAAGATCGGCGACATCAAGAGCTGAGGCCGCGCCTGACACAGGGTGCGCCGTCCCGGGTGGGGGCCGGCGCGCCCTGTCCGGGCACCCCTACACGCGGAAGCGCGGGAGATCGTGTTCGACTTCTTGGAAGACTACGACCTGCTGGGAGCCTTCTGGACGACGGTGCAGCTCACCCTGCTGTCGGCCGTCGGCTCCCTGATCTGGGGCACTCTGCTGGCCGCCATGCGCGTCAGCCCGGTCCCGCTGATGCGCGGTTTCGGCACCGCGTACGTCAACATCGTGCGGAACATTCCGCTCACCGTCATCATCCTGTTCTCGTCCCTGGGCCTGAGCCAGACCCTGGGCGTCTACCTCGGCGCCGAAGGCGACTTCGAGTCGCTCAACTTCCGGCTCGCCGTCCTCGGCCTGATCCTCTACACCTCGGCGTTCGTCTGTGAGGCGCTGCGCTCCGGCATCAACACGGTGCCGGTCGGCCAGGCCGAGGCGGCGCGGGCCATCGGCCTGAGCTTCAGTCAGGTGCTGAGCCTGGTGGTGCTCCCCCAGGCGTTCCGTTCCTCGGTGACACCGCTGGCGAACGTGCTGATCGCGCTCACCAAGAACACCACGGTGGCCGCCGCGATCGGTGTCGCCGAGGCGGCGCTGCTGATGAAGGAGATGATCGAGAACGAGGCCCAGCTGCTGCTGATCTCCGCGGTCATCGCCCTCGGTTTCGTGATTCTGACGCTGCCGACCGGCCTGATCCTGGGCTGGGTGGGCAAGAAGGTGGCGGTGAAGCGATGAGCTCCGTTCTCTACGACGCCCAGGGCCCCCGGGCCAAGCGGCGCAACATCGTCCTCACCGCGGTCTTCGTGGTCGCCCTCGCCGCCCTGCTCTGGTGGGTCATCACCACCCTCCAGGACAAGGGCCAGCTGGAGTGGGCGAAGTGGGAGATGTTCTTCACCGGCACCGAGGCCTGGTCGACGTACATCTGGCCGGGCCTGGAGAACACCCTCAAGGCCGCCGCCCTCGCGGTGGTGATAGCGCTGCCGCTCGGCGCCGTGTTCGGCATCGCCCGGCTGTCGGACCACGCCTGGGTGCGGATCCCCGCCGGGATCGTGGTGGAGTTCTTCCGCTCCATCCCCGTCCTGGTCCTGATGATCTTCGGCCTGGCGCTGTTCGCCGAGTACACCGACGTCAGCTCGGACGACCGTCCGCTGTACGCGGTCGTCACGGGTCTGGTGCTGTACAACGCCTCGGTCCTCGCCGAGATCGTCCGGGCGGGCATCCTCACCCTGCCCAAGGGGCAGTCCGAGGCGGCCATGGCGATCGGTCTGCGCAAGGGCCAGCTGATGCGGCTGATCCTGCTGCCGCAGGCGGTCACCGCGATGCTGCCGGCCATCGTCAGCCAGCTCGTCGTGATCGTGAAGGACACCGCCCTCGGCGGCGCCGTCCTCACCTTCCCCGAGCTGCTGTCCTCGGCCAACACGATGAGCGGCTACTACGGCGCCAACACCATCGCCAGCTTCACGGTGGTGGCGGTGATCTACATCGCGATCAACTTCGCCCTCACCAGCTTCGCGAGCTGGCTGGAGCGCCGGCTGCGGCAGGGCAAGAAGTCGACCGGCGCGGTCCTCAAGGCGACCGACGACCAGGCGAACGCCGGGGCCACGACGGTCTGACGGCCGGTCACCTCGGCGGAGCACCTGTGCGGCGTACGAGCGTCAGTACGGCCGGGACGGGCGCCAGTACCGGTCGATACGACCGTCAGTACGGCCGGTACGGACGCCAGTACGGCCGGTACGGACGCCAGTACGGCCGGTACGGACGCCAGTGCCGGCCGTACGGGCGTCAGCACGGCCGGCAGCGCGAGTATCGGTTCGACCACCAGTACGACCATCGGCGTGGCCGATACGGAGGCAGTGGCATGATCGCCACTGCCTCCGTCGCTTGACGGGGACACCGGCAATGGGTTGCATACGTTCTGTGATCGTGCACCCTGCTCCAATGTCCTGTTCACCTGTGTCCCGGCGGACACCGCAGCGGGCAGGGGGCGCCGCGCCGTGGACCCGGTGATCATCGTCGGAGCGGGGCCCGTCGGGCTCACGCTCGCCCTGGCCCTGGCCCGGCAGGAGGTGCCCTGCGTCGTCCTCGACGAGGGACCGGGCAAGGAGGAACCCCGCCCCGCGCGCACCGTCGTCCTGCCCGAGGACACCGTCGCCCTCCTGGAACGGCTCACGGGCACGCCGCTCGGCCGGGCCGGTTTCCGTTGGGCCGGATGGCGGTCGATGCGGCGCAGGCAGGTGACGCGCGAGATCACCTTCGACGACGCCGATCCGGCCCCGCTGCACATCGCCCAGCACGTGCTGACCGGCGCGCTGCGCACGGCCCTGGCCCGCGAGTCCCACGTGAAGATCGCCGTGGACGGCCGCGTCGACGCCGTGGAGCAGGAGCCCTCCGGGGTCACCGCCCACACCCGCGGCCCCAAGGGCACCTGGTGGCGCGGCAGTTATCTGGTCGGCTGCGACGGCCCGCGCTCCACCGTGCGCAAACTCCAGGACATCCGCTTCCCCGGCCGCACCGCGGTGGAACGGCACGCCGTCGCCGCCCTGCGCACCGAGCTGCCGTGGGGTGAAGAAGCGTTGCTCCACCGGTCGCCGCCGTGGCGTACGTCGGGCCCGTCGGCCGGCGAGATCACCGGCCGTCCCCTGCCCGACGGGGTGTGGCGCCTGGACTGGCTGCTGCCGCCGGGCAAGGACCTGGTCACGCCGGAACTGCTGGTCACCCGCGTCCGCGAGACCCTCGCCGGCTGGCACGGGGGAACCGCGCCGGCGTACGAACTCCTCGACACCGGCGTCCACATCGTCCACCACCGGCTGGCCCGCCGCTGGCGTGCCGGCCGCGTGCTGCTCGCCGGGGACGCGGCACACCTGCTCGGCGCGCTGGGCACCCAGGGGCTCGACGAGGGGCTGCGGGACGCCGACAACCTGGCCTGGAAACTGGCGCTGGCCTGGCACCACGGGCCGAACGAGGCGCTGCTCGACAGCTACCAGGCGGAGCGGCGCACGGCGGTCGCCGCACGGCTGCGCGCCGCCGACCAGGCCCTGCCTCTGCTGCGCGGCGGTGGCGGACTGCGCGGGTACGTCCCCGGCTCGTCCCGGGGGCACGACGCGTTGCTCACGGACGGTCACTTGGGGCGCGGAACGCTCGGTGCGCCGGGGGCGTACACCGATTCGCCGCTCGCACCTCCGCACCTCGACGGGGAGATCGCGGTCGGTACGGCACCGGGCGAGCAGGTCAGCGACGTACGGGTGACCGCGGAGGACGGCACCTTCGTCCGGCTGCGGGACCGGCTGGGGCGCGGAGCGCTGCTGGTGGTGCTGGTCGCGCCGGGTACCGGTGTGTGGGAGCGCAGGCACTGGGTGACCGCCGGCATCATGCCCCGGCTGGCCGCGGCGGTGACCGCGCTGCCGTACCGCGCCGAACTGCTCGTCGCCGAGAGCTACCCGGGCGCCGGCGCCCACACCGTGCTGCTGGTGCGGCCCGACGGCCACCTGGTCACGGCGTTGAACGGGGTCCGCCCGGCCGACCTGTACACGGCGGCCGAGGCGGCGCTGGGCGGGGCGGCGGGGCCCGCCGCGTCGGCATCGGCCTCGGCATCCGCGGCCCGGGCATCGGCGGCCTCCGGCTGAGACACCACTCACCGCCACCGCACTGTCCGCGTGGTGACGGTGAGTTGACCGGTCCGCGCGGTCATGGTGTACTCCCGACCATGACCGACACCGACGTGCACCTGTGGCGGAGGGTCCATATGGACCTCGTCCGCTATGCAGGCTGCGTGTGTCGTCCGTCCTGCTGAATTCGCCTCCTTCTCCCGCGCGCGCCGTTTCGCACGCCGCCGCGCGCTCCCGCGAACTCCCGGACGGTAACCGTGTCTGTCTCGTTCCCTTCCCTCCCGTCTTCCCCCTCCTCCTCTTCCGCCGGCCCTTCGCCCGCCCGTGTCGCGGCGCCCACCCAGGCCGATCTCCTCGCCTTCGCACGGCGCGCCGCCGCCGACACCGCGCTCATCGCCTCGCTCCCGCTGGATCCCCAGGGCCGTACCTGGGTACGGCTGGAGGGGCCGGCCGGCAGCGAGGCGTGGCTGATCGGCTGGCCGCCCGGCACCGGCACCGGCTGGCACGACCACGCCGACTCGGTGGGGGCGTTCGTGACCGCGGCCGGCGAGCTCAGGGAGAACGCGCTCGCCGCCCGGCTGCCCACCCACGCCTGGCGCACCCTGGAGCTGGCCGACGGCGTGGACCGGGAACGCCGGCTGACGGCCGGGCAGGGGCGTGCCTTCGGCCGGCACCATGTGCACGAGGTGCTCAACGACTCCCCGGACCAGCACGCCGTCTCGGTCCACGCCTACTACCCGCCACTGCCGCTGATGCGCCGCTACAGCCGCACCGGCCCCGTCCTCCGCCTGGAGCAGGTCGAACGCCCGGAGGACTGGCAGTGAGCGGCTCGGACGGACGCGAGGGGGTCGAGAGGCCGGCGGAGGACGACGGGCCGGTCGGGAACGGCAGGCCGGTCGGGAACGGCAGGCCGGTCGGGGGCGGCAGGCCGGTCGGGAACGGCAGGCCGGTCGGGGGCGGCAGGCCGGTCGGGAACGGCAGGCCGGTGGAGGACGAGTGCCCGGTGGGAGGCGGCGGGCCGGTCAGGGCCGACGCGCCGGTGGGGATCGACGCCCTGCTGGAGCGGGTGCGTCAGGGCTACGAGCGGATCGGACCACGCGAGGCGCACCGGGCCGCCGAGGCGGGCGAGGCGCTCCTGGTCGACATCCGGTACGCCGCACTGCGGGAGCGGGACGGCCTGATCCCCGGCGCCCTGGTGATCGAGCGCAACGAACTGGAGTGGCGGCTGGACCCCCGAGGCAGCCACCGCGTCCCCGAGGCCACCGGCCATGACGTGCGGATCGTCGTGCTCTGCGACGAGGGGTACGCCTCCAGCCTGGCGGCGGAGTCCCTGCACCGCCTGGGCCTGCGCCGGGCCACCGATCTGACCGGTGGCTTCCAGGCATGGCGGGCGGCGGGGCTGCCCGTGCTGCACCCACCGGTCCAGGCTGCACCGGACTCGCCGTAGAGCAGTGCGGTGGCGGCCGGGCCCCCGGTGATCAGCCGTTTGATCAGCCGTGTCCGGCCCACGGCCGCAGTACCGGCCCCCAGGGCCCCGGCCCACCCTGGTCAGAACGACGTCGTGTCCCCGTCCCCGTCCCATTCCCCGAGGACCTCTGAGTCCTCGCCCTCCTCTTCCAGCGCCTGGCGGACCACCCTCAGGGCCATGCCCTCGGAGTAGCCCTTGCGGGCCAGCATGCCCGCGAGCCGGCGCAGCCGCTTGTCCCGGTCGAGCCCGCGGGTGGAGCGCAACTTCCGGGCGACCAGTTCCCGCGCGGTCTCCTCCTCCCGCTCGGAGTCGAGCTGGGAGACCGCCTCGTCGATGAGGACCGAGTCGACGCCCTTGGTCCGCAGCTCGCGGGCGAGCGCGCGCCGGGCCAGCCCCCGGCCGTGGTGCCGGGACTCCACCCAGGCGTCCGCGAAGGCGCTGTCGTTGATCAGCCCGACCTCCTCGAACCGGGACAGCACCTCCTCCGCGGCATCCTCCGGGATCTCCTTCTTGCGCAGGGCGTCGGCGAGTTGCTTGCGTGTGCGCGGGGTCCCGGTGAGCAGGCGCAGGCAGATCGCCCGTGCCTGCTCGACCGGGTCCCGCGGAGGCTCCCCCTTCTCGGCCCTCGACGAGGAAGTGGCGCCTCCGTCCTCTGCGGGCCCGTCGCCACGGTCGCGCGCACGGCGCCCCCGGGAACCGCCCGTACCCCGGGTCCGAGCCCGGCCCTCGCCCCGACGCGCCCCGCCGCCGACTCCGCGTGGACCGCCGCCGTGGCTCCCGCCGCCCTCCGCCCCGTCCCGGTACGGCCCACCCGGCGCGTAGTCCCCGTCGAGCCCAAGCCCCCCGTCGGGCTCGTGTTCCCCGTACGGCTCCTCGGCGCCGTACGGGGGCGGTTCGTCGTACGGGGGCCGGCCGTCAAACGAGGACGGGTCACCGTACGGAAACCGGCGGCCGTGCCCCTGCCCCGTACCGTCGGCCGCCGCCTCCACGAGGTCACCGCCGTATCCGTGTCCGTCCTCGCCCGTTCCGGCGAAGCCCTCGTCGCTCGGTCCCCCCGGTCCGCCCCGGCCACGCCGACGCACCGGGGTGGCCGGGTAGGCGTCGTACTCGGCCCAGTCGGTTCGTCGCGTCATGGGTCAGCTCTTGGCAGCCGCGGCCTTGGACTTGGCGGCCTTGGCAGCGGGCGCCGTCACCGTCGTTGCCGCTGCAGCCGGATCGGCGGGGGCCGCGGCGTCCTTGCCCGGCTCGGCGGCCGGCGCCTCGGGACGCACCCCCACGCCCAGCTTCTCCTTGATCTTCTTCTCGATCTCGTTGGCGAGGTCGGGGTTGTCCTTCAGGAAGTTACGGGCGTTCTCCTTGCCCTGCCCGAGCTGGTCGCCCTCGTACGTGTACCAGGCGCCGGCCTTGCGCACAAAGCCGTTCTCCACGCCCATGTCGATCAGGCCGCCCTCGCGGCTGATGCCCTGGCCGTACAGGATGTCGAACTCGGCCTGCTTGAAGGGGGGCGCGACCTTGTTCTTGACGACCTTGCAGCGGGTGCGGTTGCCGACCGCCTCCGTGCCGTCCTTCAGCGTCTCGATGCGCCGGATGTCGATGCGCACCGAGGCGTAGAACTTCAGCGCGCGGCCACCCGTCGTGGTCTCCGGGGAGCCGAACATCACGCCGATCTTCTCGCGGAGCTGGTTGATGAAGATCGCCGTGGTCTTGGACTGGTTGAGCGCGCTGGTGATCTTCCGCAGGGCCTGGCTCATCAGGCGGGCCTGCAGACCGACGTGGCTGTCGCCCATCTCGCCCTCGATCTCCGCACGCGGGACGAGCGCGGCGACGGAGTCGATGACGATGAGGTCGAGGGCGCCGGAGCGGACCAGCATGTCCACGATCTCCAGGGCCTGCTCTCCGTTGTCCGGCTGGGAGAGGATCAGGTTGTCGATGTCGACGCCGAGCTTCTTGGCGTACTCGGGGTCGAGGGCGTGCTCCGCGTCCACGAAGGCGACCTGGCCGCCGGCCTTCTGCGCGTTCGCCACCGCGTGCAGGGTCAGGGTCGTCTTGCCGGAGGACTCGGGGCCGTAGATCTCCACGACACGGCCGCGCGGGAGCCCGCCGACGCCGAGGGCCACGTCGAGCGCGGTCGACCCGGTGGGGATGACCTCGATGGGCTCCTGGGTGCGGTCGCCCATGCGCATGACCGCGCCCTTGCCGAATTGCCGTTCAATCTGTGCGAGAGCGGCGTCCAGCGCCTTCTCGCGGTCGGTTCCTGCCATGGGTTCCACCCGATTTGCTTGAGTCGATCGCTTCACGTCAAAGACGCTAACGCCTGCCACTGACAATGCGCCCCGACGCAGGTCCGACCTGTGGATAACTCGGGTGCATATCTGTCCATAACCAGACGAACCACCCACCGTGGGAGCCCGCCGACGCCCCCATAAGAATGGATGTTCGATTTTCGTGTCAAGCGCACCACCCGTCCCTGCCGAAGGCTGCCGCCCCAGCGGGACACGCGCCGTCGGTACTCGGGTCCTCAGGACCGGGAGGCGGCGCCCTCGACCCCGGATCCGGTCAGGACGACACCGCACCGGGGCGCCGGTCCCGGGCTACCGAACGGCCACGCCGGCTCTCCAGCAGTGCTCGGACTCCCAGGGAACCGAGGCACCACCGGTCATGTCGGGCCGGGAACCGTGGTCAGGACGGCGAGCACACCCGTGACCGCGGAGAGCTGAACGGACATGGCTTCGGTCTCGCACCCGGAATCGTCCGTCCTTTCGAGAGGGCGATGGCACGGGACAGGTGCGCCGCAGCCCTCCGTCCGCTCAGGAAGACCCCTTCCCGGGCCGCCCCGCCGCCGACCACCTGGCCCACAGCCGCCGCGCGCGCGTGACCGCTCCCGGCCCCGGCCCCCGGCCCCGGCGTCCGTGGACACGGGGGTCGTCCGTGACGTCGTAGCGCTTGATGTACGCCCCCACGAACGCCTGGAGCGTGGCAACCGCCGGAATGGCGATCAGGGCGCCGACGGCGCCGAGGAGCGCGGTGCCCGCGACGACCGAGCCGAAGGCGACCGCGGGATGGATGTCGACGGTCTTCGAGGTCAGCTTGGGCTGCAGCACGTAGTTCTCGAACTGCTGGTAGATCACCACGAAGCCCAGCACCCACAGCGCGTACCAGGGGTTCACCGTGAAGGCGATCAGCATCGGCAGGGCGCCCGCGAGGTAGGTGCCGATGGTCGGGATGAACTGCGACACCAGCCCCACCCACACGGCGAGCGCGGGCGCGTAGGGCACCTCCAGGATCTCCAGCAGGACGTAGTGCGCTATGCCGGAGATCAGCGCCATCAGACCGCGCGAGTACAGGTAACCGCCGGTCTTGTCCACGGCGATCTCCCACGCGCGCAGCACCTCGGCCTGCCGCGCGGGCGGCAGGACGGAGCAGAGCGCGCGGCGCAGCCGTGGGCCGTCGGCGGCGAAGTAGAACGCGAACAGGGTGACCGTCAGCAGTTGGAAGAGGCCGCCGAGGACCTGGGCGGACACGTCCAGGACCCCGGTGGCGCTGTTCTGCACATAGTTGCGCAGCCAGTCGGAGCGGAGCAGGCCCTCCTGGATGTCGACCCGTCTCAGCTCGGTGTGGAAGTGGCCGTTGACCCAGTTGATGACGGAGTCGAGGTACTCGGGGAAGTCCTCGACCATCTTGACGATCTGCCCGGCGAGCATGGAGCCGAGCAGCGTGACGAACCCCGCCGCGGCGATCAGTACCGCGAGGAAGACGAGGAAGGTGGCCAGCCCCCGGCGCAGGCCGCGCGCGGCCATCCAGCTCACCGCGGGCTCGATGGCCAGCGCCAGGAAGAACGCGATGAGAACGTTGATCAGCAGCCCGGTGAGCTGGTGGAAGGCCCAACTGCTCAGCTGGAAGGCGGCGTAGAGCGTGAGGGCCAGCACCATGGCCCTGGGCAGCCAGCGCGGCATGCCCGCGGCAGGCCCGGCCGCGGGCCCGCCGGGCGGCGTCGGGCCGGACGGGGATGGGTGCGGGGCTTCCCGCCCGGTCTCGTCAGTGGATGCCACGGCCCCAGTTTCGCCCATGCCACCGACAGCCGGATGCCGTCCGGCGATCTTCGTGACGATTCAGCGCTTCTCCTGTGGCACGTCCATGACCTCGCAGACCACCTGCCACACGTCCTTGGCGTCCCAGCCGGCGTTCAGCGCCTCGTTCACCGTGCGCCCGCCCAGCTCCGCCATCACGTGGTCGCGCGCGAAGGTGTCGGCGTAGCCCGAACCGAAATGTTCCGCCATCCGCTGCCAGAAGACCGTCAACCGCATGCCCCCAGTATCCCGCCCCCGGGTGCGGACCCTTCCCACGGCACCTGCCGGGACCGCTTCGCGCCCTACGGTCTGTCGCATGGCCGAAACCGCAGTCCCGCTCCCCCCGACGCCCACGGCACACTCCCCGCTGGCCCGCGCCGAGCAGTTCATGTGGCTCACCGCGCGCGTGCTGGAACGACACCTGTTCGCGTTCCACTTCCGGGCCGCCGGCGCGGCCCCGGTGGAGACCGCGCTCGACGCCTACCGCAACCCGGACGGCGGGTACGGCCACGCGCTGGAACCCGCGCTGCGCGGTCCGGACAGCCAAGTGCCGCACACCGTGTACGCGTTGCGCGTCCTGGACGCCGTCGGACGCCGCACCGGACCGCGCATCGAGCACACGTGCCGCTACCTGACGTCCGTCTCCACTCCGGACGGCGCCCTGCCCGGCGCGCTGACCGCCACCGGCCCGGCGGTCGGCCTGCTGCACCGCAGCGGGGTGTGGCACGCCTGGCTCTTCCGGGCCACGGAGTTCTGCTGGCTCAGGGCCGAGTCACTGTGCGGCCGGGACCCCTACGAGATCCAGGCCGCGGTGGCCTTCCTGGACTCCGTACCCGACCGCCCGCGCGCGGAGGCGACCGCCGACCGCCTGGGCCGCCTGCTGCGCGAGCACCACCTGGCGGTACTGGACCCGGACTCCCGCCGCCCGTCCGGCGAGCGTCGCCTCCTCCCGCACGACTACGCCCGCACACCACGCTCCCTCGCGCGCGCGTGGTTCACCGACGACGAGATGGCGCGTTCCCTGGACTTCCTCGCGTCCGCGCAGGAGGCCGACGGCGGCTGGCCGGTCCACCGGCCCGGCTCGGCACCGGCCGCCGCCCTGGAGGCCCGCCCCTGGGCGGCCATCAGCGCCCTGCGCACCCTCCAGGCCCACGGCCGGCCCGTCACCTGACCCGGAGCCCGCTCACCCGCCCAGGGCCCGTACGCCCGCGGTCACCGCCACCGCCACACCGACGACCAGCAGGAACGGCGCCCGCAGGACCAGCGCGACGGCCGCCGCGGCGACCCCCGCGGCCCGCGCGTCCAGCACGAGCACGTGTCCGTCGGCGAAGGTCTGCTGCGCGGTGAGGGCGGCGAGCAGGGCGACGGGAAGCAGGGCGGCCAGCCGGCGCACCACGGGCCGCTCCAAGGCGTCCGCGGGCACCAGCAGCCCGACGAGCTTGACCGCGTAGCACCCCAGCGTGGTCAAGCCGATCGCGATCCAGACGCTCACCGCGCGTCCTCCCGTCCGCGACGCCCCCGCGCCCACAGGACGGCCGGCGCGGCCAGCGCCGCGACCAGCACCGGCGTCCCGGCCGGCAGCACCGGCAGCAGACCGAGCCCCAGCACCACCGCCAGCCCGGCGACCGTCCGTTCGACCGAGGTCTTCAGCATCGGGGCGAGCAGCGCCAGGAACACCGCGGGCCCGGCCGCGTCGAGGCCCCAGGCATCGGTGTCCCCGATGGCCTCCGCCCCGAGCGCGCCCAGCAGCGTGGTGAGGTTCCACAGCACATAGAGGCTGAGGCCCGTGACCGTGAACCCGATCCGCACCGCCCGCCGCGTCGGCTGGGCAAGCGCCACCGCGGCCGTCTCGTCGATGACCCACTGCGCGGCGAACGGACGCACCGCCCGCGGCAGGGCCAGCAACTGCGACAGCCGCAGCCCGTAGAACGCGTTGCGCACCCCCAGGAAGAAAGCCCCGGCCGCGGCCGTGAAGGGGTTGCCGCCGGCCGCGAGCGCCCCCACGAGCGCGAACTGGGACGCCCCGGTGAACACCAGAAGACTGAGCGCGCAGGTCTGCGCCAGGCTGAGCCCGCCACCGGCCGAGGTCACCCCGAAGGCGAACCCGGACAGACCCACCGCGACACCGACACCCAGCGCGTCCCGCACGACGGCCGCGTCGGGCTTGGTCACGTTCTCTTGTACTACCGACTGTTCTGCTGCCACGCCCCGGACGGTAGGACCGATCACCGCCGAGCGTCTTGTACGTTCTTGCGCTCACGCTGATAGGCCCCCGGCGGAACGCCCACGATCCGCGTGAAGTGCCGGTTCAGATGCGGCTGGTCCGTGAACCCCACCAAGGCCGCGGCCTCGGCCGGGGCGGTCCCGGCGTCCAGCAGCCGCCGCGCACGACGTACCCGGGCGTCCGTCAGCCAGGCGTGCGGCGGCATGCCGTAGGCGTCCCGGAAGGCCCGCAGCAACGCGAACGGCCCGGTCCCCAGCCCCGCGGCCAGCGCCTCAAGACCGGGCGGATCGGCCATCCGCTCCTCCAGCACGCCACGCGCGCGTGCCGCGACCCGCGCCCCCGCCGACCGTACTTCCCGCCCGGGCAGCGTCCCGCCGTTCAGCCGCAGCAACCGGGTCACGGCCACCCGCAGCAGCGTGTCGGCGGCCAGGGCCTCGCCCTCGTCGGCGGCCCGCAGCACCCGCCGCACCAGCTCCACGGTGTACGGATCGTTCACCACCGGCCGGACGAACCCGGGCGTCCCCCGCAACGTGGTGGTCTCCCCGGCGATCGCCGTCACCACCTCCGGCGACGGATACACCGCCCCGTACCGCCACCCCTCCGGCACCCCCGCCCGACCGGTGTGCGGAGTGTCCGGATTGACCAGCGCGAGATCGCCGGCCCCCGCGTACACATCGCCCCCGCCGTGGTGGAAGACCTCCACCCCGCCGTAGATGGCCGCGATCACGAAGTGCTCGTGCGTGTGCCGCACGAACGTCTGCCGTATGTACCGGGCCCGCAGCAGATCGACACCGGGCAACGCGGCGAACCGCCAGTGCCGTGCCCGCTCACCGTGTCCCATGCGCCCATTCTCCTCACCCCCGGGGAACGCGCGGCACCCACGGCCCCGCCCCCGCCTCCCGCGCCCTGGGCGCTCCGCGCACCTCCACCGAACCCGCACGGGCGCCGAGGGCACGCGCGTCCGACCCGATTGTCAGTGCCCGGGTGCACGATGGACGCATGGTCAGCTCCGCACACCGAGCCCTGGACGGCTTCTCCCCCGCGACCCGCGGTTGGTTCACGGGGGCCTTCTCCGCGCCCACAGCCGCCCAGGCAGGCGCGTGGAAGGCCATCGCGGAGGACTCGGACGTGCTGGTCGTCGCCCCCACCGGCTCCGGCAAGACGTTGGCCGCCTTCCTGGCCGCCCTGGACCAGCTGGCCTCGACGCCCCCGCCCGCCGACCCGAAAAAGCGCTGCCGCGTCCTGTACGTCTCCCCCCTCAAGGCCCTCGCCGTCGACGTGGAACGCAACCTGCGCAGCCCGCTGACCGGCATCCGCCAGGAATCCGTCCGCCTGGGCCTGCCCGAACCCGAGGTCAAGGTCGGCATCCGCTCCGGCGACACCCCGGCCGCCGAACGCCGCGCGCTGTCCACCCGCCCCCCGGACATCCTGATCACCACCCCCGAGTCCCTCTTCCTCATGCTGACGTCGGCCACCCGCGACGCCCTGACCGGCGTGGAGACAGTGATCCTCGATGAGGTGCACGCGGTCGCCGGCACCAAGCGCGGCGCCCACCTGGCACTCTCCCTGGAGCGGCTCGACGAGTTGCTCCCCCGCCCCGCCCGCCGCATCGGCCTCTCCGCCACGGTCCGCCCCGTCGACGAGGTCGCCCGTTTCCTCTCCCCGCGCCGCAAGGCCGAAGTCGTCCAGCCCCCGTCCGGCAAGGAGTTCGACCTCTCCGTCGTCGTCCCGGTCGACGACCTGGGCGAGCTGGGCGGCTCCCCGGTCTCCGACGGCAACGACGGCGCGGAGCGCCCCTCGATCTGGCCGCACGTCGAGGAGCGGATCACGGACCTCGTCCAGTCCCACCGCTCCACCATCGTCTTCGCGAACTCCCGCCGTCTGGCGGAACGCCTGTGCAACAGACTCAACGAGATCGCGTACGAACGAGAAACCGGCGTCCCCCTGGACGAGCACCACTCCCCCGCCGAGCTGATGGGCGGCTCGGGCGCCGCCCAGGGCGCCCCGCCCGTGATCGCCCGCGCCCACCACGGCTCGGTCTCCAAGGAGCAGCGCTCCCAGGTCGAGGAGGACCTCAAGGCGGGCCGCCTGCCCGCCGTGGTCGCCACCTCCAGCCTGGAGCTGGGCATCGACATGGGCGCGGTCGACCTCGTGATCCAGGTCGAGTCGCCCCCGTCCGTCGCCTCCGGCCTCCAGCGCGTCGGCCGCGCCGGCCACCAGGTCGGCGCCGTCTCCACGGGCGTGGTCTTCCCGAAGTACCGCGGCGACCTCGTCCAGGCCGCCGTGGTCACCGAGCGGATGCGCACCGGCGCCATCGAGTCCCTCAAGATCCCCGCGAACCCCTTGGACGTTCTCGCCCAGCAGCTCGTGGCGATGACGGCCCTGGACACCTGGCAGGTCGACGACCTGCTGGCCACGGTCCGCCGGGCCGCCCCGTTCGCCTCGCTGCCGGAGTCGGCGTTCACCGCGGTGCTGGACATGCTCGCGGGCCGCTACCCGTCCGACGCCTTCGCCGAGCTGCGCCCGCGCGTGGTCTGGGACCGGGTCGCCGGCACCGTCACCGGCCGCCCCGGCGCCCAGCGCCTCGCCGTCACCTCGGGCGGCACGATCCCCGACCGCGGACTCTTCGGCGTGTTCCTCGCCGGAGCCGACCCGAAGAAGGGCGGCGGCCGGGTCGGCGAGCTGGACGAGGAGATGGTGTACGAGTCCCGGGTGGGCGACGTCTTCACGCTCGGCACCAGTTCCTGGCGCATCGAGGACATCACGCGCGACCGGGTCCTGGTCTCCCCGGCCCCCGGTGTACCGGGCAGGCTGCCCTTCTGGAAGGGCGACCAGCTGGGCCGCCCGCTGGAGCTGGGCCGGGCCCTGGGCGCCTTCCTCCGCGAGGTCGGCTCGCTCACCGAGGAGGACGCCCGGCTGCGCCTGCTCGCCGCCGGCCTGGACGACCGCGCCGCGGCCAACGTCCTCACCTACCTCGGCGAGCAGCGCGAGGCATGCGGCCACATCCCCGACGACCGCACCATCGTGGTCGAACGCTTCCGCGACGAGCTGGGCGACTGGCGGGTCGTGGTCCACTCCCCCTTCGGTGCCCAGGTCCACGCCCCCTGGGCGCTGGCCCTCGGCGCCCGCCTGTCCGAGCGGTACGGCATGGACGCGCAGGTCATGCACGCCGACGACGGCATCGTGCTGCGCCTGCCGGACGCCGATCTGATGGGCCTGGACCTGCTCGACCAGGAACCGCGCAAGGCAGGCACCGAGTACGACGCCGACCAGGCCCCCGTAGGCGCCGCGGACATCCTCTTCGACAAGGGCGAGGTCGACCAGATCGTCACCGACCAGGTCGGCGGGTCGGCCCTGTTCGCGTCCCGGTTCCGTGAGTGCGCGGCCCGCGCGCTCCTGCTGCCACGCCGCAACCCCGGCAAGCGCACCCCCCTGTGGCAGCAGCGCCAGCGGGCGTCCCAGCTCCTGGAGGTGGCGAGCGAGTTCGGCTCGTTCCCGATCGTGCTGGAGGCGGTCCGCGAGTGCCTCCAGGACGTGTTCGACGTCCCCGGACTCATCGAGCTGATGGGGGACGTGGAATCCCGCAAGGTCCGTCTGGTCGAGGTCACGACACCGGAGCCCTCCCCCTTCGCCCGCTCCCTCCTCTTCGGCTACGTGGCCCAGTTCCTCTACGAGGGTGACTCGCCGCTCGCCGAGCGCCGCGCCGCCGCGCTCTCCCTGGACTCCCGGCTGCTGGCCGAGCTGCTCGGCCAGGCGGAACTGCGCGAGCTGCTCGACGCCGAGGTGCTGACCGAGCTGGAACAAGAGCTGCAATGGCTGACCGAAGACCGTCGCGTCAAGGACGTGGAGGGCGTCGCGGACCTCCTACGAGTCCTCGGCCCGCTCACGGACACCGAACTGGCCGCACGCGGCGCCGAGCCGCAGTGGGCCCCGGAGCTGGCCGCCGCCCGCCGCGCCCTCAAGGTCCGGATCGCGGGCGCCGACCACTGGGCGGCGGTCGAGGACGCGGGCCGGCTGCGCGACGCGCTCGGCACGGCGCTCCCCGTCGGTGTCCCCGAGGCGTTCACCGAACCGGTGAAGGACCCGCTCGGCGACCTCCTGGCGCGCTACGCCCGCACCCACGGCCCGTTCACATCGGCCACGGCCGCCGCCCGCTTCGGTCTCGGTGTGGCCGTCACCGACGGCGCGCTGCAACGGCTGACGGCGGCGGGCCGGGTCGTCCAGGGCGAGTTCCATCCGGCCGGCATCGGCCAGGAGTGGTGCGACGCGGCCGTACTGCGCCGCCTGCGCCGTCGCTCCCTGGCCGCGCTGCGGCACGAGCTGGAGCCGGTGCCGCCGCCCGCGCTGGCCCAGTTCCTCCCCCAGTGGCAGCACATCGGCAAGGGCCACACCCTGCGCGGCATCGACGGCCTGGTGCGCGCGGTCGAACAACTGCAAGGCGCCTCGGTCCCGGCCTCCGCGCTGGAGAAGCTGGTCCTTCCGTCCCGGGTGGCCGACTACAGCCCCGCGATGCTCGACGAGCTGACCGCCGCCGGCGAGGTGGTGTGGGCGGGGGCCGGCTCGCTCCCCGGCAAGGACGGCTGGCTCTCCCTCTACCTCGCCGACGCGGCCCCGCTCCTCCTGCCCCCACCGCACCCCCTGGAGACGACGGCCCTCCACCAGTCCGTCCTGGACGCCCTCTCCGGCGGCTACGGACTCTTCTTCCGCCAGATCGCCGACCAGGTCCGGGCGACGACCCACCCGGAGGCGACCGACCCGCAGCTCGCCGACGCCCTGTGGGACCTGGCCTGGTCCGGACTGCTGACCAACGACACGCTCGCTCCCCTGCGCTCCTACCTCGGCTCGGGCCGCACCGCGGGCTCCACCGCACACCGCGCCAGACGCGGAGTCCCCCGCGGGCGCTACGGCTCCCTCACGGCCGCCGCCCGCCCCGCCTCCCGTACGGGCCCTCCGACCGTCGCGGGCCGCTGGTCGCTGCTGCCCGCCCAGGAGGCCGACCCCACGGTGCGGGCCCACGCACTGGCCCGCACCCTGCTCGACCGGCACGGCGTGGTGACCCGGGGTGCCGTCGCGGCGGAGGGCGTCGAGGGCGGTTTCTCGGCGACGTACCGGGTGCTGTCGGTCTTCGAGGAGAGCGGCCAGGCCAGGCGCGGCTACGTGGTGGAGGGGCTCGGCGCGGCCCAGTTCGCGATGGACGGCGCCGTGGACCGGCTCCGCGCGGTCGCGAACGCCCGCGAGCGCGGCGACGGCCGGCCCGGCGGGGGACGCCCCTCCGACGGCTTCCCGCCCCAGGACGGTACGGGGCCCCGCACGGCCCCGGAGGCCGACGGAGAGCCCGACTGGTCCAACGGCGGATCCCCGCGCCCCGGTGACCCCTTCCCCGCCCTCGACACCGACTTCGCCGCCCCGGCCCCGGCAGCCGGCCACGGGGGCTACGAGGCCTACGACACCTACGGCGACCCCGTTCCTCCGGGCGCCGGCGGCCCCCGCGGCACCGGCAGCCCCTACGGCGACGGCTTCCCCCACGGTCCCGCGCGCCCCCGCCGCTCCGGCCGCCCTGGGCACCCCGGCGCCCCCGGCCACCCCGGTCGCCGTGACCGCCCCGCCACCCCGGCCGCCCGCGCCGCCGTCCTGGCCGCCGCCGACCCGGCCAACGCGTACGGCGCCGCGCTCCCGTGGCCCGAGCCCCCGGCCGGCGCCGGGCACAAGCCGGGCCGCAAGGCGGGGTCCCTGGTGGTGCTCGTCGACGGGGATCTGGCCCTCTACATGGAGCGCGGGGGCAAGACCCTGCTGGCCTGGCCCACCGATCACGACACCCCCGTCACCGACGACGCCCGGCTACGGGCGGCCACCGAGGCGCTCGCGACCGCCGCGCGCGATGGCTCCGTCGGCACGGTCACCGTGGAGCGGATCAACGGCACCGCCGCGCTGACCTCCCCGTTCGGCTCGCTCCTGGAAGAAGCGGGGTTCATCGCCACCCCCCGGGGCCTGCGGATCCGCGCGTGAGGCAGAGCCGCACGCCTCGGCGCGCACCCCCTGCGCACACCCGGCACACCCACCCCGCCGCGTACTCCCCGTGCCACCCTTGACCCATGCCCGAAGGAGACACGGTCTGGCAGGCCGCCAAACGGCTGCACGACGCCCTCGCGGGCAAGGTGCTCACCGTCACCGACTTCCGCGTCCCCCAGTACGCCACCGTCGACCTCACCGGCCGTACGGTCCTGGACGTCACCCCGCGCGGTAAGCACCTGCTGACCCGCATCGAGGGCGGCCTGACCCTGCACTCGCACCTGCGGATGGACGGCACCTGGAAGGTGTTCGCCCCCGGCCGGCGCTGGAGCGGCGGTCCCGCCCACCAGATCCGCGTGGTGCTCGGCACCGCCGACCGCACCGCCGTCGGCTACCGCCTCCCGGTCCTGGAACTCCTCCGTACCGCCGACGAGGACCGGGCCGTCGGCCACCTGGGCCCCGACCTGCTGGGCCCCGGCTGGAACCCCGACCGGGCCCTGGCCAACCTGCTGGCGGCCCCCGCCCGTCCGCTCGGCGACGCCCTGCTCGACCAGCGCAACCTGGCCGGCATCGGCAACGTGTACAAGAGCGAGCTGTGCTTCCTGCTCGGCGTCACCCCGTGGCTCCCCGTCGGCGACCTGCCCAGCGACCGCGCCACCGCCCTGCCCGCCCTCGCCGTACGGCTCCTGGCGGCGAACCGCGACCGCCCGGTCCGCAACACCACGGGCCGCCGCAACCCGGACCTGTTCGTGTACGGCCGCGCGCTCCGCCCGTGCCTGCGCTGCGGCACCTCGGTCCGGGTGGCCGACCAGGGCGACGGCTCCCGCGACCGCCCGACCTACTGGTGCCCCACCTGCCAGCGGGGCCCGGCCCCGTCCCCCACGTCCCCGGCCGCCCGCCGCCACGGCTCCCGCACCCGCAGATGACAGCCGCTCCGGTCAAGGTGAACGCCCCGCAACGCCACTCCCACCGCGCCCGTCCACGTCACCGTCCCCGACCACCGCGCCCACCGCCGCGCCGGTCGCCGCCCCCACCCTCCCGCCACTCCCGCCAGGCCCATCGCCACCGCCCCTCCGGAACCGCCCCCTCCGCCCTCCGCCGCGCCACACAGTGCACCGGCAGCACACTCAGCCCCCACCCCGACGCAGCGACCGCTCCTTCCAGCACACCGGCGTCGGACGTCAGCGTCAGCCGCAGCACCGCCCACCACCACACCGCTCCCAGTCCCAGCGCAGCCCCCCGGCGGGCTATTCGTCCCGGCATGCTCCGTCACCTCCAGGCCCCGTGTACGCCCCGGAAGGACCGGTCTCACCCGTTCTCGGCCTGGAACATCCAGTGCTGCTTCTCCAGGTCGGCGGTGACTTGGATGAAGAGGTCCTGCGACACGGGATCCGGATCACCGGTGGCCGCGATCCGCTCCCTCATCCGTCCGATCACGGCACCCAGCGCCACCACGATCGCGCCCACCGCCGCCGAGTCGTCGACCCAGCCCTCCGGCGTCACCCCGATCCCGCTGCCGACGGCCACGGTCGCGGCGCGCCCGTCGGGCGGGACACCCAGCGCGGCCGCACGCTCCGCCACGGTGTCGGAGTGTGTGCGGGCGGTGCTGACGACCTCGTCGAGCTGAAGGTGCACGGACCGGAAGCGCGGCCCCACCACGTTCCAGTGGATCTGCTTCGCCACCAGGGCCAGATCCACCAGGTCGACCAGGGCGCCCTGCAGCGCCTCCGACACGGTCTTCAGGTCCGCGTCCGACAACGGGCTCTTCACGACGTACATCCGCACCTCCGTGGGCCGCCCCCGTCCACTGCCCCCGCCATGTCCCTCCACGATGACCGCAGCACCCATCACCGGCAAACGCACCCGCACGACGACCGACCGCCCACCACCCCGACAACCGCCGACGACCCGCCACCCCGAGGCCCAGCCCCCCCTCAACAGCGACCAGCCACACGCACCACCCCCGACCATGCGAAAACCCCGGCCGCACCTCTCTGGTTCTCCGGAGAGGTGCGGCCGGGGCCCTGCACACTTCCTCTTCGCCTCGCCGACCGCCCGGCAGTGGCGGCGCGGCTCAGGCGGCGACGACGTCCACCGCTTCGGCGGGCGCCTTGATCGTGACCCGTTCCGGTGGCACACCGGTCACCGACACGGAGCCCAGCATGGGACGCACCGGCGTGGGAACGGTTTGGCTGGGGGTGGCCGCGGCGGACTGGGCCAGCTCGGCGAGGGCCAGTTCGTCGCTCACTTCTCGCATGAGCTCGGACATCCGTACGTCCAGCGCGTCGCAGATGGCGGAGAGCAGTTCGGAGGAAGCCTCCTTCTGCCCCCGCTCCACCTCGGAGAGATAGCCGAGTGAGACTCGGGCGGACGAGGAGACTTCGCGCAGAGTACGGCCCTGGCGCTGGCGCTGCCGACGCAGCACGTCACCCAGCAGGCGACGGAGCAGAATCATCGGTGGCTCCCTCCTCGGACCGCGTAGCCGCATCCTTCTCGCCCCACCGTACCGCCTCGCGCTGCGGCCGTGCGGGGAGCGATGTCGTGTTCACTCAGGGCTGCAAACATCAAAACCCCCCGTTCTGTTCCGTATCCTGTGCCCGCTCATTCCCGGTCTGTTCGCCCGCCAGCTCCCTCAAGAGCAGGGCGAGTACGCTCCGTACACTCTCCCTACGGATTTCCGCACGGTCACCGTTCAACCGCAGCGCCTCCACTTTTCCGCCAGCGGCGGAACCGGTGGCCGCTCCGTCCGGGCCGTGGACGGCCACGAAAACGGTCCCGACTGCCTGACCGTCCTGTGGGTCAGGACCGGCGACGCCCGTTGTCGCGACACCCCAGTCCGCGCCCAGAGCCTTTCGTACGCCTGCCGCCATCTCGACCGCGACCTGCGGGTCCACCGCGCCACGCGCCGCCAGCAGAGCGGCGTCGACCCCGAGCAGGTCATGCTTCAGCTCGGTGGCGTAGGCGGTGACCGAGCCCCGGAACACCTTGGAGGCGCCGGGTACCGAGGTGAGCTGCGCCGCGACCAGACCACCGGTCAGTGACTCGGCGACCGCGACGGTCGCACCGCTCACCTTCAGTAGTCGTACCACGTCGGCGGCCTCGGAACTCAAACCTCCGTCTCCCTCGACGCCGCTTCGCGCTCGGCGATTCCTTGTCGGCGCAGCACAATGGCCTGTTTCACATAGTCAAGACCGGTCGCCACGGTCAGAAGGACCGCCACGGCCATCACCCAGAACCGCAGGGTCGCCAGGGGCCCCGTCAGCGCCAGCACATACATGCCGACGGCCACGCCCTGGGTGAGGGTCTTGAGCTTGCCGCCGCGGCTGGCGGGGATCACTCCGTACCGGATGACCAGAAAACGCAGCAGCGTGATCCCGAGTTCCCGGCCCAGGATGACGGCCGTGACCCACCACGGCAGGTCGCCCAGGGCGGAGAGACAGATCAGCGCCGCTCCCATGATCGCCTTGTCGGCGATGGGGTCGGCGATCTTCCCGAAGTCGGTGACCAGGTTGTACGTACGCGCCAGATGGCCGTCGAAGAGGTCGGTGATCATGGCGATGGCGAACGCGGCCCAGGCGAACGAGCGCCAGGCCGGGTCGTATCCGCCGTTGCCGAGCATCAGCGCGACGAATACCGGCACCAGGACCAGACGCAGCATCGTCAACAGATTGGCCACGTTCCAGACACTCGCCTGATCGACGGCCGCGGCCACGATCTTCCGCTGAGCACCGCCCCGTTGCGCGCCGCTCAGCTGCGCACCGCCCCGCTGGGCGTCGCCGCGGCCGCTGCCGCCGACTCCTGCCCCCTGTCCCGTGCGCTCCAGCACACCGGGGCGCTGCACCCCTGCCAAAGCCCCGGCCAAAGCCCCAGTCGCGGCCCCGCCCGAAGCCCCACCCGGTGCCGTACGCGGGCCGGCCCGCCGCGCGCCGGAGGGGCCTCCCGCCGCGGACGCCGGTACTCCGGTCATCTGCCCGCCTCCTCAGTACACGCGACAGGGCCGTCACCGAACGAAGCGTCGCCGAACGAGCCCTCCAGCGGCTCCGCCACCAGATCGACACCTTCCGTGCCGACCACCTTCGCGTCGACCATACGACCGACGGCCAGCCCCTCGCCCCTCGTGAGCAGCACCTGGCCGTCCGTCTCGGGCGCCTGGTGCGCGGCCCGCCCGGACACGCCGTCCTCACCGTCGGAGGAGTCCACGGACTCCACGAGTACCCGCACGGTCGAGCCCACCCGCTCCTCGGCGCGCTGCGAGACGAGTTCCTCCGCCAGCCGGGAGACCCGCGCCAGCCGCTCGGCGACCACGTCCTCGTCCAGCTTGCCGTCGTAACCGGCCGCCTCGGTGCCCTCTTCGTCGGAGTAGCCGAAGACCCCGATGGCGTCCAGCCGGGCGTGGTTCAGGAACCGCTCCAGCTCGGCCAGGTCGGCCTCGGACTCACCGGGGAATCCCACGATGAAGTTGGAGCGCACGCCCGCCTCGGGCGCCTTGCTCCGGATGGTGTCGAGCAGTTCCAGGAAGCGGTCGGTGTCCCCGAAGCGGCGCATGGCGCGCAGCACGCCGGGCGCGGAGTGCTGGAAGGAGAGGTCGAAGTAGGGGGCGACCTTCGGGGTGCCGGTGAGTACGTCGATCAGGCCCGGGCGCATCTCGGCCGGCTGGAGGTAGCTGACGCGGACCCGCTCGATGCCGTCGACCTCGGCGAGGTCCGGCAGCAGGGACTCCAGCAGCCGGATGTCGCCGAGGTCCTTGCCGTAGGAGGTGTTGTTCTCGGAGACCAGCATGACCTCCTTGACGCCCTGCTCGGCCAGCCACCGCGTCTCGTTCAGCACGTCGCTCGGGCGGCGCGAGATGAAGGAGCCTCGGAAGGAGGGGATGGCACAGAAGGAGCAGCGCCGGTCGCAGCCGGAGGCGAGCTTCACCGAGGCCACCGGGGCGCCGTCCAATCGGCGGCGCAGCGGCGCGCGGGGGCCGGATGCCGGAGCGAGCCCTTCCGGAAGATCCGCGGGCGCGGACGCGACCGCCTCCTCCGAACCCGGACCCGAAGCCCCCGACCCCGCTCCGTGCCCCGGAAGCGCCACCGCGGCCCCGGCGCCCTGCCGCTCCGCCGGACTGATCGGCAGCAGCTTGCGCCGGTCGCGCGGGGTGTGCGCGGCGTGGATGCCGCCGCCGAGAATGGTCCGCAGCCGGTCGGAGATGTCGGCGTAGTCGTCGAAGCCGAGCACCCCGTCCGCCTCGGGGAGCGCCTCGGCGAGTTCCTTGCCGTACCGCTCGGCCATGCAGCCCACCGCCACCACGGCCTGGGTTCTCCCGTGGCCCTTGAGGTCGTTGGCCTCCAGGAGGGCGTCGACGGAGTCCTTCTTGGCGGCCTCGACGAAGCCGCACGTGTTCACCACGGCGACGTCCGCGTCCTCGGCGTCCTCGACGAGCTTCCAGCCGTCCGCCTCCAGACGGCCTGCGAGCTCTTCCGAGTCCACCTCGTTACGGGCGCAGCCAAGGGTGACGAGTGCGACGGTGCGGCTTTCAGGCATGGGCTCAAGACTACTTCGTCCCGCCGACAGCCCACGTCGACGGGGTTGGCCGATCTTGGCCAACCCCGCACTGACTCGCCTCGCCGGGTCCCTTTTCCGGCCCCTTCATCCGCGCTTCACCCGACCTGTGGATCACCCTGGGTGTAGGTCAGCCGCTCCACCGCACCTGGCTGGAAATCGTCCTCGATCTCCTTGCCGTTCACATGGAGCTGGATCGCGCCGGCGTCACCGAGGACGAGGTCCACCTTCTCGTCGTCCTGGAACGTCTTGGACTCGCCCTGATCGAGCGTCCCGTCGAAGAGCGACCGGCCGTTGTGGTCCTTGGCCGAGATCCAGCTGCGACCCTCGGTGGCGCTGACCTGGACGGTCACCTTGTCCTGCGGTACGGCGGCGATGGCGCTGTCGGTCGGTTCGGGGGCGGCGGGCTTCACGGGCTCGGCGGACGCGGAGGCGGACTCGCTCGCGGTGGGCGTGGAGCCCTCGGCCACGTTGGCCTCGGAGGCGCCGTCGTCGCCGCCCTTGACCATGGTGAACCCGACGAAGCCGATCACGGCCACGATCGCGGCGACCATGGCCGCGGTCCAGTTGGGCCCGCGCCGCTCGGGACGGATGCGCTCCGCCTCGAACAGGGGGGCGGCGGGGGTCGGTGCGGAACGTCCGCCGCGCTCGGCGGCGAACTGTTCGAGCAGGGGCGCCGGGTCGAGACCGACGGCCCTGGCCAGCGTACGGATGTGCCCTCGGGCGTAGACGTCACCGCCGCAGGGCGCGAAGTCGTCGGCCTCGATGGCGTGCACAATGGCGATCCGCACCCGGGTGGCACTGCTGATGTCGTCGACGGTCAGCCCGGCGGTGATCCGCGCCTGCCGCAGGACATGGCCGATGGAGGGGCGGGCTTCCTCAGGAACGTCGTCGGACACGTCCTCGAACGGACGCTCGTCTTCAGGAGAGTTACCGGGAGAGTTGCCGATGGACACGGGGGCACCTTTCGAGCGGTTGGCCGCCTGTGCTGGACGTTCAGTCTAGGGGGGGTACGAACGGGTGGGGCAACCGGGCGGTCGTACTTTGTACGCCATAGGAATGGCCACTGGAACGGCCCTAGGGCCGGTCATCGGCCTGGCCCGGCAGACCGATGACGGAGCGGTTGTTCGTCGCTTTCGTCAATGTGACGTATGCCGTCGGGAAACGGTTGCCCACTGATCGATTGCGGATGGGTCACGGCGTCCGCCCCGCGTCCGCCCGGCCCTACCCCTCAGACTCCCCCCGGATCACGGCCAGCACGCCGTCCAGCTCGTCAGGCTTCACAAGAACGTCACGGGCCTTTGAGCCTTCGCTCGGTCCGACGATGTTCCGCGACTCCATGAGGTCCATCAGCCGCCCCGCCTTGGCGAAGCCGACCCGCAACTTGCGCTGGAGCATGGACGTCGACCCGAACTGGGTGGAGACCACCAGCTCGGCCGCCTGGCACAGCAGGTCCAGGTCGTCGCCGATGTCCTCGTCGATCTCCTTCTTCTGCTTGGTGCCCACGGTGACGTCGTCCCGGAAGACGGGCGCCATCTGGTCCTTGCAGTGCTGGACGACCGCCGCGACCTCCTCCTCGGTCACGAAGGCGCCCTGCATACGCGTCGGTTTGTTCGCGCCCATCGGCAGGAACAGCCCGTCGCCCTTGCCGATCAGCTTCTCGGCACCGGGCTGGTCGAGGATGACCCGCGAGTCCGCCAGCGACGAGGTGGCGAACGCCAGCCGAGAGGGCACGTTCGCCTTGATCAGTCCCGTGACGACGTCCACCGAGGGCCGCTGGGTGGCGAGCACCAGGTGGATGCCGGCGGCGCGCGCCAGCTGCGTGATCCGCACGATCGCGTCCTCGACGTCCCGCGGCGCGACCATCATCAGGTCGGCCAACTCGTCGACGATCACCAGCAGATACGGGTACGGCTGGAGTTCCCGTTCGCTCCCCTCGGGCGGCTTGACCTTGCCCTCGCGCACCGCGCGGTTGAAGTCGTCGATGTGCCGGTACCCGTACGCCGCCAGGTCGTCGTACCTGAGGTCCATCTCCCGTACGACCCACTGGAGGGCCTCGGCGGCCCGCTTGGGGTTGGTGATGATCGGCGTGATCAGGTGCGGGATGCCCTCGTAGGCGGTCAGCTCGACGCGCTTGGGGTCGACCAGGATCAGCCGGACGTCCTCGGGGGTCGCCCTCATCATGATCGACGTGATCAGGCAGTTGATGCAGGACGACTTGCCGGAGCCGGTGGCGCCGGCGACCAGCATGTGCGGCATCTTGGCCAGCGAGTCCATGACGTAGCCGCCCTCGACGTCCTTGCCGAAGGCGACCAGCATCGGGTCGTCGTCCTCGGCGGACTCCGCGAGCCGCAGCACATCGCCGAGGTTGACCATCTCCCGGTCGGTGTTCGGGATCTCGATGCCGACGGCGGACTTGCCGGGGATCGGGCTGATGATCCGCACGTCCGGGCTGGCGACGGCGTACGCGATGTTCTTGGTGAGGGCGGTGACCCGCTCGACCTTCACGGCCGGGCCGAGTTCCACCACGTACCGCGTGACCGTCGGCCCGCGCGTGAAGCCGGTGACCGCGGCGTCGACCTTGAACTCGGTGAAGACGGTGGTCAGCGCCTCCACTATGGCGTCGTTGGCGGCGCTGCGGGACTTGCCGGGGCCTCCGCGCGTGAGCAGGTCCAGCGACGGCAGGGCGTAGGTGATGTCCCCGGAGAGCTGGAGCTGTTCGGCACGCGGCGGCAGCTCGCGCTCCTGGGCCGGCGGGGTCTTGGTGAGGTCCGGGACGGCGCCGCTGGGCGTCCTGCCCTGCTCGGGGCGGGCCCCCGGGACCGGCTTGGCGGTGGCGGGGGCCGGCACGGGAGTGGACGTCGTCTGCTCCCGTTCCCCCGTGCTCACCCCCTGGGTGAGGTCGGCGACCAGCGGCGACGGCGGCATGCCGTGCAGGACGGCGCCGTCCAGTGCGGCGGCGGCCGCGGCGGCGACGTCCACGGCGTCCATCCGGCGGTTCCCGTCGGCCTGCGCGGCGGCGGTCCGCCGGGGCCGGCCACGGCGCCTGGTGAGCGCCTCCTCCTCCGCCGTGTCGGGGTCGTACGTCTGCGGGGCGGGCCCCGGGCGCCTGCGGGACCGGGCGGGCGGCGCCTCGCGCCACGGCTCCTCGTACCGCTCGTCGGCGGTGAGCCCCTCCGCCTCCGGTTCGCGGACCAGACCGAGCCGGACGCCCAGCTGCCGCAGCCGCTGCGGTACGGCGTTGACGGGCGTGGCGGTGACGACCAGCAGCCCGAAGACGGTGAGCAGCACCAGCAGCGGCACGGCCAGCACATCGGTCATGGTGTACGACAGCGGGGTCGCCGCCGCCCAGCCGATCAGCCCGCCGGCGTCCCTTATCCCCTGCATGCCGTCGCCGCGCGCGGGCGAGCCGCAGGCGATGTGGACCTGGCCGAGCACACCGATGACGAGCGCCGAGAGGCCGATCACGATACGGCCGTTGGCCTCGGGCTTCTCCGGGTGCCGGATGAAGCGCACGGCGATGGCCCCGACCAGGAGCGGCACGAGCAGGTCGAGCCGGCCGAAGGCGCCGGTGACGAGGATCTCGACGAGGTCGCCGACCGGGCCCTTCAGGTCGGCCCAGGTACCCGCGGCGACGATCAGCGCGATGGCGAGCAGCAGCAGCGCGACGCCGTCCTTGCGGTGGGCCGGGTCGAGGTTCTTGGCGCCCTGCCCGATGCCGCGGAAGACGGCGCCGACGGCGTGCGCCAGACCCAGCCAGAGCGCGCGGACGAGCCGCAGGACACCGCTGGTCGGGCTGGGGGCCGGTGTGGGCGCGGGCTTCTTCACCGCGGCCTTCTTGGCGGGCGCCTTCCCCGGGTTCTTCGGAGGCGCCTTCTTCGCAGCGGCCTTCTTCGCCGGAGCCTTCGCGGGAGCCGCCTTCTTCGCGGGCTGCTTCTTGGCTGCGGAGGGACGTGAGGCCATGGGTGTGAGGTTACCGGGGGAGACGGCGGCGGACACGTGTGCCTACTGCTTCACCCGTTCGTGTCGCCCTCGCGGGGTACCGGAACTGACACCTTCGCCACGGACCCTGACGCGGCCTCATGGGACATCGCTGTCGGAGCGCCGATCGGGGGCGTCGTCGTCAAAGCTCGATCGTCGGACCGTCGGAGTCCGGACCTCAGTTGGCCGTGGTCTGACCGCCGGAGCCCGGCTCCAGCGCGTCCAGCGCCCGCCGCAGCCCGGTCAGCTTGCGCTCCAGATGGGCCGCCGTGGCCACCGCCGCGGCGTCCGCCGACTCGTCGCCCAGCTGTTTGGAGAGCGCCTCGGCCTGCTCCTCGACGGCCGCCAGCCGCGCCGACAGCTCGGCGAGCAGTCCGGCGGACTCCTTGGCCTCGCCGGGTGCGGACTTGCCGCCCGCGCCCTCCAACTGGAGGCGCAGCAGGGAGGCCTGCTCCCGCAGCTGGCAGTTCTTCATGTACAGCTCGACGAAGACGGAGACCTTCGCGCGCAGCACCCACGGATCGAACGGCTTGGAGATGTAGTCCACCGCGCCGGCCGCGTAACCGCGGAAGGTGTGGTGCGGTCCGTGGTTGATCGCGGTGAGGAAGATGATCGGGATGTCCCGGGTCCGCTCCCGCCGCTTGATGTGCGCCGCGGTCTCGAAACCGTCCATGCCCGGCATCTGGACGTCCAGCAGAATGACCGCGAAGTCATCCGTGAGCAGTGCTTTGAGCGCTTCCTCCCCGGACGATGCCCGTACCAGCGTCTGATCGAGCGCCGAGAGGATCGCCTCCAGCGCCAGCAGATTCTCCGGCCGGTCATCGACCAGGAGGATCTTGGCCTTCTGCACCATGGCCCGCCCTCCTCGCCCCGGCGTGGGGCCTCCCCTGTCCGCAGGACTTGGGGAAGCACCGACCGGTGCCGCCCCTGGGAACGACTCCCTTGCGCCGCCCGTCCTTGTGCCGGTCATCGTAGCCGCACCCCGCCTGTCGCCACACCCTGTCACCGAGATGTCACTGTGCACGTAGCAGAAACGCAGCGGGGGACCAGAAGGTTCCCCGAATCCCGTGCCTCTACACGGCTTCGGGCACACTGAGTCAGCGACTCCGCGTGCCGCCCGCAGGTTACCGCCCTGCCCCTCGGTGGTCCGTCGGTACTACGTTCGCACGTCCACCGGACCTGCCGCCGAGGCACCCCTGGTCCGTACCGCCGAGGCGCCCTTCGTCCGTGCCCCGAGGCACCACTCACCCGTACCGTTCAGGCTCCCCTCATCCACTCCTGCATGACCGTCAGCAGATGGTCGGGGTCGACCGGCTTGGTCACGTAGTCGGAGGCGCCGGACTCGATCGCCTTCTCCCGGTCGCCCTTCATCGCCTTGGCGGTCAGCGCGACGATCGGCAGCCCGGCGAACTGGGGCATCCGGCGGATCGCCGTGGTCGTGGCGTACCCGTCCATCTCGGGCATCATGATGTCCATCAGCACCACCGCGACGTCCTCGTGCTGCTCCAGCACCTCGATGCCCTCACGCCCGTTCTCCGCGTACAGCACGGACAGGCCGTGCTGCTCCAGGACGCTGGTGAGCGCGAACACATTGCGGATGTCGTCGTCGACGATCAGTACCTTCTCGCCGCCGAACCGGATGCCCCGGACCGACTGCGGCGCCGCCTCCTGCTCCCCGGCCGGCCGGGCCTCCTGCGGTGCGGGCCGCAACTCGGCCTCGGGCAGCTCAGGCAGCGCCCTGCGGCGGCGCCGGAACAGCGCGGCGGGACCGTTCTGCGTCTCCTGGTACGACTTCACCTCGGCCGGCGTCTCGACCGGCACCTCCTCGTCCCGCTCGGCCGCCGACACCAGGTCACCGGCCTCCAGCGCGGCCGCCGGCTGCTGGTAGCCCTGCGGCGGCAGCTCACTGAGGTGCAGCGGCAGGTACAGCGTGAACGTCGAACCGCGGCCCGGCTCGCTCTGGGCGTGGATCTCGCCGCCGAGCAGCTGGGCGATCTCCCGGGAGATCGACAGCCCGAGGCCCGTACCGCCGTACTTGCGGCTGGTGGTGCCGTCGGCCTGCTTGAACGCCTCGAAGATCACCCGCATCTTGCCGGCCGCGATGCCGATCCCGGTGTCGGTCACCGAGAAGGCGATCAGGGCCGCCCCCGGGTCGGTCAGCGAACCGGCCTCCAGGAGCTGCTCCCGGATGCGCTGCGGGACGTCGTCCCGAGCGGGCCGGATGACCAGCTCGACCGAGCCGGAGTCGGTGAACTTCACCGCGTTGGACAGCAGGTTGCGCAGCACCTGGAGCAGCCGCTGCTCGTCGGTGTGCAGCGTGGCGGGCAGCTCCGGCGAGACCCGTACCGACAGGTCGAGGCCCTTCTCGGCGGTGAGCGGCCGGAAGGTGGCCTCCACGTAGTCGACGAGCTGGACGAGCGCGATCCGCGTCGGCGAGACGTCCATCTTGCCCGCCTCGACCTTGGACAGGTCCAGGATGTCGTTGATGAGCTGGAGCAGGTCGGACCCGGCCCCGTGGATGGTCTCGGCGAACTCGACCTGCTTCGGGGAGAGGTTCCCCTCGGCGTTGTCGGCGAGCAGCTTGGCCAGGATCAGCAGCGAGTTGAGCGGCGTACGCAGCTCGTGCGACATGTTGGCCAGGAACTCGCTCTTGTAGCGCATCGACACGGCGAGCTGCTCGGCGCGCTCCTCCAGGACCTGCCGGGCCTCCTCGATCTCGGTGTTCTTCACCTCGATGTCACGGTTCTGCTGGGCCAGCAGCTCGGCCTTCTCCTCCAGTTCGGCGTTGGACGCCTGGAGCGCCTTCTGCCGCTGCTCCAACTCCTCCGACCGGTCCCGCAGTTGCTCGGTCAGCTCCTGCGACTGCTTCAGCAGCACCTCGGTCTTGGTGTTGACCGAGATGGTGTTGACGCTGGTGGCGATCATTTCGGCGATCTGGTTGAGGAAGTCCTTCTGGATCTGCGTGAACGGCGTGAACGACGCCAGTTCGATGACCCCGAGCACCTTGCCCTCGAACAGCACCGGCAACACGATCACCTGCGCGGGCGGCGCCTCACCGAGCCCGGAGGAGATCTTCAGGTAGCCGCTGGGCGCGTTCTCCACCAGGATCGTGCGCTTCTCCTGCGCAGCCGTCCCTACCAGCGCCTCCCCCGGCCGGAACGAGGTCGGCATCGACCCCATCGAGTAGCCGTACGAGCCGAGCATCCGCAGCTCGTACTGGTCCTCCCCCGCGGTGGCCGACTCCTGCCCGTCGACGAGCGGCATGGCGAGGAAGAACGCGCCGTGCTGCGCGGAGACCACCGGCGTCAGCTCGCTCATGATCAGCGAGGCGACGTCCTGGAGGTCGCGCCGGCCCTGCATCAGTGCCGAGATCCGCGCCAGGTTGCCCTTGAGCCAGTCCTGCTCCTTGTTGGCGATCGTGGTGTCGCGCAGGTTGGCGATCATCTTGTTGATGTAGTCCTGCAGCTCGGAGATCTCCCCCGAGGCGTCCACGTCGATCTTGAGGTTCAGGTCGCCGCGCGTCACCGCGGTCGCCACGCGCGCGATGGCGCGCACCTGCCGGGTGAGGTTCCCGGCCATCTCGTTCACCGATTCCGTCAGGTCCCGCCAGGTGCCGTCGACGTCACGCACGCGTGCCTGCCCGCCCAGCTGGCCCTCGGTGCCCACCTCGCGGGCGACCCGGGTGACCTCCTCGGCGAACGACGAGAGCTGGTCGACCATGGTGTTGATGGTCGTCTTGAGCTCCAGGATCTCCCCGCGCGCGTCGATGTCGATCTTCTTGGTGAGGTCGCCCTTGGCGATGGCCGTGGTCACCATGGCGATGTTGCGCACCTGACCGGTCAGGTTGGACGCCATCTGGTTCACCGACTCGGTGAGGTCCTTCCAGGTGCCGGCCACACCCGGTACGTGCGCCTGCCCGCCCAGGATGCCGTCCGTACCGACCTCCCGGGCCACCTTGGTGACCTGGTCGGCGAAGGAACTCAGCGTCTTCACCATCGTGTTGAAGGTGTCGGCCAGCTGCGCGACCTCGCCGCGCGCCTCGATCGTCACCGTCCGCGTCAGATCGCCGTTGGCCACGGCGGCGGCCACCTGCGAGATGTTCCGCACCTGGACGGTCAGGTTCTTGGCCATCAGGTTGACGTTGCCGCTGAGGTCCTTCCAGATGCCGGTGATGCCCGGCACGTGCGCCTGCCCGCCGAGGATGCCCTCGGTGCCCACCTCACGGGCCACCCGCGTGACCTGCTCCGCGAAGGACGACAGCTGGTCGACCATCGTGTTGACGGTCGTGACCAGCTCCAGGATCTCGCCCTTGGCGTCGACGGTGATCTTCTTCGACAGGTCGCCCTTGGCGACCGCGGTCGTGACCTCGGCGATGTTGCGCACCTGGAGCGTCAGGTTGTTCGCCATGCCGTTCACGGACTGGGTGAGGTCCTTCCAGGTGCCGGAGACGCCCTGCACCTCGGCCTGGCCACCGAGGATGCCCTCCGTACCGACCTCACGGGCCACGCGGGTGACCTCCTGGGCGAACGACGACAGCTGGTCCACCATCGTGTTCAGCGTGTTCTTCAGCTCCAGGATCTCGCCCCGCGCGTCCACGGTGATCTTCTGCGACAGGTCACCGCGCGCCACCGCCGTCGCGACCTGCGCGATGTTGCGCACCTGGGCGGTGAGGTTCCCGGCCATGCCGTTCACCGAGTCGGTCAGGTCCCGCCAGACACCGGCCACGCCGGGCACCTGCGCCTGCCCGCCCAGCCGTCCTTCCGTACCCACCTCACGGGCCACCCGCGTGACCTGTTCGGCGAACGACGACAGCTGATCGACCATCGTGTTGATGGTGTTCTTCAGCTCCAGGATCTCGCCCCGCGCGTCCACGTCGATCTTCTGCGACAGGTCACCGCGCGCCACGGCCGTCGTCACCTGGGCGATCTGCCGCACCTGGGACGTCAGGTTCCCGGCCATGAAGTTGACCGAGTCGGTCAGCTCCTTCCAGGTCCCGGAGACGCCGTCCACCCGCGCCTGACCGCCGAGCCGCCCCTCGGTGCCCACGTCCCGGGCCATCCGCGTCACCTGGTCGGCGAAGCTGGAGAGCTGGTCCACCATCGTGTTCACGGTGTTCTTCAGCTGGAGCATCTCACCGGAGACGTCGACCGTGACCTTCTGCGACAGATCACCGTTCGCCACCGCCGTCGTCACCTGGGCGATGTTGCGCACCTGCCCGGTGAGGTTGCGGAACGCGGTGTTCACCGAATCGGTGAGGTCCTTCCAGGTCCCCGCCGCCCCCGGCACCTGCGCCTGCCCGCCCAGCTCGCCCTCGACCCCGACCTCGCGCGCGACGCGCGTCACCTCGGCACCGAACGCGGAGAGCTGGTCGACCATCGTATTGACGGTGTTCTTCAGCTCCAGCATCTCGCCGGCCACGTCCACCGTGACCTTCTGGGACAGATCACCGTTGGCCACGGCTGTCGTCACGGCGGCGATGTCCCGCACCTGGGTCGTCAGGTTCCGGAACACCGTGTTCACGGAGTCCGTCAGGTCCTTCCAGGTCCCCGCCGCGCCCGGCACGTTCGCCTGCCCGCCGAGCTGCCCCTCGGCACCGACCTCGTTGGCCACGCGCGTGACCTCGTCCGCGAAGATCCGCAGCGTCTCGGTCATCTGGTTGATCGTCTCGGCGAGCTGCGCGACCTCGCCCCTGGCCGGCACGGTCACCTTCCGCGACAGATCACCGTTGGCGACCGCCGTCGTCACCTCGGCGATCCCGCGCACCTGTGCGGTCAGGTTCCCGGCCATCGTGTTGACGGAGTCGGTCAGCTCCTTCCACACGCCGGCCACCCCGGGCACCCGGGCCTGTCCGCCCAGCTCACCCTCGGTACCGACCTCCCGTGCGACGCGCGTCACCTCGGACGAGAAGGCGGACAGCTGGTCCACCATCGTGTTGACGGTGTTCTTCAGCTCCAGCATCTCGCCGGCCACGTCGACCGTGACCTTGCGCGACAGATCGCCCTTGGCCACCGCCGTGGTCACCAGCGCGATGTCCCGCACCTGCGCGGTCAGCCGGTACGCCATCGTGTTGACGGAGTCCGTGAGGTCCTTCCAGGAGCCCGACATGCCGCGCACCCGGGCCTGCCCGCCCAGCTTCCCCTCGGTGCCCACCTCGCTGGCCACCCGCGTGACCTCGTCGGTGAACGTCGAGAGCTGGTCGACCAGGTTGTTGACCGTCCGCCCGACCTTCAGGAACTCGCCGCGCAGCGGATGCCCGGCCCCCTCCGCCGCCTGCGTACGCAGCTCCATCCGCGGCGACAGATCGCCCTCGGCGACCGCCGTCAGCACCCGGCCGACCTCGGAGACGGGGCGCACGAGGTCGTCGACCAGCGCGTTGGAGTTGTCGATCGCGGTGGCCCACGCCCCTTCGCACGCCCCCGTCTCCAGCCGCTCCGTGAGTTTTCCCTCACGCCCGACCATCCGCCGCACCCGCGCCAGCTCACCGGTCAGGTGCAGATTGCGGTCGGCGACCTCGTTGAAGACGGCCGCGATCTCCGCCATCACGCCGTCGCCGGACACCGTCAGGCGCCGTCGGAAGTTGCCGTCCCGCATGGTCACCAGAGCGGCCAGCAGCCGGTTCAGGGAGGCCGTGTCCACGACAGTGGTCCCATTGCGCCTCTTGCCCTGATTGCCCAGGGACTGTCCGCCTTTCGCGCGCGTTTTCGTGCCCCGCGTCGCTGCGCCAGACTCCACTGTGTCCCTCCCGCAGGGGTCGACCGTTACCGCTGTGCCCCGGTTACACGTCTCGGCGTACCGGTTACTGCCTGGTACTTCCTGTGCTGTCCACGCTCCCGCCGTTCCGCCGGGGCCGCTTCCAGGGCTGCTGCCCGCCGCGCGCCCCCGGCACTCGCTCCGCCGGGACCGTCACTGCAAGCCTGCCCAGTGTTTCACCCCGGCCGAACCCGGCCATAACAGTTCGGCAGCTTCGCACACCGTCCGCACACCCTCTGGGCGGAAACACTGCGGACCGGCATCCGCCCGGACGGCGAAGGTAAGTAACCTTGCATCCGGCTGTCCAGCCGTGCCGGTTCCGTCCGGCCTGGGCGGTGGCACGAGACGAGCGGGCATCGGAGGGGCGGCCGGACCATGACCACCGGACTGATGCCGGGGGGACAGCCCCCGGAACCCCGGCCGACGGGAGGCCTGCCGCAGCAGCGGCACGACCCGGCCGGCGGCGTAGCCCTGCAGGGACAGAGAGGGTCGAGGAGTTCTGTGATCACCGCGCGTGCGGCCGCCAGCTTCGAGCCCGTCGGGCGATCGGTCGCGAGCGCCCGCTCCTTCGTCCGGGACACGCTCCAGGGCTGGGGATACGCCGACATCGTCGACGACGCCGTGGTGCTGACCAGCGAACTCGTCACCAACGCCGTGGTGCACGCGGGCACCGCCGCCGACGTCGCCTGCCTGCGCAGCGACGAGGGCGTACGGATCGAGGTGGCCGACCACTACCCGGAACGCGAGGTTCCGCTCCAGTCGTCGCCCGCCGACATGGGCAGCCCCGACCGCGAGGGCGGACGCGGCCTCCAGCTCTGCGCCGCCCTGGCCGACCGCTGGGGCGTCGATTACACGCCCACGCACAAGACCGTCTGGTTCCGGCTCACCCCGCCCGAGCGCCCCGTCGGCACCCGCGCCGCCGGCCCCGCCCTCCCCGCCGCCCTGCTGCCGCTCGCCGACGGCCGCGTGCGGGTCGCCGTCGTCCAGATCGACCAGGCCGGCGCCATCACCGCCTGGAACGAGGACGCCGAGGAGCTGTTCGGCTACCAGGCCGAGCAGGTCACCGGCAAACCGCTGACCGACTTCGCCGCCTGGCCGCACACCCCGGGCACCAGCACCGGCATCGTCGAGGCCCTGCGCCTGTCCCGCTGGGAGGGCAGCTACGGCATCCGCGGCGCCAACGGCCGCGTCACCCCGGTCTACGCCTCCCACCTGCGGGTCCGCGACACCGGCGGCGAACCGTCCACGGTCTGCCTCCTCGTACGGGACCACGAACGCGCGGTCCTCCAGACCCCCTTGCGGGTCCCCGCCTCCGACAAGAACACCACCTCCGAGGGCCAGAGCACCGACCCCTTCGAGGTCTTCATCGGCTCCCCCGCCCCGGACGACCTCGACGGCCTCCTCCAGCGCACGGCCGAGCGGGCCCGCGACATGCTCGACGGCGACGCCGCCTTCCTGCTGCTGGCCACGGACGACGAGACGGAACTGGAGGTCCGCGCCTCCACCGGCCTGCCCTCCGCCCGCCAGCGCTTCGCCCGCGTACCCGTGGAGGCGGGACCCGGCCGCTACGGCTCGGCCCGCATGCCGGCCGTCCACGACGACCTGGCCGCCGTACCGGGCGCCGTCCCCCTGCTCAACGGCACGGGCATGCGCTCGGTCGTCACCGTCCCGCTCAAGGTCGAGGGCCGCCTCACCGGCTCCCTCGGCGTCGCCGCGGAGGCGCCCGGCCGCTACACCAACGAGGAGGCCCTGCGCCTGCAGTTCGCGGCCGACCGGATCGCCCTGGCCGTCGAGTCGGCCCGCCTCGGTGAACTGGAGCGCCTGCGCCGCGGTTCGCTCAGCTTCCTCGTCGAGGCATCCGACCTCCTCGCCGGCACCCTGGACCGCGACCAGACGCTCGCCCTGATGGCGCAGATGACCGTCCCGACCCTCGCCACCTGGTGCGCCGTCTACACCATCGCCGACCAGGCCTCGGAGCCGTATCTCTCCTACGTCCTGCACGAGGACGAGGAGCTGATCGACGGCATCAAGTCCCTCCTCTCCAAGGTCCCGCCGCCCGACCCGGTCCCCACTCCCGGCGCCCGGGTCTGGACCATCCCCGCCGAGATCGCCCACCAGGCGGCGCTCCGCAGCTCCATGCGCAGCCTCGGCCTCAGCAGCACCCCCACCCGCCAGGTCACCCCGGGCATCGGCCCGACCCTCGCCACGGCCTCCGCGGTCGGCGGCGAGACGGTCGTGCTTCCCCTGGTCGCCCGCAACCGCGTCATCGGCATGCTGACCCTGGGCAAGCCCACCGACGAGCACTTCCGCCAGGAGATCCTGGAACTGGCCGAGGACCTTTCCCGCCGCGCCGCCCTGGCCCTGGACAACGCCCGCCTCTACTCGGAGCGCACGGCCATCAGCCAGTCCCTCCAGCGCAGCCTCCTGCCGCCGGAGCTGCCGCAGATCGACGGCGTCGAGGTCGAGGTCATCTACCGCGCGGCCGGCGAGGGCAACGAGGTCGGCGGCGACTTCTACGACCTGTTCCCCATCAGCGACGGCGCCTACGGCTTCGCCATCGGCGACGTCTGCGGTACGGGTCCGAACGCGGCGGCGGTCACCGGCCTCGCCCGGCACGCCCTGCGCCTGCTGGCCCGGGAGGGCCTCAGCGGCCCCGCGGTCCTGGAGCGCCTGAACTCCGCCATCCTCGACGAGGGGGCGCGCAGCCGCTTCCTCACCCTCCTCTACGGCGAGATGCGCCCCTTGGCGGCCGGCGGCGCCGAACTCAAGGTGGTCTGCGCCGGCCACCCGCTCCCTCTCCGCCTCCGCCAGGACGGCACGGTCGAACCGGCCGCCGAACCGCAGCCCCTCCTCGGCGTCATAGAGGACCTGGAGCTGTACGAGCAGACGGTCACCCTCGATCCGGGCGACGTCCTGCTCTGTGTCACGGACGGCGTCACCGAGCGCCGCGAGGGCGCCCGCATGCTGGGCGACGACGGCCTCGCCGATGTCCTCACCACCTGCACGGGCCTGACGGCCGGCGCGGTGGCGGCCCGCATCATGCGCGCGGTGGAGCGTTTCGCGTCGGACGCCCCGTCCGACGACATGGCGATTCTGGCGATGCGTGTACCGGAGCCGCACAACGACTAGGGCTGGAACTCCCCGGGGACATGCGAAAGGCCCCGCCCATTCATTTGGGCGGGGCCTTTTCTTTTCTGAGCCCCCAAACGGAATCGAACCGTTGACCTTCTCCTTACCATGGAGACGCTCTGCCGACTGAGCTATAGGGGCCTGTCGCTTTCGAGGTTTCCCTCGCGGCAACGGAATAGATCATACCCCGAACACAGCCGTGCTCCCAACCACCTCACATGGCGGTCTGAAGGAGCCCTCCGAGGGCATTGCACGCGGAGACGATCCGCTGCATGTCCCGCTTGGTCAGCGAGGCGTCGACGGGCAACGCGAGGGTCTCGTCGGCGGCCCGCTCGGTCTCCGGCAACCGCACACAGCGCCGGAACTCGGGCAGCCGGTGCACGGGCGTCTTCACCGGCACCCGGCACTCCACGCCCCGACTGCGCACGGCCCGCGCGAAGGCGTCCCGGTCCGGTCGCCCGTTCCCGAGCACCCGCACCACGTACTGGCCGTAGGTGTGCCCGTCCCCGCCATCGGGCGTGCGCACGCCTCGGAGCCTCGCATCGAGGTATGCGGCCCGCTGCCTGCGCTGCGCTATCTCGTCGGACGGCACCCCCGGCTCGCCGGCCTGCAACACCAGCAGTCCGTGCCGTTGTCCCAGGTCGTGCAGCCGTTTCAGGTCGGCCGGCCGGCCGAACCGATGGACGGCCACCACGGCCGCGGTCCGCGGACCCACGACCGCCTCGACGGCGACGGGATCGAGGCAGTAGGTCACCGGATCTATGTCCGCGAAGACCGACATCGCACCGGCGAGGGCGACGGCCTCGGCGACTTCCACGTTCCCGAAGGCCGGCACGACGACCTCGTCACCGATTCCGACACCGGCGGCCCTGAGCATTGCTGCAGTACTCATGCTGGGGATGGTCGTTGCAGAACGTGAACGACAGGTGACAGGCAACAAAAAAGGGCTGGACCCGGAACGGAAGTTCCGGGTCCAGCCCTTTCAATAATTGTTCGGCGGCGTCCTACTCTCCCACAGGGTCCCCCCTGCAGTACCATCGGCGCTGTAAGGCTTAGCTTCCGGGTTCGGAATGTAACCGGGC